>JAAEMK010000889.1 GCA_024225635.1 Desulfobacteraceae bacterium | reverse complement strand
ATCGTGGATAAGATGGATATTGAGGTCGCAAAACAGATCTTTTCCCGCATGCGGGAAACCTCTGCCGCCAAGATCCTTGCCTTTGTGGACAGTGAAAGGGCGGCAAAGATAAGCGAGCGCATCGCCTTTAAGAAGAAGTAGGCGTGCTATGGGGACAGATTTCAATCTGTCCCCGCTCCCCAAAGATTTCCTTTGACAATTTGGGGGAACGGTTTTCAGGGTAGGCAATTCTTGCCCAGGTGCTTAAATCCCATTGGGCAGTAACTGCTTGATCAACCCAACGCGTGAAGTGTATCTTGCTTAAGGGTGTTGTAAGTTGTTGAAAATATACGCAATTAACCTTTAAATACTGTTTGGCACGGTCGTTGCTTATACAATGAGAGAATTTAATTAACTGATAAATACGGGTGCAGCCATGAATTTAAATTTAGTCGACTTTAGCACATCTTTGAAAGATCTGATCCCATCCACTGCCTCGGATGGTAAGGGCAGGGGCTTCTCCGGGCTTGGGAACGAAACAGCCTTTGCCGACAAGTTGACGGCGCTGTTGTCCCCAAAGACGGGAAAAATCGATAACATTCCCGGAGCCGGGAGCGGTAAGTCCCCGGCCCTTGAGTTTGTCGATCAATTCAAACGTTATCTTGAGATGGCCGGGGTTGTCCTGGAAAATGCCGCCATCGATCAGCAGGGGCTTGGGGCGCTCCAGGAACTCCTGGTTCGCGCGGGGTTCGACCCAAAAGAGATCAACGCCCTGATGGCGGATCTCAAGGATGAGGACAGCGATCTTGTGGGGCTTGCCGAACTCATGGAGGGGCTTGGGGCCCTTGGCCCGAAAGAGCCGGACCAGGAGGCCGGCGAGGAGAACCTTCTCGCCATTTCAGACCTTCCCTTTATCTCATCCATATTGACGGCGCTGGGAATACCGGAAGATATTTCCTCCGGTATTATTGACGATGCCAAGCTGGAGGGGAAGGGGATCAACCTTGATACCCTGATAGACGGCCTTCAGAAGCTTCAAAAACAATCGTTCTATTCAGGTAACCGGTTCAAGGCGGATCCGGAAACCAGCGGGCTTGGCCAAATGCTCCAGGCCATGGGGCTTGAAGAAAAGGGGGCCTCCGCCGCTCCCCTGACCCTTGACGACTTTGTCTCTGTACTGGAGCGGATGCGGAACTCGGATGATCCCAGGGGGGCGGACAGCTTCAGGGGGATGGACAGCGCCAGGGGCGCGGACAGCGCCAGGGGCGCGGACAGCGCCAGGGGCGCGGACAGCTTCAGGGGGGCGGACAGCTTCAGGGGGATGGACAGCGCCAGGGGGATGGAGAGCGCCAGGGGCGCGGAGAACTTCAAGATAGCGGATCTTTTCAAGAAAGGCGATTCCTTTAAGATGCCGGATCATCCAGGGAAACCGGATGCAGTTGGAATGTCCCAAGAGGGGGCGGTTTTCAACACCAAGGCTGAAACCGATCCCGAAGAGCTGCTGACCACCGTCATGAAAGGCGTGACATCATCCGCTGGTAAGTTGACGGCAGCCGGTGTTGACGTGGAGAGGCAGCCCTCTGCCATGGAGGGGCTGGAGCGGGAAAACCTGCTCAAGCTCTTTGGGGCCAAGATTGATCAGCAGCAGCCTGGAGTGGCTGGAGCCCCATCGACCCAGGGAGGGCTTGAGCCGGAACTTGCCAAGCTTCTGGAGAACGTTGAGGCGGTGGTCAAGGAGGTCAAAAACGGTCCCGGAGACCTTAAGGATGTTGGCAGGGACGGACGGGTCGGCGTCATGGGAAAAGAGCGGAAAGGAACCGTGGCGCCCCTTGAGACGTCCGGGGGGGGCGGCGGAGAGTTCCGGGAGATGGCCATGGAGGCCAGGAGCCAGGCAGCCGGCAAGGCCGGGTCATCCCGGCCCATTCTTCCCTCCTACGTGGCCAACCAGGTTGGGAAGAGCCTTGCACGCGCCGTGAGCCAGGGGGAAACCGAGTTGAAACTTCAGCTCAGGCCCCCGGAGCTGGGACGCCTTCTCATGACCATCGATAACCTGGGCGACAGCCTCAAGGTGAGCGTGGTCACTGAAAATCAGGCGGCAAGGGATATCCTTGCCTCCCATGCCAGCGAGCTGAAGACGGCCCTGGCCAACAGCGGGATTTCAATCGGCAGCTTTGATGTTGAAATGGGAAGCGATTTTAAACAGTCCATGGCGGATGCCAGGCAGGATTCCGGCGGTTCCGGTTCCCGGCGCGGTAAGGGCGCGGGTTCGGGCGTCAAGGGAGTGAATGGGGACAGTGATACGGCAATCAATACCAGGGGCGTTGCAAACGATGCCGGTGCCCTTCATTTTGTGGCGTGATTAAAAAAGGAGACGAGAGATGGCAGTAACCGGAATGGGAAACAGTTCGCTTGAGGCATTGAGCGACTCCTACAAATCAAACGATGCGGAAAAGAAAGATAAAAATGATGCCCTTGGCAGGGACGCTTTTTTGACCATGCTGGTGGCCCAGTTGAAAAATCAAGATCCCATGAACCCCATGGAGGGCTCCGACTTCTCGGCACAGCTGGCCCAGTTTTCCCAGCTGGAGCAGCTCATGAACATCAACGACACCATGGAAGCGTTGAAAGAAAAGGAGGGCAGCGGCTCCCAGGTCAATGTCACCGATTATGTGGGCAAGATTGTGACAGGAGACGTGGATTCCATCGAGGTGGTGGACGGATCTCCCTTTGGCGGGCTCTACAATATTGAAAGATCCGCGGATGTCATGGTCAAGATCTATGACAAGGCTGGAAATGAGGTTCGCACGCTCTATCCGGGTCAGAAGACCCCGGGCTCCTACAATTTTGACTGGGACGGCAAGGATAATACCGGGCAGGCGGTGGAAGACGGCTCCTACAAATATGCGGTCCTGGCAAACGAGGGAGCAGGGTTTGCTGCCATCCCCACATCCGTTACCGGTACGGTGGAGAGCATCGTGTACAATGAGGGCAAAGCTTATCTCAAGGTTCAGGGAATACTGGTGGACCCGGAATCCCTGGTCCAGGTGGGCAATCCCGCTGAAGTTGAAACACCCAAGGAATCTCCCGTGGATTACCTTGGTAAAGAGATCACCACCGCACGGCCCCTGATCAGCTATGACGGTGCCGCCAAAGAGGCTGGCACGGTGAAATTTGAGCTGCCGGAACTTGCGGAAGATGAGAAAAAGCAGGATGTGACGGTGAGATTCTTCAACGCCTCCGGCCAGCAGATCAGCAGCATCAACGTGGATGCCGACGATGTGGAATACGGAGAGGAGAACGAGGCCACCTGGGACGGCAATGACAGCAGGGGAAATAAGGTCCCTGAAGGATTCTATTCCTATGCCGTCACTTCAGGCTCGGGCGCCCTGGATGCCACCATGGCGGAGAAGGTGAGCGAGATCAGGGTGATCAACGGCACTCAATTCCTGGTGCTGGGGGATACCGGTTTTCTGGCAACGGTCAGTTCCATTACCAACGTAAAAGATATTTAATTGTCAGCAGGGGAGTCCCGGGCTGAGTCGAGCATAAAAAAGGGGGAAGAGTATGTCTTTATCAAGTTCATTATTTACAGGTACCAGCGGTCTGACCAACATGGGCAACGCCATGCAGGTGGTCGGTAATAATATTGCGAATACAAATACGGTCGGTTTTAAGAAAGGCCGGTCCACCTTTGCCGACACCCTGAGCCAGAGTGTGGCCACCCAGGCCGGTTCCGCCCAGGTGGGAAGGGGTATGTCCATTGGCGCCGTTGACCAGAACTTTGACACGGGTTCGTTTGAATCAACTGGAAACGCCACGGATCTCTCCATTGGCGGGGACGGGTTCTTTGTGGTCCGCCAGTCCAACAGTGAGAATAACTTCTACACCCGGGCGGGTAATTTCCATTTTGACAAGTCAGGCCAGCTGGTCAATCCCGAAGGCTACCTTGTCCAGGGCTGGGAGCTGGACGAGGAGACAGGCGATGACATGGGCTCCATCAAGGATATCGTGCTGGAGGCGTTCACCTCTCCTCCCAAAAAGAGCACAAAGGTCTCCATGATAACCAACCTGGATGCCGATGCCGAAAGCCAGGCCGTGGTGCTTTCCAACCGGTGGGACTCCAGCTCCAAAAATTTAATGGATCCCACCAACTACGAGTACCAGTCCGTTGTAAAGGTACACGATGCCCTGGGAAGCACCCATGACATAACCGTGTACTATGACAAAAAATCAGGCACGGACTGGGAGTACGTTGTCACCTGCAATCCCAGCGAGGATAATCGGAATCTTGTCCAGGGGACCGACAGCAAGGGCCTTCTTGCCAGGGGGACCATCTCGTTCAGCGAGAGCAGCGGTGATATCCTCGATTTCAGCATGGAGGAGTTCACGGGCCGTATCGGAAACGTCCAGGCAAACGGTGTCAATAGTGAAGAAGACATTAAATTTCATGTTGAGGATTCCGAGAAAATGTCTTTGGACGGGTATGGGTTTGATTTTGAGTTCGATGGAAGCCAATGGGCTTTTTCAGCCACGGGAAAACCCACAGCATATCCCAATGCTAAAATTGTCTACTCCGATGATCAGACCATCAATATCGTCCTGAATCCCGACAATAACGCGGATGTGGATCCGGATCTGAGGATCAAGCTTGACCAGCCGGCCGTGGCAACCGACTCCATTGGTTTTGATATCAACGATCCCACAGGTCTCCATGTCCAGGGCATTGAAGGAACCACCTATTTCGGCGATACCGCCAACGATAATACCTCCCTTGAGATCAACGCCCCCGAGGTGATGACCCATGATTCCGATGACGTAGGGCTCATCTGGTATCCCGCCGCGGACAATGGCAAGGGGAGGTGGGATTGGAAGAGCGATCCAGCCGCAGCTGAAACAGCTGGAACTCTGGTCTCAAATATTGCCACCATCGGTACTGTAACCCCTACTATTCCACCGGCTTACACTGATTCGTCTGAAATGACGATGCTGTCTGCCATAGCCGTTCAATATGATGGTGCTGATTGGGATTGGAACTATCCTATGCAAGACTCTGATATCGTTCCTGGTATAGCTCCGGCTACATCGCTTACATCTTGGGCAACGCCTCACGACAGCCCGACTCTTACCATCAATGCTGCGGGTTCTGGAATCGCTAAGGATGCGGCTGCAGGTCAGTATAATCTTACATATACTGCAGCAACAACATCATGGACGATTACTCCTCCCGCTGCAGCCCCGGCAACTGTACCTAGTGCAACCGGTAATGAGTATGGTGTAACGTTTGAATTGCCAAGTGGGGCAAAGGCGACCTATTCTTTTGCAACGCCTTTGACCGCCGACGGTTCAATTGATTTTACCCTTGATCCCTCTCCGCCGGTTGAATATCCTAACGCTGAAATTACGCCTGGTATGATGAATCTGGAAATTGATTTTGATACTTCTGCTGCTGTTCCAGGTGTCGATATGACAATCACAATGGCGGGTGCTGTGGCCGATGATACGGTTTCCTTTGATGTTCTTCCAGGGGTTCCTCCGACGGAGTATGCCAATGCAACCATCAAGGGGGATAAGGACAAAGCGGTGATCGACCTTGACGGTTCAGGCAATGACGATGACAAGGAGGACATTGTCTTCACGTTTACCGAGTCACTGAAGTCCGGCCCAACCGCTGCGCCCTATGACCATAGAAGCGAGATAACCTTTGATATCAAGGGGTCCACCGCCTGGACGGAAAAACCCGTGGATGAGATCAAGACCACCGGGTATTACAGCTTTAACACCGACTTTCTCGGCGGCGAGTTCGGAACCACCGAGACCGATATTCAGTTTGATATCGGTACTAAATTTGACGGAACCAATTTCATCAACGACAGTCTCTCCACCACCCAGTATGCAAGGGCCTCCACCACCACCTTCCAGGATGCCGACGGTTATTCCGCAGGCGATCTCCAGGGGGTGAACGTGGCCTCGGACGGTGTGATGACAGGGATCTACTCCAATGGTCAGCTGATACCGCTCTTCAGGGTGGGGCTTGCCAAGTTTCTCAACAACAACGGTCTTTCCAGTGAAGGCGGGAACCTCTTTTCCGCGACCCGGGAGAGCGGCAACGCCATCACCAACAAGCCCGGAGAGAACGGCCTTGGCACCATCGCCCCCAACTCCCTTGAGATGTCCAACGTGGATATTTCCGAGGAGTTTGTGAAGATGATCACCACCCAGCGCGGATTCCAGGCAAACTCCAAGACCATCACCACGGTTGACGGCATGATGGAGACCGTGATCCAGATGAAGCGTTAAACCCCCTTTGATCAGGCGGGGCGGTTCCCGCCCTGCCTGACCCCCTTTGTCATTATCTTGACGCCCGCCTCCCTTTTCTTGACGCATATCCCGAACTCCCCAAAAAAAACTGGTCAATAAACGCCCTGGTGTGATAGGGTTTTTGCTGTTCTTGGATAAAATTGGGAGAAGATCTTTTTTTGGCATGATGATTGCTTTATATTGTGGTCATTAGAAGATGTTCAACTAAGCAGGACAACCTTAAACCCAGACGTTTCAGGGGGTCCTCGTGACCCAGGAGAATGAAATCCATGGAAATCCCAAAAGAGAAAGTGCTGAGCGCCCGGGCCCCGGAGGGCTTGAACGGTTGAAGAAACGGCTGACACTAAAGACACTGGTGATCCTTCTGATCGCGCTCCTGTTGGTTCTGGCTGGTGTTGCCGCCCTCTGGTTCTTTTTCTTAAAAGAACCGGCCGTTGACAAAGCGGAAGAACCGTTGCCGCCGCCCCAGGTGGAGGCGGTTCAGGAACTCCCCGGGACATATGAAGCGCCCCGGTTTGAGGAGGTGGTTGTCCTTGAGACCTTTGAGCGGATTCCGCTCAATCCCAGCGGCAACATGAAGTTCATCACCCTGGATATCGCGCTTGAACTTTTGGATACGGGGATGCGCCGGGAGGTTGAAGCCGGTATGGACGACATCCGCAAGCTCATCGAAGAGGAGACCCGGGAGACCACATGGCTTGTTTTGAGAACTCCCGAGGGCAAGCTTCAGCTGAAGTTGAAATTGATCGGAATGATCAATCAGACATTGACCAGGGCAAAGATCCGAGATCTTTATTTTATCAATTTAATTATGCAGAATTGAGGCCATGAGCGAGATACTATCCCAGGACGAAGTTGACAGCCTGCTGGCAGGGCTTGATTCAGGAGATGTGGAGAGCGAGAAAGAGGTCGAGGCTCCCGAACCTGAAGGGCTTGCTACCTATGATTTTACCAGTCAGGATAAGGTTATCAGGGCGAGGATGCCCACCTTTGACGTCATCAACGAGCGGCTTGCCCGGGAGATTCGGGCCAGCATGTCGACCCTGCTGCAGACCAATGTGGATGTGACTGCCAATCCCTTGGATACCTTGAAGTTCTCCGAGTTTGTGCGCAGTCTGCCCGTTCCCACGAGTCTCCATGTTTTTCGCATGGAGCCCTTGAGGGGCCACGCCCTTGTGGTGCTCGAGAGCCAGCTTGTCTACAACCTCATCGACACCTTTTTTGGTGGTGAGGGGTCCGGACAGGCAAGGGTCGAGGGACGGGAGTTCACCGCCATTGAAGAGGTGATGATCGAGAAGGTGGTTGTGGAATGTCTCCGGGACATTGAAAAGGCCTGGATGCCCATTGAACCGGTGAAGACATCCCTGATCCGTTCGGAGATGAATCCCCAGTTCGCCGCCATCGTACTGCCCACGGACCTTGTTATCGTGACCCGGTTCGAGATTGAGCTGGAACAGGCGGCAGGCAATCTTGTGGTCTGCCTTCCCTACGCCATGATCGAGCCCATCCGGGCCAAGCTTGCATCCGGATTCCAGGCGGAAACCGAAGAGGTTGACGTGGCGTGGAGAAACAGGCTCGAAGAGATCATCCTGGAGTCCACGGTGAATCTCAGGGTGCGGCTGGGCTCCACCGAGATCTCGGGGGAGCGGCTTGTTTACATGCAGCCCGGGGATGTGATACAGCTGGATAACGACGCAAAGGATATGCTTACAGGCTTTATTGACGGCCTTCCCAAACTCAAGGGGTATGCCGGGGTCCAGCGCGGATTCCAGGCCTTTTGCGTAGAAGAAAAAACGACCATAAAGTGAGAAATGACTATGGAAGAGAACAGCAGCGAAGCAACCGGTGATCAGGAAATGGAAAACGAGAACCTCGAACAGGAGGGGGGACAGGATCAGGATCAGGACCAGGAGGAGAGGACCCTTGACTTCATTCTTGACATCCCCCTGGAACTCTCCGTGGAGCTCGGTAAAACACGGATGCTCGTGAACGACCTGCTCCAGCTGGGCCAGGGCTCCATTGTCGAGCTCAATAAGCTTGCGGGCGAACCCCTGGAGGTTTACATCAACCGGAAACTCATCGCCCGGGGCGAGGTGGTGGTGGTGAACGAGAAGTTCGGCGTGCGTCTCACCGATATCATAACGCCCATGGACCGGGTCAAGAGTCTGGCTGAGTGATGGAATCCTCGTCTGAAATGTGGGGGGCCTTTCTAAAAAGTGCGGTGATGTTGGGTGTTGTCATTGCCGCGCTTGTGCTTCTCCTTTACGTTGTGAGGCGGTTTACATCCATCCGGGGAGGCGGTAAGGGTAAAGAGGATATCAGGGTTGCCTCAGTGCACCATCTATCCCCAAAGGAGAAGCTGGTGCTGGTGGATGTGCTGGACCGGAAAATTCTGCTGGGGGTCACCTCCCAGGCCATTACCTCCCTTGCCTCCTTTGACGCAAAGGCCCGGGAGCCTTTGGTGGAAACCGGGGACAATAAGGCTTTCCCGGACCTGTTGAAGGAGAGTGTGGACCGTTCCCGTGACAAGGGGGATGACCATGGCGCCTAGGTTCCTTGACCGGAAAATTACCGGTTTGTTTGTTATCTGCCTGCTCTGTCTCATGGTGCTGCCAGAGATGGCCCAGGCCGTTACCTTTCCCATTCCCTCCTTGAAGATCGGCATCGAGCAGGCCCAGGGACCGGAGGACGTTGCGGTCGTTCTCGAAATCATCGCCCTGGTGACCATCCTTGCCCTGGCGCCGGCCATTCTGATCCTCATGACCCCGTTCACCCGGATCATTGTGGTGTTCCATTTCTTACGGCAGGCCATCGGCACCCAGTCCAGCCCCCCAAACCAGGTGGTGGTGGGCCTGGCCCTCTTTTTGACCTTTTTTATCATCAAGCCCGTTGCCCAGGATATTTACCGGACCTCCCTCAATCCCTACCTGGAAAAGGAGATCGACTACAAGGAAGCCTTTGAGACGGCCCAGGTGCCCATTCGCAGGTTCCTGCTGACAAATACCCGGGAGGCGGACATCGCCCTGTTTGTCAAGGGGGCAAGGGTTGACAAGCCCAATGCCCGGGAGGATGTTTCCCTGATGCTCCTTATCCCCGCCTATGTGATCAGTGAGCTTAAGACCGCGTTTATCATCGGGTTCGTATTATATATCCCCTTTCTTGTCATTGACATGGTGGTCGCCTCTGTGCTGCTGGCCATGGGAATGATGATGCTGCCCCCGGTAATGATCTCGCTTCCCTTTAAGCTGATGCTCTTTGTGCTCGTGGACGGGTGGCATCTGTTGACCGGTTCCCTGTTAAAAAGTTTTGGAATCTGACCATGACCCCTGAATTTGTCATTGAATTTGCCAAGCAGGCCATCATCCTGACCATCTATCTCTCCATGCCCATGCTGGGTCTGGGGCTTGCCGCGGGTCTCATCATCAGTATATTCCAGGCTGTCACCTCCATTCAGGAGATGACCCTTTCCTTTGTTCCCAAGATCATTGCGGTGTTTTTGGGGCTTCTCTTTTTTGCGCCGTGGATGCTTGAAGAGGTCACGGAGTTTACCCGTCGGGTCATCGAGAACATTCCACTCTATATCCGGTGACCTGAAGCATGGAGATCCTCAACCTCATACAACCGGGCGAGTTCAAGCTCTATATGCTTGTCCTGGCACGGGTCAGCATCGTTCTGTTCATGCTTCCCATCTTTTCCTCCACCATGTTTCCGGCCATGCTCAAGACGGGGCTCGCCATGGTCATCGCCATGCTTTTGTACTCCGTGGTGGATATCGATCCGGCCTCTTTGCCGGGCTGTCCTTTGGCAACGGGGCTGTTCCTGATCGGCGAGGCCATGATCGGTCTTACTTTGGGGCTCTGTGTGCGGCTCTTTTTTGGGGCGTTTCAGCTTGCCGGCCAGGTGATCGGGTTTCAGATGGGTTTTTCCATGATCAACGTGGTGGACCCCCAGTCCGGCGCCAATGTGTCGATCATGGAGCAGCTGGCCTACTGGGTGGCCCTGTTGGTGTTTCTGCTCCTCAACGGCCACCACATCATGCTGCTGGCCCTTGTGGACAGCTTTGATTTGATACAGCCCGGCCAGTTCGTGTTCCAGCGCGTCATGGTGGACAAGATGCTGTTCCTCGGCGCCCAGATGTTTGTTCTTTCCATCAAGATCGGGGCGCCCGCAATCGCGGCCCTTCTTTTTACCAGCGTCGCCTTTGGCCTTACGGCAAAGTTCTCACCCCAGATGAACGTGATGATCGTTGCCTTTCCCCTGAAGATCGTTGTCGGTCTTGTGCTCTTCGGCCTTAGTCTTGAGATCATCAAGCTCATTACCAAGGGATATATCTATGAGTTCAAGGCGTTGCTCATGAAATTTATGTTCTGGATCGGTGGAGGATAGCCATGGCTGAAGATCCTGAAGGCGGCGGAGAGAAAACCGAAGACGCGAGCTCGCGGAAGCTCGACAAAGCCCGGGAGGAGGGGCAGGTCTCCAAGAGTATGGAGATTCCTTCTGTGGTGGTTCTCCTGGCAGGGGTGCTTTCGCTCAATGCCTTTGCCTATTTTATATACCAGCAGCTTCTGGTGGTGATGCGCGACGGCCTTACTTTCACCGGCGTTCCCCTGCTGACCGCCGTGGAGGCGGTGAATCTCATGTTTCGCTGTTCCCGGAGCCTGTTTCTTGTCCTGGGGCCCCTGCTGGCCGCTGTTTTCATCGCGGCACTTGTCTCGAACATTTTCCAGGTGGGGTTTGCCATCTCCTGGAAGGCCATTGAGCCGAAGCTCTCCCGCATAGACCCCATCAAGGGATTTGCCCAGAAATTCACTTCCCGGGCCTTCATGGAGTTTGTCAAGAGCATCCTGAAGATCATCATCATCTTTACGGTTTCCTACATGGTTGTGAAATCGGAGCTTGCCGACATCATCCGGCTTTATGACAACGGTGTGGCGGCGATTATGATCTATATCCTCAAGGTCTCCTATGAAATTTTCATCAAGGTGCTCCTTGTGATGGTGGTTCTGGCCGTGCTGGATTATGCCTTCCAGAAGTGGAAGTTCCTGGAGGACCAGAAGATGACAAAGCAGGAGGTCAAGGACGAGCACAAGCAGACCGACGGTGATCCCCAGGTGAAATCCAGGATACGCCAGCTCCAGGCCGAGGCGGCCAGGAAACGGATGATGGCCGATGTCCCGGGGGCGGATGTGGTCGTGACAAACCCCACCCGTCTGGCAGTTGCCATCAAATATGACGGTTTGACCATGGAATCCCCCACGGTTGTGGCCAAGGGCGCCGGGGCCGTTGCCGCCAATATTCGAAGAATTGCACGGGAATCTGATGTTCCTTTGGTGGAAAACAAAATGTTGGCCCGAAATTTGTATAAGATGGTTGAGGTAGGGCAGGAAGTCCCATCGGAACAGTTCCAGGCCGTGGCCGAACTCCTTGCCCATGTGTACAGACTAAAGGGAAAGACCCTTTGACGGTGAGCGTCAACCTTTTGGCAGCCGCGTCAAATAACGGTCGCTTTTCCATGGAAACAACGGATGATTTTTAACGAGGATTGAATGGCAGCTGAACAGACTGGAATTTTGGCAGGCTTACGAAGCGAAGCTTCTGACATTGCAATGATCGTTGCATTGATTGGTATTCTCATGGCCATGATTCTGCCGCTTCCGCCAATGCTTCTTGATTTCTTCCTGGCCCTGAACATCACATTCGCCGTGATCGTGCTCATCACCACCATGTACACCAAAGTCCCCCTGGATTTTTTCATATTTCCGTCCATGCTGCTGATGCTTACCCTGTTCCGGCTTTCGTTGAACGTTGCATCCACCCGGCTGATCCTTCTCCACGGAAGTGAAGGGCCCCGGGCCGCAGGCTCCATCATCATGAGCTTCGGCAGCTTTGTGGTCGGGGGAAACTATGTGGTGGGAATGATCATCTTCATCATCCTGGTCCTTATTAACTTCATGGTCATCACCAAGGGTGCGGGACGAATTGCAGAGGTGGCGGCACGGTTTACCCTGGACGCCATGCCCGGAAAGCAGATGGCCATTGATGCCGACCTCAACGCCGGCATGATCGATGAGGTTGAGGCCGGGGCGCGGCGTAAGGGTGTAGCAAAGGAATCCGAGTTCCACGGAGCCATGGACGGTGCCAGCAAGTTTGTGAGGGGGGATGCCATCGCGGGTATCATCATCACCATGATCAACATTGCAGGCGGGTTTGTCATCGGCGTGGTCCAGCAGGGAATGCCCGTGGGCGAGGCGCTCACCAACTATACCCTGCTCACGGTCGGCGACGGCCTGGTCTCCCAGATACCGGCCCTGCTCATCTCAACGGCGGCAGGTATTCTGGTTTCACGGTCCGGGTCTGAAAACCGGATGGGACAAGAGTTTGTCAACCACCTGCTTTCCAGCACCACCCCGGTTTACCTGGGGTCGGTGATCATCTTCTGTTTTGGGCTTGTGCCCGGCCTTCCCGCCTTTCCCTTCATGACCCTGGCCATTCTCCTGGGAGGGGGCTGCTGGTACTTCATCGGCAGGTCCCGGGACGAGATCGAAGAGATGGAACCCGGCGCCGCAGCCGAGGCCGAAGAGGGGGCGGAAGCAGGGGCGCCCGAAGAGGTGGATCATCTGTTGACCCTGGACACCATCGAGCTTGAGGTGGGGTACGGGCTCATTCCCCTGGTGGACAAACAGCAGGATGGTGTTTTGCTTGGCAGAATCCGCGCCATACGGCGGCAGTTTGCAAGTGAAATGGGTATCATTATTCCGCCCATTCACATCAGGGACAACCTGAAATTGAATCCGGCCCAGTACCGGGTCATGATCAAGGGGGTTGAATCCGCCGGGACCGAACTCATGGTCAATCACCTTCTGGCAATGGACCCGGGGGGGACGGCCCAGGAGATCGATGGGATTCCCACAACCGAGCCCGCATTCAATCTGCCGGCCCTGTGGATTCCCCAGGATCAGGAGGACGGGGCTAAGTTTGCCGGATATACCGTGGTTGACAACTCAACGGTCATTGCCACCCATATCACCGAGATCATTCGAAACAATGCCTACGATCTGTTGGGACGCCAGGAGGTGCAGCACCTGCTGGACAACCTTGCCAAAACAAGTCCAAAGGCCGTGGAAGAGCTTGTGCCGAATCTTCTTTCCGTGGGAATCGTGCAGAAGGTGCTTCAAAATCTGCTGCGGGAGAAGGTTTCCATCCGGAATCTTCTCACCATTGTGGAAACCCTTGCCGACTATGCGCCCATGGGCAAGGATCCGGATCTGTTGACCGAATATGCAAGGCAGAGAATCGCCAAGGGCATGCTTGCCTCCTATGTGGGGGAGGGCAGGACCCTTCAGGTGATCACCCTGGACCGAAATGTCGAGGAGCTGCTTGGAAAGAATATAAAGCACACGGAGCATGGGGCATACCTTGCAGTTGATCCCAAGACTGCAGAGCAGATCATCACTTCGGCATCGGCTGAGGTGGAAAAACAGCTTGCCATGGATGTGCAGCCTGTTATTATGTGCTCCCCCGGGTTGAGGCGTCATTTCAGGAAGTTGATTGAACATGCCCTGCCATCGGTATTTGTGGTATCCCATGCGGAAATCGTGGATGACATTAATCTGCAGGCAGGCGGAAAGGTTAAATTGAAACAATGAGAGTAAAAATTTTTAAGGGCCGTACCATTCAAGAGGCCATGGCAGCGATCAAAGAGGAGTTGGGGCCGGACGCAATGATCCTTTCAACCCGGAGGGTTCCTAAAAGCCCCCGGGATCCCTACGCAAAGGAGATGTTCGAGATCGAAGCGGCGCCAAAGGCCGACCCCAAGGAAGACGTGGCGGCAAGTCCCAAGGGGTATGTGCTGGAGACCAAGCAGGACGAGGAATTGGCTCCCCTTAAGGATGAGCTTGCCTCCATCAAGGATCTCATCTCTTTTGTGGGGCTTGAAAGCGGTCTGGATTCCCTGATGAGCGATCATTCGGAAGCGGCCGGTCTCTTTGCTTCCCTGCTCAGGAGCGGCATTTCAGAGAAAAAGGCGAAGACGATCCTGAAAAACGCCAGTGCCGCCATGGACAGCGACTCCGATCAGGGGGCCGGCTCCATCTCAATTTTTAAAAAGTATGTGATTCAAGCGTGCCTCAAGGAGATTGAAACGGTGGATCCCTTTGCCGAGGGACCGGACGGAATGGGCCAGCCCCATGCGGCTGCCTTTGTCGGACCCACCGGGGTCGGAAAAACCACCACCATCGCCAAACTTGCAGCGGAACTCAAGTTCAAGAGAAAGAAGAGCGTTGGCCTGATCTCCATTGACAGCTACCGTATGGGCGCCTTTGAACAGTTGAAGTCCTATGCGGCCATCATGGGAATCATGTGTGTTCCAGCCTTTTCCAGGGATGATCTGGTCAAGGCCCTTGAGAGAATGAGGAATATGGATATTGTCCTCATTGACACGGCCGGCCACAGCCATTCCGATACTGCCAGGATGGAGGAGGTTGCCCAGGTGCTTGACGCTGATTTCAAGGTGTCGGTTCACCTTGTGTTAAGCATGACAACCGGATTCATCGACATGAAGACCGCTGCATCGGCCTTTTCCGCGTTGAATCCCGAATCCTACGTTTTTACGAAGATCGATGAGACAGGGCGGTGTGGAAAAATTTTGGACCAGGTGGGCGATTTGAAAATGCCGATCTCCCTGGTGACCAATGGGCAACGAGTCCCTGAGGATTTGATCGTACCCAAGCCCCAAGATCTTTTGGGATTGATGCTGGGCCGGGATCAGGGATAAAAGGAGGTTACAGGTGGATCAGGCAAGCGGGCTTAGAACAATTGTAAAATCAGATGCCCTGTCAAGGAGCATGAATGTGAAGGGAACGTCCGGGGGACGATCTGTTCCAAGGGTTATCGCCGTGACAAGCGGCAAGGGAGGCGTGGGCAAGACCCATTGTGTCGGAAGCCTTGCCCTTGCCCTGACAAAACTTGGGAAACGGGTGGTTGTAATGGATGCCGATGTGGGACTTGCCAACATCGATATCCTTTTCAACATGCGTCCCCGGTATAATATCGGCCACATCATCAGCGGTGAAAAAGAGCTGAAAGAGGTGATTGTTACCACAAAACAGGGGGTGAAGATCATTCCGGGCGGCAGCGGGTTTGCCAACCTGACCCAGCTCACCGACGGTGAAAAGCTCAATCTGTTGACCGAGTTTGAGGCATTGGAGGATATGGCTGATATCATCCTTGTGGATACGGGTGCCGGCATATCGTCCAACGTGCTATATTTTAACGCGGCCTCGGATGAGAACATTGTCATCGCAACCAGGGAACCCACTTCCATCACCGATGCCTATGCATTGATGAAGGTCCTTGCCAGGGATCATGGAATCAGGTATTTTAAACTGGTGATAAATATGGTAAATTCAGAGAAAGAGGCCAAATCCGTCTATGCCTCGCTCGGGGCAGCCATGGACAGGTTTTTGGGAAATGTCGTGCTGGAGTATTACGGGTACATCCCCTTTGATCCCCAGCTTCAACAAGCCGTGCTCAAGCGCAGCACCGTTTTTGATTACGCTCCCAAATCTCCTTCGGCGACCCGCATTGGAACGTTAGCTAGGAAAGTGGCGGATTCAAAGATCCGGCCGGGATCTGATGGAAACATAAAGTTTTTCATGAACCGGATTTTTGATGCACCCAGGTAAAACCTGGGCCTTGGGGGCGGATAAACAAATGTTGACAAGGGCATTGGAGTAAATGAAACAATCAAGTCGAGACAGAAAAAAGCAGGGCGGTTCCTGGCGGGAGGAGATGATTGTCGAGTACTCTTTTCTCGTCAAGCAGATAGCTTCGCGATTTGCCCGGCGGCTTCCCTCGAGCGTGTTTTTTGACGAGCTTGTGAGTGCGGGCTCCCTGGGGCTCATCGATGCGGTGGATAAGTTTAACCCTGATAAGCATGTCAGCCTTAAGACATATGCCCAATACAGGATAAAGGGCGCTATTCTGGATGAACTCAGGAGTATGGATACCTACTCCAGGTCCATGCGAAAAAAGATTCAGGATATTGCAAAGGCGGTCAAGGCGATTGAGAATCAAAAGGGGCGGCCGGCGTCGGACGATGAAGTGGCAAAGACCCTTGGGGTGGAGCTTGAAACCTATTATGACATGCTCTCCAACATCCACGGCGCAGCGATTTTGAGCCTTGATGCCTTTATCCGGACAAGGGACAACGATACCTCCTCCAATACACGATTTCAGTCCGGTCTTAAAGGTGGGGACAATCCTGCCGATCTTCTTGACAGGGAGGAGATGAAGTCCGAGCTTGCCAAGTCCATCAGGACCTTGACCGAAAAAGAGCAGCTGGTTGTCTCCCTTTATTATTATGAAGAGCTGACGTTAAAGGAGATCGGGGAGGTCTTGAGTTTGACGGAATCAAGGATTTGCCAGATTCACACGGCCATCCTGATCAAGCTGAAGACAAGGCTCAAGAGCTATTTTGGAAGAACCACTTCGGCTTTAACGGCGTTTGGTCTGTAAACTTTGAGAGGTCTTAAATGTCTGTATCCAATTCCGATGACGATACCCTGATATCCCAGGATGATATTGACAAGCTGCTGAGTGCGTCATCCCTTGATGAAGCGGAAGATGCCGTCGGCTCATCAGATGATGAGCTGGGGGAACTTTCCCAGGATGATATCGACAGCCTGTTGAACAGCGTCTCCCTGGATGTTGACCTTCCCGGGGATGATGCCGCTCCTGCTGAACCGGATGAGGACGATATGGAGCTGGTATCCCAGGACGATATCGACCGGCTCATGAGCGGGGCGCTTGACCCGGAGCCGGATACCGCCGCAGCCGATGAACCGGATGAGGACGATATGGAGCTGGTATCCCAGGACGATATCGACCGGCTCATGGGCGGGGCGCTTGACCCGGAGCCGGATACCGCCGCAGCCGATGAACCGGATGAGGACGATATGGAGCTGGTATCCCAGGACGATATCGACCGGCTCATGGGCGGGGCGTTGGATGCGGAGCCTGAGCCCGTTGCGGCCGATGAGCCGGATGAGGACGAACAGGAGCTGGTGTCCCAGGATGATATCGACCGCCTCATGAACGCGGCGTTGGACGGGGAGGCGGAGCCTGCCGTAGCCGAAGAGCCGGATGAGGATGATCAGGAGCTGGTGTCCCAGGATGATATCGACCGGCTGATGAATGGGGCGTCCTCCGGAGAGCCTGAGCCCGTCGCAGCCGATGAACCCGAGGAGGATAATCAGGAGCTGGTGTCCCAGGATGATATCGACCGGCTCATGTCGGACGATGCAGACGCTCCTGCTTCAACGGTTCCCGAACCTGCGGACACCCAGGAACTCCTGATTGACGAGTCCGAGGCCGTTGATGCGGAGGAGTGCCTGGTCACCCAGGAGACCATTGACCGGCTACTGGCTGAAACACCCGAGCCCGAACCAGAACCAGAGCCAGAGCCTGAACCAGAGCCTGAACCAGAACCAGAACCAGAGCCTGAACCAGAACCAGAACCAGAACCAGAACCCGAGCCTGAAATAGATCTGGAAGAGCTTTTGGGACCGGACCCCGCTCCCGAACCTGCCGTTGCAGAAGAGCAGGAGGTAACCCAGGACGATATTGATGATCTCCTCAAGGGTGACGACTTCGGCGTCGAGGCCGTGGGGGGGGATCTCATCTCCCAGGATGATATCGATGAACTCCTGATGGATACCGAAGAGGAGGATGAAGACATCCTCGGCAGTCTGGAAGGGGAACTGGAGCCGGACCTGGACTTCTCCGTGGATTCGGATGATCTTGATCTTGACCTGGATGAGCACCAGGTGATCCTGGAAGAGGCGGAAGAGGCGTTGGCCGAGGTGGCTCAGCTTGAACCCGACCGTGACAAGGCTGTACCCGCCGGGAAATGGTATCGATCCAAAAAGGTCCTGGCGGCCTGTGCGGCTGTTCTTCTCCTGGCGGTGACCCTGCCGGTGGGCTATTTCAAGTTTTTTGCAACCACAGAGGAGGTACCCGTTGTCCTGGAGCCGGTGGTGGAGGTCGCGTCTGTGCCGGAACCAAAGGTGGAGACAGTGGATATCGATCTGACAGCTCCGGCAAAGGTTGAAGGGCCTGGCAATATCGTTTTGAAAGATTTTTTTATGCTGGTTCCGGGCAGGAAGTCCGAACTTTCCTATGTTACTGCAAGTGTCTCCATCGATTATTCCGATCACAGGGCGCTTACAGCGATTAACAAACATTTACCCCTTTACAGGGATCTCATTTTTGATGCCATGGGCAGTGCCCTTGGATCGAAAAAGGGGGACAAGGTCACCGAGGCGGATCTTCTGGGGAATATAAAGGAGGCGTTGAACCGGGTTCTGCCGGGTCAGTACATCGACCGGGTGACGTTTACCACCTTTAGCACCGGCTAGGGAGGGTTAATATGACTACCATACCAGGTCACAACATCGTTATTCAGCAGGCTGGGGTTCTCCATGAGGCAACCCAGCACGTTAAACCGAACCGGCCAAATCCGGAACAGTTTGCAAACCTGCAGGCTGAAGTGGTGGCCGTTGAAAAGACAAAGGTCCAGGAGCCCACCGATTCCGAGAGGTTGGCGGCCGACAAGGAAAAAGAGAAACGGCCCGGGGAACGGTCAACAAAAACCAAGGCAAAGAAAAAAAAAATGGAAAGGAAGCAGAGACCTGACGACACCGGGAATCTGCTTAATACCGTAGCATGACAACACCGTTTTTAAGTGAAATTGGGGTAGGCGTTCAGCTCTTTATCGATCTTGTATTACTGGGGCTCTTCATGGTTCTGTTCAAACGGCTGAAAAGCCTTGGCAAGGAGAAACCGGACCCGGACAACAGGGCGGAGGTTGCGGAAGAGGCCGGCCGTACGGCATCCCAGATCATTGATATGCTTGAACCCCTGGTGAAGGAAGCCGATGCGGCCGCCGCCAGTTTTGACCAGCAGATCCGGGATAAGAAGAATCTGATTGGGGGGTTGAACGATTCCCTTGATTCCAGGATCATCAGCATCAACCTCTTGCTCTCCAGGGCCGAAGCCATGCTTGACCGGGCAGCGAATGCTTCCCAGTCCCCGGCCGGCGGTTCCGCCACCCCATTGGCCCAGGTCCGTGATGCCTTTGAAGAGGATGTCTTTGATCAGCAGCAGAGCATCGTAGACCTCTACGAACAGGGCCTTGACGTGGATGCCATCGCCTCACGCCTCTCCATGCCAAAGGGGGAAGTGAAGATCGTCATCAACCTTAAGAAGAAGTTCATGGCAATGGAGACCCTCGAGTGATACAGGGGGTGCATATCTTCTCCCCAGAGCTTTTCAAGCAGCAACAGGGCCGGGGAAAAGCGGGTGCGCCCTTGTTCGTTAAAGATCAGGTCGTGGATGCAACCGTCCTGAAGGTACTCTCCGCCACACGGGCGGAGTTGATGGTTGCCGGTAACCGGGTGACGGCGGATACCTCCCACCTGCTCGTCCAGGGTGATACCCTCCAGCTCAAGGCGACCGGAACCGGCGGGTTTGAGATCCTGAAGCCCATGGCCTCCGTGCACAAGCCCTTCCAGATCCCGGGCCCGGTACTTGCGGCCCTTGGTTCCCTTACCGGGCAGAGCCCGTTTGCAGGCCTTGCAAAACTTGTCCTTCCTCTGCTTTCCATTCCTTCAGACGGTCTTGATGGGCCAACCATTCCCGGCGCTGCCGATACTTCCAACACTTCCATGGCTGAAAAACCGATTGTAACGGCAAAGGGGGTGTTGACCCCGGCCCGGCTCAATCATTTGCGGGACCTGCTCTTTTCCCTCTCCCTCAAGTCCGGGGATGCGGACACCCGGTTTGTTCCCCGCCTGCTGGAAAAAAGCGGGCTCTTGTGGGAAAAGAGCCTGGCAACCCTTGTTAAGGCTGAACCGGCTCAATCCGGCGAGGCCGATCTCCTGGCAAAGGATGTGCCTCCGTCGGATTTTCACAGGGTCCGGGAAAACGATCTCAAGGGGTTTCTGCTCTCCCTCCTGTCCCGGGCCGAACCGGAAGAGAAGGAGCAGCTTCAGCCCTTTCGGGAGTTTGTTGACGCCATGGAAAAATTCCAGGTGTTGAACAGCCATTCGTCGGACTCGGCAAAATACCTGATCCCGTTTCCCATCTTCAGCAGCAATTCATTCAGCTTTGGCCAGCTTTTTTTCGACCTTGGCGGGAAAAAAAAAGAATCACGCCCGGATGCCCCCCGCCTGGTACGGGTTTCGGTATTTCTGACCATGACAAACCTGGGGCCTTTACGGGTCGACCTTTCCGTGCTGGACAAGGATGTTTCAGCCATGTTCCAGGTGGAAGATGAGGGTGTTGCCTCCTTTATAAAGACCATGCTGCCGACCCTTCGAAAGCGGTTGGGAACCCATGGTTTTCAGGTGCTTCAAGTGGAGTGCCGCAGGGGCGCACCTGAACGTATTTCCGAAGCCTCCCTTGTTGACAGGGTGGTGAAGGACGGCTCCCTGAGCCTGGATCTGGTGGTGTAAACCTTGGGAGAATGCCATGAACCGTGATAAACGAAAAAAAGCCGCGGCACTTAAATACGATCCTGAAATTGAAAACGCTCCCCGGATTACGGCCAAGGGGAGGGGGGCCGTTGCCGAAAAGATCATCGAGATTGCCGAACAGCACAATGTCCCGGTTCATGAGGACCCCGATCTTGTGGAGGTGCTCTCGGGCCTTGATCTGGACGAAGAGATTCCCCAGGACGTCTATGTGGCCGTGGCCGAACTCCTCGCCTTTGTGTATTCCATCAACAAAACCCGGTTAAAACGCTAGGCAGTTTTTTCCTTTGGGCGTCAAGAACACAGCTTTCCTGTGTCATGAATCCGTCTTTTTACATCCTCAGGAGTCAGGCTTAGCTTATTGCAGTAACGGGGACACTTTTATAAAAGTGTCCCCACTTACGCTCCTCCTTAGGAGGTCAGGCTCACATTCTCAGGGGGCAGGCTTAGCTTATTGTCATGAAACTTAAAGAAATGACAAACTACACCAATAAGCTAAGCCTGACCCCGGTTCTCACGCTGTTTTTGTAGCTAACCCTGACCCTGGTTCTTGGTTTTTTAATCAAAACCGCCCCAGATTTTTAACCCCCTTATTTGCTGTTTTTTATGCCTGTCCAGGTCTTTTTCTCCATGGATGGCGGACGATTTTTTTTAGATCGTTAAAACCCTGGCACCGTTATTGCTGTAGTTAAGCTAAAAACGTTAGAACAGGGAAAGGAAACGATCATGATTCTTGAGATGACACGGCCTGTCCAGGGCGGCCTGAGGCAGGAGAGAAAACTTGAGGTGACATCCAATCATCTGGCCAATGCGGATACCGCGGGTTTTAAAAAGGACGTTGTCAGTTTTGACAAGTTGTTTAAGGCCAAACTCAACACGGACCTGACCCAGGCAGGGGTGAAGCATACGGGAAATCCCCTGGATATCGCCTTGACCGATGAGGGGTTTTTCAAGGTTGATACCGCTGCCGGCGTCAGATACACCCGGAACGGGGCGTTCTCCCTCAACAGCCAGGGGGTGCTGGTGGACCAGAACGGTGATGCCGTCCTGGGCCAGGGCGGTCCCATCACCATTGACGCGGCGGTTGTCGATATCAATGCCGCGGGAGAAATCCGCGGGGACGGCGCCATTATCGATCAGCTGGACATCGTCACCTTTGGCGATCTTGAAAAACTCCAGAAGGAGGGCGTGAACAATTTTGTATACACGGGCAATGGCGAGGATGAAGTGGCGCCTGTCAACGTGGCAGTTGCCCAGGGTTCGATTGAGCTTTCAGGTGTAAAGCCCGTGGAGGAGATGGTGAACATGATCGACCACCACAGGATGTACGAGACGTTTCAGAAGATGATGATGACCTTTGACGAGGTCGATGGTAAGGCGATAAACAGCCTGGGTAAACTCCAGTAAAAATGTAAGGGAGAACATTATGATACGAGCGCTATGGACGTCTGCCACCGGCATGAACGCCCAGCAGACACAGACAGATGTGGTTGCCAATAACCTGGCCAACTCGAGTACCGTTGGATTTAAAAAGAGCCGGGCCAATTTTCAGGATCTCATGTACCAGACCATGCTGATCGCGGGGGCCACCACCCCCGGAGGCGGGCAGGTTCCCACGGGTATCCAGGTGGGTATGGGCGTCAGGCCCTCCGGGGTCCAGAAGATCTTCACCCAGGGGGATTTCACCCAGACAGGAAACGAGCTTGATTTTCTCATCCAGGGAGACGGCTTTTTCCGGGTGCTCCACGGTGACGAGGAACTCTATACCCGTGCCGGTAACTTCACCCTGGACAGCGAGGGGTTTATCACAACCAATTCCGGCGACAGGCTTCAGCCCGAGATAGCCATCCCGGTGGAGGCGACCCTCATTACCCTCCAGGACAACGGCACCCTGACCGTGCATGGCGCCAATGATCAGATCCTTGCCACCGAGCAGGTCAACCTCTCCTCTTTTGTCAATCCTGCCGGCCTGTTTGCCGCGGGGGAAAATCTTTTCAGGCCCACGGAAGGATCCGGCCCCGCCACCGAGGGAATCCCGGGGGAAGAGCCCCTTGGTACGGTGACCAACAACTGGCTTGAGATGTCCAATGTGAGTGTTGTGGAAGAGATGGTAAACATGATCGTGGGGCAGCGGGCCTATGAGGCAAACTCCAAATCGATCCAGACGGCCGATGCCATGCTTGGCCTTGCCAACGGTATCAAACGTTAAGCAAGGGGAGATTCAGGTTTGAGAATCCTTGCTAAAATAATCGGGTTTGTGCTGCCCCTGCTGGTCGCCGCCACCCTGGTTCAGGGCGGTGTGGAAAAGGGGATTGAGATTCATATCAACTCCGATGCCCGGGTCAATGCCAGGGAGTATCTGTTAAAGGATGTTGCCAGGGTTCGGGCCCCGGGAATGATGAAGGAGGAGCTTGAATCCTTTTCCATGGGGTTTTCGCCGGCCATCGGCGAAGTAAAGAGGCTGTCCGGGGAACGTCTTGCGTCAAAGGTGAGATCAATTTCCTGGTTGCCTGAAACCGCGGAAATCAGCTTTCCCGATTCCGTGTTCATCAAGCGGGTCAGCCAGGAAGTGCCGGAAGAGACCCTCAGGGAACTTTATCGGGATCATATCCGGGAGCGCCTGGGAGAGCAGGAGTTTGATATAAGGGATTTCAGGGTGAGGGGACTTTCTCTCTATCCCGTGGGCGACATGGAGTTTTCCGTTCAATCGTCACGGCAGGGCAAGGCCAAGGGCCGGGTGAGCCTTCATGTGGATGTTGCCGTGGGCAACGTCTCCTGCGGACGGATATCGCTTTCCGGGTGGGTGGACATTTATGATACGGTGGTCTGTTCAACACGGAACCTGTCCCGGGGAGATATTCTCCAGCCCGGGGATCTTTGTCTCAAACGGCTCAATGTTTCGAAACTTCCTGATAATTACCTGACCCGGATCGACCGGGCCCCGGGCATGCGGGTGAAGCAGAATATCAAAACCGGCGGCTACCTTCGTGGGAGCGTTCTGGAGGTCCCGCCCCTGGTGAAAAAGGGAGACAACGTGACCCTGGTGGCCTGTAAGGGCGAGATGCGCATCAAAGCCATCGGCATCGCCACCCGGGCAGGAGGCCTGGGGGATCAGATTCCGGTCAAGAACATCACCACCGGCAAGACAGTTTTCGGCAGGATCTCGGGACCCCAAACCGTGGATGTCTTTTTCTAGGAGATATTATGAAACAAACAATGACCTGCCTGCTCCTCGCCGCCCTGTTGGTGTCGGGATGCACGGCCGCCACAACAACCAAAAACGACACCATGGCCGTGCTGCCCGAAGGGCTGTCCGACCAGCCCGCGCTTCAGCCAAAGTACGCCCCCCTTCCTCCGTCCGAGGGCTCCTTGTGGACTTCGGATTCACGGAGCCGGTTTTTTGAGGATACCAAGGCGGCCATGGTGGGTGATACCGTGATTGTCGATATCGTGGAAAACACCTCTTCCCAGATGGATGTGAACACCGAAACCTCCAGGGAGACCGAGGTCGGTGCCGGGGTTTCCAACCTGTTCGGTACCGTCACAGCCCTTGGCGCCACCAGCACCGGCAAATTGGTAGGGGCGGATTACGCCAACGATTTCAAGGGGGAGGCAAAGAGCGACCGCAGCGGCAGGATTACGGGATCCATTGCAGCACGGATAACGGAGATACTCCCCAACGGCAATCTGAGCGTGTTTGGCAGAAAGGCCATGAAGGTCAACGGCGAGGTTCAGTATATCAGCGTGTCAGGCCTTGTGAGGCCCGGGGATATCACTGCGGACAACCGGGTGAAGTCCACCTATCTTGCGGATTCCAGGATCGAGTATTACGGCAAGGGGGTGCTTGCGGACAAGCAGAAGCCGGGGTGGGGTACCCGGATCATGGATAATGTATGGCCCTTTTAAAAAGGAAGCGTTCTTATGAAGCATTTTAAAATTAAATCAAAGGGCTGGCTGGCGGTCCTGGGACTCTTTTTCTTTGTGTTTATCCTGTGCCCCGGGGGGGATTCGGCCCAGGCGGCCCGGATCAAGGACCTTGCGGCGATCAAGGGAATCCGGAGCAACCAGCTCACGGGCTACGGCCTCATTGTGGGGCTGGACGGTACCGGGGACAAGTCCGGGGCCGATTTTACCACCCAGGCCCTGGCCAACATGATGGACCGCATGGGAATCCATGTGGACAAGAACCAGCTCAAGGTCAAGAACATTGCCGCCGTTATCGTCACTGCGGAAATTCCGGCCTTTGCCAGGATCGGTAATAAAATAGACGTTATTGCCTCTTCCATCGGGGATGCCAAGAGCCTTTCCGGCGGCACCCTGCTTTTGACCCCCCTCAAGGGCGTCGACGGAAAGGTGTATGCCCTTGCCCAGGGGCCTGTGACCCTCGGAGGCGTTGGGGCAGGGGGGGCCGGGGGCGGCACCCAGAAGAACCATCTCCAGGTGGCCAGGATCGCCAATGGCGCCAGTGTGGAGCGGGAAATCCCGGTGAAGCTCGACGGTAAGAAGGAGCTGATTCTTTCCCTGTTTAACCCGGACTTTACAACAGCCAAGCGGGTGGCGGATACCATCAACGCCTCGGTTGGCGAGGGGGTTGCCGAAGCCGTCGATTCCAGTGCCCTTCGCCTGAATATTCCGGTAACCATGCAACGGAGCGATGTGGCCGAGTTCCTGGCCGATATCGAGACCCTCACCATCGTCCCGGATACAAGGGCCAAGGTGGTGGTCAACGAAAAGACCGGCACCGTTGTGATCGGTGAGAACGTCACCATCTCCACCGTTGCCGTTGCCCATGGCAACCTCACCGTCACCATCAAGAAATCGGCGGATGTGTCCCAGCCTGAGCCCTTTTCCGAAGGGGAAACCGTGACAACCCCCCAGGCCGAGGTGACCGTGGTGGAGGAGGAGGTCCAGGTGATGCCCCTTCCGGGAAGCGCGACCATTGGCGAGCTCGTCAAGGGGCTCAATTCCATTGGCGTCTCTCCCAGGGATCTGATCACCATTCTTCAGAGCATCAAGGCGGCGGGCGCCCTTCAGGCCGACCTGGAAATCATATGACGTTTAGGGGTCAGGCTTAGCTTATTACGGCTAAACTCAAACAAACGAGCAATTACATCAATAAGCTAAGCCTGACCCCGGTTTTTATCCCACGGGGACACTTTTATAAAAGTGTCCCCACTTAAGAGGCTTACACTTAGGGCTCAGGCTTAGCTTATTGCGGCTAAACTTAAATAAACGAGCAATTACACCAATAAGCTAAGCCTGACCCCGGTTTCTAAGCCTGACCCCGGAATTTACGGTTTCAATCAAGGAGTTATAAAATGGATGCAATCGACCAGGCACTTTCATCGGCAAGGGTCAGCCAGGTAAAGGGAAATCATGCCGCAAACAAAGATAAACAAAAGCTTAAGGAAGCCTGCCAGGGGTTTGAGGCGATCTTTCTTTCCTCCATGCTGAAATCCATGCGGGAGACCCTGCCCGGGGACACCCTGTTTGGGGAGGGTCAAGGATTGGATATATACAAATCCATGTATGACCAGCACCTTGCCGATAAGCTTGCCGCTTCAGGCCGGGGCGTCGGCATTGCGGATTTCTTCTACAAAGAGCTGGAAGATTCAGGGGAATAGGGAACGCTTCTATTGAAGCGAGCCGAAGTAGAGGACGTTTCTATTGAAGCGAGCCGAAGTAGGGGACGCTTTTATTAAAGTGTCCCCATTATTTATGGCACGGATGTTGCAAAAATTACTTTTCGACCGGGATAAATGGCAGGTGGCGGGAAAAAAATTCCCCCCTGTAATAATAAATTTTCCCGCCGGCTTTATAAGTTCAAGCGGATGCCGATAATTTAAAGGTATGGGGGATGACATGGAAAAAATTGCCGACAGTATTGAAACGTTGCTTAAAAATAAACTGACCAGTTACCAGGGGTTGACCGAGCTTCTGACACAGGAGCGCGACGCCATCGTTGATATGGATGTAGCGTCCCTGTGGGAGGCGTCGAATCGCAAAAAGAAGATTGCCAAAAATATTGAGAGCCTTCGTAACAGCATTCTCTATCTGTTCGAGCAGGAGGGCATTGAGCACTCAATGGATGTCGGTTCGTTCTCGCTTGCACAATTGTTGACCCTGGTCTCCTTTTCCAAGCCGGAAAAGCTGGCCCTTGGCGCCTTGAAATTTGCCATCGACAAGGAAAAGGCGGAAGTGGCAAGGCTTTCCATGGAAAACCAGAACCATGTGCAGGAGCGTCTGGAGGTTGTTGAAGGTCTGGTGGCAACCCTTTTACCGATACCGGATAATGGCTGGTACGGCTGGACAGGCTCCGAGGTGTCTCCGGCCAAGGCCAATTGCTTTATTAGTCAGGAGGTTTAGCCATGACAGGCATATCATCCACACTTAACATTGCTCAGGGCGCCATTGCCGCCCAGCAGTACGGCTTGAATGTCACCGGCCACAACATCGCCAATGTCAACAATCCCGATTACAGCCGCCAGGATGCAGCCCATAAAAGCAACGGGTCATCCCTTTACTCCGGGTTCCTGTTTGGCAGGGGGGTGGGGGTTGAGCAGATCATGCAGCGGGTCGATCAGCTCCTTGAAAACCGGTTGACCGATGAAAAATCCACCCAGGCCGCCTTTGAAGAGGCCGAAGCCTACATGCAGATCATGGAGGGCTTTTTCGAGGAGTCGTCGGAAACAAGCATCAGCAGCATGTTGACCCAATACTGGAACTCCTGGCACGATCTTTCCGATAATCCCCAGGGAGCATCGGAGCGGGTTGCCGTGTATGAAAAGGGGCAGAATTTCGTTTCCCGGCTCAATGCCGCAAACACCGACCTCACCAACGTCGAAACCGACGTTAACAGGGAAATTGAATCGGCCGTGGGCAGGATCAATGCCTTGACAAGCCAGATTGCGGAAATGAACAAGGAAATAAGCAGCCTTGAGAACCACAGGACGGCCAACGACCAGAGGGACCAGAGAAACGCCCTGGTTGATGAGCTTGGCACGATGATCGACATAGACACCTTTGAACAACCCAACGGCGGCATCATCGTTAACGTCGCCAATGGCTTCACCCTGGTGAACCAGGTCGATAACTATGAGCTTTCCGTTGCCGAAAATGAGGTGATGTGGCAGGGTTCCTATGGCTCGGATATCGATATTACCGATAAGATCTCAGGTGGTAAGCTTGGGGGATGGCTTCAGATCCGGGACGAGATCATTCCAAAGTACAAGAATGATCTCGATGTGCTGGCCCATGAGATGATATGGGCCATCAACTACCAGCATTCCCAGGGCGCCGGTCTTGATTACTATACAGGTTCCCTCACCGGGGATTACAGGGCCGACGAGAGCGGGCTCCTTTCAAGTTACGACTTCGGCGACAAGATTGACTATGCCAAGGATTTCAGGATGTGGGTCAAGGACATGACCACCTCCTCCGCCGAGTATCGAACCGTTGACATGGACATGGGCATATCCGGGGCAACGATCTCCGATTGGCAGGGAAGGGCGCCGGGTGGCGTTCAGGGCAGGTACAAACTCACCGTGGTGGATGACGCCACCCTGGGGGATAGACAGGTTGCGGAGACCGACGGGGATGAGCTGGCCACGGTAAAGGGGTCTGGAATTGATGTCGCGGACGCCCTGAACGGTTCCCTGGTCGACCAGACCCTTACCATTTCCGGCGGGCCTAACGGCACCGAGAAGATAGAGATCAAGGATATGGGCGGGGATGCCAAACGGTCGGCCGCCTCCATTGCCGAAGCGTTGAACAAGGCCGGGGGCGTGACCGCCCATGCCTCTGAAAATTCCGCCGGCTTCGATATCACCGGGATCGCCAATGCCGAAGACGGCGATGAGGTTCAATTTTCCCTCTATGTTGACGGGGTGATCCAGAAGCAGAGTTTTATTGTTGATTTGTCAGCCGGTACCCTGGACGAGCAATTTGAGGAGGCCCTGCTTTCCGCCACCGAGGCTGTCAATGACATCAACTCGGATCAGGACCTTTTTGTGAACGGTCTGGAGATCACAAGCCAGTCCGGCAGAACCCTTGGCGTCCAGGATTTCGAGATCCAGGACAATTCAGGGATACGCCTTGACAATTTTACCAATTTTAACCCGGGGGATCAGGTGAGTTTTACCGTTGAGTCCAATGGTACGCCTGGGACATCCACCCCGATTACCGTGGATCTCACCGGAGTGGATACCACGGATCAGATGGCTGTGGCTCAGGTTTTTTATTCGGCCCTGGATGCCGGTCTTGACGGTCAGCCCTTCAGTCTCGAGAACGATCCCGCGACCAGTTCGGTGACTTTGCGCACCACGGACGGTTCCGACTTGACCCTGAAGAACGCCGGAAACGATTCGGGTGACGATGCCACGATTGCCATTACAGCACTGGGGGGAACCACTCCGGACGGGGCAAATGCGAACAATGTTCTTGATTTCACGGCTGCAGCCAATGACACGGCCATTTTTAACGCGGATACTAACTCTACAGATTCCATTAACTTTTCCGGGAACGGATCTTCTGTCACTCTCACTGAACCCGGTGCTGCCGGCGACAAGGCCGGTGTGGTCGCCGGCACCGTCACCATCCTGACGGATCCGGGCATGTCCATCCAAACCTCAGTGTTTGGCGCCAGCTCCGGTGGGCTCTTTGACCAGGCCGATGCAAAGATCGGCAGCTCCATCATCACCCTGGGTGGCGATGGGGGATTTGGAAATTTCACGGTGGGAGAGGACGTCACCTTTGAGGTTGACGGAATTCCCGTTACCTATACCGTGGCGGTGCCCGTTGCCCCGGATGACAATGAACTGGGGTATGCCAAGGGCCTTGAAACCGCCCTTGGCGGTGCGCTTCCCGGGGCCGACTATGAGGTGGTCAGGACCGGAAAGTCGGTCTCCATCATCAAGAACAAGGCCCTTGAAGAACCCATCGAGATTACCGATTTTAAGGAGTCCGCAACCGGTGATGCAACCCTCAGGGTGTCCACCGGCACGGGAAGCGGCGCAAGCGATCCTGAAAACGATCTTCTGAATGCGGCCAACGTGTTCAGGGATTTTTCCACCTCGACCCTCTATTCGGACAAGGGGATCATCAAATGGGAAAAACTGGATGCCGACGGGCTTTCCACCGGCGAGGAGGGACTGGTGGAGGTGGAAGACCAGGGCCTTGTCACCATCGAGGAGAACGGAGTTGCCTCTCTCTCTTTTAACGTCTCGGCCGGTTCCCTTGTTGCGGGAAACACCTTGACCGTAAATACCGACGAGAATGGATTTCCCGATCCGTTGAATTTCAGGGTTAAGGGAGCCGCCAATTCAAAAAACGAGATGTATCATTTTTCCGTGAAGTCCGGCGGCAAGGTGGGAACCCTGCCGGGGTATGGCGAGGAGCCCCTGGTGATTGAGTGGAACAACGGCGTCACCTCGGGCAGCTTTGAGATAGAGGGTTCTGATCCCCCCATCACGCCGGATTCACCCGTGGAGGTTGAGGTGGACGGCATGAAATTGAAATTTTATGACGGCACCCTGTTTAACGATGATGTGTTCACCATTACAACGGATCACCTTGGTGTTCCGGTTTCGGATAATAGCAGCGGCCAGCCCACGGGCGAGCTTCTGTCCGACTGGCACTGGACCCAGGATTCCTTTGCCGACCGGTTTAACACCCAGGCCGAAGGAATGAAGGCCATAGTAACCACGGATAACCGGCTGAAATTTGAAGCGTCCGATGATTATAACGCCATGGTGAATGTGAGGTATTCCGGGGAAAACGGTTTCAGTGAGGACAATACCACCATCGAGGTGAAGGACTGGACCAGCTTTGATTTCAGCGCCGACGAGATCACCTTTGACCGGAACGCATCCGGACAATGGAATCTTTTGAACGACCCCACGGGCGGCAATGCCGTTGTTATCCCCGAAGGGGGAGATGATGACGGGTTTGGCGTGGACTTTTCCGGGGACGGCCTTGCGGACATTGAGATTCGTTTCAACAAAAAGGTGACGGGCGCGGGCCAGGTGAAGTTCGACTTTGACGAGAGGGATGCCGACGATATGGGCTTCGCCTTTTCCAATGATCCTGCTTCCTCTTCCTCCGGTCTTGTTGCGGCTGCCGGCATCAACACCTTTTTCAAAGGCAATGACGCCTTGACCATTGAGATGAACGAGAAATTGAGTGATACGGACTATATCGCCGCAGGGCGCATCAACAGTGAAACCGGTGAGATAAGCAACGGGGATAATTCAAACGCCCTTTCCCTTGCCGATGTCCAGTTCAAGACCCTTACCATGCAGCAGTGGACCTATAACAGGGGATCTGAGGCAACATCCAGTCTTACCAGCGCCACCCTGGACGGGTACTACAACACCATGGTCGGATCCCTGGGTATCAGGTCGCGAAGCATCAAGAGCGGCAAGGCTTTTTCCGATATCATGGTCAACAATTTGAAAGAGCAGCGGGATTCCATCTCAGCCGTATCCCTGGATGAGGAGATGATCAAGCTCATGAAGTATCAGCACGCATTTTCCGCTGCGTCAAAACTCGTGACCGTTTCAGATGAGATGCTCAATACACTGCTTGGAATGAGATAATAAAAAGGAGGGGATGATGCGAGTTCCCAATATTACAACATACAGCAATGCCACATATCAGCTGGGAAAAATCACCAGCAAAATGAGGGATGCCAATGAGGTTGTGGCAACCCAGAAACGTATCAACAGCATCTCCGATGATCCCATCGGGTTGAGCCAGGTGCTTGACCTCAAGGTTTCCCTGGAGAATCTCGATCAGATCGAAAAGAATGTCGCCATGGGGCTGTCATGGCTCAAAGGCGGGGAGACCGCCCTTGACAGTGTGAATGACCTGATGCTGGAAGTAAAGACCAGGGTGAGCGGCCTCGTCAATGCCTCGTCAACTATTGATGAACGTAATGATACCATCAACAGCATTAACGGAATCATGAAACAGATCGTCACCCTTGGAAATACCCAGGTAAACGGAAACTATATTTTCGGCGGTACCCGTACCGATGTTGAGCCGTTCAAGTACGATACGGACACCAATCCCCCCACGATCTCCTATGTCGGCAATGACAATCCCTTTGAGATAAAAACCGATAAAAATGCCGATGTGCAGGTGGGGCGGGCTGGGACAGAGGTTTTCTGGGATGATTTTGTCGCTGTCGGCTCTACAAACAATACCATTGTGTTCAAGGAAGACAACGGCCATGGCTCGGCCTCGGAAAAAATGTTGACGGTCACGATTCCGGATGGGGAGTATAATGCGTCCGATTTTGAGGTACTCGTAAAAAATGCACTGAATAAAGCCTCTTCGGAAGAGGGATATGGCGTGAATTACGAGGTTGAGTATGATGGGGACGAAAAAACGTTTTCCATCAGGGAGGATGGCAGCTATAACGGATATATGCGAACGGAATTCATGTGGAAAACAGGTGGGGATCCCCATCTGAAGGACATCCGGACAATCGGGCAGATCACCCCTGATGATATTGATGTGAGTGTTGTTAATAAGGACGCTTTAACCGTTGGCACTCCGGAACCTGCCGGCAGTAAACCATTTATGCTGCTCTGGGACGGACAGGGGAACTGGAAGGTTCAAAATAACCCTGGATATGATATCCCTTCAACAATTCAAGGTTCCGCAGATGGGGTTGACCTTGATCTTGATGGGAATGGCGTTGCAGACATCAGCATAAAGCTTGATAATCCGGTAAGCACAAAGGGGGAGAGTGTTCAGTTTGAGATCGTTCCTTTCAAGGGGAACCACAGCCTGGGGCCTGAGATCGGTTTCAATGCCGAGAATTCAATTGCCGCTCCCCCGGTATCCGATACCTATCCTAAATACATTACCGAGCTTATTATAACCAATGGTGTTAATGATACCATACAATTTAACGAGATAGATTCCACCGGTGTTGCTCCGGGGGTGACACATACCGCGACGATCAATCCCGGCACTTATACAGACATGGATGCCCTGGCCAAGGAGATCGAGGCCCAGATGGAGGCGGAAAGTCTCGCCGGTCCCAATAACATAGATTATGCCGTCTCCTATGATCCTGAAAACAGCCGTTTTAATATCAGGGAGGACGGTACCAGCCTGAATGAACTCAATGTTCTCTGGAGTGCTTCTTCAGCCACTTCGACCCTTGGGTTTTATCCCAAGGACGACGCCATAACCTATCCGGTAAGCAATGGGGCTGTTGAATTTGACATCACCATTGATGATACAAACAGTATTATGGCGTTTGAGGAGATTAATGGCGGGGTGACCCGTAAACTCAACGCCGTTGTTCCAAAGGGGTCTTACAAAACCGCTGCGGATCTTGAGGCTGCGGTTGAGACGGCCATGATCAATGTTTCTGCAGCTTCGGGCTTTTCAACGAACTATGATCTCACCTATGATCCTGCTGCCCATAATTTTGGGATTCAGGAGACCGGAGGAATGCTGACTGGGTTTAATTTCCTGCGTGAAACCGGCAGCGGCCTAACTCCGGACCCCTCCATCGCTGAAACCCTTGGGTTTACCGCAAGTGCCTATGGCGGCGGTATTGGGGTGCCTTATTTCAGTGATACCCCCCCCGTTCTCATGACCTTTGGTGCTGATAACAACAAAATTGATTTCCAGGAGACAAACATAGACGGCACTCGATCCGGACAGCAGACCATCGAAATACCCCCTGGAGATTATACGGATCTTGATGATGTGGCCCGTGAGATAGAAAAAGCCATGGGGATGGCATCTCCCTATGGCGTGAAATATTCTGTCTCCTATGATACCACAGCAGATAAGTTCATGATCAAGGGCAGCGATGCAAGCATAAAATCCTTTACACTTCTTTGGGGTTCAGGTGAAAATGCAGATCAGGACGTTGGAGAAAAACTGGGATTTTACGGGGATGATAAAGTCTCTTTTTCCGAAAGCGATGAGCAGGTCGTTAACATTGAAATAGGTAATGGTATTAATGATAAAATCAATTTCAAGGAGATAACCAAGGCCGACATGGGAGTTGAGGTTGGAGAGCTTACCGCATCCATAAAAGCCAAAACATATACCAGCCTGTCCGAGCTCGGGCAGGAGGTTGAGAAGGCCCTTGAAGCGGAATCCCGGGAAAATGGCAACCGAATCGATTATTCCGTAACCTGGGACTCCTATACAAAGAAATTCGCCATAAAGGAGAATGGCACGGAACTTGAGGAGTTTCAGCTCCAATGGCAGACAGGGGATAATGCCCCCCTTTCCGAAGGGGGAGACGGTAAGAGCATCGGCACAATTCTTGGGTTTGATTCTCTGGATGATGTGGAAACCCCTGTTGAAAGCTCAAGAAAAGTTGAATGGGGAATTTTCAACACATTAAATGATATGAACGAATATCTTGCCGCCAACGATGTGGAGGGCCTCGAAAGAACCCTTGGACGCCTGGAAACCAATTATGATAACATGACCTCCAGAATTGTGGATGTTGGTGTGAAATACAAGCGCCTTGAGATAAGAAATACAATGACAACCGAGGTGAATTTGAGCCTGACGGAGAGAAGATCCAACATAGAGGATGCCGATATCGTTGAAGCCATCATGAACCTTAAATCCATTGAAACGGCCTATGAGGCCTCCTTGAGTTCAACCGCAAAGATCATGAAAATGAGTCTTGTGGATTATTTATAAAGGATAAAGAGCATATGCTGGTTCTGAGCCGGAAGGTGACGGAAAAGATTAAAATAGGAGACAACATTGTTGTCAGTATTCTTGGAATTGAGGGTGGCGGTGTAAAGATTGGAATCGATGCTCCAAGGGATATAGCGATTTTTCGTATGGAGGTCCTGGAGCAGATCCGGAAAGAAAATATTGAATCCGTAGCAAAGAACATGACGGATATTGCAGAGGCCGCAGAGTTGATTCAAAAGAGATTTTCCAAGGAGTAGAGAGAGTGAAGATAGATACCAGAAAATTCGGTGAAATAGAAATCGATGAAACAAAGATCCTTACCATGCCCGACGGGCTCTTAGGGTTTCCCGGCTTTGAACGTTTTGCTCTTCTTGAAGATCCGAAAACAGTCCCGTTCTGTTGGTTCCAGTCCCTTGAGGAATCCAATCTTGCACTTGTTGTAATGAACCCGTTTTTGTTTATGCAGGATTATAAGTTGGATCTGGATGGCTTTGTTGCTGCTAAGGGTTGGAAAGGGGTTAAAGCCGAGGAGTTGCAAATTTATGTGGTGGTCAATATCTCCCAAGGTGAAGAAGGAAAGAAAGTAACAGCAAATCTACAGGGCCCCCTGGTCATAAATATAAATAATAATGAAGCTTTTCAGGTGGTGATTCCGGATTCCGTCTATTCGTATCAGCACAATATCCTGGAAGCGTCCTAAACCGGACGGTCCATCCTGGGATGGGGGCCCTGTTTTAGGGCCCCATCTCAAATCAGTGTGGTTTTATACGCTTTTGTCAAATATAAGTCCCGTGAGTTCCGCCATCTTCTCTCTTAACTTCAGCATCTCTTCAGAGGGGATCTGTTTGATAACTTCACCGGTCTCCCTGTTTTTTATTTCCACAACTAATGTACGATCCGGGTCATCACGCATGGAAAATCCAATATTGGTCTGAAGATCATCCATATATTCATTCAGTTCTTCCGTTAACTCTTTCAGATTATCAGCCGATAGGGGCGATTCTTTCTGCTCTTTGCCCTTGGCTGTCTGATCAAGTTTTTCAACAGAGTTCAGGTCTTGAAGTTTATCTGTTTTATCCATGGCACCTTGCGAGGGGGAAGGCATGGACGTTGACGTTGACTCCTGTACCTTTACTGGAACACCCGTGCTAATATTGCTTAAGTCCATGAAAACCTCCTTCTATTTAGTAAGGCTGATAACTTTTGGTTTATTTACAAGACCAGCAGATGAGCCATAGGAGCCGATGGCCTGCTTCCCCCTTGAAATTTGCTTCATGCTGTTTCGGATTTTTTCTCTGTAAGCTACAACTTTGATTTCCAGAGCATTGTTCTGTTCGAGCAAGTTGGTGATACGGTTATTTAAAAAAAGCATCATTGCTTCTGCATCCCCGTGGGGTTCAATCTCTGCCATTGTGAGAAAACGGCTGATGCTCTCTTTTAAATTCTCAACCTCGGTCTCGCGTTCGGCACTCTGTTCCTCAAGATCCGGGACTGAATCGTTGTCAAAGGATTCAAAGTGGCTCATATGGAGCTCGTCGAGTTTTTTTAATGTCTTTTTAATCCGTAAGAATTCATTTTCCATGGTCAACCACCTGTGGTTTGACTGCTAAACGGCAAAGGAGTGAAAGTCGTTTTTCTCATTGGCTGCTCCATAGCTTCCCGGCATGGGAGTTTTTTTAGGGGGAGTGGCTTTTGTCATCACTTCATTTTCCCAAATCTCGGTCAGCTTTAATATGTATGCTTCGGTACGGTCAAGGATTTCAGTGTCATTGTCCAGGGAAACTTTGGGAAGTTCGACAAGGATGGCCGTATAAAGATTGATTAGAAACTGGGAGACATCATCGTTTGCCTTCGGGTCCACGGATGCATTGAGTTCGGAAATTATCGCAATCGCCTTGCTGAGGTTCTCCCCTCTTTTTTTTATGTTCCCCTCTTCAATCCCTTCCCTGGCAAGCCTGATACGTTTTATTGCGCCTTTGTAAAGCAGGAGTATCAGCTGTTTGGGGTCCATGCCTTCATAATGATTGTTTAGATATTGGCTTACTTGAGAATTAGCAACCATTGCTTCTCCTTAGATTGGTTTGGTTGTCATCGTTCATACGGAAATCGACATTTTCTACTTTTTTCTTAAGGCTCTTTTAAAACCGGGTTTAAATTTATTAGTTGTCCTTGTTAAATGAATCAATCATGGATGTTAAAGCGTTCTTTTGCGCAGAAATAGAACTTATATAGCTATCAAGCCTTGCAAATTCTTTAGCCATGGTTTCATATTTTTTTTCCAGACGTTGGGTGGAAGTCAGGATATCCGTGTCAAGCCTTTTTATCCTGGTTTCCGCAGCGCTTTTCTCCGTTCCAACGATTCCATGGGAACTGACCATGTCCAGCAGGCCGTCATTAAAGATATCTCCCAGGCCTTTGGCACCCGTATCCAAGTCCATTAGAAACAGTGAGGCGATGGCCTCGGGATCAGAGTCGATGGCGGTGTCAAGTTTCTTTTCATCAAGGGTGATGGTGCCGTCCCTGTTTATCTCAAGCCCTATATCAAATAGGCTTGAATAGTCGGAATCCGTATCTATGGATGTGCCCAGCAGGGATTTGAGATCGGAGCTCAGCCTTTTCATGCTGATTGAACCCGCCAGGGAATTTTTTTCGCTCTCCTCCGAGTCCGAGTCCTTTTCGGAGTACTTTTTAGATACGGTGAGGTCCGACAGCAGATCGTTAAACTTTTCCACAAGGGAGACAATGTTTTCCCTGACATTACTCATGTCTTTCTTTACGGTTACCGTGCTCTCCCCGGCTTTTTTGAAATTCAGGGTGACTCCGGGGATCACATCGCTTATTCCGTCATTGGTTTGCCGCTGGTACAGTATTCCGTTGAGGGTAAATGTGGAATTCAGGGAGGCGCCACCGGCACCGGACACCTCATCCATGTCAAAATCGGAGATGGTTATTCGGCTGTCTTCTCCCGTGTCATCGGCTGTCAGGGTCATCCGGTAGGGGTCTACCGCGTCTCCGGTGTTTACGATTGCAGCTGTCACGCCCGGGTTGTCCGATGCGCTGTTTATCTGGTTTACCGCCTGCTCGTAGGTCGCCCCGGGAGCGAGGCTCAAATACATGGGGGTTGTAGTGTCTGACTGGGCTATGGAGATCAACTTGTCCGCTTTGACATAGTCGAATCCCGCAACGGTTATTTGCGAATCGGCGCTGGTGCCCCCGGATTTGTCTGAGAGCCGGATGTAATACTCGTCATCGCTGTTTTTCACCACCGAGGCCGTTACCAGCAGGTTTCCGTCGGTGTCCTTGTTGGCCGATGACGTGTTTACCGCCTCCGCAATTTCAGTCAGGCTCATTCCTGCCGTAAGGTTTATATCCATGGTTTTGGGGGTTGCGGGGGCAGGGGGGGCAAGGGGGCCGTAGGTGATGGTCATGGTTTCGTCAACGGTTGTTACGGCAGCGTCAACATCGGTTATCCCTGTTACGGGTTCAGCCGTTATTAACGAATCCGGTTTTGCAAACCCCACGGTCTGCCAGGAATTGCGCTGGGCCTTCTGGGTTACTTCAAGGCTGAAAGAGGCTTCCTTAATACCGTCGTTTGCCGTTGCCGTAAGGATGTCTTCATCCGAAACCGAGACACTGTTTTCTATGAAGCTTGACTGCAGGGACAGGTTCAGGGCATCTGCTTTCATGGCAAACAGTTTTGCATTGACACCATTATAGTCGTCCACCTGATTCTGGAGATCTGTCTTTTTATTCTTCTTGACAGTAATTTGTCCTTGGTCGACTTCCTTGAGCTTATCCAGAATGTCCTGAAGTCCGAGTTCCGACCCTAATCCCAGTGATGTAATCGAGCCTGTTGCCATGGTGCCCTCCATCTTAATGCCAATGTTCTATTATATATGAATGATGCGTCTCATTCTTTTATAACATATTCCGATTGAAATAATTATCGGATAATGGATGAAAAACCTGAGGGAAAAGATTTTAAAGGATTTTTTTGAATTTTATTTTAAGTTCTTTGGGGGGGTGTCGATACTTAGCTTATCAGCAACAAACAAGGGACATGAATTAATCATGTCAATTTAAAAAATAGGGAACGGACTCCCTATCAACATTCTCAAGGAGGATACACCATGGCATTAAGAATAAACACGAACGTTGCGGCATTAAACGCTCACAAAAACATGATCAAAACCGATAACTCCCTTTCTGAATCCCTTGGACGGCTGTCAAGCGGTCTTAGGATCAACAAGGCGGCAGACGATGCTTCCGGCATGGCCATTGCCGACTCGCTGCGCTCACAGAAGTTGGGTCTTGGTCAGGCGATCAGAAACGGAAGTGATGGTGTCAATATCGTGCAGACTGCTGATGCTGCACTGGAAGAGTCCATTAATATTGTCAACACCATTAAGACCAAAGCTATCCAGGCTGCCCAGGACGGACAGACCACGGATTCCAGAAAGGCGATCCAGGCGGATATCACCAAGCTCACGGATGAGCTTGACACCATTGCAAAGACCACCTCATTCAATAATCAGAAACTTCTTTCCGGTAACTTCACCAACAAGAAATTTCAGATGGGTGCCTATGCCGGTGAAACCATTGATATCTCAATTGCTTCCACCGAGGCGAACAAGATCGGTCATGTCACCACTTCCAACCTGACTTTTGGCGGGGAGGGAATGACCGAACTGAACGTTTACAGTGCCACTCAGAACAAGAACTACACCCTGAACGAGATTGAACTCTCCTATGACAACAATGCGGAGCACGGTGTGGGTGCTGTTGCAGACAGTATCAACAGGTTGAGTGATGTCTTGGGTATCAGTGCAACCGCCACCGTGGAGACCTCCACCGAAGCTGCCATTGCGGGAGGAACCACGGACAGTGATTTTGCCATTAACGGTGTAAATATCGGTGCTATCACAGTGGAGAAGAACGATGCTGATGGCGCCCTTGCCGCCGAGATTAACAAGAAGACTTCCGAGCATGGGGTCGTCGCGTCCGTGGATGTATCCGGAATTCTTACCTTGTCTTCCTCGGATGGCAGGGCTATCGAGGTTACCCAGGGAACAGAGACCACCAAGGTGTTCGGAGATACAGAGAAGATGTCCACCTTTGGTACTGTTGAATTGCGCCAGGAAGGTACCGGTGAGATTCTTATCACCGATGTCAATGATGCTTCAGGCGGGCTGGCCGTTTCCTCAGAAGATGGCCTCATAAAAGTTACCGGTATCGCCGCCACCACAGAGATATCCACCCTTGCAGAAGGCTCTCATCTGGTTGGAGCTGAATTGGCCGCAGGTACTGTAATTGAAGGTGAGTTCACGACTAGTGGCGCCGTAGCCGCCATCACTACCGATGATAGCAAGGTTGCTGCCGGCTCAACACTGGCCACCGGTTCAGTACTGTCTTCCGGAACGGTCCTGGGCGGTCAGGTGACTGTTAACGCGGCTACTGTCGCAACGACCGTTGTCGACAGTATCGTGACTTCCGGTAGTAAATTGGCGGGTTCTTCTGAAATAGGCAGCGGCTCCGAATTTGATGGTGATGTGACCGACGCCTTTAGCGGTGGTACTTTTACCTTTAGCGGCGGCAAGACCTATGTAACCGACCTTACGGCCATCAAAGCAACGCGTACCATGACACTGACAGGAGACGCCAAGCTGGGCAATGGCAGTGTTGTTGAAGCTGACAGTGTTCTTGAGAAAGGTTCTGTTCTTATCGACAGCGTCATTACCACGAAGGGCGCTACAACCGTTGAAGATGATATGGTCTTTAAGGGTGCCGGCAGTACAATTGGAGCTGGAAGTTCCCTTACAACCGGCTCCTATGTCGGTATGGTAGTTGTGAACGGAAGTGGTACCGTCTCCGGCGATGAGAGCATGACCCTTGCTACGGGTACTGTCCTTGGTGCTGATACAGAGGTTGCCAACGGATCCTCCCTGGGTAATACAGCCACAACATCGGAAGACGAGGTCGTGAGTGATGATACCAATATGCTGCTGGGTGTCGGCAGTGTTATTGCTTCCGGCTCTACCATTGCCGCCGGTACCACGCTGACCAATGATATGGTGACCGAAGGCGGAGCAACCTACGCGAAGGGCACGACACTTGAAACCGACATCATTCTTTCCGGTAACAGTGCCGCCCTTACGAAAGAAATGACCCTTGCCGGGGGCTCCATACTTGAGACCGGTTCTCAATTGGCTGTCAATAAGGCCGCCGAAGCCATTACCGTGGACTCTCAGGTGGATGACGCACAGTCCTATCGCCTTGCCGATATTGACGTGACCACCCAGGAGGGTGCGCAGGTCGGTATTGCGGTTGCGGATGCCGCCCTGAAGAGCCTTGACAAGGTCCGGTCCGATCTTGGTTCCGTTCAGAACCAGCTGACCTCAACCATTGCCAATATCTCGACAACCAAGGTGAACGTAGCTGCTGCGGAATCCAGTATCCGTGACGTTGACTTTGCGGAGGAGTCTGCCAACTTCACCAAGATGCAGATCCTGGCCCAGGCGGGTTCCTTTGCCATGTCCCAGGCCAATTCAAGTTCCCAGAACGTAATGAGTCTGCTCAGGTAATTTCAAGCAGAGGTCTGTAAAGACAAACCGTGGGGCAGTGGCTGTAAAGGCTGCTGCCCCATTTTTTTTAATTCGATATGGCCTGCATTGGCTGTTAAAGATAACAATAATCGATTTTATTGTTTTAACTCTTTGGAGAAGTCGTCTTTTCGGGTTATAAGGGGATGGCTGTTATGATTTATTAGTTTAAGGTTTGTAGCGTCAGATAAAACGCAGGGAGAAAAAAATGGATTTACTTGACAAGCGGGTTCTCGTTACCGGTGCTGATGGGTTTATCGGATCACACCTGGTGGAGATGCTGGTCAAATCAGGTGCCGAAGTTCGTGCATTGAGTGTGTACAACTCCTTTAATTACTGGGGGTGGCTGGAAGCCCTTGATTGTTTGAAGGAGATTGAAGTCGTTTCAGGGGATGTCCGGGATCCCCATTTTTGTAGAGAAATCACACGGGAGATCGATGTTGTTTTCCACCTTGCCTCATTGATTGCAATCCCCTACTCCTATGTTGCGCCTGACAGCTATGTGGATACCAATATCAAGGGGACCTTGAATGTCTGTCAGGCCGCAAAGGAGAATGGATGTGAACGTGTGATTCATACCTCGACATCGGAAGTCTACGGCACGGCACAATATGTTCCCATTGATGAAAAACATCCCTTGCAGCCGCAATCTCCCTATTCCGCCAGTAAAATCGGGGCGGACCAGATGGCCTTGAGTTTTTATCTGACCTTTGGCTTGCCTGTAACCATTGCAAGGCCTTTTAACACCTACGGCCCACGGCAAAGTGCCCGGGCCGTTATTCCAACCATAATCGGTCAGATTGCCGTCGGCAAAAAACAGATTAAGCTGGGCGATCTCACACCCACCCGTGATTTTAATTATGTTTTGGACACCTGCAGGGGATTCATTGCTCTTGCAGAATCAGACAATACCCTGGGAGAGGTGGTAAACATAGGCTCCGGGGTCGAAATCTCCATAGGCGATACCCTTGATCTGATCAAAGATCTGATGCATTCCGATGTGGAATTCATTACAGACAAACAAAGGTTGCGTCCCGAAAAATCGGAAGTGTTCAGGCTGTGCTGCGATAATACGAAAATAAGCGGGTTAACGGGTTTCACCCCTCAATATCCTTTGGAAAACGGATTAAGGGAAACCATTGACTGGTTCACCAATCCGGATAACCTTTCACGTTATAAAACCGATATTTATAATGTATAGCGACCTCATCTCCTTCATAAGGGATTGGTATCAGACCGATGATTACATTCCCCTCCATGAGCCCAGGTTTAAAAAGATAGACCGGGAGTATGTGGCGGATGCCATTGATTCCACTTTTGTGTCAAGTGTGGGGGAGTATGTTAACCGGTTTGAACGAGAGCTTGCCGCTTATCTGGGCGCCCGGCGTGCGGTTGTTACCGTCAATGGCACGGCGGCACTCGAGGTCGCCCTGCGCCTTGCCGGTGTAAAGGCCGGGGACGAAGTCATCACCCAGCCACTGACCTTTGTGGCCACGGCCAATGCCATTGCCCATAATAATGCCTGCCCTGTATTTGTCGATGTCAACCGGGATACCCTTGGATTATGCCCCGATGCCCTGGAAAAGTTCCTTGATCAAAATGCAGAACAGCGGGGCGGGCAGACCTTTAATAAAACAACCGGAAAACCCATCTCTGCCATTGTTCCCATGCACACTTTCGGGCATCCGTGTCATATGGACAGGCTGATCCCGTTGGCGGAACAATGGAAGATTCCCATTGTGGAAGACGCTGCAGAGTCCCTTGGGTCTATGTTTTTAACACACCATTGCGGAACCCTTGGCAAATTGGGTGTGTTAAGCTTTAATGGCAATAAAACAATCACCTGTGGCGGCGGCGGCGCCATCATTACCAACGATGACGCCCTGGCAGACAGGGCCAAACATCTGACAACCACTGCCAAGGTTGACCACCGTTGGGAATTTGTCCACGATGAAATCGGCTATAATTACAGGCTGCCTAATTTAAATGCAGCCCTTGCATGTGCACAACTGGGGCAATTGGAAGGGCTTTTAAGGGACAAACGCAAACTGGCCGCTGCCTACTTAGATTTTTTCAGTGAAACTTCCTGGTGTGACTATGTCAGGGAGCCTGACGGTTGTACCAGTAATTATTGGTTAAACGCTGTGATCACATCGGATAAAAAACAGCGGGATGCCCTTTTAAACATTACAAATGATTCCGGCATAATGACCCGGCCCGTCTGGCAATTAATGCCTGATTTGAAAATTTATAAACATTGTCAGATAGGGAGTTTGAAAAATGCCCGTTGGTTCCAGGATAGGATTGTCAATTTGCCAAGCAGTGCCAGGAACAATGGCTGAAAAAGAGTTTTTAAGAATGTGGCGGATGGAATGTTTGAGTGAAAAATTGATTTTTTGAGCGATCAGAAATGGGTGGGATTGTATGAAAAATATAACAGTGTCTTCCAATATTACCATTAAAGAGGCCATGGGGCGTTTGGACGAAACAGCTGAAAAAGCGCTTCTGGTTGTGGATGATGACAAGAAGTTGATCGGCGCTTTGACCGATGGAGATATCAGACGTCATATCTTAAAAGATCAGAATCTTATTGATACCATTGAAAATGCCTATAATAGAGAGCCCTTTTTTGTGTTTCAGGATGAGTTTGATTTGGAAGCCATCAAGGAGCTTTTTACTGAAAATATGATCAGCCTCATTCCCATTTTGGACCGGGACAGAAGAGTGGTTGACTATATAACGTGGGAAAAGGTGTTTGGAGATGGCAAAAAAGAAATAAAGCAGAAGGTCTCAGCCCCGGTTGTCATTATGGCCGGGGGCAAAGGGACACGGCTTAAGCCTTTTACAACTATTTTACCCAAACCACTTATCCCGGTTGGGAATAAGCCTGTGATGGATCATATCATAGACAGGTTCAGAGCCCATGGAATAACGTCCTTCTATTTTACCGTAAATCATATGTCAAAAATAATTCGGGCTTATTTTGAAGAAAAAAATCCGGACTATACCATAGATTTCGTACAGGAAGACGAACCCAGGGGCACGGCCGGCAGTCTTGAATTGATAAAAAATGAGTTGAATACGCCTTTTTTTGTTTCCAACTGTGATATTATCATTGAAGCGGATTACTCCGATCTTTATCAGTTTCATACAAACGACAATTATGACATTACCCTGGTGGCGGCAGCTAAGCAATTCGACATTCCTTACGGTGTATGTGAATTGAATGGTGGCGGCAGCCTGAAAGGGGTCAAAGAGAAGCCTGGATATAATTTTCTCGTAAATACAGGTCTTTATGTGTTGAATCCGAATGTGCTTGAACTGATACCCGGGAAAGGGATGTTTCATATGACTCATTTGATCGATGCCGTTAAAGCCAATGGTGGTAAGGTGGGTGTTTATCCGGTGAGCGAAAAATCATGGATTGATGTGGGACAGTGGGAAGAATATCGTCGATCCGTAAAGCAATTGAGGGTGTTTAATGATTAAAGGAAAATCTGTTTTAGCCATAATTCCCGCACGGGGCGGTTCCAAAGGCTTGCCGGGCAAAAACATCCTGGAATTAGGAGGAAAACCCCTTCTTGCATGGACAATAGAAGCCGGTAAGCGGTCAAAATATATCGATCGATTAATTCTATCCTCCGAGGATGCAGAAATTATCAGGGTCGCAGAAGAGTGGGGGTGTGAAGTTCCATTTGTCCGTCCTGAAGAATTTGCACAGGATGAAACCCCTGGAATCGCACCTGTACTTCACGCTTTGGAAACGTTGACCGAAAAATATGATTACATGATTTTACTTCAACCAACGTCGCCTTTTAGAACTGCTCCGGATATAGATGCATGTTTGGAGTTTTGCTGTGTAAATGATTCTCCATCTTGCGTTTCAGTCGCGGAAGCGTCTGAAAATCCATATTGGATGTTTTCCATGGCTAAAGATAATAAAATAGAACCTCTAATCAGGACAAAGGATGAGGTGCACCAGAGGCAGCTCCTGCCAAAATCGTTTATCCTGAATGGCGCAATTTATATTTCTAAAACTGAATATATTGCAGTGGAAAAATCTTTTGTAACGAAAGATACACTTGCTTTTATCATGCATCGGGATCATTCTGTAGACATCGATTCTGAAAAGGATCTCTTATATGCAGAATTCTTACTGAACAAAAGTCAAACACGGCTGTGATAATCTCTTCTTTTTGCCGGAAATGAAATCTAAGGGAAAAGGGAATGAAAAGGAAATGAAAAAGAAATGAAGGTTTTACTTGTTGTTTATGACAATGATTCGTATATACACTGGTTTCCTCAAGGAATGGCTTATATTGCCGCTGTTTTAAGAAACCATGGCTATGATGTTGAGATCTACAATCAGGATGTGCATCACTACGCAGATGAACACCTTACCTCATTTCTTGATCGGAACAAGTTTGATGTCATTGGCGTCAGTATCATTGCCGGATACTATCAATATAAGAAATTACTGGGTATTTCCCGGGCCATTGCTGAGTCAAAAAACAGGCCTGCGCGCTATATCGTTGGTGGGCACGGTCCCTCTCCTGAACCGGAATACTTTTTAACAATAACCGGGGCTGATGTCGCAGTGATTGGAGAAGGTGAGGAAACCATCCTTGAGTTGATGGAAGCCTTTGCTGCCCATGGACCTCTTGATGAGATCAAGGGGATTGCATATAAGAATGGCAGTGAAGTGGTTGTAACCCCCAGAAGGGAGTTGATAAAGGATGTCGACAGTATTCCATGGCCCGCATACGAGTTGTTTCCCATAGAGTATTACAGGCTGCTGCGGATGCCCAATACCGGGAACAGTGATTTTGTCATGCCCATGCTGTCGGGGAGAGGCTGTACCTTTAAATGTAACTTCTGCTATAGACTGGATAAGGGGTTCAGACCCAGAAGCGCAGAGGCCATTATTGAAGAAATTCAATATTTGAAAAAAGAATTTAATATCTCCTATATTGCCTTTTCCGATGAACTCCTTATGTCTTCCAAAAAACGTACTGCTGAGTTGTGCGAGGCTTTTCTAAAGGCTGATTTGAATGTGAAATGGGATTGCAACGGCAGATTGAATTATGCAACGCCCGAGATTCTGAAGATCATGAAACAGGCCGGGTGTGTCTTTATCAATTACGGAATAGAGGCTTTTGATGATGAAGTCCTAAGGAAAATGAACAAATCCCTTACAACCCGGCAGATCACCAGTGGTATTGAAGCAACCCTGGCAGCAGGTATGAGTCCAGGTTTGAATATGCTGTTTGGTCATATTGGTGATAATCGAGAGACCTTAAAGGCGGCTGTGGATTTTTTGATCAAATATGATGATGGGGCTCAAATGCGCACCATCCGTCCGGTTACCCCATATCCCGGCTCACCTTTATACTATTACGCCATAGAAAATGGTCTGATAAAGGATATTGGCGATTTTTATGAAAATAAACATTTGAATTCAGACCTGTTTGCAGCTAACTTTACTGAACTTACTGAAGATGAGCTTTATCAAGAATTGTCCCAGGCGAATATCAGGCTGCTAGAGAATTATCTGGAAAATAAAACGACAATGATGGCTTCACAAATTAAAAGTTTATATTCGCAAAGAGATGCATCCTTCAGGGGGTTCCGGCAATCATAATGGTATAGTTTTATTTCTATCTCGGGAGGCCGGATCAGCCAGAATGCGATGCTTGCCTCCCTTTCTTATTCAAATGGTTGACATGGGGATCGGCAAGGATCAAAAAATGCAATGGAAATTGCACGCAGAAAAATAGCCGGGCATCATCGTGCCTCATTGGGAGACTATTAAAATAGTCCCCCAATGATCCATTTGAATCCGTAGGGTATCGAATTGCCGTATCATACGGTTTTTGATAGTTCTTAGTTAAGCATTATTTATATTTAAGAGTTAGAACATTTTCTTCAAAACAATAAGTTCGATCAAAATTTTCTGTGGTGATTATTTCCCACTCCAATTTTTCAAAGCCATTTTTTTCGATTAATTCAAGTATTTCGGATGGTGAAAAAACCGTAATATGACCATAATTTGCGAAAGGACCACTCTTGATTTCAGTAAATGTATTTGGAGAAAGTTGTTTTCCTGATGAATAACCGGATGACTTTGCTCCATATAGTACAGTAATAAAGATTCCACCTTTTTTCAAAATTCTTTTCACTTCGGAAATAGCTGCATCGAATAATTCTGAAGGTACATTACTATAGATATGAGCACATGGATTGATGCTCTTTTCATCATTATAAATAAGCGGAAGGTGTCAATTCATGTGCCCTGAGCTATAAGTGAGCGACAATCAATAGCCAGATCAAATTGATCGCTCTCGATATCTTTCAAGTCGGTAAAATCCTGCACAATGACATTTGCCTTAAGTTCCTGACTGTCGAGGTATGATTTCGTTTTTTTGACAGATGATTTTGATCCATCAATGGCTGTTGTTGAAAAATTTTCTCTAATCAGGAATTGGGTGTTTGCTCCTCTCCCACAACCAAGATCTATTGCTTTTAGACCCGTTCCAGTGGGGAATAATCTTTTTACTTTTGATATGATAGATTCGTTTGGGTAAACCCCCCAATTCTTGTTCTGATGTACCAAGTCCCACGTATTGTCAAAGCTTTGCATGCGTCCCTATCCCTTATTACTCGTAAAATTTCTGGTCCTCCTTTAAGGAGGAATGTTTCATCGTTTTGAACGATACGCTAAAGAATCACATCATTCAACACTCTTTAATAATACAAAACTCTCGGCAAATTCACATCCGCAGGTAGCGCCTCGCAAAGTTGCCAAAGCTTCAATGTTTTTTATGTTTCTAGGGAAAGGGTGGTTTCTTATTTCATCTTCATAAATCTTCAAAATATCAATCTTTTCCTTCATGAACCGGCTGATATCCACAAATGTATTTGGAACAAAGCAATCTTCTTTGGTGCTTGGAGCAAATTCTGTCTCACTTAAAACCTCCATCATATATATTTTTTTTATAAAAGGATATCTAAATGATTTAGTGCAACTGTATGCTGCTTCAAATATAACTCGATGGTCACTATGGACATCACTTTTAAACGGTAAATAGATAATGTCGGGTTGTATTGCATTTATGACATTCGATATTTTATTGATTAGTTCACTGATACTGTACTGATCCAATTTTGCGGCAGATAACTTTAAGTTGACAATATTCTTAAAGGAATAAGCTTCGGCAACTTTTTTGATTTCAATAGCTGATTTGTCAATCGCGTTTGAAGAGTATCCATCTTCTTTTTTAGCATCTGTAACAAGCAACCAGTTTATTTCATCGCCATTGGATTTATGTTTTAACAGGGTTCCACCGCAACCGAGAGTCTCATCATCTGAATGTACTCCTACAACCAATATTTTGTTCATAAATAGTCTCCAACTTTTGGCAATATATCAAATTCATGTTCTAAAATTCTTATCGCACCATCATAGCATTTTACTAAAATATTGTTGTTGTCAACATCCAGGACTTTTCCCGGTTCAATATTGGGTTGCTCAAAATTTACTTCTTCAACTTTCCAGATCTTGATGCTTTTTTTATCGAAATCCAAATGAGCACCGATGTATGGTTTTGTCAATGCTCTAACTAAGTTGTATATGGCGTAACTATTCATTCTAAAATCTATTACACCATCTTTTATGCCCCTTTTTCTCCAAACATTGGAAAGGAGCGGTTGAGGTTCTTTTTTATAAGTTCCCTTTTTCAATTCCGGTAAAAAATCTTCAATTTGCTTTAAAGCGAGTTCTGTGACTTTGTGGTATAGGGAAGCCGCATCATCATTATACGAAATTTCAAACTTAACTTGAGATAAAATGTCTCCATCGTCGGCACCCTCGTCCATAAAGAAAAATGTAGAAGCACTTCGTTTTAGCCCCAGGAATAAAGCCCAAATTAAAGGATGGCGACCTCTGTTAGCCGGCAGTTCAGCCGGGTGATAACCTATAATCCCCATTGGCGGCAAATCCAGCAATTTTTTCTTTATTAATGAAGACCAGCCGAAACAAAAAATAATATCAGGTTTCCTGGAACTTATCCAATTTATACTTTCCCTTGAATTGACATCTTCAACAATGTTGTAAAGGATTTTATTTTTATCACATACAGGAGTCAAGTCAGCATAGTCGGTGTTGAAATTAGAATGGCTTTTAGTGACAACTCCTACAATGTCAGCGTTTAATGCGATTAGTTTTTCTAAAATGACTATGGAGGAATCTACAGTGCCAATAAATACTACTTTCATATCTGCCTCAAATCGTAAAAATGTTTTTTGAGTAAATTATTGAGGTTCGTATGTCTAATCACGTCAATAATTCTTTTGCTTGCATTCCCATCGCCATATAAGTTTTCCACATTTTTAAATTTCGATTGAAATGCAGAAGAATATAATTCAGAAAAACTATTTTTTATCTCCCTTGCAGTAGGGATGCAATTGATCACACTTTTTGCTTGCAATCGTCCTTTTTGTCGATCTCCTATATTGATTGTTCCAATATTAAAACTGGGAGCTTCGGCTATCCCACTGGATGAATTCCCTACAACAGCATCGACAAACTGTAATGCCGATAAATATTTCAATCGTCCCATTGAAGTGAAAATTATTGATTTATGATTGTTTTGCGATACATATTTTTCCGCCAGTTGGTTAATAATTCTGCCTTCCGTATCTGCATTCGCTTTTGTGAAAATGATATTTGTATCTGTCAATGAATCTATGGCATTTAATAATTCTTTAAATTGTATTTCAGAAGTTGAATTTTCTAAAGTTACAGGGTGAAATGTTACAATTAAATTCTTTTTGTTTAATTTGAATTTGATAGCATGTTCAAATTCTTCTCTATTTAATAGCTTCAGGTTTCTAATATTATCAATGGAGGTATCACCTACGTTAAACACTCGGCTTGGATGCTCTCCCAATTGTATAACTCTATTTCTGTATTCGTCAGTTGAAGTGAAGTGTAAATGACTCATTTTCGTAATGCAATGCCTGATAGCCTCATCAATTATACCTTCGGTTAATTCACCTCCATATAAATGAGCTATAGGGATTTTTGCAATCATCGCAGCTGCAGCCGCGGCAAAAATTTCAAATCTATCGCCTAACACGATTATTAAATCAGGTTTTAAGTCTTCATACGTTTCAGCAAAAGAGATCTGAGCTAAACCCATCGATTTGGAAATTCCAACAGCGGTATCCGAAGATAGTAATATTTCGATTTTTTTATCAATATTAAATCCGTCTTTCTCAATTTCTTTATATGTTAATCCAAATTCAGAAGACAGGTGCATCCCTGTAGCAATTAATTGTAATTCCATTTCGGGATCTTCGGAAATTTCCTTAATTAACCAATATAATAAACCATACTCGGCTCTGGTCCCTGTAATTACACAGATTCTTTTCATTTTTCCCCGGTTGAAGTTCGTTGACTTGATTCATCTTTGTTACAATTATTTCTGGCTCATGTTGCGTTTTAAAAGTTTTTGAAGCGGGGCGCAGTATTGGCCGCTATAGCTCAATCATCTCGTCTGTATCAAAATCTTTCTTTGCCTTTTGCCCGATAATATTATCCCAGGAGGCCGGGGTAATACCTGTTCCGGGTCTCTTGACGGTGATATTATCCTCACTGAAGATTTCCCCTTGTTGAATCTTTGTTTTTGCTACTATCGATTTCCTTACCTGTGATATATTGGCCAGTTCACTGGGAGATGGTTTTTTTTCTGATTTCCCGAGGGATTGCTCAATATGGCGGATCATTTCAACCATCCTCTTTAAATCCTTCGGCTCTATGGAAGAACTATGATCCGGTCCCTCCATCTTGCTATCCAAGGTGAAATGTTTTTCAACTACCCTGGCTCCAAGGGCGACAGCGGCAAGGGTAACCTCCGTCCCTATGGTATGGTCGGAATATCCTACCATCACCTGAAATGTTTCTTGAATATTACCCATTGCCCGAAGATTGACGTCTTTCCAAGGTGTCGGATAGGCCGTGTTGCAATGCAGAACCGTTATATCCTGTTTCTTTAATCCTCCCTCCTCAAGGGCTTTTAATGCCATACCAATCTCATCAAGATTTCCCATGCCCGTTGATAAAATTACATGTTTCCCGAACCGGGCTATTTTTTTTAAGAACGGCAGATCCGTTAGTTCCGCAGATCCCATTTTTATTATGCTTTGCAAAGGGTTCAGAAACTCGGCACTTTCAATCTCATCGGCCGTGGATAAAAACATTATCTGTTTTTCATCGCAGTAAGCCTTGAGCCTTTGAAAATCTTCATAGGACAGTTCAAGTTTCTTTAGCATGTCATATTGGCTCTCCCGTGCATCCGTCTGGTTCAGCTGATAACTCGGCTTGGGAGCATTTTTTGTGATAACATTCTCTGTTTTCCACGTCTGGAATTTAATGGCATCGACATCTGCCTCCTTTGCCTTATCAACGAGCATGAAGGCGATATCGAGGGAACCGTTATGATTCACTCCCGCTTCCGCAATGATGAAAACCTTATCTTTACCAATCATTATTTCGAATTACCTTTGCAGGATTGCCATAGGCAATCACGTTGTCAGGGATTGCTTGTGTAACAACCGCCCCGTCTCCAATAATGCAGCAGGAGCCCACGGTTCTTTTAAAACCGATGGAAGCACCATCCGCAATGATTGTATTATCGCCAATGCTCCTTCCCGCCATGCTGACATTTCCGGCAATTAAAACATTATTCCCTATGGTCTGATCATGATTGATGGCAGAAAAGCTGTTAATGATGCAATGGTTTCCCAGGGTTGCCCCATTGGCTACCTTTGTATACGCCTCAATTAGATTTCCTTTACCTATTTGTGCATGTTTGGAGATGATTGCCGCCGGATGAATCACATTGACCGGTTCAAGAATGCTGTCTAAAACAGGGATTAAACGATGCCTGACTTTCATATCTCCTATTCCAAGAATATATCCGTTTATATCCCTGTTTTGTGTGATTAACTCTCCAATCTCATCATCTTTGCACAGGACAGGGTAGCCCATTACCCTTGTATTTAATTCCGTATCCAGAACCGTCGTAAGACCACAAATTTCATAATGATTTTGTTCTTCAATGTTATCAATCGTCATCCTGGCATGTTCGCCGCATCCAATAATGATAATTTTTTTCTTTCCGCACCGCTGGTTTGACATTTCATTAATCCTCGGTTCCATCCATATACCAAACACGCAAATACCCGTTCTCATCAACCTCAGCGTTTTCAGGCAACTTCCAGTTGGGGTTCCACTTCACTCTTTCGTCATATTTATAATTGGATTGCAGAAGGATATGGTTCTGCTCATTCTTCTTAAGAATTGTGCCGTGGTGAAGGGTTATTTTTCCGATATCCGTCATTAACGCATACATCGGCTTTGCCCGGCCGGAAACAGCTCCGCTATTGGTAAGTTCCCTGATAAGCCATAACCCTTTTTCAACCCTTGTTCTCATATGATGTGTTCCTAATATCGGCACACAGTGAAAAAGGTAATGCGCCTCAATATCAAGCTCCCTCATCTTATTATACAGAGCAATGAGCGTTTCAATGCGGTCGTTAACCCCTTTTAACAAGACATTCTGAGAATATATTTTTACTCCAAGGCTTCTAAGATGACGTATTTTTTCAACGGTCTCCGGAAAAAATTCCACCGGATGATTGATTTGAGTCGCTAACTCAAAACGAACATCGTCAGGCTTGTTTTTGAAAATCTCAAATACGTTATTATCTATTCTGTCAGGACTCTGCGTTAACAACCTTGTGGCAACCCGAAATATTTTAACATGGGGTGCGTATTCATACATCATTTCAATCAGATATTTCAGCTTTTGCGTTATCAATAAAGGATCGCCGCCTGTAATAAGCACTTCCTTTAAATCATGCTTCAAATCATCCGAGCCACAGTACTGGGCAATCCTTTTACATTCATGTTCCTTGAGCGTGAACATGTCGTAATTCGCACGAAGACAATGTCGGCAATGGGCGGCACAGATAAGTGTCGGTTCAATGACAAGGCTCCGATGATATAAACGTTCAAGTCCTTTGAGTCTGGCACCCTGAAACTCAATATCCATTCCCGCCTCATAATGCTTGGTATTGTGTTCCCGGGTCTTGGACGCCTCCGCACCGGTCTTGATGTACTGCCGGTACAACCCTTGATAGTCGGTTGAATCCTTTCCTTGCCGTTGAAGCGTCAGATCAATTTTCTTTTTCAGAAATGGCGACAGTTTTTCCGGAAATGTGTCCTTGGTTATTCTCGTCAGCATGTCGCACTCCCTTTTTTACGCAGCAATTTGGCTGGATTGCCCACATATACTCCATTGGCCGGTAAATCCTTCACGACCACCGATCCGATTCCAACCGTAACATTCTCTTCTATTTCAATAAATTCCCGGACAGAAACATTCGGGGATAATAAACAATTTGGCCCGATAGTCACCTGACGGCTGACGATAACGCCCGCCGTTATCATGGTGGTCTTTTGAATCGTACAATGTCCCCCTATTTGAACAAGATCATCTATTTTTACATTGTCTTCAATGACTGTATTGTCAATTGTAGAACTTTCAATAGACGAATTAGCTCCTATCCAGACATTGTTGCCGATGATAATTTTTCCAATCTGAGGACTATGGATTAATCTGCCTTCTTCATCATAATCAAAATCAAATCCTTCACTGCCAATCGTGGTATTGTCCTTGATTAAACAATTGTCACCGATTTCTACCCTTCCGGATATCACTACATTGTTTAAAACTTTTGTGTTGTTCCCAATCGAAACATCCGGCCCGATTACCGCATGCTCGCCAACATATACACCTCTTCCCAAAGAAGCGTGTTCATGAATCTTGGCCGTGGGTGCAATCTGAACAACATCGAATTGCACATAAAATTCATTAACCACTTCCATAAAGGCAATACGCGATTTGTTGACAACAATATAAGAGGCATACTCTTCGAGTTCCGGAATCTCTCTTTCTGTCAGCAATAAGACATTCTTGAATTGTTTCAGTCGCTCTTGGGGGAGCTCCTCATTTTTGGCAAGGAAAAAAAACGACTCTTCCTTAAAATTGTTACGCGAGGCCGGATATTTTACAAGAAAATCATTTCCCCTCAATGTTGAATTTAAAAAACCTGCAATCTCCGATGCATAATTCCCTGGAAATTTTAATTGGTACATGACTTCCATCCTATAGTATTCGTTGGAATTTTTTTGATTTTCCTTCTGTTCGAGGTAGAACTCCTTCATGAACGAATTCAATCCGCGGGCTGATTCCTAAGTTTTCCACGAAATCATCCGTAACGTTTTTCATCAACTGGCTTTCTTGAATCGTGTTTCCTTTCTTTAATTCGAGCACTAACTTAATGTCTTCTATGGGATTTGTTTTGCTTACCAGTATCTGATAGGTGTTTGAAATGTGATCGACATATTGGTTCACAATATGTTCAATGCTGCCTGGGAAAATATTTAATCCCTTAATCACCAGCATATCATCTGTGCGCCCCATGATCTCAAATCGAAAACTTGAACGGCCGCAAGGGCATTTCATGTCAAGAATCCTGATAATATCACCGCTTCGATACCGGAATAGCGGCTGGGCTTCGCGATACAGATTGGTTAAAACAAGTTCCCCCATGGCGCCTTCTTCAATTTTAAGCGAGGAGGATGTTTTATGATCGATAAGTTCAGGATAAAGTGCATTCCCACCCATGAAATGCATTCCTCTTTGGTGCTCACATTCGGCTCCGAATATGCTGAAAACCTCGGACATGCCATAATTGGCATTCATCGCTTTTAATTCCCAGGTTCGCTCAATCTGCTGCCGAAAATTCCTATGCTGCAATCCTGACTCCGCACCAAATAATCCTAATCTCAACGGCAGATCCCCTGGCAATCGATCGAATTCTTCCCTTAATAAATATTCCAGTTTTGATAAATATGAAGGAGTACAATGAATGGCCGTGGCATTAAGTTGCAAAATGGTTTCAATTAAAAGCCTCGAATTCCCAACGCCAAACGGGACAACCGTGGCCCCGGTTTTTTCCAAACTTTGATGATCCGTGTATCCTCCTGCCCACATATTATAGTTCAGACAATGTATGACAATATCATCGGGCGTTAATCCGGACGCTCTGAAACAGGCCGAACCAGCTTCAACAGTATATTCAATATCCCTTTTTGTCATGGCGATCATTACGGGCTTATTTGTCGTTCCCGAAGTTTTATGAATGCGTGAAATTTTACCTGCGGGAACACAGATATTTGCCCCGAAGGGGGGGTGCTTTTCCTGATCTGAAAGCACCTCGGTTTTTGTTGTGAAAGGAAGTTTAAAAAAGTCGTCCTTTTTTTCCATGGAAACAATGTCCTGGAATTTCTTTTTATAAAATCCGCTATTTTGAATGATGTACTGATATTGCTTCTGAATATCCTCAAAAACAGAATCCTGCATTTGGTATCTCCTGATCTTAATCCTCTTTAAAGAATTGTATTGGGCCCGTCATATAAAAGAGATCGGGTTTGGTCACAAGTTCGGCCTTGCTGAGTTACCTTTTTCTAATTCAGTTTTCAGCTGTTGGTAGGCCGCCTTGGCCGCCTCCAGTTGATTTGTGGCCATGTAGCAGTCTCCCATCTTTTTGAGTATGTGGATATTGTCAGGAAGATGTATGAAACAACGTTCATAAGCGAGGATTGCATCTTCCTTTTGTCCGTCTGCCTGTAAGCTGTCACCGATTGTTTCCCAATAGAATGCGAAGTTATTGTCCATTGAAATTGCTTTGTTAAGCATTTCAATCCCTTCATCGAAATCCCCTTTGGCAAACAGCGTTTCGATGGTGATCGAATGAATGTCATGGTCAAGGGGGGAATGGCTCATGGCCTTCTTCAAACTTGCAAGAGCTTCAGGAAAGTTGTTGTCTGCTAACTGAAGTTTTCCATGATTCAAGAATATCTCACCCATGAGTTCTGCCGGCAAGCTGCTCGTTGAATGGTCCGGCTTGATAATGGTCTGATACCATTCGTTGATCAAAGGGGCTGCTTTTTGATAATTGTTTGCATTCAGGGCTGACTTGATTTCTTTCAACTCTTTTTTGCAAATGTTTTTCAATCCGATGCTGAGTTTTTTGTGGGTCGGACAATATCTTAGCCCCTTGAGAAGCATGTGTTTTTCACTCGCTTGATAACCTGGCACGATATTGAAATACGCAGCAAAGGACATAAGTTCATCCGCGAGGCCATGCAAATAATCGGTAATTTCACTGGTGAACCTCGAGTCCAGTTCTTCACTTATTCGGAAATACTCTGCCGCTTTTTCATGATCTGCAAATTGTGCGGCTATGCAGCCAAGGTGGAAAAAAACTTCTCCTGATTTCGGTATGGCTTCGCGGAGTCTTTCAACGACCTGTTTGGCTAGATAATAGTCCTTAGAACCCATATAGAGCCGGACAAGCTCCAAGTTGTTTTCTTTTTTCAGAAGATTCTTTTCTATTTTTTTTAAAAGAGTGCTTTCTTCCTTGTGGAAAGAGGTGACCATTTTCAGGTTGCCTGCTAATAAGCTCAGTGTCTCTTTTCTTATTTTGTTTATGTCAATTAAGCGGTTGAGATTTTTTGTGAGCCACAGGCTATAATTGTTCGGATCATTTTGGAGTGTGGCAATCTCTTGCCGTTGGCGCTCACTCTGTTTTAATCCCTCCATGGTAATTTCTTCGACAATTGTCCATACATCCAGAGCGTTATCAAGAGTTCCGTGTAGATGGTCGACTGTATGGATTTGTTGCTGAATTTGACGGGGAAGCATGCTGAAAGATTTGATGCCTGGCCCTGAATTTTGCAGTTTTGCCACCTTCTTTAGCAAAGAGCTGCTAAGCTTGTCGGCTTTTTCGATAACTCTGTTTAATTTCATGGTTTTCGAATGTATGCTGTTGAATTCAACAAGCAGCTTTTGGGAGGAGGGGGGCTTGATATCAGTATAATATTTTTTGAGGCGTCGGGTGGTGTCGACCTGTGCTGTGCAGTGTGTGTCTATGACCTCTTGCAGGGCAAGAATTTCGGTTCCTTCAATATGCGCTCCGCCCTCGGTTGCATTTATGTGAGTTTTGCCGGAACTGGCGATTGCTGCTTCAAAATGCTTCTTCATACTCAAAAAAGACCGGTTTGTGCGTAGGATCTTTCCGTCAGTGCCCATGACGGTTGTTCCCTCTTCATTGCCTTTTATTCTTTTCGTGGGGGCCGAGCCGTGGAGTACGGCATCTGTGGCATGGGTCGCCGAACCTGAATAAGCAAGGTCCTGGCCCATAAAGATGATAGGGTCACAGCCGAGCATGTCGGCGGAAATGAGATTCAAGTGTGCAACCGTACTGGACCCCCCGGTTGAGATCTTTCCTTCAAGCAGAGAGTTGACCCATGCCTCTACGGGGGTCTTCGTAAAGGTCCAGAATGTCTGGTCCGCCGGAAACGCCTTTGGCGTGAGGGGGTTGACCCAGGATGAGCATATGAGGGCGATGTCTTTTGCCTTTGGTATCACATCTGCAAATTTTTCATAGGTTAGGTTGGACGGGTCGATAGATGTCAGGAAATGGGGGTGGACTCCATGCTTTAAAAGGGTCGGGAGTACAGTGTCAACTGCAATAATGACAGCCTTCTCCTGAATTTGGGGCAGCAGATGGATGTTTTTGTCAAGGGAAGGACCGCCCGCCACAAGGATCGCGGGTACACCTGCAAACTTGTCCTGCATCTGCTCAAGCAGGAGATGGTGATGGATGGTGGTGATGTGTTTGAATCGGTTGTTGAAAAAATCTTTGCCATATGCCCGGGTGGTTGCTCCTCCAACGTTAAGGGTGTTCAGATGGGAATAAAGGTCATCTTTCAGTTGATGATATCCTGTTGGATTGAATTGGAAGGAGGGACTGTGATGGAAGACTTCCGCATCTTCGAGCTGAAGGGTACGGTGGGCCGTTGCAATAGCCTCATGTATTGGGACTTCCGAGCCAATGCGCAGGAGTATCCGGGGCTCGGTCAATATCGGGGAAAGATCCATATGTTTCAATGCTTGGAAAAAAATACCCGGTTCCAGTTCGAAAATGGCCAGATACTGGAGATTGGGGCGATTTTTTAATATATCCAAAGTTGCATACCCAAGTCCCATGCCAAGGATAGCTGCAAAACCAGTGTGGTTTTCCCGTATTTTTTTCAGAAAAACCGCTGCTTCCATGTCCGGTGTTGTTTCATCGTGTAACGTGACTGCCGTGCCTTGACTATTGGTCACCGTAAGGTTGGGGCTGCCGTTGGGGGCGTAGGAAATGGAACCCAATGGTTCCGGCGGATTTTCTGTCATCTGTTCCCATACCTTGGGGTGATGTTTTTTTAGCAGTTCAAGGTTTGTGGTAAAAAAGTCTGTAAGCTCGGGATGCATGGTGATATCTCCAGGGAACTTTGGTTAAGGTGGCTGATACTTTGGCATTTCATTTTTTTTGAGCCTAATAACCTTTCTGATCAGCCATGGATTGATCTAAAAACAAGACGGTCTTTTGTCTAACGAGTTTATAGTTGATGCTACCGAACTCATAGTAGTGTCAAGTGTAGGGAAATACAATGTTTTTTGGTCGAACATGCGGCCTGCCCCCCGTGTCATGGGGGTAAAGTGGCCATTCATGATCAATCTGGTTGTGTGAATCGATCGGATCATGAGGTCCCTCATTCGTTGAAAATTCCAGTGACAGATGACCTGCCGGGAAACAGTCCTTCTATCTGGTCAATAATTTGGCGGTTGTTAAACATAATGTCAAAAAAATAACGTTTTTTTCCTTTTTCGTTGTGTTTGTATCTTTTTTTGCCTCTTTTTATAGATTAAATGTAATATAAGATCAAATATTGCAATAAATATTCCAATTTGTGAGGTGGAGGCATTTTATGTTCTCGGTACAAGTGGCTCTGGCTCCTCTCCTTTGCTTTGATCGGGGGGGGGGATGCAAGTTCTTGCCTGGAACGTTCCCGGTTTAACCGTAGGGAATGAGCGAAGACCATCAAAGAACCGATTTGAACGTGTCGGTGAAATTTATGCCATCTCCTTTATATATGTTGGCTTCTGCAAAAAGTATCATCGGAAATTTGAGTGTTAAAATGAAATGTTTAAATAAAAAAAAATGAGGGGGAAAGATGGGTGCTTTCTGAAAAGCACATGAATTTTACAGTTATCGGTGACGCAGGTCTGTTTGCCCCAAAAAATATGGGGCAGGCTGGTGTTAATAAAAGAATGACATTGTAGTTTATTTGGAACGGTTGTTGCTTGTATGTCCCCCATGGGGTGATAAGGCGGGGGACTGCAACGGTTTGTTCCGGGCTATATCGCTCGAATGCTAAAGGGGAAACCCGTGGCTGTCGATGTTAAATGTATTTCCGATGTTGGCGGTTTTTGTCAATTTTTTTGGGGGGGTGGAGGAAGGATGGAAAAAATGAGACACACGGTAAAAAAAGCAGGCGCTGCTCTGGAGAAAGGGGCTTCTCAGTCGTTTTCCGAACAGAGCTTGGATCCATTTTCAGTAGATCTGCTGACCTATTCAGACCGGGACAAGAGCCATCTCTGGTCTGTGTCCTGGTCGGATCTCATGATGACCATGTTTATATTTTTTGTGATTCTCTATGTCTACCAGGCAGGAAGCAGGGAGCTCAGGTTCGGGCCCGGCCCCGGCGCCAACACCGTTTCCGAACCGGATTCCGGGGAAATCGTTGAGGTGAATCTCCATGACAAGCCATCTGAGATTTTCAACCAGACACGCCAGGCCGTCCTGGATGAGTTTGTGGAAGGCGCCAAGGTGGACCTTGTCGAGGACAGGGCGGTCAGGATCTCCCTTGCCGGAGACCTGTTCTTTGACGTGGGGAAGGCCGATCTCAAACCCGAAGCCCGGTGGCGGCTCAACCAGATCGGGAAGATTCTCCAGGAAAATTCATTCATTGTCAATGTGATCGGCCATACCGACAGCATGCCCAACCATTCGGAGCTTTATTCTTCAAACTGGGAGCTTTCAACGGCAAGGGCGTGCAGGGTTGCAAGGTATTTGATCAAAGACGTGGGGGTGGCTGAGGATCGGTTCTTCGTGTCCGGGCATGCCTCGCTTCAGCCCCTGGTGCCAAATAACACCGCTCGCAATCGTTCCCTCAACCGAAGGGTGGAGATTATTTTAATGAAAGAAAGACCCTATGTAGATCCGGTTGCCGGCGTTGGGTCTCAATCAAAAAACAGGACGGTCAATAATGGATAATCATAAAGCACGGTCTCTTTGGGCCCACGGTAAGAAAAATATCATCGGGTTGATGTTTTGCATCGCACTTTTTTGTATGGGCTTTATCATTCACGGCCATATAGGGCTTTATCTGAATTTGTCGGGTTTTATTATTGTTTTGGGCGGGACCCTTGGGGCAACGCTTCTCAGTTACAGGATGGAGCGTCTGACGATTCTTATCAAGGTCTTGTTCACCTCCTATGGCAAGGAGCTTAAAACCCCGGACGACATTGTTGAAATCCTGGTGGATCTATCTGTTAAGCGCAGGTTGAAGGGGATTTTATCTCTTCAGCGGGATGAGGAGGAGACCACGATTGTTTTTCTGCGCCAGGCCATCGGTTTTATGGTGGATGGGTATAACCAGGCCCAGTTACGGGAGGTCCTCAACGCTGAGATGTATTTTTTCCGGATGCGCCGGGATGAGACCGGCAGGGTCCTCAAGACCATGGCAGATGTGGCTCCCGCCTTCGGGCTTGTGGGAAGTGTTGTGGGGTTGATCGGCATGCTGGCCGGTGTCGGCGATTCCGCCGTGATCATGTCAACCGTTCCCATTGCCCTTACATCCACCCTCTACGGAATTGTCCTGGCTAACTTTATTTTCCTGCCGTTTCTTGCCAACATCAGGGAGAGAACCGTTCAGGAACTCATGCTCCAGAAGATTATCACCGAAGGGGTGATCGCCATTGCAGGGGATCTTCATCCCAGGATGCTTGAGCGCAAGCTGAAATCATTTCTCACCCCCTCCGCCCGAAAAGGTGAGCTGATCTCCCTTGAGAAAATTCGCCAGAAGTTTGAAGTGCAGGGTGAGGAAGAAGGCTTTAACGGGGATGACATTCCCCGTACGGTTAAAAAGCGAAAACCGGTTGAAAAATTGGAACCGATTGAAAATCGGGAGGCGGTTGAAAAACAGCTGGTCTGATACCTGTTCCGGTAGAATATGTTCCATATGGATGCCATAACTATGAAAGGAAGACTCATGGTTATGGCATTTTTTTTTATTTATAAACAACCATCAAAAATTGACATTGGTATCAATAGTGATATTATATTTGTATGGGGCAAATTGAAGATATTTTAAAGCAGCTGAAACAAAATCCTGCAAATGTTCGATTCTTAGAGCTGTGCAAAGTTTGCGATTATTATTTCGGCATGGCGAGGCAGTCCGGCAGTAGTCATCGGGTTTATAAAACGCCTTGGCAGGGTGATCCGCGGGTTAATATTCAAAATCATAAAGGGAAAGCCAAAGCTTACCAGGTGAAGCAGGTGCTTAAAGCCATAGAAAGATTGGAGGTTGAAAATGCCACTAAAAGATGATCACTATACATACCGGGTCTCCTGGTCGGAAGATGACAAAGAATATGTGGGGCTCTGCGCGGAATTTCATAGCTTGAGCTGGCTTTCCGACACTCCGGAATCAGCTTTAAAGGGAATACGCAATCTTGTGGCTGAAGTCGTTGAAGACATGAAAGAAAATGGCGAGGATGTTCCACAACCAATTGCTGTTAAAAACTATAGCGGCAAATTTACGGTTCGCGTTCCCCCGGAAGTTCATCGCAGCATCGCTATTCAGGCGGCAGAGTCCGGCGTGAGCATTAACAGATTGGTCAGTTACAGGCTCAGTCGTTAAACCCTGTGTACAACAAATCGTTCAAGTTGATATCTCCTGATGCCCGGGTGCGGGGCAAAAGCTTCCCAAGGATTGACACCGGGGACGCCATGGTGTAAGTCCTTGGCAATCCCAATACTTTATGACAGGAGTTGAATTTTGAGAATTATCATCGTGGGGGCAGGAGAGGTGGGCTATCATATTGCCAGCCGTCTCGCCTCTGAAGATAAGGATGTGGTGGTCATTGACAAAAATCCCGCGGCGGTAAGACGGGTGTCGGATGACCTGGACGTCCAGGTGATCATGGCTTCGGGAAGCTCTCCCAAGGTGCTGGAGGAAGCCGGCATCAAGGAGGCCGAGATTTTGTTGGCCGTGACAGACAGTGATGAGGCAAATCTTGTTGCCTGCCTGGTTGCGAATATGCTCTCTCCCACCACCAAGAAGCTGGCACGGATAAGGGACGCGGGATTTGATAACTATCATGAAAACTTTAAAATCGCGGCTCCCCATATCGATACCGTCATCAACCCGGAAATAGAGGTGGTGAAGACCATCCAGCGGCTCATGAGGGTGCCGGGCGCCGTGGATGTGGGAGAGTTTGCCGAGGGCCGGGTCAAGTTTGTGGGACTTCGGCTTGACGAGGCGTCCCCCATGGCGGGGGTCCGGCTTTCGGATTTCTCAGCCATGTTCGGCCAGGCAAGACCCTTGATCGCCGCCGTGGTCCGGGGGGATGAGCTGATAATTCCCAGGGGCGACAACGTTCTGGAGCCCGGGGATCTTGTTTATTTTATCAGCGAAAAAAAGCGGCTTGCCGAAACCGTCAAGCTTTTTAATAAGAGCGTAAGTCCCTTGAAGCGGGTGATCATCGTGGGGGGCGGGCGTATAGGCCATCGGCTTGCAGAGGCCCTCGAGCGGGAGTCGGTTCAGACAAAGATCATCGAATCCAACCTTGACCGCTGCAACGTGCTGGCCGAAGACATGAATAAAACCGTTGTGCTCCACGGCGACGGGTCGGACCAGAAGCTTCTCATGGAAGAGAACGTGGGGGATGCGGATGTGGTTGTCACCCTCACCCATGATGAGGAGACAAACATTCTGACCTCGCTGCTTGCCAAGAAACTCGGTGCCCGCAGTACCATCACCAAGGTAAGCAAGTTCAGTTATTTTCCGCTCATGTCCACCATCGGCCTCGATAAGATGGTCAGCCCCAGGCTTTCGGCCATCAGTTCCATTCTCCAGGAGATTCGAAAGGGAAAGATCCTTTCCGCGGTCACCGTGCTCGGGGAGGATGCGGAGGTGATAGAGGCCGTTGCCCTGGCGACCTCGGACATCACCGGCCGTCCACTCAAAAAACTTTCGTTTCCCAAGGGGGCCCTTCTTGTCTGCATCATCAGGGACGATGCGATCATCATTCCCACGGGGGAGAGTGTGGTGGAACCCGACGACCGGATCATTCTCTTCGCCCGGCGCCAGGCCGTCAAGAAGCTTGAAAAACTGCTCACCGTTAAACTGGAGTTCTTTTAAATGCGCTGGTCCTATGTTGCCAATGTGGTGGGGATACTTCTTGCGTTCCTGGGGCTCTCCATGGTGTTTCCCCTGATATGCAGTCTCTGGTATCAGGATTCGAGCCTGGTTGCCCTGGTTCAATCCATGGGGCTGACCGTTGGTGCGGGAGTCCTTTTGTTTTTCGGCTCCAGGCGGCCCAGTATCGATTATATCAATCCAAGGGAGGGGATGGCCATAGTCGCCCTTGCCTGGACCGCCATCGGCGTTTTTGGGGCCTTTCCTTTCTATCTGGGGGACGGGGTGCCGGGGTTCACCGATGCCGTGTTTGAATCCGTGTCCGGTTTTACCACCACGGGATCGTCGGTGTTGACCAATATCGAAGGGCTCTCAAAGAGCCTTCTTTTCTGGCGCAGTTTTATCCAATGGCTCGGCGGCATGGGCATCATCGTGCTCAGTCTTGCCATCCTTCCCTTTCTCGGGGTGGGGGGCATGCAGCTGTTCAAGGCGGAGGTGCCAAGCCCGGTTCCGGACAAGCTGACCCCCCGTCTGAGCGATTCGGCAAAGATCCTCTGGTATGTTTACGCCCTGATCTCCATTGTGGAGGTGATCTTTCTGCTTGCCGGGGGGATGAGCTTCTATGACGCCCTTTGTCACACCTTCACCACCATGCCCACGGGCGGATTTTCCACCAAGAACACTTCCATGGCTCATTACAACAGCGCCTATCTGGATTATGTGGTCCTGATTTTCATGGTCATTGCCGGTATCAACTTTTCCCTCCATTATCAGTTGCTAAGGGGCAGAACCCTGATTTTCTGGCGGGATTCCGAGTGCCGCTTCTTCCTGGGGCTCTGCCTTGTCCTGACCCTGGTGATCACCTTTAACGTTCACGGTACGGTCTATGACAGCGTGGGCAAGGCGTTTCAATATGCTTCCTTTCAGGTGGTCTCCATTGTCACCACCACGGGGTATGCCACTGCGGATTACGAGACCTGGCCGGGGTTGAGCCAGGCCCTTCTTTTTGTATGCATGTTTATCGGCGCCTCCGCAGGTTCCACGGGGGGCGGCATGAAGTGCGCCAGGATCATGGTCTGCTTCAAGTACTGTTACCGGGAGCTTTTTACCCTGGTCCATCCGAGAAGCGTGGCCCAGGTGAAACTCAACGCCGCCGTGGTGCCGGACCCCGTGCTGAGGAGCATCATGGGGTTTCTGGCCCTGTATATCGGTCTCTTTGTTCTGTGCAGCCTTGGTCTTGCGGCGATGGGCATGGACATGGTGTCATCCTTTGGCGCCGTTGCCGCCTGTATCGGCAACATCGGTCCCGGTTTCGGCACCGTGGGGCCGGTGGATAACTTTGCCCATATTCCCGTTCTCGGCAAGTGGCTCCTGGTCTGGTGCATGCTTCTGGGGCGGCTTGAGATCTATACGGTGATCATTCTCTTTGTTCCCGAATTTTGGAAAAAATGAGATGAATTGAAAAAAACAGTTGACAAAGGTTCAGGAAACATATAGAACTCATCTTGTTTTTCGGGGGCCGTTAACTCAGTCGGTAGAGTATCTGCCTTTTAAGCAGAGAGTCACTGGTTCGAGCCCAGTACGGCCCACCAAAAAACAGATGTTGCGTCCCCATCGTCTAGCCCGGTCCAGGACACCGCCCTTTCACGGCGGCGACAGGGGTTCGAATCCCCTTGGGGACGCCATCTGTTTTTTAGAAAGCTCCGGCTCTTTCCGGAGCCTGAACTTCCCCCTTTATAAAATAATGTTTTTATCATATATTAAGCAGACTTGATTCATTTTTCCGGAACTCATAAGGGTTTCTAAAGGATCAACGGTCTGCTTTTTTTGTATGGAGGTTTGCGAATGAAACCGGTAGTTGCCCTTGTAGGTCGTCCCAACGTGGGGAAATCCACGCTGTTCAATAGAATTACGCGGTCGAGAAACGCCCTGGTGGATGATTTTCCCGGGGTTACCAGGGACAGGCACTACGTTGATGCCGTCTGGAACGAGCGGCTGTTTACACTGGTCGACACCGGAGGGTTCCTGATGTCCGATGACGATCATTTTGCCGCCGAGATCCGGGAGCATGTGGAGATGGCCATCCAGGAGGCGGATATCATCGCCCTTGTCCTGGACGGCCGGGCCGGGCTCTCTCCCTTTGACCAGGATCTTGCGGATATTCTGCGGCGGACCTCCAAGCCCGTCTTTTTTCTTGTCAACAAGATTGAGAACCACAAGCAGCGGGAGGAGCTTCTTGAGTTCTACTCCCTTGGCATGGAAAAGTTTTACCCCATGAGTGCGGAGCACGGCATTGGAATTCATCCCTTTCTCGATGACATGGTGGAGCTTCTTCCGCCCGAAGAGCCTGAAGAGAAAGCGGAGAACGAGATCTGCATTGCCGTGGCAGGCCGTCCCAACGTGGGTAAGTCTTCCCTGATCAACAAGTTGTTCGGCAAGCCCAGGGTCGTGGTCAGTGATGTGGCCGGCACCACCCGGGATGCCGTGGATCTTGACATCGAGCGAAACGGCACGCGGTTCCGGCTCATCGACACCGCCGGGATCAGGCGCAAGGGAAAGGTGAAGCAGAAGATCGAGAAGTATTCGATCCTGAAATCCCTCAAGAGCCTGGACGAGTGCGACGTTGCCCTGATTCTCATCGATGCGGACGAAGGTGTTACCGACCAGGATATCACCATTGCCGGTTATGCCCAGGACAGGGGGTGCGGCGCCCTGTTTATCATCAATAAGTGGGATCTTCTGGACGAGGATCGAAAAGACCAGAAGCGGTTCATGGAGGACCTTCGCATGAAGTCGAAGTTTCTCTCCTTTGCGCCGGCCATTACCATCTCGGCCCTCACAGGCCTTCGCACCCACAAGATCTTCTCCATGGTGGAGAAGATTTATTCCGAGTACGCCTACAGAATTAATACGGGTCTCTTGAACCGGATCATCGAGGATGCCATCTACCGGTCCGAGCCGCCCATGCATAAGGGAAAGCGGCTGAAGTTCTTTTATGCCACCCAGGTGGCGGTCAAGCCCCCCACCATTGTCTGCTTTGTCAACTATCCAGAGTCCGTTCATTTCTCTTACCATCGGTATCTGATCAACCAGATACGGGAGATGGCGGAGTTGGAACAGACCCCCATCCGTCTTCTTTTCCGGGCCAAGACGGGAAAGATCGATTTTTCTGAAAAAAATCCGCTTTCGGAAAGGATCGTTAAAAAGAAGGAACGAAAGACCACCAGGAGACAAAAGGAGCGCAAGGAGCAGAGTAAACGGAAGCGCTTAAGGGATGGCAATAAGAGCTGATGGATCTGTTTGATGTCGGGATAGATCAGGAAGACCCCATGTTCCGGCCCCTTGCGGACAGGATGAGGCCGGAACGTCTCGACCAGGTGGTGGGCCAGGACCATGTGGTGGGGCCTGGCAAGATCCTTCACCGGGCCATCACCAACGACAGGATCTTTTCCTCCATCCTGTGGGGGCCGCCCGGGTGCGGCAAGACAACCCTTGCCGGCATCATCGCAAGGGAAACCAAGTCCCATTTTGTCCAGATATCGGCGGTTCTTTCCGGGGTCAAGGATATTAGGGCCGTGATCGACGGGGCAAAAGAGCGGCGGCGCCTCCACGGAAAGCGGACCATTCTCTTTGTGGACGAGATCCACAGGTTCAACAAGGCCCAGCAGGACGCCTTTCTCCACCATGTGGAAACCGGCGTCATCGTGCTTGTGGGCGCCACCACGGAAAATCCCTCCTTTGAGGTGATACCGGCCCTGGTCTCCAGGTGCCGTGTTATTACCCTCAACCGCCTGGACCATTCCGCCATCGTTTCCATCCTTGGGCGGGCCGCGGCCGATACGGACAAGGGGCTTGGTCCCCTGGGGCTTACCTTCTCCAGTGAGGCGGTTGAACATATTGCGTCGGCTGCGGACGGGGATGTGCGGGTTGCCCTTACCTGTCTTGAGACCGTGGCGGTTTACGCTTCGGCCGGAAACCGTGGCGAGGCCGGGGAGGACCCGGTTGTCGTCACCCTGGCGGATGCGGAAGCCGCGGTCCAGAAAAAAGCCCTTCGTTACGATAAGGCGGGGGAGGAGCATTTCAATCTTATCTCCGCCTTTCACAAGAGCCTCCGGGGGAGCGATCCGGACGCGGCCATCTACTGGCTTGCCAGGATGCTGGCCTCGGGGGAGGATCCCTTTTATATCATCCGCAGGATGGTGCGTTTCGCCACGGAAGATGTGGGGGTGGCGGACCCGAGTGCCCTGGGGGTGGCCCTTAATGCCATGGAGTCGTTCCGGTTTCTTGGTTCTCCGGAAGGGGATGACGCCCTGTTCCAGGCCGCTGTCTACCTTGCCACGGCGCCAAAGAGCAACAGCGTTTACATGGCGCACAAGCGGGTGGTGAAACGAATCCAGGAGACCGGCTATCTGCCGGTGCCCCTCCATGTCAGGAACGCGCCAACGGCGTTGATGGAAAATCTCGGGTACAAGAAAGGCTATAAATATGCCCACGATTACAAGGGCGGGTACGTTCCCCAGGATTACCTGCCCGAGGAACTCCGGGAGGAGCGGTTCTATCTTCCCACGGACCGGGGGTACGAGTCCATGGTCAAACAGCGCCTCGAGGCCTGGATCGACCTGAAGAAAAAACGCAAATCCTGAGAAAATTCCATTGAGCAGTTATGCCGGATCAGCCGGCATAATAGATGTTCATGCCCGTATCTGAAACGCAAATCCCTTCTCGCTGTATTCAAGATTATTTCTTTCGTTAAAATTTCGTTCACAAACTTCGACCTCTCCTGTTTCGTCCATCACGATTACCGCGGATGACCGGGTGCCGTAGCCGGGACTGTCGATAAAGATGGGTGCGAGGATTCGTTCCCACTCCTTGCCGACCCCGGTGTCTGGCAGTTCGTTGTCCCCTGGCGCCTCGGTGTCCGAGAGCATGGAGAAGAGGGGCGCCATGGTGATATCTTTATTCCGGGCAAGGATGGCTGCAAGGGCTTTTTTGCCCTTGGTCACCTTGGGCCAGGGGGTGTCGATCAGGTGGTTGCTGATCCCGTAGATCCCGGGGGGCAGCTGCTTGGGTTCCGCCGCCATGTTGGAGAACCAGTAGAGGGTGCTGGTGTCCCCTGCCAGGAGATTGAAGCCGTTAAACCTGTGGGCTTGTTTCTGCAGACGGCCGATGAACGCCTTTGGGGTGAGACGGGATTGGAGATAGTCCGTGATGATGGTTCCCCTGGAAGGCGGGGCGGACTTTTGAACGGAGGGGTCCCTGTAGTTGGTGAGGGCCGCGAACCTGCCGGTTTTTGTGATGCCGAGCCAGGTGCCGCCGCCGGTAAGGTCTTTTCCGGCAAGGATGTCGGGGTTGTCCTCCCAGAAGTCCATGGCCCGTGTGGGGCGGGTGAAGAATTCATCCCTGTTGGCTGCTATGATCAAACGTTTCAAAGGGGTGGGCTTGTGGGCGACGAGGATCAGGCACATGATATAATCCCTTGTGTTTGAAATGTGTTTTTGCTATGGGTTCAGGTTGAAATATCCGTTTTTCTTTTGCGTTTGAGTGTCAGATATAGTTGAAAATAAATATAAAATCAACAGTCGGGAGGCATGGACATGAGAGAAGTTGTAATCGTAGGCGGCGTTAGAACTCCGGTGGGATCTTTTGGCGGTTCCTTGAAGAGTGTGTCTGTTGTTGAACTTGGTTCCATCGTGATGAAGGCGCTTTTGAAACGCTCGGGGCTAAGGCCCGTGGCCGGGGAGAATTTCGGTCCGGATTCCCTGGAAGGCCAGGGCATGATCGATCTTGAGAAAAAAGGCTACGATTATGATGACGGCCTTGCTCCCCTGGTCATCGATGAGGTGATCATGGGTAATGTGCTCCAGGCGGGCATGGGGCAAAACACCGCCCGGCAGGCCATGATCGCAGCCGGCATTCCCCGGCAGACCACCGCTTTTACCGTGAACAAGATCTGTGGCTCCGGTCTCAAGGCCATTGCCCTGGGCGCCCAGTCCATCATGGCCGGCGACGCAGACGTGGTTGTGGCCGGCGGCCAGGAGAGCATGAGCAATGCGCCCATGGCGCTTCCCAAGGCCCGGTGGGGCCATCGCATGGAACTCACCGGCACGGGTGAGGTCCGGGATCTCATGGTCTATGACGGCCTGTACGAGATCTTCTATGGCTACCACATGGGATTGACGGCCGAGAATATTGTTGCAAAGTACGGCATCACCCGCCAGGAGCAGGATGAGCTGGCCCTTCTGAGTCACACCCGGGCCTTTGGGGCGGTCAAGGACGGCACCTTTGCCGGCGAGATCGTTCCGGTTCCGGTGATGGTCAGACGGAAGGAGACCCTGGTTGATACGGATGAGCGCCCCATGGAGACGAGCATGGAGAAGCTTGGCAAGCTCAGGCCCGCCTTTAAGAAGGACGGCAGCGTCACGGCCGGTAATGCCTCGGGCATCAATGACGGCGCAGCCGCCGTTCTCCTCATGACCCGGGAAAAGGCAGAGGAGATGGGGCTTGAGATCCTGGCGTCCGTCAAGGGGTTTGCCTCCGGCGGCCTTGACCCCGCTTATATGGGGCTGGGACCTGTGCCTGCGGTGAGAAAACTGTTGAAACGGACCGGCATGGCCATGGGGGATATCGACCTTGTGGAACTGAACGAAGCCTTTGCCGCCCAGGCCATCGGCTGTATGCGGGAACTCGGGCTGGACGTTGAAAAACCCAATGAGCTGGGAAGCGGAATCTCCCTGGGACATCCCATTGGATGCACCGGCGCAAGGCAGATGGTCACGGCCGTCAATCAGATGAAAAGAAAAGGATATGGTACGGGCCTCATCTCCATGTGCATCGGCGGCGGATTGGGCATGGCCATGATCATAGAGCGATAGTTGAAACGGTGGTTTTTTTCTTTACTTGGTGCCGCTCAAGTGGTAAAAAATAGGTTGATTTTTAAGAATGTTTGTCTAACCGGATCTGAAGGGTATAAAGAGGTGTTTAAATTATGGATATCAGCAGAAAAATCGCCATCATGGTTTTCACGGCAGTGCCTGCAATCATGGGCGGCGGAATTGTCTATCACTTTTTTGGCAGCTTTACACAGGTCATCATCTATGAGGCGCTTCTCCTCCTTGCCGCAATAGGGTGCTTGGGAAAATAGACAATCGAATCCAAAGGACCCGGACAAACCATTTGCCCGGGCCCTTTTAACCGTGATGGTGGTGTTTTGGGACAGAGTCCTTCTGAAAAAGCGGTGTTTTTCTTTTTTCTTGCCCTGTTTTCCGTATCCCTGCTGCTTGCCGGGAAACTCATCGCCCCATTTTTTGACACCATTGTCATGGCACTGGTCGTTACCGGCATCTTTGTTCCGGTCAACACCCTTTTCCTGAAGAGGCTGAAACCCACTCCAGCCTCCATGATCACCTGTGTCCTCATCTTTTTTGTGGTGCTGGTGCCGGTGCTTCTTTTTGTGGGGGTTCTTTCCAAGGAGGCCTATGACCTCTATCTGATGGCCAAGACCGCCGTGTTGAGCAACCAGATCCAGCAGGTGCTTGAAAATACCCAGGCCCTGGAACGGCTCAACCATCTGCTCGCAACCATGGGATTCGACATCTCCTTCTCTTGGGAGGAGCTGATAAAACCGATCTCCGAGCTTGGCCGAGTGGTGGGTCTTTACCTGTTTCAGCAGGCAAGTTTCATTGCCTCCAATGTGTTTAAGATTGTTTTTTATTTCTGTCTTATGCTCATTGTTGTCTTTTACCTGTTCATTGATGGAACCCGGTTTGTCCATTTTATCTATGACCTCTCCCCCCTTGCAGACGAGCACAATGAAAAGCTGTTTTGCAAATTCAAGGAGATGGCAGGGGCCGTACTCATCGGAAACGGCCTTGGCGGATTGATACAGGGGGGGCTGGGCGGGGTCGCATTTTTCCTGTTAGACCTTGGCTCCCCTTTTCTGTGGGGGGTGATTATGGGGTTTCTCGCCTTTCTACCCATTGTGGGGGTCGGTGTCGTGCTGGTTCCGGCGGGCCTGGTTCTCATGCTCAAACAGCGGGTGTTGGCCGGGATCGGCCTTGTGATTTTTTATGCGCTCCTCTCCTGGGGTATTGAATATATGTTCAAGCCAAAGGTTGTTGGAGACAGGGTGAAGATGCACCCGTTGATCGTTTTTTTTGCCATTATCGGAGGACTCCAGCTGTACGGCATTCTGGGAATCATTTACGGCCCGCTGGTAATAACGCTTTTTCTGACCCTGGCCGATATCTATTTTGCAAATTTCCAGGTTCTTGTGGAACCTGACAGAGTCAAAGGGAATACTAAGAAGGATAGTTCATGTTAAATCAAGACAATAATAATACGATCAGCATCGAGACGGAGATGAAGAAATCCTATCTCGAATATGCCATGAGTGTAATCATTGGAAGGGCGCTTCCCGATGTCAGGGACGGGTTAAAGCCGGTTCACAGGCGTGTGCTCTACGCCATGCGCGAGCTGAGAAACGACTGGAACAAGCCCTATAAGAAATCCGCCCGTATTGTCGGTGATGTCATCGGTAAGTATCACCCCCACGGTGATACGGCCGTGTATGACACCATGGTCCGCATGGCCCAGGAGTTTTCCATGCGTTACACCCTTGTGGACGGCCAGGGCAACTTCGGTTCCGTGGACGGCGATTCTCCCGCCGCCATGAGGTATACCGAGGTCAGGATGAAGAAGATCGCCCATCAGATGCTGGCCGACCTCGAAAAAGAGACCGTGGACTGGATTCCCAACTACGATGAAACCCTGAGCGAACCGTCGGTGCTTCCGACGAAATTTCCAGCCCTTCTGGTGAACGGTTCCTCCGGTATTGCCGTGGGTATGACTACTAATATCCCTCCCCATAACGTCGGCGAGGTTGTACAGGGACTCATCGCCCTGCTGGACAATCCCAACATCACCATCCCGGAACTGATGGAGCACATTCCAGGGCCCGATTTTCCCACCCATGGCCTGATCTACGGCACAAAGGGAATCTATGACGCCTACACCACCGGCCGGGGCATCATCTCCGTCCGGGCAAAGGTGGAGGTGGAGGAGAACTCCAAGACAAAGGCCGAAACCATTGTCGTGAGCGAGCTTCCCTACCAGGTGAACAAGGCGAAGCTTGTGGAGAAGATCGCCGAGCTCATGCGGGCAAAGGTGATCGAGGGCGCTTCCTTTGTCAGGGACGAATCCGATCGCCAGGGCATGCGGATAGCCATCGGCCTCAAGCGGGACCAGATCGCCGAGGTGGTGATCAACCAGCTTTATAAGCACACCAACATGCACACAAGCTTCGGTATCATTTTTCTTGCCGTTGTCAACAATCGTCCCGAGCTTTTTACACTCAAGGAACTCCTGGAGCACTTCATCAACCACAGGCGGTCGGTGATCATCCGGCGGACCCTGTTTGACCAGAGAAAGGCCCAGGAGAGGGCCCATATTCTGGAGGGTCTGATCAAGGCCCTGGATAACCTTGACGCTGTCGTGTCCCTGATCCGGGCCTCCCGGTCTCCTGAAGAGGCAAAGACCGGGCTTCTGGAAAACTTTGAACTCACATCCGTACAGGCCCAGGCCATCCTTGAGATGCGGCTCCAGCGCCTTACCGGCCTCGAGCGGGATAAGATTAACGAGGAGTACGCCCAGCTGTTGAAGGATCTTGCCTGGTACAAGGAGATCCTTGAGAGCGACGAGGTGGTCCGGGGCATCATCAAAGAGGAGCTGAACGAGCTCACGGAGGAGTACCAGGATTCACGGCGGACGCAGATTGTGGAGGCCACGGGAGAGATCGGCATCGAAGATCTGATCGCGGAAGAGGACATGGTGGTCACCGTCACCCGAAGCGGCTATATCAAGCGAAACCCGGTCACCCTCTATGCCAGCCAGCACAGGGGAGGGAAGGGCAAGACCGCCATGGGCACCAAGGATGAGGATTTTGTGGAGCATCTGTTCGTTGCCTCCACCCATCACACCTTTCTCTTTATCACCAATTTCGGCAAGGTGTACCAGTCCAAGGTGTACCAGCTTCCCATGGCCGGCAGGACCAGCCTTGGCAAGGCCATTGTCAACCTCCTTAATTTTGACGAGGGGGAGAAGCTTGCCACGGTGCTCACGGTTCCCGAATTTGTGGAAGGCAAATACGTGGTCATGGCCACCAAGCTCGGCCGGGTCAAGAAGACGGAACTCATGGCCTACTCACGGCCCCGGTCCGGCGGGCTCATCGGTATCAAACTTGCCGAGGAGGATGAACTGATAGCGGCGGGCATCACCGACGGAGACACGGATATTTTCCTTGGCAGCGAAGGCGGCAAGGTGATCCGGTTCCACGAGGGCGATGTCAGGGCAACGGCCAGGGGCTCCATGGGCGTCAGGGGCATGCGGATTGATCCGGGTTCCAAAGTTGTCGGCATGGAGGTGCAGAACCACGGTCATACCCTTTTGACCGTTACGGAAAACGGATACGGAAAACGAACCAACATCGAGGAGTACCGTACCCAGACCAGGGGAGGCAAGGGGGTTTTCTCCATCCGAACTTCCGAGAGGAACGGTAAGATGGTCTCGCTTCTGCTTGTGGGGGACGAGGATGAACTCATGCTGGTCACGGACAAGGGCAAGCTCATCCGGACCGGTTGCCGGGACATTTCGGTCATCAGCCGGAACACCCAGGGAGTGAGACTCATCAACCTGGGTGCCGGTGAGCAACTCATTGCCGCGGCAAGGTTGCCCGAGGTGGAGGAGAAGGATGACGACGAGACGCCGGAAGTATCTGAAGCATCCGATGCGTCCGGTGAGGCCGAATCCGTTGACCATGGTGAGGGCCATGAACCAGAAGAAAACGAAGGAGCACAAGGGTAAAGGGCACCGGAAGCGGCTGAGACAGCGGTTTCAGGAGGGCGGTCTTGGGGGGTTCCATGATTACGAAGTGATCGAACTCCTCCTGACCCTGTACACCCCGAGACAGGATTGCAAAGATAGAGCAAAAGCCCTGCTGAAGCGATTCAAAACCCTCCAGGGGGTATTTGAGGCAAGTGTGGAGGAGCTGACCCGGGTGGAAGGGGTTGGCCCCACCAATGTCCTTGGCATCCGGCTCATCAAGGAGGCCAGCGACCGGTACCTTGAGAAGCGGATCCAGGCAAAGAGTGTCCTGAAAAATTCCGGGGATCTTCGTTCCTATCTTGATCACGTCATCGGCCACCGGCATCGGGAGGTGTTTGTCTGTATTTTCCTGGATGCAAAGAACCGGGTGCTGGCAAGCGAAATCCTGTTTCAGGGTAGCCTCACCTCCTCAGCCGTCTATCCCAGGGAGGTCATTGCCAAGGCCCTGGATCACAGGGCGGCGGCCCTGATCTTTGCCCACAACCATCCTTCGGGCGATACCTTGCCCTCGGGGGAGGACATCGCCATCACAAAGCGGCTGTTCTTTGCCCTGGCCCATGTGGGAATCACCGTGCATGAGCACGTCATCACCGGGTCTGAGAGCTTTTACAGCTTTGCGGACAAGGGCATCATTGCCGAATTCAAAAGGGAGTTTGACATTCATCATGGATAACGATACAAGCGAACGGCCGGACTGTTTCGGGGAGCTTGAAAAGGTGTTCCCCATGGGTGACCGGGGATTGCGGGAGACGCCGGACGACTGCATGTACCACTGCCCCTGCAAGACCGCATGCCTTCGGGCCGCCATGGACGGGGTCAGGGGTACAAAAGTGCAGGAGGAGCTCATCGAGCGGGGAGAGGATGCAGGCATGCTGACCTTTTTCCAGCGGTGGTCCAGGAAGAAGCAGCTGGCAAGAAAACGATCCTGAACCGGAAATTATTTTGTTTCGGGTAGGAAGCAGCATTCAAAATCACCGGGGGCCGGCAACCCCGGGCATAATCATGACATCTGGCGGGATGATCCGGAGAAGCATATGAAAACGGTAAGAGATATTGAGCTGAACGGCAAGGCGATTCTGGTGCGGGTGGACTATAACCTGCCCATGGACGAGCACCTGAACATTGCCGATGACAACAGGATAAGGGCGACCCTTCCCCTGATCCAATACCTTATGGACAAGGGCGGGAAGATCATTCTTGCCTCCCATATGGGAAGGCCCAAGGGAAAAAGAGTGCCGGGCCTGAGCCTTGCGCCGGCCGCAAAACGGCTTTCCGAGCTGCTGGGCCGGCCGGTGGGATTTGTGGACGACTGCCTTGGTCCCGTGGTGGAAGAGCGGGTGGCTTCCCTTACCCCGGGTGAGATCCTCCTGCTTGAAAATCTCCGGTACTATAATGAAGAGACCGCCAATGACAGGGAGTTTGCCGAAAAACTTGCCTCCCTGTGCGATGTTTTCGTCAACAACGCCTTTTCCGTCAGCCACAGGGAGCAGGCGTCGGTGGTGGCGATCACGGAGTTCACCGCCCAGGCCTGTGCCGGTTTTTTACTGGAAAAAGAGGTGAAATGCTTTCGGGATTCGGTTGAAAACCCATCGAGGCCCTTGGTGGCCATTGTCGGAGGGGCCAAGGTCTCAAGCAAGCTCGGCGCCCTTAAAAACATGCTCAAGTATGTTGACCGGCTCATCATCGGCGGCGCCATGGCCAACACCTTTCTCAAGGGCCGGGGGATCGATACCGGCTCATCCATGATCGAAGCGGATCTTGTGGGAACCGCAGCCGCCATTGTTGAAGAGGCAAAGGAGCGGGGGGTGGACCTTCTTCTTCCCGTGGACCTGGTGGCGGCCGACCGGTTCGATGCCGATGCCGAAACACGGGAGGTGAGCGTTGACGCCATTCCCGGGACATGGATGGGGCTTGATATCGGGCCGAAAAGCGGCGCCCTTTTTGCCAAAGCCCTGGAAGACGCCGGCACCATTGTTTGGAACGGTCCCATGGGGGTGTTCGAGATGGAACGGTTCTGCGGGGGAACAAAGGCGGTGGCCGATGCCGTGGCCGCTTCCAGCGCTTTTTCCGTGGTGGGCGGCGGCGATACCGGCCTTGCGGTCAAGATGTGCCGGGTGGCCGATAAAATGAGTTATATTTCAACCGGGGGCGGCGCCTTTCTCCACCTGATGGAGGGACGTGAGCTTCCAGGGGTAGCCGTGCTTGAGGGGAGGTAACAGGAGTGGGGATGTTCTGCAGCACAAGAAACCGGCTGAGTCGAAAGGATAAGCTGAGGCGCTCCTATTACGAGCTGCTTCGGGATGAGATGGATCAGTTTGTCCTTGGTTACGCCTTGATCGACTCCTATAACAATTTTCTTCGCAAGAAGACCCCCTATCCCTTTGTTGAGACCCGGGAACTCAAACCCCGGGCTCGAATCCCCTCCATCGAGTTTGAGGCCCAGAATTCGTTCCTGGTGCTCTTTTGCGAGGAGTTTGTGGACGAAAGCCATAAAAAGTACATCCGCTACTTTGACGCCAACAAGACCACAAAGACCAACCTGTTGAAGCACAAACACTTTCCCGATGTGGAGGAGTATCACAGAAACCTCAAATACATCGATACCGACGGGTTCTTTGATTTCATGAAAACCCTGCTCCCGGTGGACTACGCCCTGTTGATCCAGAGGGATGTCCGCGCCGGCACCCAGGACAGGTATGCCCTGACCCACTTCCATGTGCGTATCGACTGGCCCATTGCCGATGCGGCTGAGGAGCTGGCCCGGGACCTTCGCTATATCTCCAAGGATCTCTACGAGAAGGGGGATAAATATGCCGAGAATTTCCAGAAGAAGTTTTTCGAGTACTACGGCATGCCTGTGATGGCGGGGGGCAGGAGAACAGCAGCCATTGTGGCTGCCCAGTACTTCAGGAAGCTTGACGGCATCACCACGGTATACGTGGGTAGCAGCGAGTCAAGGGCCCTGTTGCGGATTGATGAAAACAGTTTCTCCAAGTCGATCCTGGTGAAGTTTAGCCGGGACGAGGTGAGGGAGATCTCAAAAACCGCAGGCATAACCCAGACCAGCTTTACCAAGAATTACGTGGTTGCCAGGGAGGGAAGGTACCTGATCTGCATCTTCAACGTCGTTTACGCCTATACCCCCCATGCCCTGCCGTCCGAGGGAGGGCGGCTCAGGGAGCTGAAATTCGATACCAACTGGCTCACCGTGTCCGAGGAGCAGATTCTGCCCAAGCCAACCGTGTGGAAGTATCCCCCCATTCCGTTCAAGATCATATACGCTTGAACGGAATAAAAGGGGTCTGACCCCGGATGTTAGAGGAACCGGCCGATGGTCGCTTCCAGGTCTTCATCCGTAAAGGGCTTGTGAAGGACCTGATTGATGCCGGACTGGCTCAGGTATGACTCGTTAACACTTGCGTGATGGTCGTTCTCGTCCATCTGGATGAAATCACTCTGGGTGGTGATCATGATGATGGGCAGCTGCTGGCGGGTGTACTTTTTCCTGACCTCCTGGGTCAGCTGGAGTCCGTTGATCTTGGGCATGTTCAGATCGGTGATGATGAGATCCGGTTTGAACACGGACACCGCCATGAGCGCCTTTTCAGGAGAATCAAACATCCTGGGACTGTATCCCAGCTTGATCAGCTTGTTCTGGTAGAGCTTGAGCATCATCTTGGAGTCATCGACCACGTAGATCTCCACAGGCCGTTTTCGTTGTACTGGCTTGGCGGCAGCCGGGACAGCATCCTCCATGGAACGGGCAAGTTCCTCCTGGTTCTTTGATCTCAACAGATCCAGGAAATGGGCCCGGGTGGAGGGATCCGCCTTTGTTACCACATGGTCCCTGGCAAGGGTCACAAAGGATTCTTCGGACAGAAGAAAGTTGAAGATGTTGTCCGCCTCGGCATCGATTAGGGCGGCAACCGCGCCCTTCGCCCCTTCGTCTTTCAGTCTCACGATGTTCTTGAGGCCTGCCACAAGCACCTTGGAGAGGTTTTTATCCACGGCCCGCGCCGCACTCATTCGCACGGCCTCGACTTCGTCCTGGAGACCGTTTGCGAGGCTGATGGCCGATTTGGTAGACGGTAGCCGTTCCAGGGCTTCGTACAGGGCCTGGCGGATGTTGGGATCCTTGGGCCGTACGTTAATGATGTCCAGGAGGGTGGGCAGGGCGGACTGGTCGCCGATATAACCCAGGGTGGTAACAAGATGGATCATGTAGTCGGCCTCGGCATTGCGGGTGGCCGTTGTCAAGGTGGGAACCGCCTTTTTGCCGATCTCGATGAGCTGGTCGATGGCCGCATCCCGGATGTGGGTGTGACTCGAGTCGAGCAGTTTCGCAAGGCCGTTCAGGGCATGCTGGTTCTGGATTCCCGCCAGGGCCTCGATGGCGAGAAGATCGGACTCATCGTGCCCTGTGATCACCTTGAAGAGCTGGTCCACGGCTTTCTCTTCCCCCATCTCCGCCATGGCATAGATAGCGGTCTGTTTGATCTCCATGTCGGGGTCGGCCATGACCGATGCGATGGTGGGAAGGTACTGGGGAATCCTGAGGGCGCCCAGGGCCTTTACGGCCGTGATGAGAATCTCCTTGTCCGTCTCCAGCTGAAGGATTTTGGCAAGCTCGGGCGCCGCGTCCGTCAGCATGAGATCCCCTGCCGCCTGGAGAAAAACAAGGCGGCTCTTCCGGTGGTCCTGGTGAATGTATTTCAGTACGAGATCCGTGTTGCCGTATGACTTGTCCAGAATAAGCTCATAAAGGGCCTCATTGAGATCGGGATTGGAGATATCAATCTTCAGGAGATACTCCAGAAGCGGAAACGCGATTGCTTCAGGGGCTTGGCCCAACGCCAGCAGGGCCTGCTGCTGTACGGTGATGTCGATGTTCGAGTCCGACGCAAACTGCAGCAGGGCCTTTGCCTTGACGATGTCTTCCTGCTTGAGGCAGAAAAACAGCTCGTCCATGAATTCTTTTGAATCTATCCTGTTCATAGGTTGTAACCTCGACTGATTCTATTTAAACTGATAAAAAACGGATTTGAGGTATCGCTGGGGCACGAATAGATCACAGTCGTTTGCAAGGGATTCGGTGGATCCGATGAGAAGGTAGCCGTCGGGTTCGAGCACCTTGGCGATGTTGGCGTAGATTTTTCGCCGGTCTTCCGGGGAGAAGTAGATCATGACGTTCCGGCAAAGGATAATGTCAAATTTTCCAAGGCCGATGAAGGGCTTCATGAGGTTCATGGTTTTGAATTGTGCCATGAAACGGATCTCGTCCTTGATCCGCCAGCCATCCTTGTCCGGGCTGAAAAAGCGGTTGAGCCGCTTCTGGTCCAGGCCCCGGGCAATTTCAAACTTGTTGTACCACCCATAGCTTGCCTGGGCCACGGCGGCATTTGAGATATCCGTGCCAAGCAGTTTGAGGTTGTAGCTTGTCGGGACGATACCTATTTCGGTCAGGGCCATGGCAATGGAGTAGATCTCCTGTCCGGTGGAGCTTGCGGCGCTCCAGAGGCGGATGTTCGGTTTCAGGCCGGTTTTGCTCTTTGTCCGCTTGTCGATGAGGTCGGGGATGATCTTGTACTGGAGCAGCTCAAACGGGGCTTTATCCCTGAAAAAATAGGTCTCGTTGGTGGATATCGCATCAATGATGTTTTTTTCGATATCTTTTTTAAAATCAGATTTTGCCCGTTTGTGGAACTCGGTATAGGATGTGCAGCCAAGCTCTTCAACCAGGGGGCTGAGCCTTGTCTCCACAAGATATTCCTTGCCCTTGGCAAGGGCGATTCCCGATATCTCTAATATATACCGGGATAAAACGTCAAATTCCGGTGGAGTAATTTTGATCATTGCACCCTGCTGGTTATCTGATGATTGTTTTTGTTATTTTCTCGGCTATTTTATCCAGTGGGGCCACGATATCCGCCAGGCCCGATTCAATGGGTTCCTTGGGCATACCGTAGACCGTGCAGCTCTCCTTGTCCTGGGCGATGATGAGGCTGCCGTTCTTTTTCATCTGGGCAAGTCCCAGGGTTCCGTCCGATCCCATGCCCGTCATGATCACGCCGGTGGCCCGTCCGACATAGTGTTCGGCAATGGAGCGGAACAGGTAGTCCACAGACGGTTTGCAGGAGTTCTCCGGCGGATCGTCAGTGATTTTGATGTTCCGGGTCTTTCCGTCCGCGCCGGCCACGATCTTCATCTGCTTTCCGCCCGGGGCAATGTACACGGTGTTGGGCAACAGGGGTTCCCCGTTAGTCGCTTCTTTGACCGTGAGCTGGCATTTTGCGTCCAGGCTCTTTGCCAGGGACTGGGTAAACAGGGGGGGCATATGCTGAACCACAAGAACGGGAACGTTGAGCTTGGGGGAGAGCATGGGCATCATCTTGGCAAGGGCGTTGGGTCCTCCGGTGGAGATCCCGATGCCCACGATCTCGGACATGGTGGTCCTGGACCGTGCCTGGGCTGTGCGGGTCCGGGTGGCCGGGCGGGCAGGCCTGGGTGTCGCCGGTGCCGGTGTTCCGGATATTCTACCCTTGAGCCTGGCCCGGATCTGCCTCTGGCGTTTGAATCCGGCAATGATCGGCTCTATGGCCGCCTTTACCTTGACCAGATTCTCCGCCATCCTTCCGGCGTCAGGTTTGGGTATGAAGTCAAAGGCACCCAGTTCAAGGGCCCTGATGGTCATGTCGCTGCCCTTATGGGTAAGGGTGCTCAACATTACCGCCAAGGGGGCGTCCGGCATCTTGTGGAGGGCCTCGAGCACTTCGATGCCGCTCATCTGAGGCATCTCAATGTCCAGGGTCACAAGATCCGGCTTGAGCTTTTCGATCCGTGAAAGGGCTATCTTGCCGTTGTTGGCAGACCCCACCACTTCGACCCCGGGTATCTCGTTGAGCACATCGCTGACAATCTTTCTGTATACTATGGTGTCATCCACCACAAGAACGCGTACTGATTCCATCTATTCCTTTAAAACCTCTTCAATGTCAAGAATTCCGATCAAGCTGGTTTCGGTCTTCAGAACGCCCTGGAAATATTTTCCCTTGAGGCCGTTAATGTTGGATGGTGAGGATTCGATCCTGTCCGTGTCGGCGGTCACAACATCACTGATGGAGTCAACCATCAGGCCGATGTGCTCGTCCTGGGAACGGACGATGATGTTCCGGTTGTTCTTGTCCTTCTGGATCTCGGAGAGTCCCAGTTTTTTGCCGAGATCAAGGATGGTGACGATTCTTCCCCTGAGGTTGAGCACCCCCACAACGTAGTCCGCCGCCTGGGGTACGGTTGTCACCTCAAAGTGTTTGTTTATCTCCTGGATGTTCAGGATATCGATGCCGCAGAGGGCCTTGCCCACATAGAAGGTGGCAAGTTCCATGCTGCGCGCCTTGATTGCATTTGCCGTTTCATTCATGTCGATTGCTCCTTGTTCCGCACACGCCGGTTAGTAGGTCAGATAGTGGCGGATTACTTTCATCAGGTTCTCACGGTCAAGCTTGATTTCGTAGGCGTCAATGCCGACTTTTTCTCCCTGGGCAACGTGGGCGTCACTTGCAAGGGAGGTGAGGGCGATCACCTTGTAATGGGAGAACTCCGGATGGGTCTTGATCCGTTCCGTGAGTTCAAATCCGTCCATGTTGGGCATTTCAAGGTCGGTCACGATGATGTCGATCTCCTCCTTGTGTTTGTCCAGCAGATCCCAGGCATCGGCCCCGTCTTCGGCGGTAATTACCTTGTATCCCTCTTCGATCATGAAGCCCTTTACCTGGTTACGGAAAAAGGCGGAATCCTCGGCAAAGAGGATAACCTTCTGCCCGTCCTCGTCCATTTCCGCTGCAGCCGCCTTCTCCTCCTCGAACCACTCAGGGTTGAGTTCCTTGACCAGCCCGAAGATGTCCACAAGCAGGGTTGTGTGTCCTTCAATAATCATGGAACCGTTGATGCAGGCCTGTTTCAGGGTGGAATCGTCGATCTCCAGGGAGACTTCCACGGCATCCACCGGCGGGGTGACCATAAGACCGAGTTCCCGGTCCTTGACCTTGAAGACGATGATCTCCTGCTGCTCCCGTTCCGGCAGGTTGCCGACGTTGGCCACCTGGGAAAGTTCATAAAGGGGAAGGGTGCCGCCCCGGTACTGGACCACCTTTTTGCCGCCAACCAGCTCGATGCTGGAAGCGGTGATACGCTCGATCCGCTCCACCAGGTTCAAGGGCGCCGCAAAGTGTTCGTGCTCGGCGTTCTTGAACACGAGCAGGGATGCTTTGTCCCTGGCTCTTTCCTTGGCCTCCTCAGCCTCCCTGGCCGCCTTGGTGACCCGCTCAGTCTCAGCCATGGTGGTGAGTTCCGCCATCTGGCCCAGGTTGGACACATCAAGGATGAGGGCTACCTTGCCGTCGCCCATGATGGTGGCCCCGGCATAACCGGAGCAGCGTTTCAGGTGCCTGCCAAGGGGTTTTACAACGATCTCTTCCGAGTCCTTGAGCTCATCGACCACCAGGCCGTATTTGTAGGAGCCTGCCGATACGACAGCGATGTTGATGGCGCTTGAGGCATGGTAGCGCCGGTCTTTGCCATGGCGCTCTTCCCGGTCGGCGTCACTCTCCCGGCCTTGCAGGGGCTGGCCGGAAGCGTCCATTTGAGCTGACCGCCTGTCCGCAAGGGCGGCCCGCCTGTCCTCATATTCGAGATTGTCTTCGGGGTGGATGAAGGTCTTTTTGATGCCAAGGACCTCGGCGAGGTTCAAAAGGGGCAACAGGTTACCCCTGAGTCGGACCACATCGGCATCCCCCACCTTTTCGATCTTATCCTTGACCTGGGCTGCGGGGATGCGCAGCAGCTCGTCCAGGTTGACCTGGGGAACGGCGTACTGCTCTTTGCCAACGGAAATGATCTGGCTGGGTATGATGGCCAGGGTAAGGGGCAGCTTGATCTGAATGGTGGTGCCCACTCCGGTTGTGGAGTCGATTTCGATGATTCCACCCAGTTTCTCCAGGTTGGTTACCACCACATCCATACCGACTCCCCTGCCGGAGACGTCCGTGATTTGTTCGGCGGTTGAAAAACCGGGCAGCAGGATCAGGTCGGTTTTTTCCTTGCTTGTCATATCAGCAATCTGCTGTTCGGTTCTCAAGCCTTTCTTGAGTGCTGTCTGGGCAATTCTCTCCGGGTCAAGTCCCTTGCCGTCATCCGCGATGACGATGTTGACCTGGCCTGCATCGTGGAACGCCTTGAGGGTGATGGTACCAGTTTTGGGCTTTTCGAGCTTTTCCCTATGGCCGGGCGCCTCGATGCCGTGATCGACCGAGTTGCGCACCAGATGGGTCAGGGGGTCGTTGATGGATTCCAGGATCGTCTTGTCAAGTTCGACTTCCTTGCCTTCGATGGCAAGGTCGATGGATTTGCCAAGCTGCCGTGAAAGATCCCTCACAACCCGGGTAAATTTGTTGAAGATGCTGGCAATGGGCTGCATCCTGGTCTGCATGATCGTTTCCTGGAGTTCCGAGGTGATCATGTCGATGCGCTGGCCCGCAAGTTCGGTTGCCTTGCCATTGGAGGAACTGATTCCCTGGAGCAGCTGGTTTCGGCTTAATACCAGCTCTCCCGCCAGGTTCATCAGTGTATCCAGAAGGTTGACGTTGACCCGCAGGGAACCAACGGATTTGGATACGACTTCGGCCGGAGCGGCGCCGTTCTCCTGGGTGGCCGCTTTGGCAGGGGCTTTCTTTTGAGCGACAGGTGCCGCCACCTGCTCTTCCACAACCGGGATCTCTTTCTTGACTTCCTGGACAGGGGGCTGTGCCGCAACGACCGTCTCAACTGCCGCAGGTGCAGGTTCCACCACGGCCGCCGCGGCCGGTTCCGCAGGTATCTCTTTGGAAGGCATTGCCTGGGGGATTGTACCCTCGGCGGTCTCCGATATGTGGATCATGGCATCGCTGATGATGTGAATGGCGTCGGACTTGAGATCAAACAGGGTCTCGGCCATGTCCGGCTCGATGATGGATGAGTAGAGAATCTGGAAGGGGATTCTGGTGGGAGCGGTCCAGGTCTCAAGTGTTCCCACCGAATCGAAATCGATTCTGGACTCAATGATGCTCCCCGTTTTCTCCAGGGTTTCCAGCAGTTTGATGGGGTTCTTATTTTTTCGGTGGATATCCCTGATAAGATCATACTCCACCAGGAAGATGTAGTGACCTTCATTTTTTCGCTGCTCCAGGTCATATTGGGACACCTGGGTAAAGATCCTGCCGTCTTCAAGTTCAATGTTCACAACCTCGGAGACAAGGTCGTGCTTTTCTTCGGGCAGAGATGCTTTGGTGATGTCGGCCAGGGCTTGGATGTGGTCTGAAACATCCTCTTCGTTGCTGGTCTGGATGTTGTTCATCAGGCTTTCAAGTTTGTCAAATCCCTTCAGGAGAACGCTGATTCGATCCGGATTCGGAACAAGCTCCATGTTTCTGATGAGGTCCAGAACATTTTCCAGGCTGTGGGCCAGATCCTTGATCGTTGTGAGTCCCATGAATCCGGCACCGCCCTTTATGGAGTGGGCAGCACGGAAAACATTGTTTACAAGATCGATATCGATGTCCTCACCGCCCTCTTCGATGGTTAGCAGGTCACTCTCAATGTCCGATAGATGCTCGAGGGATTCTTCGATATACATCTGTAGGGTTTCATCGTCTTCAAACATGATGCATCTCCTGAAAGGTAATTTTCTTATGAACAGTTAACAAACCTGTTATTGCATAATCTAAATACAATTTTCCACATAATAAACTTAAAAATGGAAAAGATCAATTATAAAACTTAAACGGGATCGCTGAAAAAGCCCGATGAACAAAGGGATCAGGACACTTTACGGATGATACCTTTGAGCGGGGTGTCTATCTCGATTTTCAGGGTCGAGCGGGTGTTGGGCTGGGCATGCTCGATGGCATTCCGGTTCTTGTCAAGGATGCCCGTTACCACTGTCCTTGGGTTGGTGCCCTTGGGGGTGAGGATCTCGATGGTGTCGCCCAGGGAGATCTTGTTTTTGACAGCCACGGTAACGCTGCGGTCAACTCCCGAATCCAGGATTTTGCCGATAAAGCCGTGGATCATGCCCTGGCGCAGGTTCTGGTAGTTCGGAAGGGTCTGGTCCGGGTCGTTGAAGTAAAAACCGGTGCAATAGTCCCGGTGATAGATCCGGGAGAGCTCCTCCCGCCATTGGGGCTCCGTCCGGTAGTTTTCCGGATCAAGTGTGTAGCTGTCTATGGCCTGGCGGTAGGTTTTGACCACCGAAGCAAGATAGCTGATTCCCTTCATCCTTCCCTCGATTTTAAGGGAGGTGATGCCGGCATCGATCAACTCCGGTATGTGGTCGAGCATGCACAGGTCTTTTGAGTTGAAAATGTAAGACCCCCGGGAGTCCTCCTTCAAAGGGTGGTATTCGCCGGGACGCTGCTCTTCCACCACCGAGTAACTCCAGCGGCAGGGGTGGGTGCACAGTCCCCGGTTGCTGTCCCGGCCGGTGAGGAAATTGCTCAAAAGACAGCGGCCGGAGTAGGAGATGCACATGGCTCCGTGGATAAAGGTTTCGGTTTCAATGGCGCAGCAGGTGCTGATCTCCCTGATCTCATCAAGGGAAAGCTCCCGTGCCAGGTTGACCCGTTTGATGCCCGCCTGTTCCCAGAACCGGACCGTATTGTAATTGGTTGTGTTGGCCTGGGTGCTGAGGTGGATGGGGATGTGGGGAATGATGGATGTCGCCAGCAGGATAACCCCGGGGTCTGCAATGATGATGGCGTCGGGATTCAGGCGGCCGATCTTTTCGAGGTAGCGGGTGATGGCCTCCTGTTCGGAGTTGCGTGCATAGATGTTGCACGCAAGATATACCTTGACCCCGGCTTTGTGGGCAAACCCGATGGCCTGTTCCAGTTCCTGGTCGGTAAAATTGCCTGAAAAGTTCCTGAGGCTGAACTCTTTTCCAGCCAGGTATACGGCATCTGCCCCGTATTGAATGGCTGTTTCGAGTTTTTCAATGTTGCCTGCAGGGGCGAGTAGTTCTGTTTTTTGTGGGATTGTTTTCATGGTAAGGTATGTGGTGCCCCCGGCAAGAATCGAACTTGCGCACATGGATTAGGAATCCAATGCTCTATCCACTGAGCTACGGGGGCATTTTATTATTCGACCAGTAGTTTCTGGCCTGGGTAAATCTTGCTTCTGGACGTTAAGTGGTTTAACGTCAGAAGACGATGAAGAGTCATATTATATTTTTTGGCAATTGTAAAGGGATTATCTCCAGATTTTACAAAATGAGTGGAAAAAGTTTTGGATTTGACCCTTCCGGTTGGGATCTTGAGCTTCTGTCCAATGTGGAGTGCCGAGCTTTTGAGGCGGTTTGCAGCCATTATCTTTTTGGTTGTGGTTCTGTAACGACCGGCAATGAGCCAAAGGTTGTCTCCCTGCTTTACCGTATATTTGACAGCTTTTCCGGGGGTGCGGGCGGCGGCGCCTGCAACGGAGACGGGTATTCTGGTGTTTGCGCCGGGGACTTTCAGAACCTTGCCGACCCTGAGGATGCTCCTTTTTGAGATGTTGTTGGCCGAGGTGATTCTGCGAAGGGATGTGTGATAGCGTTTTGCAATGCCCGACAGGGTGTCTCCCCTTCTGATCTTATGGTAGGAGTACCGGGTGGGTGCGGTGTAGGATGATTTGATTTTGTCAAGGCGTGCCAGAAAAGTGTCGACCTTGGTCGCCGGAATCCGGAGTTTGTACTCCTCAGGGGGGAGGAGGGCGTACCTGAGTTCCGGGTTGAGGTCCTTGAGCAGGGTTGTCTTGACGCCGATCTCTTTTGCAATGTCCCTTAGCCGTATCTGCTTTTTTATGGTGCAGGTCTTGTATTCATAAGGTTCAAACGCTTTTACCGGTTTGAAATTGTATTGCTCGAGGTTTTTTACGATATGCAGGGTTGCAAGGAAGCGCGGCACATACCGGGCGGTTTCCCTTGGGAGCTTTTCATAGAGGTCCCAGAAGTTGTCCAGGTAATTGATGTTCTGTTTTCTAATGGTCCTCAGGACCCTTCCCTCACCGCAGTTGTAGGCGGCCAATACGGTGGCCCAGTCTCCGAACATGCTGTGGAGTTCCTTTAGATAGGCGATGGCGGCCTGGGTGGATTTGATCGGATCGAGTCTCTCGTCAACGTAGTAGTCCCGCTTAAGGCCGAATTTGTATCCGGTGGAGGGGATGAATTGCCAGAGTCCCAGGGCCCTGGCCGGAGAGAGGGCTCTTATTTTGAACCCGCTCTCGATGAGGGGCAGCCAGGAGAGTTCTTCGGGCAGGCCGGCTTTCTTGAGTTCCGCGGCAATGTAAGGCTGATATCTGCCTGCCCGCTCCATTGACTGGATGAAAAATCGTTTTTCCTGGCCGGTGAAGCGGTTGAGCTCCTTTTTTACATAGGAGTTCATGGTAAGTGGGATGGCGTCGTGGTTGCCGTTGATAACAATGTTGCGGGAGGCGTAGATCTCAAGGATGCGCTTGGAGATCATGTACCTTATATCCTCTTTTTGCTGGTTGAGCTGGGGGTGGGTGTCGATGTCCAGGTCAAGGATGGCGGCGTAGGCCATGTCAAGTTCCGTGAGGGCGTTTTCGAGTTCCCCTTTTTCCCACAGGGTCTGGGCGGAATCACAGAGTTCCAGGGCCTGGTCGATTTCTTCTTGAGCGGCGGCTTCTTTGGATTTCTGCTTGTTGAGATCTTCTGTGGGGTGGACGTCTTCGGTTGTGGAGGGGAGGGGAGGTTGTTTGATGTTCAGGTCAGAGGGGATGCTGGCTTCTGTTGTCTTCGGTGCCGGCGTGGAGGGCTGCTCAATGGCGGTTTGGGTGCCTGTAATTGCCGTGTGTCTTGGGGTTGATGACTGACACCCCATGATAACGAATGGTATTAAGATGATCGATTGTATTTTATTCATATATTTATATCATTATATAAGCGTGGTTAAAGTTGAGGTGATTTGTGACGGTTGAGTTTGGTAATGAATATAGAATTACAGGGGGTGTGTCAAGTAAATATGGCTTTGGCTGACCCGTGTTTCGGAAGGTTTTTCGGTAGTTTTCGTACTAAATTGTCGAAAGGTTAGAAAATCGTAGTAAATAAGTGCAAAACCAGTGTTTTTGTGGCTTGATTGGCGGTAGTCTATGGTTATTGGGGTGTAATAGTAGATATCTCGGGTTGTCAAGATAGGGGCGCTCTGCTATATTCGCTGGGTCTTGTTGAGAGGCGCTCAGCGCTTCAACTACAAAGCAGGGCCGATATAGCTCAGTTGGTAGAGCATCTCACTTGTAATGAGAATGTCCTCCGTTCGATTCGGGGTATCGGCTCCAAAAAAAATACATATGGTGGGGTTCCCGAGTGGTCAAAGGGATCAGACTGTAAATCTGACGGCTAAGCCTTCGGAGGTTCAAATCCTCCCCCCACCACCATAAAAGTTCATGTAGGAGACTTTTGACCCCCATGGGGTCGGGTCGCATACTGCATAGAATAGAAAAGACCTTCAAAGGGTTGGCGCTTTGCATAGCGTCACTCTTGAATGGGCGGGAGTAGCTCAGTTGGTAGAGCTTCAGCCTTCCAAGCTGAATGTCGCGAGTTCGAACCTCGTCTCCCGCTCCACCTTTCTATGCAGTCCGAATACAAATTTTGTTTGCAACTGCTTCTATAATGATGCCCATGTAGCTCAGCTGGTAGAGCGCATCCTTGGTAAGGATGAGGTTCAACGGTTCGACTCCGTTCATGGGCTCCATTTCTTTTTGGCGGGAGGAAAGTCTAAGATGGCAAAAGAGAAATTTGAGCGGACCAAGCCGCATGTAAATATTGGAACAATCGGCCACATCGATCACGGCAAAACTACCCTCACCGCAGCAATTACCAAGCATGCAGCCCTTCGGGGACACGGCGAGTTCGTAGCCTTCGACGAGATTGATAAGGCTCCCGAGGAGCGAGAGCGCGGCATTACCATTTCCACAGCCCATGTGGAGTATGAGACAGAGAATCGTCACTATGCCCATGTTGATTGCCCCGGCCATGCCGATTACATCAAAAATATGATCACCGGTGCCGCGCAGATGGATGGCGCTGTTCTCGTTGTAAGTGCCGATGATGGTCCCATGCCCCAGACAAGGGAGCACATTCTCCTTGCAAGGCAGGTTGGTGTACCCAGTATCGTTGTTTTTCTAAATAAATGCGATATGGTCGATGATGAAGAGCTTATCGAACTCGTGGAGATGGAACTTCAGGAGCTTCTCTCCAAGTATGAGTTCCCCGGAGACGACACTCCGATAATTCGCGGCAGCGCGCTCAAGGCCCTTGAGGCTGACAGTTCTGACGATGACGCTGCGAAGCCCATCCATGAGCTGCTTGATATTCTTGATTCCTATGTTGAGGAGCCTGTGCGGGATACGGACAAAGACTTTCTCATGCCCATTGAGGACGTGTTCTCAATCTCCGGTCGAGGTACCGTTGTTACAGGACGTATCGAGCGCGGTATTGTCAAGACCGGCGAAGAGGTCGAGCTTGTTGGAATCAGGGAAACAACCAAGACTATCTGTACCGGTGTTGAGATGTTCAGGAAACTCCTGGATGAAGGCCAGGCCGGTGACAATGTCGGGCTTCTTCTCCGCGGAACCAAACGTGAAGCTGTTGAACGTGGCCAGGTTGTCGCAAAGCCCGGTTCCATCACGCCCCATACCAAGTTCAAGGCTGAGATCTACTGCCTGAGCAAGGAAGAGGGTGGTCGTCATACACCGTTTTTCAGCGGTTACAGGCCTCAGTTCTTTTTCAGGACCACCGACGTAACCGGTATTTTGACACTGCCTGATGGCGTTGAGATGATCATGCCGGGTGATAACGCTGCAATCAGTGCGGAGCTTATCGCACCCATCGCCATGGAGAAAGAGCTTCGGTTCGCAATCCGGGAAGGTGGCCGTACTGTCGGCGCGGGCGTTATCGGAGAAATAATCGAATAATCAATCAAGGAGTTTCAAGTGGCTAGAGTTAAAGTAACTCTTGCATGTACAGAGTGCAAGAGACGAAACTACACAACGACAAAGAATAAGCGTATAACTCCTGATAAACTCGAGTTTGAGAAATACTGCAGATTTTGCAAGAAACACGTGACTCACAAAGAGACGCGTAAATAGTTTCTGTCAGGCAGTTGATAACCGCTTCAAGGTCTGTTGGTGATGCAGGTCAGTAGCTCTAATTGGTAGAGCGCCGGACTCCAAATCCGGATGCTGGGGGTTCGATTCCCTCCTGACCTGCCATCTGCAGTCAAATCGAATCCGGGGAGATTGGGTCAGATAGAAATAATGCAGGAGTGATATGGCACGGTTGCAAAAAAAGAAGTCACCAGCTGATAAAATCAAGACAAAAGTGCAGGAACCTGAAAGTTCGCCGGAAGGCAACGAAATAAAAGGGACTGAAAAACGCGAAGGATCAACATCGCAGGTCTCTAAACAGACTGGAAAGGTTCGAGAAAAACTTGGAAAGTCAGGTTCATCAGCAGTTGTTACTCCCGGGGAACAGAACTTCTATCAGAAGTCTGTCCAGTTTTTGCGGGAGGTACGCGTCGAGCTGAAAAAAGTAACCTGGCCAAATCGTAAGCAGACAGCAGGTTCAACCGTTGTCGTTATTATTCTTGTTTTTATTCTTGCTGCTTTTCTCGGTCTGGTCGATTTCAGTCTATCAAAGCTCGTTCAGGTTGTCCTTGCATAAAAGGGGTGTTGACAGTGTCTCTTAAATGGTATGTGGTTCATGTCTATTCAGGATTTGAGCAGAAGGTTAAGCTTTCCCTGGAAGACAGAATTTCCAATTCCGGCTGCGCGGACAAATTCGGCGAGATTCTCGTCCCAACCGAGCACGTTGTCGAGTTCGTCAACGGGAAGAAGCGGGAATCTTCACGAAAATTTTATCCGGGGTACATTCTCGTGCGCATGTCTCTAAACGACGAGACATGGCATATTGTTAATTCAACCGCAAAAGTTACCGGATTTCTTGGTGGGAAGCATAAGCCCGCTCCCATCACCGATCAGGAAGCAGCTGCAATTGTAGAGAGAATGGAACAGGGCAAGCACAAACCTCAGCCCAAATATTATTTTGAACCTGGAGACGACGTACGGGTCACGGACGGCCCCTTCACCAATTTCAACGGTACCGTGGAAGAGTCCATGCCGGATAAGGGAAAGGTCAGGGTTCTGGTCAGCATCTTTGGCAGGGCAACGCCAGTGGAGCTCGAGTTCGCTCAGGTTACAAAGATTTAAATTGAGAAACATTAAAGTGAGTGTCAGGAGTAGATAAAGATGGCAAAAAAAGTAATGGCGCTGATAAAACTTCAGGTAGAGGCTGGTAAGGCTAATCCTTCTCCGCCAATCGGCCCTGCGCTGGGTCAGCATGGCGTTAATATCATGGATTTCTGTAAGGCTTTTAATGCCAGGACTGCCAATGATGCAGGCTCTATCATACCCGTTGTGATCACCGTCTATCAGGACCGGTCGTTCACCTTCATTACCAAGACGCCTCCGGCCTCCATGCTCTTGAAAAAGGCGGCTAAGATAAATAAGGGTTCCGGTGTTCCCAACCGTGATAAGGTCGGGAAAGTATCCAGGGATCAACTTGTTGAGATCGCTACAACAAAGATGGAAGATTTGAACGCTGCCGATATTGATGCAGCTGTAAATATTATTGCTGGTACAGCCAGAAGTATGGGTATCGAAGTAGTTTAACCGTTAAAGGAGTGAGTGATATAAAATGCCGAAGCACGGTAAAAAATATACAGAAATATCTAAAAAGATCGACAAGCAGGCTCGTTACGATTTCAATGAAGCTTTAGAGCTCTCACTCGCTTCATCCTACGCAAAGTTCGATGAGACTTTAGATATTGCAGTCAAACTTGGAGTTGATCCGCGGCACGCAGATCAGATGATTCGCGGAACTGTCGTTCTTCCCAACGGTCTGGGTAAGGAAGTAAAGGTTCTCGTTTTTGCAAAGGGTGAAAAAGAGAAAGAGGCCCTTGACGCAGGAGCTGATTTTATCGCCGACGAAGAGACAGTCGAAAAAATCAAGAATGGCTGGTTTGGATTTGATAAGGCCATTGCCACCCCGGATATGATGGGAACAGTTGGTAAACTCGGAAGGGTTCTCGGTCCCAGAGGCCTCATGCCCAACGCAAAGACCGGAACCGTTACCTTTGAGGTTGCAAAGGCGATTGAGGAACTCAAAGCCGGAAAGATCGAATTCCGCGTTGAAAAGGCCGGTATTATCCACGCCCCGGTTGGAAAGGTATCCTTCGGTGCTGAGAAACTTGTTGAAAACATCAAGGCTTTCGTCGCGACCATCGTTGCTCTCAAGCCTGCATCCAGCAAGGGTACGTACGTAAAAGGGATCACCGTTTCCACAACAATGGGTCCCGGAGTTAAAATCGATCCGGTGTACGCAAAATAGCAGAGAGTCTTTTCATCTCTGCCACTGGTAGATATAATTTTAATTGTCTGTCAAAGACAGTAGGTGCACATGAAAATGTGTATAATCGGCGATGCCGGCCTGCCGAGACAGAAGCCTGTTTTGGCACCGTTGGCACCTCTGAAAATAAAAGTTGTATTTGGAAAGGAGGTGTAGTTTATTGAATTTATCAAATAAAAAAGAATTTGTAGAGAAGGTAAAAGTTCGCCTTGCGGAGACTCAGATTTCAATCCTTGTAGATTACAAGGGGTTGGATGTTGAGGCGATGACCCAGCTCAGGTCCGAATTGAGAAAAGAGGGTGTTCAGCTTGAAGTCATGAAGAACACGCTTCTCGGCATGGCATCTGAGGGCACTGATACCGCTCTTATGAAAGATTTCTTCAAAGGGCCCAACGCCCTTGCTACCTGCAAGGACGACCCCGTGGCCCCAGCCAGGGTTCTGGTCAAGTTTGCCGAAGATAACGACAAGCTTGAGATCAAAGCAGGAACCATGAACGGCAAACTTATCTCGGTAGACGAGATCAAGGCGCTCGCGAAGATGCCGTCACGTGAGGTCCTCCTGGCACAGCTGCTATCAGCGATGAACGGAGTACCCACAGCCATGGTTAGAGTCCTTGGCGGCGTTCCAAGGGCATTCCTCACTGTTTGCAATGCGATTGGCGAACAGAAAGAGGCTGCATAAACGTTTTAGACAATTTAATGATCAAAAAAAGAGATTACTCTTTTCAGGTTTTTCTAAGGAGAAAATAATGGCTGATATCACAAAAGATGATGTAATTGAATTCATATCAAACATGAGCGTTCTTGAGCTCTCCGAGATGGTAAAAGATCTCGAGGAGAAATTCGGCGTATCCGCTGCAGCTCCCGTTGCAATGGTTGCCGGTGGTGCGGTTGCAGGCGAGGCAGGTGGTGCTGCTGAGGAGAAAACAGAGTTCGACGTAATCCTCGAAGCTGCCGGCGACAAGAAGATCGCCGTCATCAAAGAGGTTCGCGCCATCACAGGTCTTGGTCTCAAAGAGGCAAAGGCTCTTGTCGACGATTGCCCCAAACCCGTTAAGGAAGGCATCGCCAAAGAAGACGCAGAAAAGATCAAGGAGCAGCTCGAAGGAGCTGGTGCCCAGGTCACCATCAAATAGGTAGCTTTAGCTAACTGTTTGAAAAAATTTGTAAATTTCACACACTCGATGCGGGGGCAGGGCCTATAGGGCCATGTCTCCGCTTTCACGGTTATAATAACCCATATTTGGAGATACCATGACCGGGAGCCTTTTGGCAAGCAAGCGCATAAGAAAAGAATTTGGCAGTAAGAGCAGGGTCGTCGACATTCCCGATCTCATTGGGATGCAGCGCACCTCGTTTGAACGTTTTCTGCAGAGGGATGTTCTCCCTGAAAACAGGGAAGATATCGGAATACACCTGGTATTCAAATCGGTTTTTCCCATTAAGGATTTCACCGGGACCTCCTCCCTTGAGTATGTCTCCTATTCCTTCGGAGAGACAAAGCACTCCGTGGAAGAGTGCATCAGTCGGGGAATGACCTATGAAATTCCTGTTAACATAACCGTAAGGCTCGTAGTCTTTGATGTGGACAAGGAAGCAGGTTCCACATCCATCCGTGATATTAAAGAGCAGGAGATCTACTTCGGTACGATTCCATTGATGACCAAACGCGGCACCTTTATCATCAATGGTACAGAGCGCGCTGTTGTCAGTCAGCTTCACAGATCCTCCGGTGTGTTTTTTGACCATGATAAGGGCAAGAACCACTCCAGCGGTCGGATCATCTATACCGCACGTATCATCCCTGTCCGGGGATCCTGGATCGACATGGAGATCGATCCCAAGGATATCGTAAACATCAGGATCGACCGGCGAAGAAAATTTCCCATAACCATCCTGTTCAAGGCATTTGGTTATACCAACGAAGATATCCTCAGTTTCTTCTACAAACGGGAGCGTATCTTCAGAAAGGATGGGGCTCTGTTCAAAGAGTTCAGTCCCGAAAACCTGAAAAGAAACCGGGCCAGCTTCGACGTGCTCGATCCTCAGACAGGGGATGTGGTGGTGAAAAAAGGACGTCTCTTCACCATCCGTGCCCTTAAGCAGCTTCAGGCCGCCGGCCTGAAACAGATCCCCATCAGTGAGGACGACATCATCGGGAAGGGCTTTGCTTCCACCATTATTAACTCTGAAACCGAAGAGATCATCGCCAAGGCCGGAGCGCTCATTGACGGAGAGGTGATTGAGGCAATCGAGGCTGCCGGCATCGACGAGTTCAGCATCCTCTATGTCGACACCTACAGCTCCGACTCCATTCGAAAGACCCTGGCCGTTGACAAGGTGACCTCACGGTCCGAAGCACTTATTGAAATATACCGTCGCCTTCGTCCCGGTAATCCTGCGACCCCCGAGGTTGCCCAGGACTTTATCGATCATCTCTTTTTCAAGCCCGCGTACTACGATCTGTCGAATGTAGGCCGGCTGAAGATGAACCACCGTCTCGGAATGACCACGGGCATTGATGTCAGAACCCTTCGAAAGGAAGACATTCTTCTTACGGCGTCAACCCTGGTTGAACTCAAGGATACCCAGGGTGCTGTCGACGATATCGATCACCTTGGCAACCGGCGTGTCCGCGCGGTGGGCGAACTTCTCGAAAATCAGTACAGGATCGGCCTTGTCCGCATGGAACGGGCCATCAAAGAGCGGATGAGTATGCAGGAAGTGGACGCGATGATGCCCCACGACCTTGTCAATCCCAAGCCGGTTTCAGCTGTTGTCCGGGAGTTTTTTGGTACCTCCCAGCTCTCCCAGTTCATGGACCAGACCAACCCCTTGTCCGAGACCACCCACAAGCGCCGTCTTTCGGCACTTGGACCGGGCGGACTCACCCGGGAGCGGGCCGGTTTCGAGGTCAGGGACGTTCATCCCTCCCATTACGGCAGGATCTGTCCCATTGAAACCCCGGAGGGTCCCAACATCGGTCTCATCGTTTCCCTGTGTACCTACGCCCGGGTCAACGATTTCGGATTTATCGAAACACCCTACAGACTGGCCAAGGACGGTGTTGTAAGCCGGGAGATCACCCATCTGTCCGCCTTTGAGGAAAAGGAGCACCCCATTGCCCAGGCAAACGCGGTGCTTGACGAAGACGGTACCCTGATCAACGAGCTTGTCACCTCCAGGGTGGCCGGTGAGTTTGAGATGGTGAAGAACCAGGACATCGAGTTCATGGACGTTTCCCCGAATCAGCTGGTTTCCGTTTCCGCTTCATTGATTCCCTTTCTGGAGAACGATGATGCCAACAGGGCGCTCATGGGGTCCAACATGCAGCGCCAGGCCGTTCCCCTGATCCGGAGCGAGGCTCCCCTTGTCGGTACGGGTATCGAAGGGGTTGTGGCCAGGGATTCCGGTGTTGCCATCGTAGCGGAACACGACGGCGTGGTTGTGGATGTGGATGCCAAGCGTATCGTTGTCAAGAACACCGATGAGAATGCCGGCGCCGAGGATAAGACCGTTACCATTTATAACGCGTCCAAGTTCGTCCGGTCCAACCAGAACACCTGCTTTAACCACAGGCCGATTGTCAAGAAAGGCGATCACGTCAAAAACGGACAGGTCATTGCCGATGGTCCTTCCACTGAGATGGGTGAGCTTGCTCTTGGCAAGAACGTCACCGTGGCCTTCATGCCCTGGGGCGGTTACAACTACGAGGATTCGATCCTCGTGAGTGAACGCCTGGTCAGGGATGGGGTTTACACTTCGGTACACATCGAGGAGTTCGAGGTCGTTGCCAGGGATACAAAGCTTGGCAAGGAGGAGATCACCCGGGATATTCCCAATGCCGGAGAAGAGGCGTTGAGGGATCTGGACGAGAGCGGTATCATCCGCCTCGGCGCCGAGGTAAAACCCGGTGATATTCTCGTTGGCAAGATCACGCCAAAGGGTGAAACTCAGCTCAGCCCCGAGGAGAAACTTCTCCGGGCGATCTTTGGTGAAAAGGCAGGCGACGTCAAAGACACCTCCCTCAGGGTTCCCCCCGGGGTCGAAGGGGTCGTGACCGACGCCAAGGTCTTTTCCCGCCGTGGGTTGTCCAAGGATGACAGAACCAGGTCCATCGAGGATCTTGAGATCGTAAAGCTTGAAAAGGACAGGGATGACGAGATTCGTATTATCTCCGAAACCGTCCAGGAGCGCCTTGAAGAGCTGCTCGCCGGCCAGTCACTTTCCACACCCCTTAAAAAGGGTAAAAAAGTGGTTGTATCGGCCGGTACGGCTGTGACCTCAGGGCTTTTTGAGGGGATTCCCCTTACTGATCTCATGGGCGTGAGTGTTGAGGATCCCCATCTGACCGAGACCGCCCAGATCATCCTCGAAAAGGCCGAGCAGCAGATCAAAAAAGCCCGGGAGAACTTCAACAACCAGGTTTCCCGCTATGAAAAGGGTGATGATCTGTCTCCGGGCGTGCTCAAGCTGATCAAGATCAGCGTTGCCATGAAGCGGGTACTCTCCGTGGGTGACAAGATGGCGGGACGCCACGGTAATAAAGGTGTTGTCTCCAGGATTCTTCCGGTGGAGGACCTTCCCTACTTTGAGGACGGCCGAACCGTTGACATGGTCCTGAACCCCCTGGGCGTTCCCTCGCGAATGAACGTCGGGCAGATCCTCGAGATTCACCTGGGATGTGCAGCCAGGGGACTGGGCCGCCAGATCGACGATCTCATCTATGAGAAGAATACTAAAGAGCTCCGGGCGAGGATCAAGCGGATTTTTATCACTCCGCCGGTCAAGCCGGGTGAGAAGTCGAACAAGGATAAGACCCACTACGACTTCGAGGGCCATTACACCCTCGAGGATACCATGCCGGTGCCTGTTATTGATGAGGAACGTGAATTTATTGAGTCCATCGATAAGATGGAAGACGATGAGTTCATGGAGTTGGCCAAGCTGTATCAGAACGGTGTCCACATGGCCACCCCCGTATTTGACGGTGCGGCCGAAAGTGAGATCAAGGCGCTGATCAACTACGCAGGGCTTCATTCCTCCGGCCAGTCGGTCCTCTTTGACGGACGGACCGGTGAGCGCTTTGAAAAACCCATCACCGTGGGTATCATGTATATGCTTAAGCTCCATCATCTTGTCGATGACAAGATCCATGCCCGTTCCATTGGACCCTACTCCCTGGTGACCCAGCAGCCCCTGGGCGGTAAGGCTCAGTTTGGCGGCCAGCGTCTCGGAGAGATGGAGGTGTGGGCCATGGAGGCCTACGGCGCCGCCCATGCCCTCCAGGAGTTCATTACGGTTAAATCAGATGATATGACAGGACGAACGCGCATGTACGAAAAGATTGTCAAGGGACAGAACGTTCTCGAGCCTGGAATGCCCGAATCTTTCAGAGTTCTTACAAAAGAGCTCCAAAGTCTGGGATTGGATATAAATCTTTTAGAAGGGAAATAAGGAGGAGATATTGGAAACCATATACGATTTCTTCGCCAAGCCGAAAGATCCTAAACTTTATACGGGCGTCCAGATCGCTCTTGCCTCTTCGGACCAGATCAGAGAGTGGTCCCATGGCGAGATAAAAAAGCCTGAAACCATCAACTACCGGACCTTCAAGCCAGAACGGGACGGTCTGTTCTGCGCAAAGGTGTTTGGCCCCACAAAGGATTACGAGTGCAACTGCGGTAAATACAAACGCATGAAACACCGGGGCGTTATCTGTGAAAAGTGTGGTGTTGAGGTAATCCAGTCCAAGGTGCGCCGGGAGAGAATGGCTCACATCGAGCTTGCCTGCCCCGTATCCCACATCTGGTTCCTCAAGAGCCTGCCGAGCAAGATCGGAAACATACTCGACCTGACCCTGAAGAATCTTGAAAAGGTTCTCTATTTCGACTCCTATATCGTCATAGATCCCATGGAGAGCGGCCTTGAAAAACTTCAGCTGCTTTCCGATGACAAATACCACGAAGCCCTCGAGATGTACGGGTTTGATGGGTTTGAATCCGGCATGGGCGCCGAGGCGATCCTCAAGCTGTTGGAAGAGGTGGACCTTGACGAGGTGTACAAGGAGCTGAGGGAAGAGATCTACACCACCAAGTCGGTGGCCAAGCGCCAGAAGATGTCAAAGCGTCTCAAGGTTGTGGATGCTTTCAGAACCTCGGAGCAGAGTCCCACAAAGATGATCATGACCGCGCTTCCGGTCCTTCCCCCGGACCTGAGGCCCCTGGTCCCCCTCGAGGGGGGCCGGTTTGCCACAAGTGATCTCAACGACCTCTACCGGAGGGTGATCAACCGTAACAACCGGCTCAAGCGCCTGGTGGACCTCAACGCGCCTGATATCATCGTTCGAAACGAGAAGCGTATGCTCCAGGAGGCCGTGGATGTCCTTTTTGACAACGGCCGCCACGGCAGGGTTGTTACCGGAACCAACAAGCGGCCCCTCAAATCCTTGAGTGACACCCTCAAGGGTAAGCAGGGCCGGTTCCGTCAGAACCTTCTTGGAAAGCGTGTGGATTATTCGGGCCGTACCGTTATCACCGTTGGGCCTTACCTCAGGCTTCACCAGTGCGGTCTTCCCAAGAAGATGGCACTGGAGCTGTTCAAGCCGTTCATCTACAATTATCTGGAGCAGAAAGGCCTCGTCTCCACCGTCAAGAGTGCCAAGAAGATGGTTGAGCGGGAGGAGGTTGAGGTATGGGACGCCCTGGACCACGTGGTCAAAGAGTATCCCATCATGCTCAACCGTGCGCCCACCCTTCACCGTCTCGGCATCCAGGCCTTTGAGCCCGTCCTTATAGAAGGAAAGGCGATCCAGCTTCATCCCCTGGTCTGCCCTGCGTTCAACGCCGACTTTGACGGCGACCAGATGGCCGTGCATGTTCCCCTCTCCCTGGAGTCCCAGCTGGAGGCGAGGATCCTGATGCTTGCCAGTAACAACATTCTTTCTCCTGCCAACGGTCAGCCCGTGATCGTTCCCACCCAGGATATCGTTCTCGGTATTTACTACATGACACGTGGGGTTCCGGCGCTGCCCGGGGAAGGCGCAACCTTTTCCAGCATTGCCGAGGTGCGGTCGGCCTTTGACGCAAAAGAGCTTGCCCTCAATGCAATGATCAAGGTTCGCATCGACGGTGAAGTGTACGACACCACCTGCGGCCGGATTCTCCTTTGGGAGATTATTCCCGGTGATACCCTGCTGGCCATGAGCCGGATCCGGGTGGCGGACAGGGAAATTGCGGCTGAGGCCCTCCAGGATCTCAGGAGCGGCAAGACCTTTGACGAGGTTTCCGACGCATATTCGGACGAGGATACCAAACCCACCAAGGGTGCCACCGGCATTCTCACAAGAAAGGAGTTCAAGAACATCTTTCAGGTCTCCGAAATCAAGGCGGAGCAGCTTTACGGGCTTCGGAAGGACCAGTTCTCCGATGTGATCGAATCCGGCGGATTTTACAACATCTTCCGGGTTGATGAGCGCAAGACAACCCTTCCCTTCGAGCTTGTGAACAAGATCATCACCAAGTCCGCGGTCAGGGAACTTGTGGATTATGCCTACAGAAACATCGGCATTAAGGAAACCGTGGTCCTGGCCGACAGGCTCAAGGATATAGGTTATAAGTACTCAACCCTTGGCGGTCTCTCCATCTGCATCGATGACATGATCATCCCGGATAATAAGTGGGATATCATCCGCGAGGCGGAGATGAGTGTCCAGGATATCAAGGAGCAGTACTCGGAAGGTTTGATCACCCAGGGCGAGAAGTACAACAAGGTGGTTGATATCTGGGCCAAGAGCACGGACGACATTGCCGACGCCATGATGGAGGTGATGAAAAATCCCCTGACATCCAAGAGCTACCGAGAGGCGAAGAAGGACACCCTCAACGCTGTTTATATGATGGCCGATTCCGGTGCCCGAGGCAGTAAGGACCAGATGAGGCAGCTTGCCGGAATGCGTGGCCTCATGGCCAAACCTTCGGGCGAGATTATTGAGAACCCGATCACCGCATGTTTCCGTGAGGGATTGACGGTTCTCCAGTACTTCATCTCCACCCATGGTGCCCGTAAGGGTCTTGCCGATACCGCGCTCAAGACAGCCAACTCGGGTTACCTTACCCGTCGTCTGGCGGACGTTGCCCAGGATTGTACCGTGATGGAGGACGATTGCGGCACCCTAATGGGCGTTGAGGTGGAATCCCTCCTTGAGGGCGGCGAGGTTATCCAGAGCCTGGGAGAGCGAATCCTCGGCAGGGTTACCCAGGGACCGGTTCGGGATCCGTATACGGATGAGGTTCTTGTGGAAAAGGGCATTGAGCTGAATGAGTCCATGGTCGAGAAGATCGAGGCCGCCGGTGTCACCAGCGTTAAGATCAGAAGTGTTCTGACCTGCAAGTCCAAGACCGGTGTGTGCGCCAGCTGCTACGGCCGGGATCTGGCCTACGGCAAGACCGTGGATATCGGCCAGGCCGTCGGTATCATGGCTGCCCAGTCCATTGGTGAGCCCGGAACCCAGCTGACCATGCGTACCTTCCATATCGGTGGTACGGCAAGCAGAAAGGTTGAGGTTGCGGAGATCAAGGCCAGGGTCGCAGGTACGATCAAGCTCAACGAAAGTATCCAGATCGTCACCACGGCGGACAACAAGCAGATCGTCATGAACAGGAAGGGCGGCGGTTTTGCCATTGTCGGCCCCGAAGGCAGGGAGAGAGCCCATGATGACATCATCTACGGCGCGACTCTCCTGGTGAAAGACGGCCAGCACGTGGATGTTGGAGACAGGATCGCCGAATGGGATCCCTTCACCACCCCCATCATCACCGAGGTGAGCGGCCGGGTCCGGTTTGCCGATATCGAGGCCGGTTCCACGGTTCAGGAGCAGATTGACCCTGTAACCGGAAAGGTCAGCCGAACTATCATCGAGGGCAAGAATGCCGATGTCCGGCCCAGGATCACCTTCAGGGACCAGGACGGAAAAGGCGTGAAGCTGCCGGGCGGCACTGCGGTCGTTCGCTACTTCCTGCCGGTTAACGCCATCCTCCTGGTGGACGAGGATGACCAGGTCATGGCGGGTGACATCATTGCAAAGCTTCCCAGGGCGACTTCAAAGACCAAGGATATCACCGGTGGTCTTCCCAGGGTTGCTGAACTTTTCGAGGTCAGGAAGCCCAAGGAACCCACCGTTCTCACTGAGATCGACGGATATGTCACTGTTTCCAAGGGAACCAAGGGAAAACAAAAGGTCACAGTCACTCCCACCGATGTGGGGGAGAAGCGTGAATACCTCATTCCCAAGGGCCGCCACGTTTCGGTCTACGACGGCGATTATGTCAAGGCCGGCGAGCCCCTCATCGGCGGAAGCGCCAATCCCCAGGATATTCTCAATATCAAGGGTGAGGTTGCTCTGGCCCGGTATCTGGTGGATGAGGTTCAGGAGGTGTACAGGCTCCAGGGTGTTCGGATCAACGATAAGCACATTGAGGTCATCATCAGCCAGATGATGCGCCGGGTCAAGGTGATCGACATCGGTGATACCGACTTCATTCCGGACGAGCAGGTAGACAGAATGCGGTTTGCCGCGGCAAACCGGGAGGTCGTGCTCAAGGGCGGCGAGCCCGCCAGGGGAGAGCCGCTGATCCTCGGAATCACCAAGGCTTCATTGGCAACGGACAGTTTCATCTCCGCTGCCTCATTCCAGGAGACAACAAAGGTGTTGACCGAAGCAAGTATGCAGGGTCGCTTTGATGATCTCAAGGGACTTAAGGAAAATGTGGTCATGGGTCGATTAATTCCAGCTGGAACCGGTTTTGTAGGTTTCAAGAACCTGGAAATCGAGACTGCGGAAGCAACCGCAGTCTAATCCGTTGGACCAGCACAAACAAAAAACTTGACAAAATCGGTGGTTATGTATAATAATCTAACATTTTGTCGCACAGGAAGATTCGAAAATATTCGATAAGGAGTGTTATTTAGGTATGCCAACCATTAATCAGCTGGTTAGGAAAGGTAGAAAGAAGGCCGAAAGAAAGCAGGGAACGCCTGCTCTCAAGGGTGGTCCCCAGAAGCGCGGGGTTTGCACCAGGGTCTATACATCCACACCCAAGAAACCGAACTCGGCCCTTCGAAAAGTTGCCAGGGTTAGGTTGACAACGGGTATGGAAGTGGCAGCATATATTCCCGGAATGGGTCACAACCTCCAGGAGCATTCAGTTGTTCTTGTAAGGGGTGGAAGAGTAAAGGATCTTCCCGGTGTCCGTTACCATATCGTAAGGGGCACCCTGGATACGCTTGGTGTTGAAGACAGGAAACAGGGCCGATCCAAGTACGGAGCAAAGAAGCCCAAATAATCGAGATGTCCGGGTGGTAACACTGCCTGGAGATTTTTGAATCAGAATAAAATTTTGGTGGATATATGGCGAGAAAAAAAATAGTTTCAGGGCATTTGAAAAATGCCATCAGCAAGGATGAACACATGTCGGTCAAGTTCATCAATTGCATCATGAGAGACGGCAAGAAGAGCGTCGCTAACCGGGTTTTTGCGGATGCCATGGACCTTGTCAAGGAAAAGCTCGGCGAGCCCCCCCTTGATGTCTTTGAAAAGGCTGTCAACAACATCCGGCCTGCAGTTGAGGTTAAATCCAGGAGAGTGGGTGGTTCTACCTACCAGGTTCCCACGGAGATCAAGGCCTCACGACAGACTGCCCTTGCTTTCCGGTGGCTGCTCAAGCACAGCCAGGCCCGTTCAGAAAAGGGTATAGCAAACAAGCTGGCTGCAGAGCTCCTCGATGCCTATAATGAGAGGGGCGGTGCCGTGAAGAAGAAAGAGGATACACACAAGATGGCTGAAGCCAACAAGGCTTTTGCTCATTTTCGTTGGTAAAACTGCATAAGATTGTCCTGTTGATATATCAGGGAAGGAAAAATTAAGATGGCTAAAGAGAAATTTGAGCGGACCAAACCGCATGTAAACATCGGTACCATCGGTCATATCGATCATGGTAAAACAACACTGACTGCAGCGATCACCAAGCATGCCGCCCTCAGGGGCCATGGTGAGTTCGTTGCCTTTGACGAGATTGACAAGGCTCCTGAGGAACGTGAGCGTGGTATCACCATCTCCACCGCCCATGTTGAGTATGAGACTGAGAATCGTCACTATGCCCACGTTGACTGCCCGGGCCATGCTGATTACATCAAGAACATGATTACCGGTGCTGCCCAGATGGACGGCGCGGTTCTCGTTGTAAGCGCTGATGACGGTCCCATGCCCCAGACCCGTGAGCACATCCTTCTTGCCCGTCAGGTTGGTGTTCCCAGCATCGTTGTCTTCCTTAACAAGTGTGACATGGTTGATGACGAAGAGCTCATTGAGCTTGTTGAGATGGAGCTCCAGGAGCTTCTCTCCAAATACGAGTTCCCCGGAGACGATACTCCCATCATCCGTGGTTCCGCACTTAAGGCCCTCGAGGCTGACAGCTCAGATGACGATGCGGCTAAGCCCATCCACGAGCTTCTCGACGTGCTCGACTCCTATGTAGAAGAGCCCGTTCGTGACACCGAGAAGGACTTCCTCATGCCCATCGAGGATGTTTTCTCCATCTCCGGTCGTGGTACCGTTGTAACCGGTCGAATCGAGCGTGGTATTGTCAAGACTGGTGAAGAGGTTGAGCTGGTTGGTATCCGTGAGACCACAAAGACCATCTGTACTGGTGTTGAGATGTTCCGGAAGCTTCTGGATGAGGGACAGGCCGGTGACAACGTTGGACTCCTCCTCCGTGGTACCAAGCGTGAGGCTGTAGAGCGTGGCCAGGTAGTTGCCAAGCCCGGTTCCATCACTCCCCATACCAAGTTCAAGGCTGAGATCTACTGCCTGAGCAAAGAGGAAGGCGGACGTCATACTCCCTTCTTCAGCGGCTACAGACCCCAGTTCTTCTTCAGAACAACCGACGTTACCGGTATCCTCTCCCTGCCCGAGGGCGTTGAGATGATCATGCCTGGCGATAACGCCGCCATCTCCGCAGAACTGATCGCCCCCATCGCAATGGAGAAAGAGCTCCGTTTCGCTATCCGGGAAGGCGGACGTACTGTTGGCGCCGGTGTTATTGGTGAAATAATCGAATAATAAGAGAAGATAAGACTGTTATGATAAAGACCAAAATAAGGATCAGGCTCCGTGCCTACGATCATAAGCTTCTTGATCAGTCATCAACTGACATCGTTGATACTGCAAGAAAGACTGGTGCAAAGGTCGTGGGGCCGATTCCGCTTCCCACGAGGATAAATAAATTTTGCGTTCTGCGTTCACCCCATGTGAACAAAAAATCACGTGAACAGTTTGAGATCCGGACACACAAGCGCCTGATGGATATACTGGAACCAACTCAGCAGACAGTCGATGCTCTTATGAAGCTTGATCTTTCACCAGGTGTTGATGTCGAGATAAAACTTTAGCATAAAAGAGCAGGAAGTTATCATGTTTAATGGAATGTTAGGTAAAAAAGTCGGGATGACAAGCGTCTTTGCATCCGACGGAAGGCTTGTACCTGTGACTGTCGTAAAGCTTGGGCCCTGCGTTGTTACCCAGGTCAAGACAGAAAAGACAGACGGGTACAACGCGCTTCAGGTCGGATTTGACGAGCGTTCCCTGGAAAAGTGCAACAAGCCCAGGGCCGGTCACTTTGCCAAAAGCGGCTCCACCGGGTTCAACACTGTCCGGGAGTTCCGGGTGGATGACACCGGTGAGTTCGAGGCGGGACAGGTCGTCGGCCTGGACACCTTTGCCATTGGCGACAAGGTCAACGTATCCGGCACCTCAAAGGGTCGCGGGTTTCAGGGAACCATCAAGCGTCACGGTTTCAGCCGGGGTCCCGAGACCCACGGTTGCCGGAACCATCGTGCTCCCGGTTCCATCGGCTGTTCTGCCTGGCCTGCAAGGGTCATCAAGGGCAAGAAAATGCCAGGGCACATGGGTGTTGACAGGCAGACTGTCAAGAACCTGGAAGTGATCGATATCAGACCGGAGGAGAACATCGTGCTGATAAAAGGTCCTGTCCCGGGATGCAAAACCGGACTCCTTGAGATTCGCAAGGTCGGTTAACCAGTTTTTTCCATCCCATGTGACGGTTTTTTTCATGGGGTGAAGATCCGGAAGGAGTGCAAAAGACCGCATTTTTGACGGATAGACGAGTTTGTGTTGGGAAACGGTTCCCAACACGATTTTTTAATGCGGCCGTGGGTATTGCAATGATAATCGCAGTGAAGCACGGTCGCTAAAGTTTAATGAGGAAGGATATGGCTGCTGTAGATGTAGTTAACAGATCAGGAGAAAAGGTCTCTGAGACCCAGATTTCTGATGAGGTATTCAGCATTCCTGTAAAGAAAAGCGTGCTGCACGAAGTTGTGAGAATGCAGCTTGTGAAGAGAAGAAGCGGAACCGCCAAGACAAAAGGCCGGTCTGAAATCTCCGGAAGCACCAAAAAGCTTTACAGACAGAAAGGAACCGGAAACGCGCGTTCCGGTAGCGTAAAATCCCCCCTTCGCAGGGGCGGCGGCGTAGTCTTCGGACCCTCCCAGAGATCCTACGCTTACTCGGTCCCCAAAAAGGTCAGGGCCTTGGCTCTCAAGATGGCACTGAGCACCAAGTTTGCCAACAAAGAGCTCACGGTCATCGATAACTTTGGTATGGATCAGGTAAAGACCAAGGAGTTTGACGGTATCATCGACACCCTCGGGCTCAAGAATACCCTCATCGTCATTGACGGGGACGACAGAAATCTCGCACTCTCCGCCAGGAACGTACCTGATGTAAAGGTTATCAAGACAGAAGGCCTTAATGTATATGATATTCTCAAATACGATCACCTGCTTCTGTTGGAGTCATCAATCAAAGGCATTGAGGGGAGGTTCGCTAAATGAAAGAATATGACATCATCAGGCGTCCCATCAATACGGAAAAAACCACCCTACAGAGAGAGCTCCACAACCAGATCTCTTTTGAGGTTGCACGAGACGCAAGCCGGGTAGATATCAAGAACGCAGTTGAAAAAATTTTCAATACCAGGGTTCAGACGGTGAAAACCATGCAGGTCAAGGGTAAAACCAAACAGCGTGGTAGGATTGTCGGAAAAAGGCGCAGTTGGAAAAAAGCCATTGTTAAGCTTATGCCTGGGCAGAGAATTGATTTTTTTGAAGGTGTTTAAAAAGAGGTAGCCATGTCAATATTGAAGACAAAACCGACATCACCCGGAAGAAGAGCTCAGGAATATCATTCCTTTGAAGAAATTACAAAGACCACGCCTGAAAAGGCGCTTCTTTCACGGCTCAAAAAATCGGGTGGTCGTAACGCAAACGGTAGAATAACCAGTCGGCACAGGGGTGGCGGAGCAAAACGCCACTATCGTATCATCGATTTCAAGCGGGACAAGGACGGAATTCCGGCCAAGGTTTCAGCCATCGAATACGATCCCAACCGAAGCGCACGCATTGCGCTTCTCGTATATGCTGACGGTGAAAAAAGATATATACTTGCTCCTATGGAGGTCAGTGTCGGTGACACCATCGAGACTGGGTCTGGCGCAGACATTAAGCCGGGCAACTGCCTTCCCCTGGAGAATATCCCCCTTGGTACTCGTATCCATAACATTGAGCTGAAGATGCAGAAGGGCGGCCAGGTCGTCCGAAGCGCTGGTGCGTTTGCACGGCTCATGGCTAAAGAGGGCACCTATGCTCAGGTACTCCTTCCCTCCGGTGAAGTCCGCATGATTCACTTGAAGTGCAAGGCCACTGTTGGAAGGGTCGGCAATGAAAAGCACGGCGATCTTAAGCTTGGAAAAGCTGGCCGATCAAGGTGGCTTGGCAGACGTCCCTCAGTCAGGGGCGTTGCAATGAACCCCGTGGATCATCCCATGGGCGGTGGTGAGGGAAGATCATCCGGTGGTCGACATCCTTGTACTCCGTGGGGAACACCCACAAAGGGCTACAGAACACGGACGAACAAGAGATCTGACCAGTACATCGTTAAAAGACGAGCTAAAAGGAAATAATAGGTGATCTGATATGCCAAGATCGTTAAAAAAGGGCCCTTACATCGCCCAGGAGCTTTTAAAAAAGGTGCTTGTTGCACAGGAAACCAGAAGCAAAAAAGTGATCAAGACCTGGTCCAGGAGATCAACTATATTTCCTGAGATGGTCGGCCTCACCCTTGCTGTGCATAATGGCAAAAAGTTTGTACCTGTTTTTGTAACTGAAAACATGGTAGGTCACAAACTTGGAGAATTCTCTCCGACCCGTACTTTCTACGGGCACGCTGGTGACAAGAAATCTAAGATGAAGAGATAACCTGGCGGTTTTAAAAGCTAAAGGATATTGAGATGGAAGTTAAGTCAGTTACAAAATATGTGCGTATATCCCCGTACAAGTTACGCGGCCCGGTCGAGGTCGTAAAGGGAAAGACGGTGGAGGAGGCACTTAATCTCCTCAAGTTCATGCCCCTTAAGGCCGCCGGAATTATTTCAAAAGCCCTCAGCTCGGCAGTAGCCAACGCTGAGCATAACCATGAGATGGATGTTGATGATCTCATTGTTAAGAACATCATTGTCGATCAGGGCCCAACCCTCAAACGGTTCAGGGCCAGGGCAAGGGGCAGAGGAGCCAGGATTCTCAAGAGATCCAGTCATCTTACTGTCATTGTCGATGAAACGGTCTAATTATAGGAGGGCACAGGCTTGGGCCAGAAAGTAAATCCAATCGGATTAAGATTGAACATTGTTAACACCTGGGACTCCAGGTGGTATGCAGATAAAAAATATGCAGATTTCGTTCTCGAAGATTTCAAGCTTAGGGAGTTTCTGAAAAAGAAGCTTTTCCATGCCGGTATTTCTAAGATCGAGATCGAGCGTTTCACAAAACGGATCAGAATCCGCGTGTTTGCGGCAAGACCCGGAATCATCATCGGAAAAAAAGGCAGCGAGATCGCTCTTCTCAAGAAAGAACTCGAGAAGATGATCGTACCTGAGGTGTTCATCGACATTCAGGAGGTTCGCCGTCCTGAGATCGATGCGCAGCTAGTTGCAGAGAACATCGCCGCCCAGCTTGAGCGCAGGATCGCCTTCCGGCGAGCCATGAAACGAAGCGTCTCTTCAGCCATGCGTTTTGGTGCACAGGGGATCAAGATCATCTGTGCCGGACGTCTTGGCGGTGCCGAGATGGCAAGGACCGAGTGGTACAAAGAGGGCCGAATTCCCCTTCACACCCTGAGGGCGGACGTGGATTACGGCTTTACCGAAGCACGCACCACTTACGGCACCATCGGTATCAAGAGCTTCATCTTTAAGGGTGAAGTCCTGAAGAGTGATCGAAACGTTAAAGCTTAATTATTAGGAGATGAAGATATGCTGAGTCCTAAGAAGATGAAATATCGCAAGCGGATGCGCGGGCGGCTCAAGGGCAAGCCCACTGGAGGCACCGAGCTCAACTTTGGTGATTTCGGTCTTCAGGCTACCGAGTGCGGATATATAAACGCAAGGCAGATCGAGGCTGCTCGTATTGCCATGACCCGTAAGATCAAGAGGACCGGTAAGACCTGGATTCGTTTTTTTCCGGATAAGCCGGTTACCAAGAAACCCGCCGAAGTCAGGATGGGTAAGGGTAAGGGCCCCACGGATGCCTGGGTAGCTGCAATCAGACCGGGCAGGATCCTCTATGAAATGGAGGGTGTACCCCGTGAGCTTGCCAAAGAGGCGCTTCGCCTTGCCGCTCATAAACTTTCCGTAAAAACCCGATTTGTGGAAAGGAGATAAGCCGATGAAAACCAGTGAAATTCGAAATATGAGCGCTGAAGAGGTTACCGCAAAACTGACTGAGCTGAAAAAAGAGTTCTTTAATCTGCGCTTTCAGCATGGTGTTGGTCAGCTCGAAAATACAGCCATTCTCCCGTCCATTCGTAAGGATATCGCGAGGCTTATGACAGTCTCCAGGGAAATGAATTTAAACATTAGCTAATTTGAGAAAAGTTGCTGCCATGAATGAAAGAGGAAGAAAGAGAGTACTGTTAGGTACCGTAGTGTCTGACAAGATGGACAAGTCCGTCGTTGTCGAGGTAGAGAGGCTCGTTCAGCACAAGGTATATAAGAAGTACATAAAGAGCCATAAAAAATATACTGCCCACGATGAGACCGATCAGTGCCGCATCGGCGACGTGGTCAAGATAACCGAGTCAAGGCCTTTGAGCAAGACTAAGAAATTTCGCGTCAGTGAGATTGTCAAAAAGGCAATTTGATTTGAGAGGGATTGAAAAATGATTCAGACCGAGAGTAGACTAACTGTAGCAGACAACTCCGGCGCTAAGGAGCTCTATTGCATCAAGGTGCTTGGCGGCTCAAAAAGACGGTATGCCGGTATTGGTGATATCATTGTTGTTTCCGTCAAGGAAGCAATTCCCAATGCCAAGGTAAAAAAGGGCGACGTTGTCAAGGCCGTCATCGTTAGAACCAGGAAAGAGGTCTCAAGACCCGATGGTTCCATGATTCGCTTTGACGACAACTCAGCCGTTATCATCAACGCTTCCAACGAGCCCATCGGTACCCGTATTTTCGGACCTGTTGCAAGGGAACTTCGAGCCAAACGGTTCATGAAGATCATTTCCCTGGCTCCTGAGGTGCTTTAACTGCTCGGTTTTTTGGAGAAACCTATGGAAAATGTGAATTTAAGACTTAAAAAAGACGATAAAGTCAAAGTACTTACCGGCAAGGACAAGGGAAAGATCGGAAAAGTCCTCAAGGTGCTCAATAAGAAGAACCGAGCTATCGTTGAAAATATTAACGTGGCAAAGATTCATCAGAGACCGACCCAGGCCAATCCCCAGGGTGGAATCGTTGAAAAACCGTTGCCTGTGGATTGTTCAAATCTCATGATCATGTGCAACAGCTGCATCAAGCCGGTGAGAGTCGGTATCAAACAGCTGGAGGACGGGAAAAAGGTCCGGATCTGCAAGAAATGCAATGAGCAGATTGACGCCTAGGATAGCCGGAGGAGCTAAATGACGACTCTTAAAGAAATGTATGAAAAAGAAATAATTCCCGGGCTCAAGGAAACCTTTGGTTATGAGAACATAATGCAGGTTCCTAAGCTTGAGAAGATCGTGCTGAACATCGGACTTGGTGAGGCTATCAACAACGCAAAGCTTCTCGATTCAGCCGCGGCTGACCTTGCCCTGATCGCCGGCCAGAAGCCGGTTATCACTAAGGCAAGAAAGTCAATTGCTGCGTTCAAGCTTCGTGAGGGCATGCCCATCGGCTGCATGGTAACGCTTCGCAGGGAGAAGATGTACGACTTCCTTCAGAAGCTTATCAACATCACCCTTCCCCGTGTAAGGGATTTCCGGGGTATTTCAGGAAAGGCTTTTGACGGCCACGGCAACTACAGCCTTGGCATCAAGGAGCACATCATCTTTCCTGAGATTGATTTTGATAAAACCGATAGTATCAAAGGCCTGAACATATCGATTGTCACCACGGCAAATACCGATAAAGAGGGCAAGGAACTCCTGAGACTGTTCGGGATGCCTTTCAAGAACTGATCGTTTAGATAGGGCAGTGGGGGTTGGCGATTTTTGTTGCCAACCTCAGTACTGCGGACTGTAAGAATTTTAAGGAGGGTGATTTGGCTAAAAAAAGTCTTATCGCAAAGGCAGCAAGAAAGCCGAAATTTGGAGTTCGAGCTTATAATCGATGTCCAATGTGCGGCCGGCCCAGAGGCTTCATCAGAAAGGCCGGAATTTGTAGAATTTGTTTTCGGGAACTTGCATCTGCAGGTAAACTTCCCGGAGTGACCAAATCTAGCTGGTAGCAGCTTCCCTGGCCATCCCGGCCAGGCTGTTACCTCTGAACAGGGCTCAAGCCCTGCAGAAATTAGTAAAGTTCAGGAGATTATTATGGCAATGAGTGATCCAGTTGCGGACATGCTTACCAGAATTCGAAATGGTGCAAAAGCAGAGTTCGCCAAAGTGGATATCCCCGGGTCAAAGCTGAAGTTGGAGCTCGCGCGGGTGCTGAAAGAACAGGGATACATCAAGAACTACAAGTTTGTTGAGGATGACAAGCAGGGAGTTCTTCGTGTTTATCTCAAGTATGTGTCTGACAAACCTGTGATCTACGGACTCGATCGGGTAAGCAAACCCGGTTGTCGTGTTTACACGAAGTCCAAAGAAATTAAACCGGTTTTGAACGGTCTTGGTATATCGATTTTATCCACATCAAAAGGCTTGATGACGGATAAACAGGCTAAAAAAGAGAATGTGGGCGGCGAAGTCCTCTGTAACATCTGGTAACACTGGAGGGATAAATGTCACGAATAGGTAAAAAGCCGATCCAGATTCCCGAAAAGGTTGAAGTGACTCTCAAGGGAGACGCCCTGACAGTCAAGGGCCCCAAGGGTACTTTGAACCGTAGTCTGCATTCGGCTGTAGATGTAGCGATTAACGATGGTATCATAACCGTGAGCGTTGCTAACACCAAGGATCGGAAAGTTGTGGCCCTCCAGGGTCTGTTCCGGTCGCTGATAGCAAACATGATCACCGGTGTATCAGACGGATACGAGAAAAAACTTCTTCTGAGCGGCATCGGTTACCGTGCCGAGCTAAAAGGCAAGACGGTCGTGCTCAACGTAGGATATTCCAATCCCGTTCACTTTGATCTGCCAGAGGGGATTTCCGCAAAGGTTGATAAAAACACCGAGATTTCCCTGTCAGGCATTGACAAGGAGATCCTGGGTGAGACTGCAGCAAGGATCAGAAGGGTAAGACCGCCCGAGCCTTACAAAGGCAAGGGCATTATGTATTCTGATGAGAGAATAATCAAAAAGGCTGGAAAGGCTGCGGCTAAATAACCAAACCAGGAATAGACTATTATGGCAAATAAATCTACAAGGCTTGCTTCAAGGCTTAAAAGACAGAAGAGAATCAGGAAGCGGATCACCGGGACCGAAGAACGTCCCAGGCTCTGTGTTTTCAGAAGTGCTGCGCATATGTACGCCCAGGTCATCGATGACGTCAAGGGAGCTACCCTCGCTGCGGCTTCGACACTCGATGGCGACTTCAAGGAAAACAACGATAAGGTTACTGGAAAGGATGCGGCCGCTGCAATCGGAAAGCTGGTCGGCAAGAGGGCTCTTGAGAAGGGAATCACCAAGGTCGTTTTCGACCGGAACGGTTTCCTCTATCATGGACGAGTAAAAGCACTTTCAGACGGAGCTCGGGAAGCCGGGCTGAATTTCTAATTAAGGAGGAGTCCCCTTGGCACATAATCAGACAGAAGATACCCTATTGATAGACAAGGTTGTCAAAATCAACAGGGTTGCAAAGGTTGTAAAGGGCGGTAGAAATTTCAGCTTCAGCGCCCTCGTTGTTGTCGGCGACGGACAGGGTAGCGTCGGCTACGGACTTGGCAAGGCCGGAGAGGTTCCGGAAGCCATCCGGAAAGGCCTTGAAAAGGCGAAAAAATCCATGACAAAAGTTTCCATTCTCGACGGCACCGTTCCCTTCGAGATTGTGGGACGGGCAGGTGCAGGCAGGGTTATGCTCAAGCCGGCATCCCCCGGTACGGGTGTTATTGCAGGCGGAGGCGTTCGAGCGGTCCTTGAGGCTGCGGGTGTTACCGATATTCTTACCAAGTGCATTGGTACCAACAACACCCACAACGTAGTCAGAGCCACCATGGCCGGACTTCAGTCACTCGAAACCAAGGAAGAGGTTGCCAAACGTCGTGGCCTCCGTCCTGAAGACATTTAATGAAAGAGGCTTGAAATGTCAGGTAAACTTAGAATTACACAGAGTAGAAGCCTGGTCGGGCGTCCTGAAAAGCACAGGAAGATCGTTCGTGCCCTTGGCTTGAAAAGAATGCATATGACTGTTGAGCACAACAATAACCCTGCAATTATAGGAATGGTCAAGAAGGTTCCCCATCTTGTAACTGTGGAGGAGGTGTAGAATGAAGCTTCATGAACTGGCACCTTCCGAGGGAAGCCGAAAGAAAAGAAAACGGGTCGGCAGAGGTCCGGGATCCGGGATGGGCGGAACAGCCACCCGGGGTAACAAGGGCCACAACCAGCGGTCCGGCGGTGGCGTAAGACCAGGATTTGAAGGCGGTCAGATGCCCCTTCACAGACGTCTTCCCAAAAGGGGTTTCAAGAACGTCCTGGCTAAAAAGGTCGTCATCGTCAACGTTGCGGATCTTGACCGGTTTGAGGATAAGGCTGTGATCGATGCGGCCGCCCTCAAGGAGATCGGACTCATCAAGGGTGGATTTGACAAGGTCAAGGTACTCGGCAACGGGGAGGTTTCCAAATCATTCTCCCTGAAGCAGTGCCTTGTCAGCAAGTCAGCCAGAGAGAAGATCGAATCTGCTGGCGGAACCATTGAAAACTAATTGAATCTGAGGTTTATAAATGATTGAGCGCGGATACCAGAACATACTCAAACTTCCTGAGCTGAAAAGAAAGCTTTTGATCACATTCGCTCTTCTATTTGTCTATCGTGTAGGAGTTCATGTTCCAACCCCAGGTATTGACGGAGCAGCACTGGCATCGTTTTTTGACAATGCCAGGGGTACTCTTTTTGCGATGTTCAATATGTTTTCAGGAGGTGCTCTGGACAGGCTCTCGGTGTTCGCACTGGGAATTATGCCCTATATCAGCGCATCAATCATACTTCAGCTCATGACGGTTGTAATCCCCCACCTTGAGCAGTTGTCCAAGGAGGGAGAACAGGGCAGGAAAAAAATCACCCAGTATACACGGTACGGTACCGTTGTACTGAGTCTGATCCAGGGATTTGGGATCAGCGTGGGTCTTGAAAGCATGACATCCCCGGCGGGGGCACCCATTGTGCTCTACCCCGGCTGGGGATTCAGGCTCATGACCGTGATTACCCTGACCGCAGGTACTGCCTTTATCATGTGGCTCGGCGAACAGATAACGGAGAGGGGGATCGGAAACGGCATCTCCCTCATCATCTTTGCCGGTATCGTTGCGAGGATGCCCATTGCCATCGCCAATACCCTCCGTCTGGTATCCACCGGGGAGATGGGGATTTTTGCCATGATTATTCTGGTGGTCCTCATGGTTGCTGTTATAGCGGCCATCATCTTCTTTGAGACTGCCCAGCGCAGAATCCCGGTGCAGTATGCCAAACGGGTGGTTGGCCGGAAGATGTACGGGGGGCAGAGTTCTCACCTTCCGTTGAAGATCAACACGGCAGGTGTAATTCCGCCGATCTTTGCCTCGTCCATCATCATGTTTCCAGCGACCCTGGCGAACTTCATCGATCTTCCTGTCATGAAGACGGTGGCAGCCGCCATGAGTCCTGGCACAATTTGGTATAATCTGATATATATCGGATTTATTGTCTTCTTCTGTTTCTTCTATACGGCCGTTACCTTCAATCCGGAGGATGTGGCGGAGAACATGAAGAAGAACGGTGGCTATATACCGGGCATTAGACCGGGCAAGAGGACGGCCGAGTATATTGATAGGGTATTGACACGGGTTACCATGGGTGGGGCTGCTTATGTCTCGCTTGTGTGTGTGCTTCCGACAATGTTGATGACCAAATTCAATGTGCCTTTTTATTTCGGTGGAACCGCTCTTCTTATTGTTGTTGGTGTATCCATTGATACGATATCCCAGATTGAATCCCACCTCATCACAAGGAACTACGAAGGGTTTCTGGGAAAATCAGGCAGTGTTAAATCAAGACGATAAACCGAACATTAACTCACCGACATATCAAAAAGATACACGAAGGGGAATATATTATGGCTAAGGAAGAACCCATTAAGGTCGAAGGGACGGTACTTGAAACCCTGCCCAACGCCATGTTCAAGGTCGAACTCGAGAACAAACATCAACTCCTTGCCCACATTTCAGGTAAGATGAGAATGCACTTCATCAAAATTTTGCCTGGTGACAAGGTCACCGTTGAGCTGTCGCCGTACGATCTGACAAGGGGCCGGATTACATATCGCTATAAATAGAACAGTGGTGCTCCACCGCAATGGGGCACACTAGGAGTATGATAAGATGAAAGTCAGAGCATCTGTTAAAAAAATATGTAAAGATTGCAAGATTATCCGGAGGCGCGGAGTCGTCAGGGTGATCTGTATAAATAAACGTCATAACCAGAGACAGGGATAGGGGGGAAAAGCGTGGCAAGAATTGCAGGCGTAGATTTACCGAGAAATAAGCACGTAGAGATCGCTCTAACCTATATCTATGGTATTGGAAGAACTCGATCCAAAGAGATACTTGTAAAGGTTGGGATTAGTCCTACACTTAAATCAGACCTCCTCACCGAAGAGCAGGTCAATGACATCAGAAAGGTCATTGACAACGAGTTCAAGGTCGAGGGTGAGCTGAGAACCCAAGTCTCAATGAACATCAAACGACTTATGGATCTGGGATGTTATCGTGGCCTCCGTCATCGTAAATCCCTACCGTGTCACGGTCAGAGGACCAGCACAAATGCAAGGACCCGTAAAGGTCCTAAAAGGGCTGCTGTTAAGAAGAAGAAGTAGGGACCAGAGGATAATTTCCTTATCCTACTAATTAGGAGGCATAGCTAAAACATGGCCAAGAAGACTAAGAAGAGTGTAACAAAAAAGAGAGTCAAGAAGAATATCTCCACCGGAGTCGTACATATTCAGAGCACATTCAACAACACCATCGTGACCATCACCGACGAGCTCGGCAACACCATCTCCTGGTCCAGTTCAGGAATACAGGGGTTCAAGGGTTCCAGGAAGAGCACTCCCTTCGCAGCAAAGCTTGCTGCTGAGGATGCCGGCGCCAAGGCGATGGAGCACGGAATGAAGAATGTCAGTGTCTATGTAAAAGGACCGGGTGCAGGCAGGGAATCTGCCCTGAGGGCGCTTCACGCCCAGGGTTTCAATATCTCCTTTATCAAGGATGTAACCCCTGTTCCTCACAACGGATGCCGCCCACCCAAGAGAAGAAGGGTCTGATCCGTTTATCAGATCCCCAAGGGATAAGGTTCCCCTGGGGATCGTGCTGAAAAGATTTATAAAGGAGGAAAACGTTGTCACGTTATAGAGGATCTGTTTGCCGTCAATGCAGACGCGAGAATATGAAGCTATTTTTGAAGGGTGATCGTTGCTTTTCAGATAAGTGCAGTTTTGACAGAAGAGGATATCCCCCCGGCCAGCACGGCCAGAGGCGCATGAAGCATTCCGATTACGGAATCCAGCTTCGTGAAAAACAGAAGGTTAGAAGAATTTACGGCGTTGGCGAGAAGCAGTTCCGTATCATCTTCAAGAAGGCTGACCGGCTTAGGGGCATCACCGGTGAGAACCTGCTTAGCCTCCTGGAGCGTCGTCTGGATAATGTCGTTTTCAGGCTCGGGTTCACAAGCTCCCGGACCCAGGGACGTCATTTCGTAAAGCACAACCACTTTCTTGTCAACGGCAAAAAAGTGAACATTCCCTCATTCGTCATCAAGACCGGGGATGTGATCGAGCTCAAGGAAAAGAGCAGGACCGTTCAGGCAATCACCGATTCTTTGGATACGGTTGTGCGGCGCGGCGTTCCCCAGTGGCTCGAACTTGAAAAAGACGGTTTTAAAGGTGTGGTAAAAGGGATGCCGACAAGAGAGGATATCACCCTGCCCATACAGGAACAGCTGATCGTAGAGCTTTACTCAAAATAGTAGAGCGACAGTTTGTCCGTAAGATCTATACCAGGAGATAAACAATGTCATCAGATGAACTTGTATATATGAACTGGCGTGACATGATCATGCCGGAAAGGGTTGCGGTCACCACAACCTCGACATACGGAAAATTCGTATGTGAGCCCCTTGAAAAGGGCTTTGGAATAACAATCGGTAATTCTCTTCGCAGAATTATCCTTTCATCTCTGTACGGCGCAGCCATCGTTTCTGTCAAGTTTGATGAAGCCCTCCACGAGTACAGTGTTATCTCGGACGTCCGTGAGGATGTTTCCGAGCTCATCATGAACCTCAAAGAGGTCAAGCTCAAGGTTGACGACCCTGCTGACAAGGTCCTGACCCTCAATGTCAAAGGCGAGTCTATCGTTACAGCCGCCGACATTGTGAGCGTTGACGGGCATGTGGAGATTCTCAATCCGGAACAGCACATCGCCACCCTCTCAAAGAGTGGAGAGCTGGTGATGGAGATGCGGGTCAAAACCGGCAAAGGTTATGCTCTCTCTGCTGCCAACAAGGATGACGAAGCCCCGGTGGGGACTATTCCAATCGATAGCGTCTTTTCGCCCATCAAGCGCGTGAAATTTGTTGTTGGTGCTTCCCGAATCGGGCAGAAGACAGATTATGACAAGCTGACGATGGAAGTATGGACCGATGGCAGCGTAACTCCTGAAGATTCAGTCGCATATGCAGCAAAGATCCTTAAAGAGCAGATGAATCCCTTTATCAGCTTTGATGAGGATCTTGAGCCTGAGCAGGTTGAGAAAGAACACGAGGGCGCGGAGAAGACTTTCAACGAGAACCTCTATAGAAGTGTCGATGAGCTGGAATTGTCCGTAAGAAGTTCCAACTGTCTCAAAAATGCGCAGATTTATAAGATCTATCAGCTTGTTCAGAAAACAGACAATGAAATGCTCAAAACGAAAAACTTTGGAAGAAAATCCTTAAATGAGATCAAAGAGGTTCTCACTTCCATGGACCTCACCCTGGGCATGGATCTGGAAGGATTTGAGCCTCCAGAAGAGGATCAAACTAAGGAAGGAGAGTAAAATTTCCCATGAGACATAGAAAATCAGGCGCTAAACTGAACCGTACGTCAAGCCACAGAAAGGCCATGTTCAGAAACATGGTGACCTCCCTGTTCAAACATAGCAGAATCAAGACAACCGAGGCCAAGGCCAAGGAACTCAGGAAGCTTGCTGACAAAATGGTAACACTCGCAAAGCGGGGTGACCTTCACGCAAGACGCCAGGCGTTTGCAGTGATTCGGGAGAAAGAAGTCGTACATCAGTTGTTCAACGACGCCGACTCAAAATTCGGCAGCCGGCAGGGTGGTTACACCAGAATCATCAAACTGGGTCTTCGATCCGGAGATGCCGCCCCAATGACAATGATCGAACTTATATGTGACGAAGCCTAAAAAAACCGCCATGGTTTGAACGGCTTTGCCATAAAGCAATAAAAAAAAAGGCTCTGACAGGTTAACACCTGTCAGGGCCTTTTTTTTGTTTTACCTGGTATAACTGCTGATCCGCCAGCTTTAAAAGCGCTGTGGATGATGAAATATCGGGATCCGGGACGGATGCGATCCCTGCACTGAAGCGGATGTGAAAGCTCCCTCTTTCTGCATTTACAGCCTGTTTTGCAAGGAGTTCCTGCACCCTTTGAATATAGTTGCCGGCCTCGGTCCGGATGGTGGAGGGCAGGATCACAACGAACTCGTCCCCTGCAAACCGGGCCACCATGTCGTTGGCGCGTTTTTCGGCCGTTAGCGCCCTGGAAATATGAATCAGGGCCCTGTCCCCCTGGTCGTGGCCAAAGGTGTCGTTTATGCCCTTGAAATCGTCCAGGTCGAGGAAAATGACCGACAGGGGAGACTGGTATCGCTTGGACCGCTCATACTCCTGTTCCAGCATCTTCTCCATGACCCGCCGGTTCAACAATCCGGTGAGGGGGTCGTGGAAGGCCAGGTGCTTCAACCGTTCATGGGCCGCCACATTGGAGAGGCACAGGGAGATCTTCAGGGCCAGGCGTTCCAACAGGTCGGTGTCGATACCCGGCATGAACCTCTCGGGGTCCTCGTCGCCCTGGTTCAGGCTGCCGATGATCACCCCGTCAAGGGAGATGGGGGCCACGGCCACGGAACCGAGCCGGCAGTCCGATCTTAGGGGAAGGAGGGGCGAAAACCGGGTAAGCCCTGTGTTGGCCAGGAGCGGCCGCCGGGTCTGGCCGATCAGGGCGTGGAAATTCCGCCTGGAGACGAAAGCGGTTTTCGATTTCAGCAGGTTTGAATCCTCCATGCCAAGGATCTGGCTTGCGATGGGGCTTTCGCCGATCACGGATATCCATACATGGGGAACGTGAAATGACTGGCTGATCTTGGTGAGCAGGTTTTCGAAAAAGTCCTGGAAGTTGAGGATGTTGAGGATGCTGCTTTCCAACTCATGGAACTTTTGGGCCACCCGCTCATTTTCTTCAAGCCGTTGGAGAATTGATTCAGGGATTTGCATGGATGCCTTTCTCCGGGGATTGTCACCCGCCAATGGTGAACATCTGGCTTGTGGTCCTGGAGGATTCGTCGGTGATCAGGGTGTGGGACGCAGGCTTTCTCCGGATCGCCTCCATGATAATCTCCTTTAGCTCATGGTCTGATGCTCCCTTACGCAGGGCGCTCAGGATCTCCCGTTCATAGGGGTTCAGCAGACAGGGCCTGAGATTGCCGGTGGAGGTGAGCCTGAGCCGGTTGCACTCATGGCAGAAGTGGGAACTCATGGGGGAGATAAAACCGATTTCACCCGGAGCGCCTGGAATCTTGAAGCGCCTGGCAGGACCGTCATGGACCCCTTTTGTAACGGTTTCAAGTGGGCCGAAGGCGGTTTCAATCCGTTCCCGGATCTCGGGGATCAACACCTCCTGGGCCATGTCCACCTTGGAGTTTCCCATGGGCATGTATTCGATGTACCGGACATGGAAGGGATAGTCACGGGAGAGGGCGGCAAGCGCTTCGATTTCATCATCGTTGACCCCCCTCATGACCACGGCGTTAAGCTTGATCGGGGTGATCCCCTGGTCATGTGCCGCCATGATGCCCTCCCAGACTTCCTTGAACAGGTTTTTTCCGGTAATGAACCGGAACCGTTCGGGATCGAGGGTGTCCAGGCTGATGTTCAACCGCTTCAGCCCGCTGCCCTTGAGGCGGTGGGCGTTCTTTCGAAGCAGCACCGCATTGGTTGTGAGGGAAACATCCTCGATCCCGGGAGTCCTGGAGACTTCTCCGATGAAATCCAGGACCCCTTTCCTCACCAGGGGTTCTCCCCCGGTGATTCTCACCTTTGTCACGCCGAGATCCCGGGAAAGCCGGACGATCCTGAGGATCTCTTCATACCGTGCGATATCCTTGTGGGAGAGCGTGGGCAGGTGGTCCTTTGGGACGCAATACCTGCAGGCAAGGTTGCACCGGTCCGTGACCGAGATGCGAAGGTAGTTCACCCGATGGTGAATGGGTCCCGGGGTCTCCAGATTTGATTTTTGAAACGTCATTTTTCCTGGTTCTTCCTGACATGGTCTACAATGGCATCCACAAGTCCCGGAATGGTGTATTCCGTTGCAACAATTTTGGGATCGATGCCGATGGCGGCTGCCGTATCCGCTGTGATGGGGCCGATGCATGCGGCCGTCACCCCGGAGCCGATTTCAGTCTCGCCGTCCTGTTCGAGCATGGCTTTAAAGTTGGTTACAGTGGAGGAGCTGGTAAAGGTCACCATGTCCACCTCTCCGGCCTTGAGAAGCTCTTTGAGGGTCGCCTGCCCGCTGTTTTCGGCAACGGTTTCATAGGCGGTAACCTCGACAACATCGGCACCCATGGCGACGAGTTCTTCGGGCAGGATGGTGCGTGCCACCTTTGCCCTGGGGAGCAACACCCGCTTTCCTTTGATATCCACCCCTGAAAACGCCTCTACCACGGATTCGGCCCGGTAGGTTTCGGGCAGGATGTCACTCACGATGCCGTGGGTGGCAAGCTCGGCCTTGGTTGCGGGGCCGATGCAGGCGAATTTAAGATGGCCCAGCACCCGTACATCCTTATTGCCGGCGTAGAGGGTGTTGAAAAAGTGTTTTACGCCGTTGACGCTGGTGAAGACGACCCAGTCATAGCCGTCAATACCATTGATGGCATTGACAAGGGGAGCCTGATCTTCCGGTTCCACCACCCGTATGGCGGGGATTTCGATGCACCGGGCGCCAAGGTTTGCGAGCCGTGTCACAAGATCGCTTGCCTGGACCCGCGCCCGGGTGACCACAACGGTCTTGCCCAGGAGGGGCCGGGATTCGAACCAGTTCATCTTTTCCCTCAGGGTGACGACACTGCCCACGACGATGATTGCGGGTGGCTTGAGTTTTGCCTTTTTCACCTCTTCAACAATGGTTTCAAGGGTGCCGGTAACGGTTTCCTGGAGGGCGGTGGTGCCCCAACGGACCAGGGCCACCGGGGTATCCGGCGCTTTACCGCTGTTGATCAGGTTTTCGGTGATGTTGGGCAGGTTCTTCACACCCATGAGAAAGACCAGGGTGCTGCCGCTGTTGGCCAGTGTGTCCCACTTGATGCTGCTCTCCTGCTTCAGGGGATCTTCATGGCCCGTTATCAGGGATACGGACGAGGTGTGCTCCCGGTGGGTGAGGGGAATGCCGGCATAGGCCGGTGCCGCGATGGCGGATGTGACTCCGGGCACGATTTCGAAGTCGACGCCATTCTCGATGAGAACCTCCGCCTCTTCTCCGCCCCTGCCAAAGATGAAGGGGTCGCCGCCCTTGAGCCGGGCCACGATGTTGCCTTCTTTTCCCTTGTCCGCCAGAAGCTGGCTGATCTTGTCCTGGGAGAGGGTGTGGTCTCCGCCCTTTTTTCCCACATATATGATCTCAGCCGTTGGCGCTGCATATTTCAGAAGCGCCGGGGCTGCAAGATAGTCGTAGACTACCACATCGGCTTTCTGGATGCACTCCATGGCCTTGATGGTCAAAAGGCCCGGATCTCCAGGGCCTGCACCGATAAGATAGACTTTCCCGTTGTTTGTTTCCATCAGCTGTTCAAATTCTCCAAAATTTTATCGGCGCCCCTGGAAAGGAGGGTCTCCGCAAGGTCAATGCCTGTCTTTTCCGTGTCGTCCGGTGTTCCGGTAACAACCTCTTTGATAATGGTCTCCCCGTTTTCAGAGGCAACCACGCCTGTCAGGACCACCTGGCCGTTCTCAAGCCTGCCGTAACAGGCCACCGGAATGTGGCAGCTTCCTTCCAGGCGCTTTAAAAAGGCCCGCTCTGCCGTGACAACCGTGTTGGTTTCAGGATGGTTGAGAAAGTCAAGGACCGGGGCGAGTTCTTCATCCCCCTCCCTTGATTGGATGCACAGGGCGCCCTGGCCCACGGCGGGCAGCATGATCGTCTCATCCAGGTACTGGCTGATCTTTTCTTTCATGCCAAGGCGGTGAAGACCGGCCGCGGCAAGGAGGGTGGCGTCAAACTCCCCTGAGGCTAGTTTTTTGAGCCGGGTATCGAGGTTCCCCCGGATGGAGGCGGTCTCAAGGTCGGGCCGGGCGTGCTTGATCTGGGAGGCGCGCCTGAGGCTGCTGGTTCCCACCCTTGCGCCCTTGGGCAACTGGTCAAGGGGGAGGTTGTCCTTTGAGATCAGGACGTCAAAGGGGTTTTCCCGCACCGGCACGGCGCCGATCACAAGTCCCTCCGGGAGTTCCCCGGGCATATCCTTCATGCTGTGAACGGCAATGTCGATGGAGGACTCCATGAGGGCCTTTTCGATCTCCTTGACAAAGAGCCCCTTGCCGCCGACGGCTGCCAGGGGGCGGTCCGTGATCATGTCACCGGTTGTCTTGATGGTGACGATCTCAACGTTGAGTTCGGGAAAACCCTGTTCGATCTGCTCTTTTACCCAATTGGTCTGCCACAGGGCAAGCTTGCTGCCCCGGGTTCCTATTTTGATTGTTTTTTTCATGATTGATTAATTGCTGCTGCATGTGGAGCAGCTGGTTGCCGAACAGCCGCTGCAGGGAGATGAAGAGGAGGAGACTGATACCGACTGGCCGTCATCGGAGGCGCCGGATGACGCGGTGACAAAACCGCACTTGGATATCAGCCGTGAAAGATCCTCGCTGCTGCAGGAGGGGCACTGGGGCACGTCACTGCCCAGGACCAGGGTCTCAAACGTCTTATCGCACTTATTGCATTTGTACTCAAATATGGGCATTTCTATTGAACCTCTCGTTCGTTCGGGGACAGATTTTTCGGGGACGGATTTATAAATCTGTCCCCATTTCATGCATTCGGGGACGGATTTATAAATCTGTCCCCAGCTTCCCGGGTTTATCCTTAATTTTAGAGCCTGTGGCTCATCTCTAAATGATGCTCATTCATATGAAACAGTCAAGACGGCAATGTACAAGTTATAACCTACTTTTGCAAGGCTTGATCTGTTTTTTCAATCACTCCGGCCGCTATCAGGGGAATGAGAATCTCATGGTGGCCCACGATGCTGTAACCCTTGCCCCCCTTAAGGGTGGGGCGGTTGACCACATTGGTCATGGGCCTGTAGTGGCGGATGAAATCCAGGTTCACCGTGGTGAAGTTGTCCGGGGTGTGTCCAAGATTCCTCACAAGGGTCAGGGCCTTTAAAAACACCTCCGGAAGAACCACGGCCGAACCCGCATTGATGAACACGCCCTGTTCCAGGCGGGCGACCATTGCGGAAAAGATCCTGAAGTCCAGGTGGGAGGCTGCCCCGCAGGCTGCCGGATCAAAATCCGGATGCATGTGAATGATGTCGGTGCCCATGGCCACATGGACCGTTACCGGAATGTCGAGACGGGCGCCTGTGGCGATGATGCTCTGGTTCCTGAAGGGCATTTTTTCTTCGTTGATGAGATCCCCCACGGCCCGGCCCAGTCCCTTGTTCTCCTTTGCGGCCGCCTTGATGGCCCGGCCAAGAAAGACCGAGGTCTCCTCCGCCATGCCGAAACCGCCGTCACCCATGGTGGCGGCGACATCTTCGGAGGTCTTGCCGTTCATGGCCACTTCCAGGTCGTGGATGATACCGGCGCCGTTCAGGGATAGCATGTTGATCAGTCCCCGGTCCATGAGGTCGATGAGGATGGGGTTGAGGCCCACCTTGATCACATGGGCGCCCATGGCGAGAAAAATCTGGCGGTTGTCGGCCTTTGCCTTGGCAATGGCATCGATCACCCCGTTGAGGTCCTCCCCCGCAAGGATGGCCGGCAGCCGTTCAAGAAAGGTGGAAAAGCTTCCTCCGGGGGTCCAGGGGGTTGAAAAGTCTTCGACACTGACCTTGCTTTTTCTGTCCTTGATACTGTAGGTGGTGATCTTGGTAAGGTCCACGGGAGTTATCCGGTTAGCCATTGAACAGTCTCCTTTCCGTGAGATCACAGAGAATATGGGCAAGGGTGATGTGGGTTTCCTGGATTCTCGCCGTGGTGGCGGAGTCTACGGCAAAGGCGAAGTCCGAGAGTTCTTTGAGGCGTCCCTTGCCCCCTGACAATCCCATGACGGTCATTCCCATGGACCGTGCCGCCTCAACCGCCTTGATCACGTTGGGGGAGTTGCCGCTGGTGGTGATGCCCATGACCACATCCCCGGGTTTGCCCAGGGCCTGGACCTGCTTGAGGAAGATATCCTCAAAGGAGTAGTCGTTGCCGATGCTGGTGAGAACCGAGGTGTCGCAGGTGAGGGCGATGGCGGCCAGGGGCGGGCGCTCGATCTGGAACCGGTTGATGAATTCCGCCGCAATGTGCTGGGCATCGGCGGCGGAACCGCCGTTGCCGAACAAGAGGATCTTGTTGCCCTTGTCCAGGGCCTCGGCCAGGCAGAGACTCGCCTTTTCGATCAGGGCGGTGTTGGTCGAGATGAACTCCTTTTTGACGGAGATGCTCTCTTCCAGGGTGTCAAGTATATGTTGCTTCATTAAGTATTCTCCGGAACAGCCCGCTGTCAGGCAGATCTCTTCTCCAGGGCATCCCGGGTAGAAGGGGCATCTGCCTCGCGTTGCTGTGTTGCTGTATCAAATTCGATCCGGGCCAGGTCGTCCTGACCTGTTTTCTGGTAGAGCCGGCCAAGGCGAGAGCGGAAAAGTGACGTGTCCGGATCGAGCATTATGCTCTCTTTGGCCAGGGTGATGGCGATCTCAAGGTTTTTCTCCTTCAGGCCGAAGGCATGGGCAAGGCCGGACAGGGAGGCCGCATCCGATGGATTTAGCTTGATGGCCCGCTTGAATTCAACAATGGCCTTGTCGATCCGGTCGGCCTCAAGGTAGTGCTCCCCCATGCGCTTGAACGGGATGCCTGACTTGGGATTGAGTTCCTTGGCCCGGGCAAGGTGGGCAAGGGCCCGGTCGAACTTTTCTTCCTGGAAAAGCAGGTTGCCCACCGTGAGCTCCACCTCGAAAATAGCGTCGTCAAGGCGGCTTGCCTGTTCCAGGTACTGGATTGCGCGCTTTTTGTTTCCCAGGATGTCGCAGACAAGGCCCATGTTGTAAATGGCCATCACCTCTGCGGGGTTTACTTCGATGGCCCGTTTAAATACCTCTTTTGCCTTTTGGGGTTCGTTGGCCATGCCGTGGCAGACCCCAAGGCTGTTGATGAGGTTGGTGTTGTCCGGGTTGATTTCAAGTCCCCGCTGGTACTCCCTGATCGCGTCGTCGGTGCGGCCCATCTGGTAGAGCCTGTCTCCGCTGATGTTCAGGGAGACATCATCGAAACGCGCATCACTGCCGGGGCCGAAAAAGGCTGCATGGTCGACAGCCTTGGCCGCATTATAAAAGGTGTCCGCCCTGGAAAAATCCATGAAGGGGAACAGGGCGAGCCCCAGGGTGGCGTCAATGCCGAGTTCCGCGGCCAGGCACTCCTTGAGCCGGGCAAGGTTACCGAGGGATGCGTTTTCATCTCCATCCCACAGGGCCACGGCAATATTTTCGTGGTCGATCCTTTTCCAGATCCCGTTGCCGGGTTTGACCGATGCATCGAGAAGCCCATTGGCCTCCGTGACCGTTGTCCCGTCTTCGGGATTGTTCGGGGATAGATGTTGCTGAATAACGCCGCAGACAAAACGATTGTCGGGAATTTCGGCCTTCTCCAGGGTGTCGGTAAACGATTTCATCCATGATGGTTCAGAGAGGATCCTGTCCGTAAAATAGTCCGCTGGAACGAAATCCGCAGGCTTTTCATCTTCTGGATCGGACTTGAGAAAATGGACCTCCCTTGACGAGAAGCCGTTTCCAGGGTCGCTGAGGGGGGTGTTTTTTGTCATCTCTTGTTCTCTAATAGGATTGTGGCAAGGGCATCCGCGATGGTTTGCGCATCCCCCTGCTGCAAGGTTCTGGGATCAATGATGAATCTGTTATTGTCGATCCTGCCGATGATGGCAGGCGTGTTCAAACGCATTTTTTTTTCAAGCTGGGCAGCCGACATTGCACGGGGGGTGACGGCGATGCACCGGCTGGGCAGGGCCAGCTCCGGGAAGGCGCCCCCTCCGGTACGGGAGGAGAGGTCTGCATATTCCACGAGCGCCGACTCTTCAAGCCGTGCCTGGAACTCCTGGAGCAGGGGTGCGGCCAGTTTCTTTGTCTCTTCAAAGCTTAAAGCGAGCATCCGCAGGGTGGGGATCTTTTCAACGGCCTCGGCCTCGTTGCGGTAGAGCCTGAGGGTGGACTCCAGGGAAGCAAGCGTCAGCTTGTCGATGCGAAGGGCCCGGGTCAGCGGATTGGTCTTGATCTTTTCGATGGCCGCGCGTTTTCCCACGATGATTCCGGTCTGGGGGCCGCCCAGGAGCTTGTCGCCGCTGAAGGTGACGATGTCGGCACCCGAGGCTACGGAATCGGACACCGTGGGCTCCTTGGCAAGTCCGTATTTGGAAAAATCGATGAGGGTCCCGCTGCCGAGATCCTCCATGACCTGGACCTTCCTCTCCTTGCCAAGGGCGGCAAGTTCAGGCAGGGAGACGCTCTTGGTGAATCCCTGGATGCGGTAGTTGCTCGTGTGAACCTTGAGGAGCATGGCGGTCTCGTCATTGATGGCGGTCTCGTAATCTTTGAGGTGGGTACGGTTGGTGGTGCCCACTTCCTTCAGGATGCCCCCGCTCTTTGCCATGACGTCCGGGATTCTGAAGGAACCGCCGATCTCCACAAGCTCGCCCCTGGAGACGATCACCTCCCTGCCGTTTGCAAGGGTGTCAAGGCACAAAAGCACGGCCCCGGCATTGTTGTTGACCGCCATTGCCGCCTCAGCCCCGGTGAGTTCGCACAGGAGATCTTCCACGGCCGAGTAACGGATGCCCCGCTTGCCGGTTTCGATGTTGAACTCCAGGTTGGAGTATCCGGATGCGAGGGTGGTGATGTTTGAAAGGGCGTCCTCGCAGAGCAGGGCGCGGCCAAGGTTGGTGTGGAGCACCACACCGGTGGCGTTGATGCAGGGAACGAGCCTGGGTTTCAGGACCTTTCGTGCCTTGGCAACGGCCATGGATAGGCAGTTGCCGGGTTCGACGTCTGCCGTCTCTCCTTTGAGAATCCGGCGTCTGAGGGTTTCCAGGGTATGCCGGATGGCGGTCTTGAGAACTTTTGGGGCAATCTCCCCGGTGGCGGTGTCTTTTTTGGCAAGCTCCAGAAGGGAGTCAACCCCCGGAAGCTTTCTGAGAATATCCTGTGTATTGGTCGCTGTCATTAATGAACCTTCGTGGTGGGTGTTGATGTCTGGTCTTTTATGTCAAAGGAACTCAGGGGAATCGAATCTATGAGGGCTGGAAAGTCTAGCGCGGTGAGCCCGAGATTGTCAAGAGTGGTCAATATGTTTTTTGTTTTGATCATTTCCAGTTCCAGCCCGGTGTTGAACCTGGACATCAGAAGATCCGCAAGGTAGACGATCCTGACCAGGTCCTTGTGGTCGGCTGCCTGTTCCGGGGTGTGGTGGAAACGGATCACCTCGGTGAGGGCCGGGGAGAAGTTCCACTGCTTTGCAAGCAGGGCTCCCGTATCGCAATGGGTCAGGGAGAGGATCTTTTTTTCCAGGTCAAGGGCTGCTGTCCCGTCGTGGTGGATGCCCCTGAAAAAGAGGGGGCAGGCCCGGGTGATGTACTGGTCCAGCACCACCTTGCCGATGTCGTGGAGGAGCCCCGCCGTGTAGGCGATCTTCGGGGCTGCCCGGCCCGTGAGGGTTGCGATCTTTTCCGCGGCCGCACCGCAGCCCACGGCGTGGAAGAAGATGCCGCCCTTGCACAGGGAGTACCCCCTGGCGCCTGCCTGGTTGAAATAGTTGTTGACCGCCGCCGTGATAATCAGTTTTACCAGCAGGGTTTCACCGAGCAGAAGCACGGCATCCTTGATGCTCTCAATGCGAATCCTGCCCGCGAACATGGCGGAGTTGGATGTCTGAAGCACCCTGGCGCTCAGCACCTGGTCCTTTGCTAGTTCCTCGGTGACGGCCTTGATGTCGTGGCGCTCTTCGTGGACCATTCTGAGAATCTTCAGGGCCGCCTGGGGAATCGGCTTGAGATTGTTGATGGTCCGGGCCACATCTTCGGAGGTGGGCGGGGAAAAGTTGAACTCCTTGTCCGTGTCTTCCCTTTGCAGGGAGGCAGGCCTGATGGCAAATTGTCCGGTTTCCATGTCCAACTCAAGGGTGCAGGTGAAAAAGCCGCCTGTCTCGGATTTGATCACCCGGATGCCGTGCCGGTTGAGGATATCCATGGCAATCTCAGTGGACCGGCCGCCGATATTGAGGTTTACATCCAGTTGACTCAAGGGCGCGACCAGGGCGCCGCCGGCAACGGTGGCGGTAAGATTGACCGGGTCCGCTCCCATGGCAAATAGCTCCTTGAGCAGGGCCGGAAGGCCGGTTGAGGCGTATTTTTCAGGGTACTCGGGGGAAAGGGAGGACGGCGGTTCCGGAAGAAGGATGTGAATCATCCCGCCCACCTTTGCCACCCTGTCATAGAGGGCCACGCCGACACAGGTGCCGAGGAATGCCTGTAACAGGACCGGCTGCTGCTTTTCAACCCTGAAGTTGCCCGCAGGAATGTGCTCTCTCCTGAATCTCTCCATGTGGAATTCTTCTCTCCTGTCTCTTACAACTATTTGATTGACCACGTAAACTACGTTTAATACCATTATTAGTTAAGAGGTTTCAACCATAAAATTATATGAGTCACTTTAGGCTTGAAACTTGCTTTTCGATGGCGTATCTTGCCTGGATTTTTTATTTTTTTTAAAGCTTGCATGGAACCGGAGGGTTGCAATGAAAAAAGGAAACAGTCGTATCATCTTTCCCCTGGACGTGTCTTCCGCGGCCGAGGCCGAGGAACTTGTCAAACTGCTTGACGGCCGGGTGGGCATGTTCAAGATCGGGCTCGAGCTCTTCATCGACCAGGGGCCTTCAATTGTGAAGCGGGTCAGGGAATTGAGTTCCGCCGGGATATTTCTGGACCTGAAACTCCACGATATTTCGGCAACCGTTAAAAAGGCCATGGAGAGCGCTGCCCGGACCGGTGCGGACCTTGTCACCGTCCATGCCTCATCGTCACGAAAAATGCTTGAGATGGCGGTGGCCGGCGGCGGGGGGCAGACCCGGGTCCTGGGGGTCACCCTGCTCACGGACAATGATGCTTCCGTGGTGGATGAATGCGGTTTCAAGGAGGAGTATGTCGCGGAAACCGAGCGCCTGGTGCTTAAGCGGGCCGCTCTTGCCCATGATACAGGGTGCTCCGGGGTTGTCTGTTCAGGACTTGAGGCGTCAGCCATCAAGAAGCGGTTTGGCAAGGAGTTCCTTGCGGTGACGCCGGGGATTCGTCCCGCCTGGGGGAGTGTCGCCAATGATGACCAGCAGCGGATCACCACCCCTGCCATGGCTGTCCGGCAGGGGGCGGATCTGATCGTTGTGGGACGGCCTATACGGACCGCTGCCGATCCTGCCGAAGCCGCCGACAGGATCGCAGGGGAAGTGGAACAGGCCCTGGAAGTTTAAGTTTCAGCATAAGTCTTCCCCGGGGCCTGGAAGGTTATTCCTCGTCTTCCTCGTCAAGGCCGAACGCCGTGTGGAGAACCCGGACGGCAAGCTCTGCGTATTTTGCCTCGACGACGCAGGAGATCCGTATCTCCGAGGTGGCGATGAGCCGGATATTGATGTTCTCGGCGGCCAGGGCCGAGAACATGGTGGCGGCAACACCGGAATGGCTCTTCATGCCAAGTCCGATCACCGACACCTTGGCGATATGCTCGGCGGTGAGCACCTCTTTTGCACCTATTCTACTTCCCACTTCTTCGGAGATCTCCTTTGCCTTTTTGAAATCCGCCTTGGGAACGGTGAAGGTGAGGTCGGTCTCGCCGCCGGAGCGGGTGTTCTGGATGATCATGTCCACCATGATCTCCGCCTCGGCAAGGGGGGAGAAGATCTTGGCCGATATTCCGGGCTGGTCAGGCACCTTTTTCAGGGTGATCCGTGTTTCATTCATGTCGCAGGTGATGCCTGAGACCACAACGCTCTCCATGTCGGAACTTTCATTGACAACCATGGTTCCCTCCTCCTCATTGAATGATGATCTGACATGAACCGGCACATTGTATTTCTTGGCAAATTCCACAGAGCGGATCTGCAGAACCTTGGCGCCCAGCACGGCCATTTCAAGCATCTCTTCGTAGGTTATTTTTGATATCTTTTTTGCTTTGGTGCAGATTCGCGGGTCAGTGGTGTAGACGCCGTCCACATCCGTGTATATTTCGCAGACATCCGCCTTCAGGGCCGAGGCAATGGCCACGGCCGAGGTGTCGGACCCGCCCCTGCCAAGGGTTGTGATGTCACCGTTCATATCGCTTCCCTGGAAGCCGGCCACCACAACGATGTGATTCGTGTCCAGAAGCGCCTTGATGCGCTTTGCTTCGATGTCCAGGATCCTTGCCTTGCCCGCGCTCCGGTCCGTGCGGATGCCGGCCTGGAAACCGAGCAGGGACTTGGAATTATAGCCCATGGATTTGAGCATCATTGCAAGAAGGGCTGCCGTTGTCTGTTCGCCGGTTGCGAGAAGAACGTCCAGTTCCCGTTTATCCGGTGTTTCTGCGGCTTCTCCGGCCATGGAGATCAGGTGATCCGTAACCCCTGACATGGCAGAGAGGACGACCACTACCTGGTCCCCCTGGTCATGGGCTTTTGCCACCCTTTTTGCAACGTTTCTGATTCGTTTGATGTCGGCAACCGAAGTACCTCCGAATTTTTGCACTTTCAATGCCATAACAGCTCCTGAGTTGGTTGATTGAGTTTTAGACAAAAAGATTCCTTAGCACTTTTGTTGCCTCAAGTCCAGATGCAATAAAGGAAATTTTTCGGTTGAACTGTTCGTCTATGGCCAGGGTGATGTCCAGATCGAAGTTGATCAGGCCCGGTTCAATGATTTCGGGCCACTCGATGATGATCACCCTGTCCGTGTCCACAATTTCGTCAAATCCGATGTATTCCAGCTCATCGCTCGCGCCCAGGCGGTAGAGATCCATGTGGCATAGGTCCACCCGTCCGGGATACTCGTTGATTATGGTGTAGGTGGGGCTTGTCACGTAAAAGGAGTCGGGCACCTCCAGTCCCTTTGCAAGGCCCTGGACAAAGGTTGTCTTGCCAGCCCCCAGATCTCCGGTCAGGGAGATGGCGATTCCTTTGGTGAGCAGTCTGCCGAGCTTTTCGCCGAGTTCACTGGTCTCCTCGCCGGAGCGGGTGATAACGATCTGGTTCATGATAAATCTCCATGGATGGCAAAGGGGATGGCCCGGATCATTTCAGAGGCTACAAAGCCGAAACCGCCCCGTTCCCGGGCGAGCCGGTCTCCGCAGAGCCCGTGGATGTAGACCCCGGCCACGGCGGCATCCTCAAGGGCCATGCCCTGGGCGGCAAGGCTTGCGATCATGCCGGTGAGCACGTCCCCCATGCCGGCCGATGCCATGCCCGGGTTGCCGGTTGTGGAAAGAAAGGCCCGGCCGTTGGGAAGGGCGATGATGGTGCCGGCCCCCTTGAGCACGACGATGACGTTGTATTCCTTTGCAAACCGTCGGGCCGTTCCAAGCCGGTCGGCCTGGATCTCCCGGGTGGAGGACTTGCACAGCCGGGCCATCTCGCCCGGGTGGGGGGTAATCACCATTGGGCTTTGGACCGTCTTGAGAATACCGGGATCTTCGGCAATGGCGTTGAGGCCGTCGGCGTCGATCACCAGGGGAAGGTCGATTTCGCTGATGATTTTTCGTACAAGGGCCTGGGTGGCGGGGGCGGTGCCGATGCCGGGACCCAGGGCCATGGCTGTTTTTCCTTCAGCCAGCTGTTTGAGTTCCTCCATGGCGGTGTCGGAGAGCTGTCCCGGCACGGTTTCGGCCAGGGGAAAGGTCATGGTTTCCGTGACCTGGGGCTCCACTGCCGGGTTGAGGCTGGCCGGAATCCCCAGGGTGACAAGGCCTGCGCCCATGGTCATGGCTGCATTGGCGGCAAGGGCGGCTGCCCCGGTTTTGCCGGTGGAACCCGCCACCACGGCCAAGTGGCCGAAATTTCCCTTGTGGGCATGGAGCTGCCGCAGGGGGAATAACTTTGCAACATCCCGGGACTCCACAAGGGTCAGCTTTGGATCAAATTGTTCCCGGATAAAGGGGGGGATTCCGATATCCACGATCTCAAGCTCCCCCGTGAGTTCTTTTCCCGGCAGCAGGAAATGGCCGGCCTTGGCAAAGGCAAAGGTCGCCGTGGCAAAGGCGTTTATGGCGACGCCCCAGGGAAGGCCCGTGTCGGCATTGAGGCCCGATGGGATGTCGATGCTGAAGATGGGGCAGGAGAGCTCGTTCACCGTCTGGATGACGGTCTTGAAATAGCCCCTGACATCGGAGTTGAGGCCGGTGCCGAGGATGGCGTCCACAATCAGCTCCCCATGGACGATACGGGGCTTGACCCGGTCAAAGCTCTCCAGGTCCGGTACCTCTGTCAGGGTGGCGTCCGGGTATTTTTCCACGAGTTTCTCCGCAAGCTCGAGGTTGGCCAGGGCATCCCCTGTCACCTTGGACCGCTGGGAGAGCAGAAAAATATCGGTTTTTACGCCCATCTGGATCAGGTAGCGGGCAACCACAAATCCGTCCCCGCCGTTGTTGCCCCGTCCCGCAAGGACGCACACCCTTTTTGAGTTTATGTACGGAAAGAGCCGGACAAGCATGTCAACCGAGCCCCGTCCCGCATTTTCCATGAGAACCCGTCCGGGAATGCCGAATTCCTCGATGGTTTCTCTGTCCATATCCTGCATCTCTTGCGCCGTAACAAGGTACATGGTTATTTTCTCCTCACGCTTTTTCAATTTTTCCTGACAGTTTTCATCGTTCCTGCAGAGTCGTGTTTCTCAAGGCGGGTGGGTTTCCCCGGGGCAGGGTGGTCCAAGCCCCGGGGGAAGAACGCTTAAAACCTGTTCCTGGTTATCCGCAGCATTTTTTAAATTTTTTGCCGCTTCCGCAGGGGCAGGGTTCATTTCTGCCGACCTTGGGAGACTCGTTCCTGACGGTCGTCGGCTTCACAGGGTTGCCGTCCAGGAAGAACCAGCGGTCGTCCTCTTTTTTGAAGACGGCCAGTTCATGGTGTTTATGCTCTACCCCGCTCTGGGCAAAATGGGCGATGAACTCAACAAGGCCATCATTATCATCCGGCCCGCCCCCCTTGGTGCTCAGGATCTCAAGTTTTTCCCAGTCGGAATTTTCAGCCCAGGCGCGGGTTGCCTCTTCATCAAAATCAGACCTTCCTTCGGGATGGGTGCTCTCTGCCAGGTAATTGATGTCAGCCTTTACATAGGCTGAATATCTTGATCTCATCACCTGCTCGGGCGTCTTGGCAGGCACCTCTCCTTTTATGATGGGTTCACAGCACTGGCTGTACTCTAACGTTGAACAACATGGACATGCACTCATGATTCTGCTCCTTATTCAAATGGGGGATCGCGTAACCCAATGATCACAAGAGGCCCCCGGTCTTTATCTGTTTTTGTCATAGCCCGGGCTTGAACCTTATGTCCAACCCCGTGTTGCTACTAATAATGTAAATTTCACCAAGGGTCAATACGGATGACCCTTGATAGCCCCCTGAACTGTACTCATTAAATGAACTTTTTCTTTTCATGGTGGGGGTTTTATGGTTTAACGGTTGTCATGGAAAACATAAAGTCTCCCACGGTAAAGGTTGCAGTTCTGAAAATCATCGTTCCCCTGTGGATCACCTTTTTCTTGTTTCTGTTGAGTCTTTTTTTCATCTTTATTCCCTCCCTGAAAACACACATGATGGATCAAAAAAAGGAGATGATCCATGGACTCACGGACAGTGCCTGGAGCCTGTTGTTGGATTATCATCATCGGGTGGAACGCAGTGAACTTTTCCTGGCCGATGCACAGTCACGGGCTAAGGAACGTATTAAAGAGCTTCGTTACGGCTCCGATGGCAAGGACTATTTCTGGATCAGTGACCTGCACCCCAGAATGATCATGCACCCCTATGTGCCCGGGCTCGATGGAACGGATCTGTCAACCTATGCCAATTCCCAGGGCAGATTCATGTTTACCGAAAGCGCAGCCCTTGTAAAGGAGAAAGGGGAAGGTTATCTGACCTATCTCTGGCAGTGGCAGGATGACCCGGAAAGGATCGCTGAAAAGCTCTCCTATGTAAAAGGGTTCTTTCCCTGGGGATGGGTCCTGGGTACCGGCATGTATCTGGATGATGTCAACTCGGAAATCCGGGTGATCACCCACAGGCTGATTGAGATCTTTATGGGTCTTCTCATCATCGTCCTTGGCTTCTCTTTTTACATCACCTGGCAGACGGTTAAAAACGAAAAAAAGCGGGCTTTGGCGGAAACCGGGTTGCGCTTAGAAGAACAGCGGCTTCAGAAAATATTGGAATTGAGCCAGATGTCCCATGCCTCCCTTGAGGAGCTGACAACCTTTGCCATTGATCAGGCCACTGTTTTAACCCAAAGCGATATCGGCTATCTGTTTTTCATGAACGATGATGAAACCGAGATGACCGTGCAGAACTGGTCAAGCAATGTCATGGATCTGTGTGAACTGGTTGACAAGCCCATGGTCTTTCCTGTGAAGGCTTCAGGATTGTGGGGAGAAGCCATCCGAAAGCGGGAGGCCGTTATCACCAATGATTACAAGTGCCCTGGCTCTGGCCGGGCAAAGGGCTATCCCCGGGGGCATGTTGATATTGTACGCCATCTCAACATTCCCGTGTTTGATGGAGACGCCATTGTCGCAGTGGCTGGGGTTGCGAACAAAAGGGATCGCTACAATGATTCCGATGTCCGCCAGTTGCAGCTGCTCATGGACGGCATGTGGAAAATCATCCAGAGACATCGGTCTGAAAAAGCGTTGATGGAAAGTGAACAGCGCTATCGGCTGTTGGCGGATAATGCCACAGACTGTATATGGGTTTTGGAACTTTTTTCCAGGCGTTTGCTTTACATGAGCCCGTCTGTCAAACAGATGCTTGGCCATACGCCGGAGGAGTTTGTCCGGCTTGAGTCCCGGGATTATTTGACCGAAGCTTCCCTTACCTACATCTCCATGGAGCTTGACCGGGAACTTGCGCTGGAAGAAAAGGGCGGCGTTGATCCCGACAGGGTGATCGTACTGGAATTGGAGCATATCAAGAAGGACGGGGCTACGGTCTGGACTGAGACGTCGGCTCGTTTCTTAAGGGATGACCAGGGGTGTGCCGACAGGATTCTTGGAATCACCCGGAACATCACAGGGCGAAGGCAAATGGAGCAGCGTCTTAAGCATTCCCAGAAAATGGAGGCCGTGGGCACGTTGGCGGGAGGCATTGCCCATGATTTTAACAATATCCTGTCCTCTGTGCTGGGGTTTGCCGAGCTTGCGAAAATGGGGAACGAAGATGACACGGAACTCCAAGACAACCTGGATCAGATCCTGGCTGCCGGGATCAGGGCCAGGGATCTTGTGAAACATATCCTGACCTTCAGCCGTCAGTCCGATATTCAAAAATCCCCCATGATTCTGGCGCCCCTGGTCAAGGGATGTTTGCAATCTGTACGGGCCACCCTGCCAAAGGATATTGATCTTATACAAAGGCTGGAGAAAACGGAAGCCACTGTTATGGCGAATGCGTCCCAGCTTCACCAGATTATCATGAACCTGTGCTCCAACGCAGTCCATGCCATGAAAAATTCCGGTGGAACCATTGAGATCGGGCTCGAAGCCGTTGCCATCGAGGATCCTGCCATAGCCAGGGCCAAAGGAATCGTTTTGGGAACCTATCTGGAATTAAGTGTTGCAGATACCGGCACAGGTATGTCCAGCCAGGTCCTGGGAAAGATTTTCGATCCGTTTTTCACCACAAAGAAACGCAGGGAAGCGACCGGCATGGGGCTTTCCACGGTGTACGGTATTGTCAGGGAGATGGAGGGAAATGTTCTGGTCTCAAGTGAACCCGGCCGGGGAACAACCTTCCAGGTATTCCTTCCGGTATGTGGCGCCAAGCCCGCCGGCCCCGTTCAATCCCCGGCTTTATCAAAACAGGTAAAGGCCAGGATTCTGTGGGTGGATGATGAAGAGGTCATCATCAGGAGTGGCCGGCAGTGCCTTGAATCTCTGGCATATAAGATTACCGGGGCCACCGATCCTTTGTATGCCCTTGGACTCTTTCGGAGTTATCCTGGAAAATTCGATCTTGTGGTATGTGACATGGCCATGCCCGGCATAAACGGACTTGAACTCTCAAAACGGCTTTTAAAAATTCGCCCTGATATTCCAATTGTGCTGTGCACGGGATTCAGCCAGGGGCTCACCTCGACCATGGTCAAGGAATCAGGTATTGTTGATCTGGTCATGAAGCCGATAATCGCAGACAAGCTGGTCGAGGTGATCGCCAGTGCATTGAACCAAAACAGTGGAAGGGTGTTGAATGGCCAGAATCTTAATCATTGATGATGATGCAAAAATAGGACTTTTCTTAACCAAGCTTCTCAAGAGGATGGAACATGAAGTAAGCATGGCCCAATCCCTGTCCAAAGGTTTGGGCCTTGCTGAAAGCGGAGTGTTTGACCTGGTTCTCCTTGATCTGGAATTCCCGGAAGGAAACGGTATCGATATACTGCAGGATCTCATGAAAGTCACCTCCCGCCCTGAGGTTATTATTATCACCGGAACAGGGGGGGGCACTGGGGCGGAACTTGCCTTCAAATACGGCGCATGGGATTACGTCCAGAAACCATTTCTTCTGGACGAGGTGAACCTCTCCATCACCCGGGCCCTGCAATATCGCAGGGAAAAGCAGGTGGATGTTTCTCCGGTACCCCTTCTTCGGAAAGGGATCATCGGGGAATCCGATCTACTCCAGTGGTGTCTTCAGGAGGTTGCCAAGGCATCGGCAACAGACGGCAGTGTCCTGATAACGGGTGAAACCGGAACGGGGAAAGAACTCTTTTCCAGGGCCATCCACAATAACAGCAAACGGGCATCCAGACCTTTCGTTGCCGTGGATTGCGGCGCCCTGCCCGATACCTTGGTGGAGAGTACCCTGTTCGGCCATAAAAAGGGGGCTTTTACAGGAGCTGATAGACATCAGGACGGCCTCATTGTTCAGGCGGACGGAGGCACCCTGTTTCTGGATGAAGTTGGCGATCTTCCTTTGAATGTGCAGATCGCTTTACTGAGAACCATTCAGGAGAAAAAGGTGCGCCCCTTGGGCGGGGGGAGGGAAAAGAGTGTTGATTTCAGGCTGGTGGCAGCCACAAACCGGGATCTTGATGCCCTGGTAACGGACCAGCTTTTCCGGGAGGATCTTCTCTATCGTATCCGTGCCATGTCCATTCATCTGCCCCCGCTCAGGGATCGAAAAGAGGATATTGAAGAGATCGCCGTCAAAAAGCTCCATGAGCTCTCAAATCGTTATTTCATCCTACCCAAAGGCATTTCCAAGGCTTATTTGGATGCCTTGACAGCCCACAGCTGGCCGGGTAACGTGCGGGAATTGATCAATGTACTGGATTCCAGCCTGGGCTCAGCCGGTCAGGACCCCACCCTGTTTCCCAAGCATCTGCCCCCTGAATACCGCATGGCTGTCTTGAAGTTAAAGTCCCATGAGCCTTCTGTGCAAAAGGCTTTCCCCGGTTGTTCCCCGGAAGGTGATGACGTCTTTCCCACCCTGAACGCCCACCGGGAACGAGTCGAATCCGAGTATCTTACCTTACTGCTAAAAAGAGCTGAAGGGGATCGGAAAAAGGCTGAGTCGCTTTCCGGGATCTCCCAGTCCAGATTGTACGGTCTGTTGAAAAAACACGGACTGCCTGGGTTCAGCAAGAATTAGCCTCCTTAACCTCCCTTCTTTCACGATTTCGCAACCCTTTCCCAATTCCTGAAAACAGGAATTGAGGGATTCCTGTTTTCAGGAATATCTTTGGTTTATCTATCTCCATTCTTATCTGTTTTCTGGTTAACATATTGAAATCTAAACACTGTTTTTTTTGTGCATCTGTTGGCACGTTCCATGCTTTTACACAGATAAAAACAATAAACCAAAATAAAGGTCAGACAATGATCGTTGTTTTTCATAATTCAATGGCAGATGAGACTGGTAAAAGGCTCTGGAGCAAAATTCAGGGAAATTTTCCTGGATGCCCGGCAAAAATCTGCTCCGGTATGGACTCTCTTATGGGAACCCTGTGCCGTCCCAGCCACGGGATTTCCATTGCCATCCTGATTGCAGGCACCCTCGGCGAACTCAAGGAATTGATTTCAATGGAAGATCTGCTGGAAAATATTCGTGTGATCCTGGTGCTGCCGGACAGAACCCCCGCTACTCTCTGCCTGGGGGTGGGGTTGAAAACCAGTTTCCTTACATTCAGCGACAGTGATTTCACCGATGTGAGCTCGGTGTTGGCCAAAATTTTGAACCATTAAAACATGAATCAAAGGAGAAACCAATGGCTGAACAAACCGAAACCGTGAAGGAGGTGGCCCACAGGGCCGGCAAATACCTGACCTTCAGTCTAAGGGGGGAAGAGTACGGAATCGGCATTCTGACCATCAAGGAAATCATTGGCATGATGCCCATCACCTCTGTGCCACGGACGCCGGGATTTGTCAGGGGCGTGATCAACCTGAGGGGCAAGGTGATTCCCGTGGTGGACCTTCGGTTGAAATTCGGCATGGAGCCCGTGGACTATACCGAGCGCACCTGCATCATCGTGGTTGAAATTGAGTGCCTCAAGGGGATTCTGCTCATCGGCATCGTGGTGGATTCAGTATCTGAAGTTCTTAACATCGGAGATGAAGATATCGAAGCTTCCCCCGCATTCGGTTCCCGGCTTGATACCAATTATATCCTGGGCATGGCCAAACTGGAGGGCAGTGTGAAAATCCTCCTGGACATTGACCGGGTGCTAAATGCCGAAGAGATTGCGGGGCTCGAACAAGCCAGTTGAAAAATAGGTGGGACAGGAAAAGTCCCTCTCGATAGATTTAACAAGTTTTGAACACCAAGGAGGACGCTTCGATGTTTAAAGAGATGAAGATTGGAACAAAAATTGCCGGGCTTGCCGCAATACTCATTGTGCTCATATGTGTGGTTGCCTATTTCGGATACACAGGACTGACCGGTGTGGTGAACCGTGTTGACAAAGCCGATGATGTGAACCGCCTGGTCAAAAATATCCTGACGGCCCGTCAGCATGAAAAGAATTTCATGCTGCGGAACGATAAAACCTATGCTGACAAGCTCATTGAAGCGGTTGAGCAGGTAAAGCAGCAGGCGTTGGAAACCCGGGGGAAGTTTGACAAGCAGAACAACAAGGAGCAGATGAACAGCGTCATTGCCGAGGTGGGGCAGTATGGCCAGGCTTTTCAGACCTATGTGAAACTTGCCGAAGAAAAAGATCTCACCATGGAAAAGATGCGTGCCAGCGCCAGGAAGGCCCTGGAAAACACCGAGGCGATCCGGGCCGATCAAAAGAATCAGCTTGTTACGGCCCGGGAGAAAAGCGCTGTCCTGATCGAGGATAAGCTGACCAAGGCGGATGATGCCAACCGTCTGATCAAGCTTGTCATGGATGCCAAGGCGTTGCGGATTTCGTTGTTGTTCGAAAATGATGACCAGGTGCGGGCCAAGTGGAAGGAGGTCAACCGCAGGATACTGGATGAGACCGAGGTGTTGAAATCAAAGTTTAAATTTGACAAGAACATCCGGCAGGCAGATGCGGTTCTGGAAAGCTACAGGGCCTATGAAACCGCGACCTTGGCTTATTTAAAAGGGCGGACCCTCTCTGACAAGGAACTGATGATTTCAAGCGCCACTGCTGCCCTAAGGGAGATCCAGCAGATCCGGGCGGATCAGAAGGCTCAGCTTGCCAAGGCAAGAAAAGATGCCGATGCTTTTCTGGATGATAAGATGACCAAGGCCGACGATGCCAACCGCATGATCAAATGGTTCCTTGATGCCAGGAAAAATGAGAAAGAGATGATCATCTCCGGGGATGTCGGTTATATGGATAAGGTGGATGCCAGTATTGGTAAGCTCATGGTGCTTGGAAAGGATCTGAAATCACGATTCAAGCTGGCGCTGAATGTCCAGCAGGTCGGTGCTGTCATTGCCTCGCTGACCGCCTATGACCGGGAATTCGATCATTTCTGGAAGTTGATGCAGGAGCAGGAAAAGGCTGAGGCCCTCATGGTCGAGGCGGCCCGTGAGGCCCAGGCCGAGTGTGAAGCGGCCCGCAAGGACCAGAAGGCTAAGATGGGACGCCAGATTGCCTCGGCCAATACCGTGATAATGGTGATCTCCCTGGTGGCGCTGGTGGTGGGCATATTGCTGGCCTTTGTCATCATTCGCGGCATCACTGGGGCCCTGAAACGGGTTATCCAGGGGCTTGAAGACGGCGCCAGCCAAGTGGCTTCCGCCTCTGGTCAGGTTTCCTCTGCCAGCCAGTCCCTGGCGGAAGGGTCTTCCCAGCAGGCAGCTTCCATTGAAGAGACCTCTTCCTCCCTGGAGGAGATGTCCTCCATGACCAAGCAGAACGCCGATAATTCCAATCAGGCCGATGGTTTGATGAAGGAGGCCAACCAGGTGGTGACCCGGGCGGACCAGTCAATGTCGGACCTCATCGCCTCCATGGATGAAATCTCCAAGGCCAGTAACGAGACACAGAAGGTGGTGAAAACCATAGATGAGATCGCTTTTCAGACAAACCTTCTGGCTCTGAACGCGGCGGTGGAGGCTGCCCGGGCAGGTGAAGCCGGTGCCGGATTTGCCGTGGTTGCCGAGGAGGTGAGGAACCTGGCCCTTAGATCCGCCGAAGCCGCCAAGAGTACTGCCGTGCTCATTGACGGCACCGTGAAAAAGGTGGAGCAGGGATCCAGCCTGGTCGAGACCACCAATACCGCCTTTGCCGAAGTATCGGAAAAAAGCGGCCGGGTGGGAGAGCTGGTGGCTGAGATCTCCGCCGCCTCGGGTGAGCAGGCCCAGGGCATTGAGCAGGTGAACATCGCCGTCACCGAGATGGACAAGGTGACCCAGCAGAATGCCGCCAATGCCGAAGAGTCGGCCTCGGCTTCGGAAGAGCTCAATGCCCAGGCCGATCAGATGCAGATCATGGTGGAGGAGCTTGTAGGCCTTGTGGGTGGGGGCAAAGCCAGGATCGCCTCCAGGTCCGTTACCCCTTCCTCACCCATGAAGCCGGCAGCGCCTAAAAGGATGATCGCCCGTGGCAACAGGGAAGTGAGGCCGGAGCAGGTGATTCCCATGGATGATGACGACGGATTTATCGATTTCTAAGGTGGTACCGGGGCAGGGGCGGCCATGCCGCCCTTGGCCCTGACGGTCAGAATACGCTTCATGGCTGAAGATGGAAACCCATGAACCCTAACATAAAGACAGGCTTATGACTTATACACTCATTCAGGATCTTGTGGAGGAACTTTCTCTTGAATTTGTTTTAAAGGATGCCCGGGAACCGGAAAGTTTTTCAGGGCTTTCCCCGTTACTGGAGAAGATTTATGAAAACAGCCGTGACATTTCCCCCGGAACCCTTGCCTCCCAAGCCCGGCAGGCAGGGAGCCTTGTCGACCAGATTGTTCATGGCCCGGCGTCCATGGACAATCAGGTCTTTGAAACTTTGGAGGATCTCATCATCGGGATGAAAAAACAAGTGATTGGCCTGGAACGGGAGGAGTGTCCTCCCATATCCTCTGGGGAGTTGGGGGCGGATGTGAGCACCAGGGAAGTTGAGATGTGTGAATTGAAACAGGTTTGCCGGGGCATTGATGACCTTTCCCTTTTGATCGGCGAATATTGTCCCGGGGACGAGCCGGGGGAGGAGGGGATAATCCATGCCGTGGATACGCTCATTGATAATGCCGGTTCCATCCATGAGCCAACATTTTTAACGGTTGCCCGTGCCTGTAGATCCTATGGGGAAACCATGGTGCATGATTCCCTTGTCACCATCCGCCCCCTTGAAGAGGCCGTGGCTCTCCTGAAGGCCCTGGTGCGCCATGAGAAAAACGGGAAAGAGTTCGGGTTCGACATTTCTGATATCCTTGAGGGACTGATCCCGAAGACTGATATCCCGGAATTGGTTCCCAAGGTTGAGGCGGTGATTCCTGAGGTGTGTGATGATCCAGGGGATGGGATTCCGTCTGCTGTCGAAGCGCCATTGAGCGACGAGGATGCCCAGATCATCATGGAGTTTGTGGCGGAGTCCGAAGAGGGGCTGGCCAGCATCGAGATCGGGGTCGTGGAACTGGAACAGGCGCCGTCGGACATGGAGATAATAAACAATATTTTCCGTCCTTTTCACACCATCAAGGGGGTATCCGGTTTTCTGGGATTGAAAAAGATCAATACCCTGGCCCATGCAACAGAGACTTTCCTTGACAGTGCCCGTAGCGGGGAGTTCCTCATCAACGATTCGGCCATCGACGTTATCCTGGAGGCTGTTGATACCTTGAAGCTGCTTTTGTCACGGGTAAGGGAGGCAACGGCCAGGGGTGTCACACAGAAGGACGATGGGATTGAAATCCATGGGCTGGGGGAGAAACTCCAGGCCCTCCAGGTTTCCCTTGCCAGGGGTGAACGGCAGCCCATTGGTGAAATCCTGGTTGATAAAGGCATCATTGACCAGGACGCCCTTGAAAGCGCCCTTGAGATTCAGCAGAGAAATCCCGGGGAAAAACTGGGGGAAATCCTTGTCAGTGAAAAAAAAGCCGGCGCCAGGGAGGTGGCATCCGCCCTCATGGAGCAGAAAACAGCAGGTCGGGTGAGTAGCGACTCCCAGGTCAAGGTCAATACGGCCAAGCTGGATGAGCTGGTTAACCTGGCAGGAGAGCTGGTGATCTCCCAGTCCATGCTCAGGCAGCAGGCAGGGCTGGATTCCCGGCTCCAGCAGGGCATGGGACAGATGGGACAGATCGTGTCAAGCATACAGAACATTGCCATGTCCATGCGCATGGTTCCCATTAAAGCCACTTTCATGAAGATGATACGGCTGGTGAGGGACCTTTCCAGGAAATCCGGGAAAAAAGTGGGGCTTGTGATGATCGGGGAAGATACCGAAATCGACCGGAACGTGGTGGAGGCCCTGTATGAGCCCCTGGTGCACATGATCCGTAACTCCGTGGACCATGGTATTGAAACTTGCGAAGAACGTGCCCGGCAGGGCAAACCCGCACAGGGAACCATTTTTCTTCGCGCTTTTCACAAGGGCGGCAACATCCATATTGAGATCGAAGACGACGGCAAGGGCCTTGACAGGGATGGAATTCTTGCCAAGGCGGTGTCAACGGGCCTGATCTCAGGGGATGAAAACCTGTCCGATGCCCAGATACATGATCTGATTTTTCAACCCGGTTTTTCCACGGCCAAGGCTGTCACCGATGTTTCGGGCCGGGGGGTTGGTATGGATGTGGTCAATGAAGGTATTGAAAAACTCAGGGGACACCTGAGCATTACTTCAACCCCGGGCAGGGGAACAAAATTCAATATTGTTCTTCCCCTGACCCTTGCCATCATCGACGGCATGCTGGTCAGGGTCGGGGAGGAACGGTACGTTATTCCAACCATGGTTATCCAGCGGTCCTTCAGGCCGGATAGAAAAGAGTGTTTTTCCGTGGAAGGCAAGGAAGAGATGATCCGTGACCGGGACGGTCTGATTCCCCTGATCCGCATGGACGGAATCTTTGGTGTGTCCACAGACTGCACAGATCCCTGGGAGGGGCTGGTTGTTGTGGTGGAATGCAAGGACAGGCGCTTGGGGATTCTCATCGATGAGCTGCTTGGCAAGGACGAATATGTGATTAAAAGCCTTGGCCAGGGCCTGGACAAGGTTATCGGGTTTTCCGGTGGCGCCATCCTTGCCGATGGAAGGGTGGGCATGATTCTTGATATTCATGGTATAAGTTCGCTGGTTGCAGGTTGACTTCAGAAGGAGCCGCTCCGTGAAGCTGATTGTCGGTGTTGCAGATATGAAGGTGAGTAACGATCCCGGTCATACCTTAGTGACCTATTCCCTGGGATCCTGTATAGGACTTGTGGTTTTCGATCCCGTGGCGGGGGTGGGGGGGATTCTGCACTATATGCTGCCGGAATCCTCCATCGACAGGGCCAAGGCCGCTAAAAAACCTTTTATGTTTGCCGATACCGGGATCCCGCGCTTGTTTAAGGAAACCTATAAATATGACGCCAAAAAGTCCAGGATGAATATCTTTGTAGTGGGAGGAGCCCAAATAATGGATCAGCAAGGCTTTTTCAATATTGGTAAGCGAAATTACATGGCGTTGAAAAAGATGTTTTTTAAAAACAGGGTCATGGTCACCGCTGAAGATGTGGGGGGCCATGTCAACCGGACCGTGCATCTTGATATCAACACCGGTGAGGTGTTTCTGAAAGCATCCGGAGCCCGTGGGGTAAAGCTATGAACTATTCAATTCTGGTGGTTGATGATTCAATGCCCATGAGGTCAGTCATTAAAAAGACCTTCAGGACGGCAGGGTATGGGGGGTGCGAGTTCCATGAAGCCGGAAACGGCATGGAAGCCCTTGAGGTTATACGGAACAACTGGATCGATATTGTGATCACCGATTACAACATGCCGGTGATGAACGGTCTGGATTTGTTGTGGGAAATGAAGAAGCATGAGATGGCAAAGGAGCTTCCTGTTGTGGTGATTTCAACCGAGGGCAGCCGGGAAAAGATAGACCGCTTCATGGAACTGGGGGCTGCCGGGTACATCACCAAACCCTTTACCCCGGAAACGGTAAGGGATGTCATAACACGAATACTTGGGGAGGGAGCCTGTGAAGACGAATTTGATGACGGCGATGAAGACCTCGATTTCTGAAGTCATGGAATCCATGTTCTATTTGCCCGTTGAGATCAGCCATGCCGACACCATGGCCATTGGCGAGTTGATTTCGTCCAGGGACGTGGCGGGCGGGCGATTGGAGTTCACCGGGCCCTGCTCCGGCAGTTTTTCCCTGTTTGTTCCAAGGGACCTGCTTACCGTGATGACGGAAAATTTCATGGGGGAGCCCCGGAAGACCCTTTCCGTGGAACATTTCGAGGGTGTCCTCAAGGAGTGCCTGAACATGATCGCCGGAAATACCCTGCGCAGCATGGCGGATGCTTCCTCCTATGACCTCCATGTCCCGGACATGGTGGAGCCGGGAACGCTTCCTGCCACCAATGCCCTGGTGCAGGTTGAAACCATGGACGGAACCATGGTTGTTACCATTGAGTTGGATTGATATAAAAAAAATAATCGGGAGAAAGGCCGTGGCCAGGACAATCAGGGTTCTTGTGGTGGATGATTCAGCGGTTGTGAGAAAGGTGTTTACGGAACAGCTGTCAAGGGAGAAGGATCTCCAGGTGATCGGGACGGCGCCTGATCCCTATGTCGCCAGGGACAAGATTGTCAGGCTCAAGCCCGACGTGGTAACCCTTGATATTGAGATGCCCCGCATGGACGGCATTACCTTTTTAAAAAAGTTGATGCACTATTATCCCCTGCCCGTGATTATTGTCAGTTCGTTGACCACCAAGGGCAGTAAGCTTGCCCTCGAGGCCCTGACCATCGGGGCCCTTGAAGTTCTTTCAAAACCGAACTCAGCCTATTCCGTGGATGATATGGGTGTTCAGCTTGCGGACAAGATCCGGGCCGTGGCCGGTGTCCGTGTAAAGCCAATCGCCTTGGCCGCCAATGGGACTGCCGGGGGGCATGCGCTTCCCTCCATGGCCCTTGCCCGGACAACCAACAAGGTCATTGCGGTGGGAGCCTCCACCGGAGGCGCCGAAGCCATTAAAAAGGTGTTGACCCGGCTGCCCGGTAACGCCCCGGGGGTTGTGGTGGTCCAGCACATGCCGGCCGGGTTTACCCGTTCCTTTGCCCAGCGGCTGGACACCTTGTGCGCCATGGGCGTGAAAGAGGCCGAAGACGGCGATACCGTTGCCAACGGCAGGGTGCTCATCGCTCCTGGAAATTATCATATGCTGCTGAAACGCAGTGGCGCCCGGTATTATGTTCAGGTGAAAAAAGGCCCCCTGGTTCACCATCAGAGACCTGCGGTGGATGTCTTGTTTAAATCCGTGGCCCAGTCTGCCGGGGCCAATGCCCTTGGCATCATATTAACCGGCATGGGACGGGACGGGGCCGCCGGGTTAGTGGCGATGAAACAGGCCGGAGCCGTGAACATTGCCCAGGATGAGGGTTCCTGCGTGGTGTTTGGCATGCCCAAGGAGGCCATTCGACTGGGTGGGGTTGACCATGTTGAGGATATCAACACCATTGCCAAAAAAGCTGTTTCTCTTTTAGGGTAAATGCCAAACCGTTTTAATCCTTGTTTCATGACTTGAGCCGATTGGGAGATTTATCGTGGAAATCTTTTTTTGTACGATGTTAACTTTCATTTTCTTTGGCCTCCTTATCTCACGAATCGTATCACAGAAAAATAAAATCCAAATGGCCCTGGAAGCCAGTGAAAAAAGATGTCGCACCATTCTTGAAACCACCTCCGAGGGGTATTGGCGCTTAGATGCCGACACGAGGACTGTTGAGGTCAATGATGCCATGTGCGCCATGCTTGGATATGAAAGGGAGGAGATCCTGGGGAAAAGCCCCATGGCGTTTGTGGTTCTGGAAGACAGGCGCCTTCTCACGGAACAGTTTGATTCCCCTCACGCCTTCCCGTATCGGAAGTATAATATGACAATTAAAAAAAAGGATGCCACCTTCTGTTATACCAGGATCAATGCCGCGACAATCCGGGAGGATTCAGATACCCTCAAGGGATACTTTGCATTGGTTTCCGACCTGACGGAAGTAAGAGATGCCCGGGAAGTTCTGATGGAAAAATGCCTTGCCCAGGCCCAGAAAATGGAGTCCATCGGTACCCTTGCAGGGGGCATTGCCCATGATTTCAATAATATCCTTTTTCCCTTGATCGGGTATGCCGAACTTTTAAAAGAAGACCTTGGCCAGGAGACCGCCCACCATCATTATATCGTTGCAATCCTCCACGCAGCCTTAAGGGCAAAAGACCTGGTCTCCCAGATTCTCACCTTCAGCCGACAGGCTGAAGGTGAGATCAAACCCCTTCGGGTTTATCTGTTGGTCAATGAGGTGTTAAAGCTGCTTCGTTCCACCCTTCCAACGACCATAAAAATCCGATCCAATTTGGATTCCCACTGCGGTCTTGTGGCGGCAGATCCCACCCAGGTTCACCAGGTGATCATGAATCTTGCCACCAACGCCTTCCACGCCATGGAAACAACCGGGGGGAGCCTTGAGATTTCCCTGAAACAGGTCTCCATGGATGAAGATGAATCGGTATTTTTGGAATTGCCGGCAGGTAATTATGCTCAACTCACCGTGACAGATACCGGGACCGGCATTGACAAAAAGCTCCTGGATAAGATTTTTGATCCCCATTTTACAACCAAGGAGAAAAACACGGGCACGGGGCCGGGGCTTTCCATGGTCCGGGAAGTTGTCGGGCAATCAAAAGGTGGGCTCCGCATATACAGCGAACCGGGAAAAGGAACCACCGTCCATGTTTATCTTCCGGTGGTCGGCAGCCGGGATATCGGGGAGCCACGGAAAAAACAGGAACCCATTCAGGGAGGCACGGAATCGATATTGCTGGTGGACGATGAAGAAGACATCATCCATATGAGCCAGGCGCTGTTGACGCGTTTGGGATATCATGTTACGGCTTTGACAAACAGTCGTGAAGCCCTGGAGCGCTTTACAGCTTCTCCTGAAGCGTTTGATCTTGTCATCACCGACATGACAATGCCCGGGATGACGGGGATTCAACTGGCCGAAAACATGAAAGTTGTCAGGCCGGATATTCCCATGATCCTGTGTACGGGGTTCAGCCGGCAGGTCAATGGGGAAGCCGCCAGGGCGATGGGCATTGACGGAGTTGTCCTGAAACCGTTGGTGAAACGGGAGATGGCAGACATAATTCGAAAGGTGTTAGGTGAAAATTAAGATGGCAAAACAGCCGGTCCGGTTCGCTATAATTTTTTGTTTCATATCATTTTTTATCATCGGCTCCATTTCTTTTGTTTTCAGCCCCGCCTGGGCCGGGGAGCCGGACAGGGTTTTGTTTATTAGTGCTTACCATCCTGGTTTTCCAACGTTTTTTCAGCAGGTGGAGGGGGCGGAGTCAGTTTTTAATGGCAAGGAAATTGTCCTTGATATTGAATTCATGGATACGAAACGGTTTCCCGGCAAAGAAAATTTGGACCACTTCCTGGGTTCCCTCTCCTGTAAGCTTGGTCTGGTGAAACCCTATGACCTGGTGATGGTGGCGGATGATAACGCCTTGCTGTTCGCCCTTGATCAACAATTTCAGCTGCTCAAGGGAATTCCCGTGGTCTTTCTGGGGGTAAATGACATGGACCTTGCCCTAGGGCAGAACAGCAATCCCCAGGTGACAGGCGTGATTGAAGCCGTGTCCCAGGAAGAGACCATTGAGTTGATGATTAACCTGAATCCCAAGGCTTCCCAAATTGTGGCCCTGGTGGACGGAACACCCAGCGGTCAGGGGGATTTGAGGGCTTTTTACCGGTTAAAAAATCAATTTCCCAAGCATCGGTTCTCAGACATCTCCCTGACCGGTTTGACATGGCAGGAATTTTCAAACTCTATTGGTCGTTTAGGGGAGGAGAGCGCTGTCTTGCTGCTCTCCGCATACAAGGATAAAAACAATCAAATACTGTCATTTGATGAAAGTCTGAAGCGCATTATAACATCGCTTTCTGTTCCCCTTTTTCACCTCTGGTACCATGGATTGGGGGATGGGGTGCTTGGGGGCAAGGTAATCAGCCACCATGAACAGGCAAAGGCCGCGGCGGAAATCGCCCTGGAGATTTTAAGGGGAAGGCCGGTCCATGAAATAAAGGTGACCCGGGAGAGTCCCAATCGATATGTATTTGATTACAACCAGCTGAAAGCATACCATCTGTCCGCCTCCATGGTGCCGGCAGATAGTTTGATCCTGAATGTTCCCTACTCATTTTATGGAGAGCACAAGGCCTTGATCTGGTGCATTGCCGGGGCGTTCTCTTTTATATCCATGGCTTTATTGCTTTCGATAATCAATATCCTTGGCAGGCGGAAAGTGGAGGCGCAACTGCGCAACTCTGAAGCGCGGCGTCGGAAAATCTTTGATGAGGCCCTGGACGGGTTGTGTCTTGCAGAAGCTGAAACAGGCATCATTATTGATTGCAATAGGGCGTTGGCAGAACTGGTCGGCAGGGACAAGGCTGAGCTGATCGGACAGCACCAGAAAATCCTTCACCCCGATGAAAGCAATGACGCGCCGGTATCCGCTACATTTGAGCGGCATCGAACGGACCACGAAGGCCGGACCCTTATTACCCGGGTGATTACCGGGAAAGGTGTCATCAAGGATGTGGAAATAAAAGGTACCGGGTTTGAAATGGATGGATTGCGGATTATGGCAGGCATCTTTAAGGATATTACTGAAAGCAAGCGCAGGGATGCCGAACGTGGGCGCCTGGAAGCGGCCATTCACCAGGCCGCCGAGGTGGTGATCATCACCGACAGCAAGGGGGATATTCAATATGTGAACCCGGCATTTGAGAACCTTACTGGGTATAGCCGGGGGGAGGTCATATCCAGGAATCCACGGATTTTGAAAAGCAACCACCATGATGATTTCTTTTACCGTGGGATGTGGGAGACGATTTCACATGGAAAGACCTGGCAAGGACGCCTGGTCAACAGGAAAAAGGACGGGTCGGAGTTTATTGAAGAGGCTACCATATCCCCGGTTAAGGACGGCGAGGGCAGGATCGTTAATTACGTGGCGGTCAAGCGTGATGTCACCAAGGAAACCATGCTTGAAAAACGGTTGCTCCAGGCCCAGAAGATCGAGGCCATTGGCACCCTTGCCGGTGGCATTGCCCATGATTTCAACAATATGCTGTATCCGTTGATCGGGTATGCTGAACTGCTCAAGGACGATCTTCCCCTGGAGAGCCCTTCACAACATCATATTGATAATATTCTTCATGCGGCATTGAGGGCAAGGGATCTTGTCAAACAGATCCTGGTGTTCAGCCGCCAGGGCGAACAGGCCGTTAAGCCGATGAAACTCCAGCCCGTTGTCAAGGAGGCCCTTGATTTGCTTCGCTCCTCCATTCCGGCCACCATTGAAATCCAGCATGAGATAGATCCTGGCTGCGGTGTTGTCATTGCCGATCCCACCCATATTCATCAGATCGTCATGAACCTTGCCACGAACGCTTATCAAGCCATGGAAGAAACCGGTGGCAGGCTCAGGGTGACTCTCGGCCGGTGCCGGCTGGAAGCGGGGCCATTGATTTTGTCGGGGTTATCCCCGGGGGATTATGCAATCTTGACGGTTGCGGATACGGGCGCCGGTATTGAAAAGGATATTCAGGACAAACTGTTCGACCCTTATTTCACGACCAAGGAACAGGGCAAGGGAACCGGTCTGGGGCTTTCCGTGGTGCAGGGGATTGTAAAGAGCTGCAATGGAGACATTGGCGTTTACAGTGAGCCCGGCCGGGGCACCGAGGTGCGTGTCTACCTGCCTATGGTCATGGAAAGCAAGGTTGAAAAGCCCGATGACCAGGTCCAAGCCATTGAAGGGGGCACCGAAAAAATACTCCTGATTGATGATGAAGAGCATATTGTCCACATGGAGCAGCAGATGCTGACACGACTGGGGTATCGAATCACCGCAAAGACGGCAAGTATTGAGGCGCTTGAAGCCTTTAAGGCCTGTCCTGATGCATTTGATCTGATCGTTACGGATATGACCATGCCCGGGATGACCGGGTTTGAGTTGACCATGGAGATAAAGAGAATCCGGCCGGATATCCCTGTCATTTTATGCACAGGGTTCAGCGATCCGATGATAGAAGAAAAAAGCAGGGCCCTGGGAATTGGTATGGTTCTTTTAAAGCCGCTGGTTAGACGGGAAATAGCTCAAGCCATACGAGGGGTTCTCGATAAATTTGCGGAAACTGCATTATGATTCATGGTTCTTCCCAATCTAAACGGGTGCGGGTAATGCTTGTATGGCCGGCATGGTTCCTGTTCGTTTCAGCCGTGGTGGCGTTTTTCCTCTGCCCCAGCCTCCAGGCTGATTCCGCCATGATCAGTTCGGGATGCGAGTATGACTATCCACCCTATTCTGCTGTCACTAAAGATCAGCAGGCGGAGGGGTTTTCAGTGGAGCTTCTGGTTGCCAGCCTCAAGGCCATGGGCCGGGAGGTGTCATTCAGGCCCGGCCACTGGAACGATCTCAAGAAGGATCTTCTGGAGGGCGGGATTAAAGTCCTCCCCATGGTCAGCAGAACCCATGAACGTGAACAAATCTATGATTTTTCCTTTCCTTATATCACCATGCACGGCACCATTGTGGTTCACAAGGATACCACCTCGATCCGTTCCCTGGCTGACCTCGAGGGGAAGCAGGTTGCGGTTATGAAAGGAGACTATGCCGAAGAGTTTTTTGATCAAATAGAATTTGATGCTGAAATTGTGACGACCAATACCTCCATGGATGCCTTGGCCGAGCTTGCAAACGGCAGACACGATGCGGTGGTCATGCAAAAATTAGTGGGCCTGCAATTGATGAAGCAAGGCAGGTTAACGGATTTGAGAATTGCAGGGCCTCCCCTGAAATCTTTTAAGCAGTCATTTTGTTTTGCCGTGCAGAAAGGAGATCAGGAGCTACTCGCTATTTTAAATGAGGGGCTTTCAATCGTAATTGCCGACGGAACCTTTCGTCAGCTCAGCACCAAGTGGTTTGCCCCCCTTGAAGCAATCGGGCCTGGGACGAGGCAGATTATTATTGGCGGAGATGATAACTATCCCCCTTATGAGTTCCTTGATGAGAACGGAGAACCGGCCGGATTTAATGTTGATCTTACCCGGGCCATAGCAAGGCGGCTTGGTATCCCCGTGGAGATTCAACTCAAGCCCTGGGCTTCGATACGAGAAGCCCTGGAGACAAATAAGATAGATGCGCTCCAGGGTATGTTCTATTCTCCGGAGAGGGATGTAACAGCTGAATTCTCGCCGGCACACACCATTGTCAGTCATGGGATAGTCGTTCGGAAAGGCTCGAAAATGCCCGATAGTGTTGCTGACCTTTCCGGTAAGTCCATTTTGGTTCAGGCCGGGGACATCATGCATGATTTTGCCGTCCGGCAGGGCTATGGAACTCAACTTATTGCAGTGGAAACACCGGAGAAAGCCCTTGAACTGCTGGCGAAAGGCCGGTATGATTGTGCTCTGATCACCAAGGTACCAGCACTCTATCTGATTGAAAAAAAAGGTTATAAAAATCTTCTGGTTTCCAGGCAGTCCATGGTGCCGCTGGAATACTGCTATGCTGTTTCCAACGACAACGGGGTGCTGCTTGCAAGAATGTCAGAAGCCCTGACCGCCATCAAAAACACAGGCGAATACAGGAAAATTTATTCAAAATGGCTTGGGCTTTACGAGAAACCCGAGATCGGCTTTTGGGAGGTTCTGAACTATTCCCTCTATCTCATCATTCCCTTTTGTGTTTTGCTCATGGGATCGTTTGTCTGGTCCCGGACCCTGCAGCGCAAGGTGTTGGATCGCACCGCGGAACTGGAGCTGGAAATGCATGAGCATAAGCTGACCGGAGAGGCCTTCCGGGAAAGCCAAGTGAAATACCGGGCCATAATGGAATCCATGAAAGAACCGGTTTATATCTGTTCCCAGGATTTTTTAATCAAGTATATGAACCCGATCATGGTCAGGAGGACTGGCCGTGACGCCAGGGGGGAAAAATGTTTCAAAGCGATCCACGGTTTTGATAAAAAATGCCCGTGGTGTGATTTTGAAGCGATAAAACAAGGGAATGCCCAAGAATTGGAGATTCTCAGCCCAAAGGACAATCATTCGTTTTATATCTCCTCCACCCCCGTTGTCCATGATGACGGAACTCTCACCATCCTGAATGTGTATAGGGATATTACTAAAATAAAAAAAATAGAGGCCCGGCTTCAACAGGCTCAGAAGATGGAGGCCATTGGAACCCTTGCCGGCGGCATTGCCCACGATTTTAACAATATTCTATTTCCCATTATTGGGTACACAGAGCTGTTGCTGGAAGATTTTCCACAAGAAAATGAACTCCAGGATCATTTGACCCATATTCTGACCGGTGCAAAACGTGCCGGTGAACTGGTGAAGCAGATACTCACTTTCAGCCGTCAGACAGATCACGAACTCAAGCCTTTAAGGGCTCAGGTGGTTATTAAGGAAGCCTTGAAACTGATTGCATCCTCATTGCCAAGCACCATAAAAATAGATCAGGATATTGATAAGACGTGCGAGGTTGTGCTCGCGGATCCCACCCGGATTCATCAGATCGTCATGAATCTGTCCACCAATGCTTTCCATGCCATGGAAGAAACCGGCGGGAATTTAACCGTAAGCTATGGAGAGGTGGAATTACTGGCCGAGGATATGAAGGACGAGAATATGAATCCCGGCAAATATGCCTGCCTGACCGTTAAAGATACGGGCATGGGTATGGATCAGAAAGTGATGGACCGGATTTTTGATCCCTATTTCACCACCAAGGAAGAGGGAAAAGGCACTGGTCTGGGGCTGTCGGTCATTCATGGCATTGTGAAGAGCTATAAGGGTAATATCAATGTTTATAGCGAGCCAGGTCAGGGAACCGAATTTCAAATCCATATCCCGACCATGGAGAACATGTCCGGGATCGTCCCCGGCAAAGTCACCGGCTCCATTCAAAAGGGGAACGAGCGGGTTCTTCTGGTGGATGATCAGGAAGATGTCGTTCTATTGGAGAAGCAGATGCTTGAGCGACTGGGGTATCATGTGACAACTCAAATCAGCAGCAGGGATGCTTTAAACCTGTTTCGTGCTGATCCTGACGGTTACGATCTTATCATCACTGATATGACCATGCCGAACATGACCGGGGATAAACTGGCCGGTGAAGTGATTAAGATCCGGCCTGATATGCCGGTCATTCTTTGCACCGGGTTCAGTGATGTGATCTCCAGAGAAAAAGCAGCGTCTCTGGGGCTCAGGGAAATTCTCTTGAAACCTGTTCTCATGAAGGAACTCTCAATCTCGGTACGCAAGGTGCTCGATAAGAATTAGAATTGGTTTGAGGAGAACAAAGGGTTGATCAACATCAGATGCGGTAAAGGAATATGATCCTGCGATGAATAACGAGTTAAAGCGTATCCTGTCCTATTTGAATGAAAAGCACGGCCTTGACTTTTCCGGCTACCGGGTCTCCATGGTCGAACGGCGGGTCGGGCAGCGTTTCCCGTTTGCAAAATGCGATAACTACAACGATTATTTTTTGTATTTGCAGGATAATCCCGATGAACTCGACAATCTCATCGATGTATTGACCATCAATGTGAGCCGTTTTTTCAGGAATTCACTGGCCTTTGAATATCTGGCAGACCGGATTCTGCCCGTCATTTATCATCAAAAAAAGGAGACCCTCAGTCATTCCCTCAGGGTCTGGTCCGCCGGTTGTTCAATGGGAGAAGAACCCTATTCCACCGCTATTCTGATCCATGAATACCTTAAAGAGGAAGCGGTGAAACTTAAAGTCAATATCTTTGCAACGGATATTGACGGTAAAACATTGGAAAAAGCGCAAAAGGCGGTTTATCCGTTTGAAAGCATAAAAGATGTTAAATACAGGTTCCTGAAAGAGTACTTTTCCCATTCAGGGAACTCCTTTCAACTAATGCCGGAGATAAGGGAGATGGTCTCATTCTCGATGTATGATATCCTTGATAATAGCAGTTACGTTCCTCCGGAAAGCATTTTTGGGGATTTTGACATGGTGCTATGCCGAAATGTCCTGATTTACTTTAACACGGCATATCAGGATAAAATATTTGACAAATTGTATCGTGCATTGACCCGGTATGGCTATCTGGTGCTGGGGGAGGCGGAGATTCCCCCGCCAAAATATGAGAGATGCTTTAGAAGGGTGAATGATTGTTGCCACATATATCAAAAAATATAAGTGTTGAGTACGCCGGTTAAAAAGCGGTTACCCACTCAACTGAAATATACTGGAGTTAAAATAATGAAAAAACTTGCGTTCAATAGCATAAGAAGCAATCTGACCTTCTGGTTTGTCATCCTGGGACTTACTCCTTTATTTCTCGGGATTGGGATAACTTACAAGCAACAGGTGCGCTCCCTGAAGCAGGACGCCTTTGCTAAACTTGTGGCGATCCGTGATCTCAAAGTTAAAGAGCTGGAACTCTGGCTGACTGAAAGGACTGGTGATCTGAAAATAATCTCCTTTGATAATGAACTTGTCGATCTGGAAAAAATAGTTTTCAAGGAGGAAAAAGATCAAAAAGATCTCAAAGCCTATGGGAATATCACCAGGCTGTTGAGTCGTTATCTTAAGAACTATGGTGCCTATAATGAGTTGTTTATAATCAATCCCCGGACAGGGGTTGTTGAAATATCCACCAACCGTAATTCCCGGGGAATGGATAAGTCCGATGATAGCTATTTTACCCAACCCATGCAGACTCGCGGGTTGTTTATCAAGGATGTCTATTCATCAAAAGCCATAGCAAGAAATTCCATGACTTTTTCTATTCCCATATTCTGTTCCCAACATGATCAACAGCACATCCTCGGGATTCTGGTGGCCCGTGTGGACTTGAAACACTCCCTTTACGTCTTGCTCCAGAACAGGATTGGATTGGGTAAAACCGGTGAAACGCTTATTGTCAATAAGGATCTGATAGCTTTAAACGAATTGCGCTGGCAAGGAAATGCGCCCCTTAATTTTGAGATCCAGGCTGATCCGGCAGTGAACGCTGCCCAAGGTAGAACCGGCATAATAGAATCCATGGATTATCGCGGTGAGAATGTCCTGGCCGCCTACGCCCATATCCCGCGAACAGGTTGGGGGTTTGTGGCAAAGCAGGATCTGGCCGAACTCTACGCCCCTATTCATTACATGGTGGTGAACTTAATCGTGCTCATCCTTGTGGCTTTGATGGCGATCATAGTTGTCTCATTCCTCACCGCCAGGGCCCTTGCCTCCCCCATCATCGAAATGGCGTCAACCGCAGTCAAAATGCAAAAGGGTGATTTTTCCGCCAGAAACCATATCTCCGGTTCTGATGAACTTGCCTCCCTTGGGGAGACATTCAATTCAATGACGGAGTCCATCGAGTCCCTGGTGGAGCTTCAGGAAATAAACGAGGATATCACGGAAACGATCATCGGGGTGAACGATCTTGGGGCATTCAGAACCGCCCTTCTGAAAAAGCTTGTTGAGGTCACAAATTCTCAATTGGGGGCATATTTTCTTTTAAATAAAAAGACGGGTATGTTTGAACCCTTTTTCTCCCTGGGTGTCATTCCAGGTGAGTTGAAAGCATTTGACGCCTCCGCCCTGGAAGGGGAGCTGGGAATGGTGGCGGAGACAGGGAAGATAACCCGTATAACCGATATTCCGGAAGAGAGCATTTTCAAATTCAGGACATTCACCGGCACCATCATGCCAAAAGAGATCATCAGTCTCCCCATTGTCATTGATAACGTTGTGCTGGGAATTGTTTCCCTGGCAAGCATTAAACCATACCCGAAAAAGGTTCTCGATTTAATGGAACAGCCTTGGGCGATGGGGCTCTCAACGGTTTTTGCCAACCTGCTGGCAAATGAGGAGGTGGCAAGACTTGCCGGGGAGTTGCAAGAGGCAAACCAGGGGCTCCAGGCCCGGACCGATGAGTTGCAGTCCCAGTCCGTGGAGCTCCAGTGCCAGGCCGAGGAACTCCAGCAGACAGCAGGAGAGCTGCAGGAACAGAACCGGGAACTCGAAGCCCAGAGGTTGCAGGTTGAGGAGGCCAACCGCCTGAAAAGCGAGTTTTTGTCCAATATGAGCCATGAGTTGCGCACACCCCTTAATTCGGTGATGGCCCTTTCCCGTGTACTTTTGATGCAGGCAAAAGACAAGCTTTCAGAGGAAGAGGCAAGTTATCTTGAAATAATCGAACGCAACGGCAGAAATCTTCTGGCATTGATCAATGATATCCTCGATCTTTCAAAAATCGAGGCCGGCAGGATGGATGTGAGCCCCAAAAACTTTTCGGTGGTTTCAACCATTGAAACGATCATGGAAAGGCTTGAGCCACTTGCCGAAGACAAGGGTATTGAGGTCAATCTAAAGATTCCTGATAATTTCCCGCAGATTGAAAGCGATGAAAACAGGGTGCATCAGATACTCCAGAATCTCATCGGTAATGCCGTGAAGTTTACGGAACAGGGTGGTGTGATTGTCTCAGCCGGCAGTGATGCTGAAAATATCCATATTGAGGTTTCCGACACCGGCATCGGCATTTCGAAAAAGGATCTGCCCCATATCTTCGAAGAGTTCAGGCAGGTTGACGGTTCTTCATCCAGGCCCTATGAGGGTACGGGGCTTGGGCTCACCATTGCCGGCAAGGCGGTAACAATGCTGGGTGGAAACATTTCTGTGGAAAGCACATTGGGTAAAGGCTCTACATTTTTCCTGACCCTGCCGGTCCGGTGGCAGGGTATGGCTCCGGTATCCGAACTCGCAATTTTCAGACCGTTTGAGGGCGCCGTACCGGCACAAAAAACCGTTCTGGTTGTTGATGATGAGCCGGAGACCCTTACCATGATTGCCAGCTATCTTTCCGGGGAGGGGTATAACATCCTGCGGGCCACATCAGGGGAAGAGGCCATCAGGCTTGCCCGGAGGCATCGCCCCTTTGCCGTAACCCTGGACATCCTCATGCCGGAGATGGACGGGTGGGAGGTGCTCCAGCAGCTTAAGCAGAGTCCTGACACCAAAGATATCCCGGTCATCATCGTTTCCTTATCGGATGATAAATCCACAGGGATTGCCCTGGGGGCTGTGGGCTATGTCAGCAAGCCCATAAAAAGGGATATGCTGATTGGCGAAATAAACCGGATCGGCGGGCCGTCCCCTTATTCCATTGTGGTTGCGGATGATAACGAATCTGAACTCAGGGAGATGGCCCGGGCTATAGAACTGGAAGGGATGCGGCCAATTGTTGCCGGGGACGGCAGGATCTGCATGGAGTTGTTAAAAGAATCCGTGCCCGATGTGCTTGTATTAGACCTTATCATGCCTGAAAAGAACGGTTTTGAAGTGCTGGACAAGGTTCGTTCAAATCCGAAAACCAGAGAGCTGCCCGTGATTGTGGTAACCGCAAAAGACCTGACCCGGGAAGAAAAGAAAAAATTGAGCGGAAATGCTTCGTCGATACTTGCAAAGAGTGATACTAACCCGGCAGTTATACTTGAAGAGATAAAGAATGTTTTTGCCGGCATTGAAAGGCGTGGGGAAGGGGCCATGGAGAGGGGACGTGAAGTCACCGATAGAATCCTCCTGGTTGAGGACAGTGAGGCGGCCGTTATTCAGGTAAAGACCGTTCTCGAAGATGCGGGATATACAGTGGATGTTGCCCGGGGGGGGCAGGAAGCCCTCGACTATATGTCACGCAGCATTCCCGGCGGTATTGTTCTGGATCTGATGATGCCGGAAGTTGACGGGTTTCAGGTGCTGAACAAAATGCGCAGCACGGAAGCCACAGCAGGAATTCCGGTGCTGGTCCTGACGGCCAGGGATCTGACGCCTGAAGACCTCAGCAAATTGAGCAGTAACAATATTCAGCAGTTGATTCAAAAAGGGGATGTGGACAGGGAGCTTTTGTTGTTCAAGATCCGGTTGATGCTCGGCGCGGGTACAGGTGCTGAACTTGAAACTGTAAAACATCCGGCAGAGCAACTGGAATCCTGCATTCCTCAACCGGAAAGGTGCAATCGCCAACGGTCAGAGGGTAATGGGACCCCCGCTACCATTCTGGTGGTGGAAGACCATTCAGATAACATGACGACCATCAAGGCCGTGTTACAAAATAAGTACAACATACTCGAAGCAATGGACGGGGAAGAGGGGCTGAGAAAGATTCGAACAGAACATCCGGACCTGGTTCTCCTTGATATGTCCTTGCCCGTGATGGATGGTTATACGGTGGCCGGCAAGGCGAAAAGAGATCAAAATGTCAGCCATATTCCTGTTGTCGCACTGACTGCCCGGGCCATGAAGGGTGACAGGGAAGAGATCATCAATGCGGGCTGTGACGATTATATTGCCAAACCCATTGATCCGGAGCTGATATTGCAAAAAGTGAATGATTGGTTGAAGGGGTAGGGGTGTTTGTTGCTCCCAATCAAAACCAAGGAGAAAACCGTGCCAAAGATACTAACCATTGATGACAAACAAGATAACCTGGTCACCCTGTCGGCCGTATTGAGAAGTATTATTCCGGATTGCACCATCATAACCGCCCTGTCAGGTGTTGAAGGAATTGAAAAGGCAAGGTCCGAGTCTCCGGATACGATTCTGCTTGATATCAAAATGCCGGGAATGGATGGGTATGAAGTCTGTAACAGATTGAAAGCCGATGAGCAAACCAAGCATATTCCGGTTATCATGATTTCAGCCATCCGCACTGAATCACAAGACCTTGTCAAGGGACTTAATTCCGGCGCAGACGCTTATCTGGCCAAACCCATTGACGAATATGTCCTGATTGCGCAAGTTAATACTGCACTGCGAACTAAAAAAGCAGAAGATCAATTGCGCAATCAAAAAGAGTTGATGGAAGCCATGGTTCGGGACCGAACTGCTGAACTGGTGCGAACAAACCAACAGTTGAAAAATGAAATAGAAGAACGCAAGCAGGCTGAGAAGTTGCTGAAAGAGAGCGAATCAAAGCTGGTCCAAGCCCAGTATATATCCGGAATGGGGGATTTTACATGGGATATTGTTACAGGTGAGGTTACATGCTCCAAGGGGATGTACAGGGTGTTGAAATATGATGAAACAGAGGAGGTGAATTTCCCCAGGATCAACACAAGTATTCATCATTCCGATGATATTGAGAGGGTCACACAATGGATCATGCAAAGTATCTCCTCTGGCGAAAAAAAACTGCCCCCGAATGAGTATCGGATCAATTGCAAGGATGGATCGGTGATTCATGTGCATACGGAAGGAAGAATAGAATACAAAGATGGAACGGCTGTAAAGCTGTTTGGGACATGCCAGGATATCACCGAACAGAAAAAGATTGAAAAAGAGCTGCAAAAAATGCAGAAGCTCAAGAGCATCGGGACCCTTGCCGGAGGAATTGCCCATGATTTCAACAATATTCTGATGGGGCTGTTCGGCAATATTTCAATTGCCAAGGATACCCTCTCAAAAGACCATCCGGGATTCAAGTTCCTTGAGGAAACCGAGAAATCCATGGGCAGGGCGACCCGCCTTACCAAGCAGTTACTGACCTTTGCAAAGGGGGGGGCTCCGGTCAGGGAGGATGTCAGCATTGACCGCCTTGCAAAGGAGATAGTGAGGTTTGACCTTTCCGGCAGCAATGTGATGCCCGTTTTTGAGCCGGAGGCGGATTTGTGGATGGCTCAAGCGGACAAAGGGCAGATTCAGCAGGTGTTCTCCAATCTTACAATCAATGCCGACCAGGCAATGCCCGATGGCGGGCACCTTTACATTAAACTTGCGAATGCGGCTGTTTCAGAGAATCTTGTGCCAAATCTCAGTCCTGGAAAATATATCAAGGTGACAATGGATGATGAGGGAACAGGCATAGACCATAAGTATCTTGACCGAATCTTTGATCCCTATTTCAGTACCAAACAGGCGGGGTGCGGCCTGGGGCTGGCAACGGTGCTTTCGATCATCAATAAACACAATGGCCACATAAGCGTTGATTCGCAACTTGGCAAAGGAACACGCTTTACCTTTTATCTGCCCGCTTCCGAATCACAGGAGCGGCCTGAAACAAAGCAGCCTGTGGCCGTGAAAGCTTCAAGCACGGAACATATAGCCAGGGTGCTTGTGATGGATGATGAAAAAGTGATCTTGAATGTCACCAAAAGAATGCTGGAAAGAATCGGCTATAAAGTTGATACGGCCCTGGACGGTGGAGAGGCCATAGAAATTTGCAGACAGGCTATGGATGCGGGTAAGCCCTTTGATTATGTCATCATGGACCTTACAATCCCCGGTGGGATCGGCGGCAAGGAAGCGATCAAGGAGATCCTGGAGATTGATCCGGATGCCAGGGCGATTGTTTCCAGTGGTTATGCCGATGATCCGGTTATGGCCAACTATGCAGAATACGGCTTCAAAGGCATGGCCGCAAAGCCATACACCTTGAACGAGTTGCGGGAGGTTATGGGCCAGGTGCTGGAAAAGTAGTTGCGTGCAGTCCGTCGATAAGCGTGGGGTTGAAAAATAGCCGGGTACAATTTCAAGGCGACAACCCCTTTCCGGGGTTGTCGCCTTAAAAGTTCTATAATGGTTTTGCGGGCTTGTCTTTTTCCTAAACCTTGAAGGTCTCCATGAGTTTGTTGAGCTTGCCGGCAAGGCCGGAGAGCTCTTCCGCGCTGATGTTCACCTGGGATGCCGTGTTGGATATCTCAGAGGCCGCTGAGTTGACGTTTGTGATGTCCCGTGCAATCTCTCCTGCCGCCAGGGCGCCATTGGAGATGTTTTCATTGACCTCCCCGATGCCTGTGAATGCCTGGGTGAGATTTTCGGTAACCTCCTGTGTGGTCACCGACTGCTCCTCCACGGCCGAGGCAATCTGGGCGACAATTTCATTGATGTCGTCAATGACCGTTGTGATCTCGTTGATCTCTTTTGCCGTTGCCGAGGTGCTCTGCCTGGTGACTTCGATTTTTTGGCTGATGTCCTGGGTGGCATCCGCCGTCTGCTTTGCCAGTTCCTTGATCTCATTGGCCACAACGGCAAAGCCCTTGCCCGCTTCTCCGGCCCTGGCAGCTTCGATGGTGGCGTTCAGGGCGAGAAGGTTGGTCTGTTCCGAGATGGCTGTAATGGTTTCCGTGACCTTGCCGATCTCCCTGGCGGCGGCGCCAAGCTCTTCCACCCTGGAAGAGGCCGAGCCTGCCTTTGATACCGCGTTTTCTGAAATGCTCCTGGCTGTTTCAGCGTTTTTTGCAATCTCTGATATGCTGGAACTCATCTCTTCCGTGGCTGAGGTGACCGTATTCAGGTTGGACGCCGCCTGTTCCGTTGCCGCAGAGATGGAGTTCATGTTTGAACTGAGTTCCTCACCGGCGGCGGAAACGGAATCCGCACTGGAGGAGGTGTGTTCCGCGCTGTCGGTCATGACACCTGCTATCTCGGTGAGGCTCGTTGATGAGGAGGCCATGGTGTGGGCGGCCTGGGTGACATCCTTGAACATCTGACTGAGGCTTGATGACGTGTTGTTCAAGGCCTTTACAAGGAGCCCCAGCTCATCTCCCCGCTGGATTTCAAGCTGCCGGGTGAAATCCCCGGTTGCCATGGCCTGGGACATTTCCACTCCCTGCTGAAGGGGAAGAACGATGGAGCGGGTCAGGAGAAGACCGCAAGTTATGGCGATTCCCACGGAGGTCAGCATGATCATGAATCCGAATTTGTCGATTTTATGGAAAAAATCGCTGCCGGACATCACAAAATCAGAGGCGTTCCGGCTGTAGAGTTCAATGATTTTTTCGATCATCTCAACTGCTTGATGCTCGGTTTTAAGGCAGGGGCCCATGGCCTGGGCGGTCATTTTATGTTCCAGGTTACGGGCCTTGGTGATTTCCTTGTTCATTGCGGTGAAGGTTTTGCCAATGCTGTTGACCACGGGGAGCAGTTGTTGTTCAAAGAGTGTTTCCGCCTCGGAAGCACGTTCCTCCTTTAGGAGTGAGTGAATTCCGTTTACCGTTTTCCGGTATGCGTTGATGCGTTTTTCCAGGTTTGCAAGGCTTTCACCCACGGTGTGGTTATCTATATGGTACCGGGATTTAATCTTATTGATTTCTTTTAAGAGTCCTTCTCCTGTATTGGCGGTTCCTTTTTTTCCATGGAATATCTCCATGGATAGTGATTGAAACTGCTCCATGAACTCTGCTCTTGCCTGATCGGTAACCGCCATAAAGGCCATGGGATTTCGTATGCCGGTGCCTTCAAGCTCCTTGAGAAGGAGAAAAAACTGATTGTTGGCAGACTCCCACGCTTTAAATCTCTCCTGGTATGATCGCCACAGGGGCAGCATCTCCTTGTCCATGGGAATTTTCTCAAAGGGCTCCAGATTTTCTCCGTAGGCCTTGAAAACCTCCTTGAGGATCAGGTTTTGTTTGTTCATCTCTTCGGGTGTGATAAAGGGGTCAAGCATGGTGCGCTGGCAGACAATGAAGCGTTCTATCTCTTTATTCAGTATTGAAAGGTGTTTAATGGCCGGCAGGTTTTCTTGTCCCACCCGTTCCAGGTAATTGCCAAGCTTTACAGTGGAAAATCGTCCAAAAAGGCCCATCGCCACACAGATAAGGGCAATGCCCAGGAATGCGCCGATCATTTTACGGTTTAGTTTCAAATTCTTCATGGGTTGTCCTAAGCTATCCCGGGAATTTCAACTGGGTCCTCAAAACGTGGCAGGCCAAGGCCCCCGGGGTTTTGCCTGGTCTCTCAGGAGGGGTATAGCAAGAAGCCTGCCAGTTGTCCATGGTAAAACTATTTTAACTTCCGGGCGGGTAAACGTCCTGTGATGTCGTCTATTCAAGCGTTTCAGCGCTTTTCAAGGGCTGGGATGCCGGATTGATGATGTTATAACTTTTTGCATGATATTGGGTCGGTTTGACTTGTTTAGGGCGTGAATTTAGATAGATATTGAATCTTATAACTTTTGTTATGGTTTATTCCCATGGTTATGGGGGTGATTTGCGCTTGGAGGGATTTACATCCAGGTCCCTTGAGGGCTGTGCAGCCGCCAAGGGACCCCGGGATGGATCTTATATCAGTTCTTGCCCACGGGGCAGGCCAGTTCACAGTTACGGCAGTATTTTATCACTTTGACGGGATCATCGAATCCTTCAACGGTTTGTTCCCTGGCAACGGTATTATCCTCCTCCATCTGACCATTGCATACGGGACGGCTGAAGCTGCCGTCCCTGGCGGGAAGGATCTCCTGGCCATAGTCGTTGGAGTGGTAGAGCTTCTCTCCAAAGCTGTTTTGGGGGCATGCTTTTCTGCAAAGGTCGTCGCAATCGGAGCAGGGATCAAAGGCGGTGGGGCCTGTGGACGGGATTTCAGCATCCAGCGTCAATGCCCTGAGCCGGACCCTGGGACCAAATTCCGGCGTAACAAGAATATTGTTTCGGCCGATACACCCCAACCCAGCCAGCACGGATGCGTCCTTTAAATAGGTGCCGCCTTTTTCCACATGGTAGGGCATATGAAAGGTGCCGATGCCTTTTCCCGCATCCGGCATTTGGGGGGCAAATGTAAATGAGGGCGCTTTTTTTTAATCCGCGACACTGGCAAAACCACTGAGGGAGGCGCTCAATTCCTTTAATAACTCTCTTTTATTCTACTTATATGACAGGCTTGATCTCTTCATGGGGCATGGCTTCCACCCGGGTTTTGAGTGTTTCTCCATAGTCTTCCCTGAGCTATTTCATCAAAGAGAAAACCATGAGAATCAGCACCGGTATCAGGGGGAGCGCCACAACCATTGAAGAGAGTTGAACCGCCTTTAAGCCCCCTGTTGACAAAAGCCCAGTGCCAGCAGGCCCAGTAAAAGTTCCCAAAGATTCTTCCAATGCGACCAATCTAAACCCTGCCGCATAATCCCGGATCAGCTGCTCCATGGGTTCCTGGAGAAAAATATCGATGGGAGGCTCCATCTTGGTGATCCCTTTGGGGACCTCCCTGTTCAAACGGCGGGAAAGAAACGGGGCGCAATAGGTTTGCTTTCTTATCTCGATAGGTTTCTGTTGGACTCAGGCAGTTAATAGCTCTTAATCGAAAATTTTCACTTGTTATATAAGCAGACGCGATATCGGCCATTAACTGAATGGGCTGCTAATACCTCCGGATTAGACAATTATGGTGTTTTGTTATGTAAGATTCTTGAATGTTAATGAAATTATAGCTTTTGTCGTCTCAATGGAGCTTGTGGGCTCCGGCTGTGTTGTTGGTTTTTTTTCTTTTTTATTTCAATATGTTTCCTTGACAATTCAGCTTGCCGATATACTTTTAACTTTATATACCGTAATTCTCTCCTTCTTTGATGACGCATTCCCCACTGACAGCCAGAAGTGATTATGAAAAAAGACAACGACCGATTACTTCACGGTAACTTTTAATCGCAATATTGTGCTGGCTTCCGGAAAGAATATGACAGATGTAGCTTTATCTCCTGAAAATCGTCAAGGACAATTACCGATTTGTTTTTTTGAAGTAACATTTTAAATGTGCGTATTTAATTTCACCAGGCTTTGTCACAGGTCAAGAATGTCATTCCACAGCTGTTTCGTTGATCATTAAAAATATTTTTGGCAATGATTTCAGACTTTCATGACATCCGGCTTCTTCCTGATTCTCTATGGCATGGAGAAGAACTTTAGGTAAGGTGGTGATATTTATCCCTTGTGGGGAGAATCGGCGGGGTAAATATGTATTACGGCTATCTAAGAAAAAACAGTTGAGTCCCCATTTCTCTCTCCTGTTTTTAATTTTTAAAATGAATATTTACAAAGGAGGAAGACATGAGACGTATTCTCATTATACTCACCATTATTGCTTTGTTCCCTGGAGCTGGCGTTTCATCTCAATCGTTGTTATTTTTTCAAATACCATTGAAGTCTGGCACTATTAGCCTGGAACGTGGGAAATTTGATCTAACAGAAAAGTATGTCATTGTACAATTCGTGAGAACCCTGAAGAGAAAAGAAATAGTAGAACTCAGGGAAAGTGGGATTATGCTCCTCTCATTTTTGTATGAAAAAGCATGGATATGTGCGATGGAACCATCGTCTCTTACTGAAGAAGTGATCGAAAAATATACAATTGCCGCAGTAACTCCCTGGAAACCCAAATATAAAATATCACCTGAACTAATAGATGGAGAATTTGAAGAATGGGCTGTTGCCGAAAATGGATTTATCAAGCTGCTGGTTACTTTCTATGACGATGTTGACCCAAAAAATATGGAAAGCCTTTTGAGACTGTATTCGCCTACCTATGAGATATATTATGGACCAACCATCTGGGCTATTCAAGTAGCACCGGGTAAAATTGATGGTTTGATCAATGAAACTATAATCCAATACATTGAAGAAGGTCCCCCACCTCTTGAGCCTCTCAATAATTTGTCAAGATCAATAATTAACGTTGCCCCTGTTCAAAACGTTGATTTAACGGTAACTCCGCCATACTATAACGGACTCTCGGGTCAAGGTGTCAATATAGCCGTTTCGGAGAGTGTGCACACAAATCATCCGGATTTTTGGGATCACGATGTTTTTGGAAATCCAACCTTTTCACGTTTCTTAAATCCCCGGACTGGAGGTGGGGCACATGGAACTCATGTCGCCGGAATAATAGGCGGTAATGGCTGGAACAGTGATAAAATCAGCAATACGGGTACGCGCTATCAATGGAGAGGAATGGCACCGGAAGCAAGGTTGATTGACGGTCATGGCTATGGCCTTTATAGAGTTGATGCAAGCAACCATTCTTATGTGATGAATTATGGAGACTATGGAGGTAGGGCATCCTCGGTTGATAAAGATATCCGAGGAGGAAGAGGGTTGACCTATCAAAAAACACATATCTGGGCTGTAGCCAATCAAGGGATGGATGCTGAATACGGTAACATTTGTCTTCGTCGGGACAGTAATGGAAAATGCATAGAGCATGATGGGACAGGTGAGGAAGGATATTATTCTATTTATGCGCCTGGGAAAAATATCATTGGCGTTGGAGCTGTCAACTCGAATGATGCCTCCCTGGCGGTTTTCAGCAGTCTTGGCCCGACATTTGATGGCAGGATCAAGCCGGATGTTAT
>JAAEMK010000888.1 GCA_024225635.1 Desulfobacteraceae bacterium | reverse complement strand
AGCACCGCGAGTCCTTCTCCCGATGCCACTACAAAGGCATAATGATCCAACACCATTACTTTTTTGGGATTCCCCCCCGGTAATCCGGCCCCGCCGGTGATGATCTGTGTGCCCACCTGCTGCGGGTGTTTCGGGTCGCTAATGTCCAGTACCTTGATAAATCCGCCGAAACCGGAAGTTCCACCCACTGCCACTAATTTGTCTTCCCAACGGGCCAGGCCCCGCACCGGGCCGAAAAAATTGGTGTAGGTCCCCTTTAATAGAAATTGTGAAGGATTGGAGACATCCTGGATCTTTATTCCCAGACTTCCGGCGGCACTGTACAAATATCCGCCTACCTTGACGTTGTCGTTCACCTCGAACTTATTGATCCCCTCACCAATGACCGCGGAACTCTCCACACGGAAATAGGTTTTGAAGGAGATGCCATTGCCGGAGCGGTCGGATATTCCGTCTATATGAAATTCACAGACCTTGCCATCTTTTAATTGCACTTCCGGGCGTACCAAGATGTCGCTGCCGGTTACCAATAGCTCCGCTTCCAGGGGGATGCTTTCGGTTT
>JAAEMK010000887.1 GCA_024225635.1 Desulfobacteraceae bacterium | reverse complement strand
GCCCGTGGAGATTATGAAACGGCCCTGAAATACCTGGAAGATAGCCTTAAAATTAGTCAGGAGATCGGTGACAAAGCGGGGGAAGGCACAACCCTTAACAACATCAGCCAGATATTTAAAGCCCGTGGAGATTATGAAACGGCCCTGAAATACCTCGAAGATAGCCTTAAAATTCTTCAGGAGATCGGTGACAAAGCGGGGGAAGGCGCAACACTTAACAACATCGGTCAGATATTTCAAGCCCGTGGCGATTATGAAACGGCCCTGAAATACCTCGAAGATAGCCTTAAAATTCGTCAGGAGATCGGTGACAAAGCGGGAATGATACCAACACTGCACAATATGGCGCATATTGCCTTGCAGGCGGAAAAAGTTCAAAAAGCAGTGGAGTTATGGAACAAAGCCTTGGAAATAGCGATCGAGGTAAACGATGCAATGGGTATATTTCATGTGTCTTCATCCCTTGGTCAGCTACTGGCCCAAGCCGATAATTTTCAAGAAGAAGCAATACATTATCTTAAAATGGCATCAAAGGTAGGGAATGCAGCAGGATTCCCTGGGGTGAAAGAAGTTGATGAGATCCTGGAACAGCTTGAATAGAAGAAGGAACTTCCATCAGCAAGATAAAATGTTGCGCTACATACATAGTACGTTACTCAAAGCAAGGAGAAAACCGTGGAAGAATTAACTCCCAGGTCTCTTACTGATGAAGAAGAATATTATTATGAACAGTCCTGGAAGGAACCGGTGGAAGGAATTGCACGAATCGAAGAGATGGCTAAGTTCCTGGTCGGTTCAGCGGCTGGAACAAGCGGGCTTTTCCTGGCTGCATCAAAATTGAGTCTTGGTTCTAAACCTGTATCGGAATCTGTCTGGTTCATACCTTTTGTTTTCTGGGGCCTCAGCATCGTAGCATTTATTTTCGTTCTTTTGCCAAGGATCTATCCCCATGGGCGCAACGAACCCGCAGCAATAAAAGCGGCGTTCATTAAAGCCAGAAAGGAAAAATATTACTTCCTTATCACAGGGACATTCCTTTTTATTGCGGGTATCCTCACAGGATTCGGCCCGTTTCTGGATTAGTATTTTATCCCTCCCTGATAGTAGGTCCTTGGTTGTGTTCGTTCCAGGATATCAGCCGTCAAGGTGCGCCCGGATCTCCGCCTCGACCTGGTCCAGGTATTCCTTGCCGAAATCAATGGGCAATTCAACCCACATGGGCAAGTGATCGGATATCTGGTGGGTGCGCCAGGTTGCGTAGCTGTCGTAGGTGTCCTCCGAGCCGGGCTTGCCCATGAAGGGGCGATAGATCTCTTCTTCGTCCCTCCGGTAAACGACATCGAAGAAGTCGAAGACACCGGCGCGGTAGGGGAGAATCTGCGTGTAGTTTTTGCGGCGGCCTGACTTGCCCGTCCACAGTGCGATCTGGTCGTAAAATTTGTTTTGCTTGACGTTGGAACCGGGGACGTTCCGCAGTGGTTCCGGGATCGTGAATTCGTTTGTCAGGAGCGCTTCCATTGTCTCGTGGTCGGGCCTGACGATGTTGAAGTCCCCCAGGGCGATGAAGTACGCGTCGGCGTCCGAGTCATTGTCGTTTTTGGCACGATCGGAAAGGAGCGCCGTGAGGCGACGGATTTCCTCCTTGCGCCGTTCGATTCCGGCCGAACCTGTGCCGTAGTATATGTGCACGGTGACCAGGTTGATTTTCAGCCATCCGGTCTGGAAGGATGCGATGAACGGCGTCCGGGCGAACTGTTGCGGCCCTCCCGTGAGCGAGTCCGGGGGCAGCACGATCTCCGCTGCTTCGGGCAGGGTGGGCGTGGCCGTCTCTTTGATGTCGATCCCCTTGTCGGGGGTGATGGGCACGCGGGCGTTTTTGGGAAAACGGATCGATGAGCCGGGCGGCAGGAGGATCTTTGTTCCCTCGGGTAGCGGGATTTCCACGTCCTCGGTGATCTTTGTTTGGCCGGAGGCGAGGGTGGCGGTTTTGATGCCCTTGGGAGAGGTGAGGATTTGCTCCGGGGGAAGGTCTAAACCGGCGCCGCCCTCGACCTTGAAGCGGTCGCCGAACGGGTCGGTGACTTTCCGGCCCCTGGGAAGGGTGAGTTCACCCGCTACGTTGCGGAACCAGACCTTATCGCGGTTGAAGAGAAAGGCCATGCGCTCCTTGTTTCCCGCAGAACCTTCAGTGACGTCGGTGGCTATATAATCCCAGTTGGGACCCAGCAGCCTTTTTACGTCGTCAAGGGCGTTGAGGTCACGGCGGATCTCCTGCAATGCAATCAGGTCAAAGTGCGACAGGATTTCGGCTATGTATGATTTTGACTCCCGGCTCCGGTAACCATAGCTCGACGAGTCAAACTCGCGGATGTTCCATGTGGCGATGCGGACGGACCGTGACATGTCAGACGGCCGTTCCATGTTCTCCGTCAGGTTCGCGGCGTCAATGTGCGCCTTGAGTGCGGCCCCGAGGGCTTTTATCTTTTGCGCAGCTCGCTGTTTGGTCTTCAGTGTGTCGGCGTCATCCCATGAACGGGGACGCAGCCATGTATAAAACGGCATTGGAAGCTCCTTCCGGTTTTACCTTGGTCTCCAGGTCCTTTGTACCGGAAGACCGGGCGGTGGATTCAGGGCGGATAATGTTATTGAAATCGATCCTGACCTGGTGTATATTCAAAGACATCATTATCTTCATAACGATACTATAGTTCAGGTTGATTATCTGTCCACTTTTTTTCTGTCAAACCCGGGCGGATGATTGGCTCATATGGGGACTTATGAAAAAAAAACGTGGTTTTTTCAGGTGGTTTGTGCCGGCTGTTTTTTTAGTAATGCTGTTCAGCAGCCCGGTCCTTGTTATCGCAGGTGAAGATAAACCCTCCCAGCCAATCCCTTTGAGTCAGGTGTTGGAGATCGTAACCCGGACACACCCGGAAATATTGGAGGCCCAGCGCCGGTACGGCAGTGTGCTGGGGGAGCGCTCCATCGCCACCAGCGGGTTCCTGCCAAAGATCGGCACCGAATTGACGGCGGGACAGGAGATAACCGACGGGGAGGCCTCCAATGACGAGCGGGAAAATCTTACCGCAGGCACAGCAACCCTCTATGCACGGCAAAACCTCTACAACGGGGGCAAGACCACGGCATTTGTTCATGAAACCGATGCACGCATCCTGTCCGCCGGATACGAGGTCCTGACCGTTGCGAACAGGGTATACCTGCAAACGGCTGAGGCGTATCTCAATGTGCTTAAAACCCGGGAGTTGCTGGCGTTGGCCAGGGAGAATGTCCTGACCCAGGAGAAAATCCTGGAGCAGGTCAGGGAAAAAACAGCCTCCGGCTTCAACCGGATATCGGATTTGAAAAACTCGGAAGCCCGGCTGGCTTTGGCCAGAAGCAATTATATCGCAAGGCAGCAGGACCTGAACCAGGCGGTTGTCAAGGTCCACCACCTGGTCGGCCGCTTTATTGCTCTTGACGCGTTTGTCAAGCCCAAGCCCGGATTCCGGTTCCCCGACACGGTGGAGGAGATCGTCGATATCGCCTTTAACACCCATCCCGCCCTTGACGTTGCGAAATATAATATCCAGGTCCGCAAGTACGCCCATGAAAAAGCAAAAGCCGATTATCTGCCCGGCGTGGATCTGGAATTAAAGGTCCAGCACAGTTCAAATACCGGTGGAGACGAGGGCGATACGGATCAGGCCTCCGCCATGCTTAAGTTTTACTACACGTTTTTTGACGGCGGCCTGCGGAAAGGCGAAAAGATAAAGACCTATGAATTCCTGCGCAAGGAATACCAGCGCTCCTATGTGGAAATCCGCAATGTAAACCAGTCTGCCCGGCTGGCATGGAATATTCTGCAGGCGGAAACCCATAAGAGAAAATACCTGATCGATTATGTCGATATGAGCGCCGCGACACTTGAGGCTTTCAGGGAGGAGTATCATATCGGCCGGAGAACCCTGCTTGATCTTCTCAATATGGAGAACGAGTACCACGCCGCCAGAAATTCGCGAACGGAATCTGTTTACTCATACCTGACCGCCTATTACCGGATCGCCCAGGTGACAGGGGTGATGCTCCATGAGTTTGACTCAGGATTGCGGGAAAAGCTGAATCTTCCCTCTGAAAAATCGTTCGACCTAAAGGGGTATGAAGCCCTTGACAGGGACCGGGACGTTGATTCCGTGGAAGACGTATGGGACCAGTGCGATAATTCCATCAAGGGAAGCCCTGTCCTGGTTTCAGGATGTGGTGAAGAAAACGCCATCGGTGTCGGCTACCGGCAACCCAGAGACCCGAGCCCCTATATCCAGCCTGAAGAGGAAATACCTGAAGAGTTGAATCTCATGATAGACATGGAGAAAGAGTTCCAATCCGTTTCCCTGGACAGTATTCATTTCAGCCATGATTCGGCCGTGCTGACCGGTGGGGCCAGGAAGAAACTCACCCATGTGGCCGAGCAATTAAAGGCTGCGGATGGTTTTTTTATTGAAGTGATCGGCCATACGGACAGTCTCGGCAGTAACGCCTACAACAACCGCCTTTCCCGCGCAAGGGCAAAGAGTGTCTACAACGAACTGATCACACTCGGCGTGAGCCGGAACGCCCTTACATGGTCCGGCAAAGGGGAAGAGGAACCTGTGGTGACCAATGAAACAACAGAGGGGCGGAAGAAGAATCGCCGAACAGAGTTTACGTTTACCCGGGAAAAAACCGAATAGAGAATGCTCCCGTGCGGGTTGTCCTTTTACTTCTGCATATAGCGTTTCTTCTGCTTATAACGTCGATGGTTGTTGCTGAACCGGCCCATCGATTTTTTGTACCCGAAAATCGTATGGTACGTTTCAAAAAGGAATATGGGGTTCAGGCGGGAAGACGGCTGGACAGCCTGCTTGCGCTGATGGAGAACCTGATCGGTTCACCTGAAGAGACCATGGTGATCGAGGTGAACAGGTTTTATAATCAGCTGGAATACCGGTCTGATATCAAGACGTGGAAGAAAAAGGATTACTGGGCCAGCCGCCTGGAATTCCTCGGCAAGGGACAAGGGGATTGTGAGGATTTTGCCGTTGCCAAATATCTGACCATGATGCAGCTGGGCATCCCGGGGAAAAAACTGTTTCTAACCTATGTCAAGGCCATTGGCTACCCGGAGGCGGCCCACCTGGTGGTGAGCTATTACAAGGCGCCGGGCACGATACCCTTTGTGCTGGATAACTACAATAAGAGAATATTACCCGCGACCCGGCGAAAGGATCTGGTCCCTGTCTACAGTTTTACTGCCAATGACCTCTACCTCCAGAAGCAGCAGGGGCTTGGCAGGCGGATCAACAGAACCTCTTTGAAAACCCAGAAAAGCTTCAAGGCGATCGATCTGGAGATACATGAAAGAGGAAAAGAACAATGAGCCTTTTTAAGCAGATACAGACATTGATAACCTTGCTGCTGCTGGCTACGTTGACAATTGTTCTTAAAATCAACTTTGACAACGCCCGGGAATTTACCGCCAGGGAACTGTTTAACAGCGGCAAGAACATTGCCAACGTCCTTGCCCTGTCCCTCAGTTCCCAGCCGTCGGATCGTGTATTCATGGAGACCTGCATCAACGCGATGTTTGACGGGGGATCTTTTGAGGAGATTTCCCTGCTGGGCAGCCGGGACGGTACGGAGCTGTTCAAACGGCATGAAGAAATCATTGTGGATGGCGTTCCGTCCCTGTTCATCCAATTGATTGATCTGCAGACTCCCGTTGCAGAGGCGCAGGTGATGGATGGCTGGTCGATCCTGGGCACACTTCAGGTGAAACCCCACTCCGGCTCTTCCTATCTGAAGCTGTGGGAAACATTCAAACAGCTCTGCCTCTTGTTTGTTCTTGTGGGCAGTGTGGCCATTGTTATAAGTTCCCTGATCCTGAGATACCTTCTGCAGTCACTGGGTTCGATCCGGCGACAGGCCGAAGCGATCAGTCACAATGAGTTCATTATAAACGCTTCTATTCCGGGAACGCCGGAGTTGAAGGAAGTTGTGACCGCCATGAACACCATGGTTGAAAAAGTACAGACAATCTACAACCGGCAGTTGGAGCACCTGAAGAACTATCAGGAATTGAACTTCAAGGACACCCGGACCGGACTTCATAACCGGAAATTCATAGTCAAGCAACTTGAGCATTTCCTTGACAGTGAGAATGGAAAGACCCGGGGGCAGGTGATTCTCCTGGGTTTTGTGGGGATGGATACAATGACTATCTCTCCGGAACACACAAGCCTTGACAGCTTTTACATCAATCTTGCCAATGTGCTGAAAAAAGAGAGCCGGGCGGTTGCCGATGCGGTTGTAGCCAAGCTTCCCCGGCATGAATTCGCCTGCCTTTTGCCAAATTGTAACCGGGAAAAGGGACTTGCCATTGCAAAAGAGACGGTGAACCATTTCCGGCAGCTGATTGCCCGGCAACCGGAATTCTTAGATGCTGTCAGCGTATATGGCGGGGTGGCGCCCTATGACCATGGGGATGACTTAAGCTCCGTGCTTTCCAAAACCGACTATGCGTTCTCCATGGCCAAAGGCGGTTCTTCCGGGACGGTTGAGGCGTTCAGGGAAGATGGCAGCCAGGCTGTCCTGGGTAAGTTCGAGTGGAAAACAATGATCGAGGAGGCGCTTTCCCAGGACCGGTTCTTCCTGACGGCTCAGCCGGTCATAGCCGGTACGGAAGAATTGCACAAGGAGGTCTATATCGGCCTGATCGATCCCCAGGGCGTTCACCACAAAGCCGGGTATTTTATGCCCATGGTGATCACCCTGGGCCTTGCCGCCAGGCTGGATCAATATGTCCTGGAACGCGCGGCCGGGTACCTTTTTGAGAATCCGAAAGGGGTGCTGGCCGTGAACATCACCACTGAATTCTGCCGAGACCGCCGGGCCTTCATCTGGTTCAGGCAGTTTCTTGCCGCCGGTAAATCCATTGCCGGACATATTGTTTTTGAAATCCATGAAAGCACCCTGGTCCGATATTCCGATATCTGCCTTGACCTTGCCGGACTGGTCCGGGGGATGGGCTATGAACTGGGCATTGATCAGTTTTCCATGAGTGATCGCGCTCTTGCTCTTCTGAAAGATCTGAAGCCGCGCTATATCAAGGTTGAACAGGGGTATTTGCTGGACAGCGAGGCTCCGGGGGCCGCCGATGTCGCCTTGAATTCTCTTATAACGATAACCGACAGCCTTGATATCAAACTGATCGCTGTGAAAATCGAAAATGAGGAACAGCGCCTGGCGCTGACCGCGAAAAACATTAACTGTTTTCAGGGGCGCAATATAGCAGATGTCGCGCCGTTAAGAGTCTAAAATGAATCATCTTATCTCCACGGACCCGTTGATGCAGTGCCTGGTCATACTGACCAAACTGAACAATAAACCGGCGTCCGCCGAAGCCCTGGCCCATGGATTGCCCTTTGATCCAAAGGCCGAAAAACAGCGGCTTTTCAGCCTGGACAAGCCGAAATCCAATTTTTCCCGGGCCGCGGGCCGGGCAGGTTTTGTTTCACGCCTGCAGGAGCGGAAATTGAGAGAGATTCCCACTGTGGTGTTGCCCGTAATCCTTGTCCTGAGGGACGATACCGCCTGTGTCCTCAAGGAGATCTCATACGAGAAGGGGGTGGCGGAGATCGTTATCCCCACTGTGGATGAGACGCCCATGGAAATTGATCTGGAAAAGCTGGAGGCGCAATACCTGGGCTTTGTGTTTTTCCTGAAGCGAAAATATGAAGGGGGTACCCACAGTAAACAGGTGGAGAAATTAGTTGATAGCGACAGCTGGTTCTTCGGCACCTTGCTGAATTTCAGGGGCGTGTATGCCCGGGTGCTGCTGGCCACCTTTATTGTGAATCTGTTTGTGGTGGCAGGGCCGCTCTTTACCATGAATGTCTATGACAGGGTGATTCCCCATAACGCCATCGACACCCTGTGGGTGCTGGCAACCGGTATTGCGCTGATTTATATATTTGATGTGATAATGAAGTTCATCCGGACCATCTTTCTGGAAACTGCCGCTAAAAAAAGCGATATCATTTTATCCTCTATCCTGTTTGAACAGTCCATGAACCTGAAGCTGAAGGACAAGCCGCAATCCGTGGGCGCTTTTACCAGCAATATTAAAGATTTTGACAGCATTCGATCTTTTTTTGCGTCCAGTGCAATTACCGCGTTTATTGAACTGCCTTTTGCGGTTATTTTTATAGTGGTCATCTATTCCATCAACTCGACCATGGCCATTGTTCCCCTGGTGGTGATTCTGCTGATTCTCATCTTCAGTCTTTTCATGAAGAATTCCATTTATAAAATTGTCGAGCGTACCCACGAGGCGGTCTCCCGCCGCAACGGCATCCTGGTGGAAGCATTATCCAACCTGGAAACCATCAAGGCGTTTAACGCCAGCAGCGGCATACAGTGGCGCTGGGAAGAGAGCACCGGCGACATCGCCTCCAAAAGCCTTCGTTCCAGGATCATGTGCAATGCCCTCTCCACCCTGTCCGCTTTCCTGGCACAGGTTTCCTCCATGGTTATCATCGTGCTGGGCGTCTATTTGATCAAGGCGGGTGAGTTATCCATGGGCGGACTGATTGCCGTCAATATGCTCTCCTCCCGTGCCATTGCACCCATGAGCCAGGTGGTGTCGCTGCTGTCAGGGTTTGAACAGATGAAGGCCGGGCTCAAATCCCTGAATGGGTTGATGGGGAAAAACGTGGAGCGCCCGGAAAAAAAGCAGTTTATCCGCAGACCGGAATTCCAGGGGGAGATTGAGTTCAAAGATCTCAGTTTCAGCTACCCGGATGAACAGAAAAAAGCCCTGGCGGATATCAGTTTTAAAATCAAGCCCCGGGAACGGGTGGGAATTATCGGGCAGGTGGGCTCGGGAAAATCCACCATTAGCAAAATCCTGATGGGATTTTATGAGTCAAACGAAGGTGCGGCTTTCATTGATGGATTGGATATCAAGCAGATCGATCCGGTGGATCTGCGTCATAACTTTAATTATGTACCCCAGGACGTGGTGCTTTTTTCCGGGACCGTACGGGAAAATATCATCCTCAAGTCCCCCCATGTCAGTGACCAGGCGATCATTGTCGCGGCTGAGGCCGGCAAGGTCAACAGTTTCACCGATCGTCACCCCATGGGCATGGATCTTCAGGTGGGGGAGAGGGGCGCGAACCTCTCCGGCGGTCAGCGTCAGTCGGTGGCCGTGGCCAGGGGCTTTCTCGAGCAAGGGCCCATTGTCCTGCTTGACGAGCCGACAAATGCCATGGATTTCAATACGGAACTCCAGGTGATCGCAAACTTAAGGAAACTCTCCCGGGGGAGAAGCACCATCATCATAACCCATAAACCCACGATCCTTGACATCGTGGATCGTGTCATCGTTATGGACAATGGCAGGATCGCCATGGATGGTCCGAAGGATGAGATCCTTGCCAGGCTTGGAGGAAAAAGCGCATGAGTCAGGACAATAAATCTGAAAAAAAAGTCGCAACCCATCGGCAGGCCCCCTCCCGGGAACGGTACAGCAAAGAGGACATCGCCTTCATGAACAGCCTGAGCGCGGCTGTTCTGGCGGGGAATCCGGCCCGATCGAACTTTTTACTCTATATCATCACCCTGGTGGTTGCGGTCTTCCTTTGCTGGGCGGGTTTTGCAAAACTGGATGAGAGAACCCGGGGACTGGGCCGTGTGATCCCTTCCAGGCAGATTCAGGTGGTGCAGAATCTGGAAGGCGGCATCATAAAAGAGATACGGGTGGGGGAGGGAGACGCTGTCACAAAGGGGCAGGTGCTGGTTACCATCGATGATACCGGCGCGGGGAGCACGTTTGCGGAAAGCAAATCCAAGATCAATGAACTCAAGGCCCGGGCGGTTCGTCTCAGGGCCGAAGCCGGGATTCAGCCGTTTGAGCATGATTCAACGGAGTTTAAAGATCTGACAGAACTGATTGAAAAAGAAAAAAGATTGTATGACGCCAATATACGAATGAAAAAAAGCGCCATCGCTGTATTGAACCAACGGTTGAACCAGCGGAAAATCGAGCTGTCCGAAGCCCGGCTGAATATTGACATGCTGAAGAAAAGTACAAAAATGATTGCACGGGAGATGGCGCTCATGAAGCCATTGTATAAAAAGCAGCTTGTCTCCGAACTGGAACTGATTCAACTGAAACAGAAGGCGCTGGATAAAAACCATCAGCTGCAAAGTGCCAAGAAGAGTCTCGAGACCTTGAAATCAAAGATTATTGAGGCGGAAAACCAGATAGCGGAGTTGGAAGACCGGCATCGGGCTGAAGCCCAGGAAGAATATAATAAAGTAATGGCTGAAGTGGAACGCCTGGACAAAACGCAATTGGCCATTGCCGACCGGGTCGCCAGGACCAATGTGCGCTCGCCTGTTGACGGCACGGTCAAGCAGCTGTTGATCAATACGGTGGGCGGGGTTGTCAGGCCCGGCATGGATATTCTTGAGATTGTTCCCAATGAGAAGAATTTACTGGTGGAAGCCAAGATAAAACCGTCTGATATCGCCTTTCTTCATCCGGGACTCAAGGCTGTCGCCAAGCTGACGGCCTATGATTTTGCAATCTATGGCGGGCTTGAAGGACGGGTGAAGCATATCAGCGCGGATACCATTACCGATGAGCGTAAGGAGGAATTTTACCTGGTCCGTATTGAGACGGATCAAAACTATCTGGGCTCTGAGGAGAATATGAAAGACATACTGGTGGGCATGACTGCGCAAGTCGATATTATTACCGGCAGTAAAACAATTATGCAGTACCTGATGAAACCGATCCTTCGGGCCAAGGAAAATGCGTTAAGGGAAAGATGATGATGATTTTATGCAGCAACGACGCATGGTTGACGAAGCTCTGTATCTCAATGTGCCACGGACAGAATGACGTAAAGCAATTGAATGCCAGGCGACACCTGAAACGCCTGGCAACGGATACGGACGATTTGGTGATTATTGATCTGCAATGGTGCGCTGAAAAAGAGCTCCCCGTTCTTAAAACGCCTGCCGTTGCCTTGACCCCCACACCGGAATACCGGCAGGCCATACGTCTTTTACAGCGAGGGGTCAGGGGGTACGGGAACAGGTATATGCTTCGGGAAAATTTCTTGCAGGCTGTTACAGCGGTGCGGGCAGGTCAGGTTTGGCTCCCTCCGGCGATCATTTCCCGGATGATCACCTCTTTTCCCAAAAGCGGACCTGCGCCGGAGGAAGACACCTTTTCAGAACCGCTGAGTAAGCGGGAGGAAGAGGTCGTCCACCACGTTTCCAATGGACTTTCAAATAAGGAAGTGGCTGAGAAGATGCATATTGCGGTTCGTACCGTCAAGGCCCACCTGACCTCGATCTTCGCAAAGACCGGATTCCGTGACCGGCTTGAACTTGCCTTAAAAATGAAAAGTAGAGAATCTTGACAATGTGCCCCCGGCAGGGCTGCCGGGGGCTTTTTTCATTGTTATCCGATGGGGGTTCCGTCATCCGTAAAGCTCTTGATCGTATTGTCCGTATCATCAATGGAGACAATCTGTACCGGATCGCTGCCGCCGGCAACGAAACCGTCCCCTTCATTGTTAGAAGGCTGGTCCGGAGTTGATTTGTCCGTACCCTGGGGCATCTGATCACCTTCGCCGCCGGTGGCCGGAAGCACATGATCACTACCCGTCATGTCAAGTACGTCATTCATGGTCAAGTCAATTGGCTGGGCTTCACTGGAATCCAAGGCAGGGCTTTCCTCATGTTCGCTGTCAAGGTCGGGCAAGTTACTGAAATCAAGGTTAGTATTTGACAGCAATAATGATTCCGGTTCGTCGTCTCTATCATCGAAGACCACGTCATCTGGTTCGCCTCCGCCATCATCAAAGACCGTGTCATCGGGTGCTTCCTCTCTCCAATCGACGTCCACGTCATCGGGTTCGTCGCCTCTATCATCGAAGACCACGTCATCTGGTTCGCCCCCGCCATCATCAAAGACCGTGTCATCGGGTGCATCCTCTCTCCAATCGACGTCCACGTCATCGGG
>JAAEMK010000886.1 GCA_024225635.1 Desulfobacteraceae bacterium | reverse complement strand
ATTCCTTTTTGTCACCACTAGTGTCACAGATTTGAATTCCTTTTTGGAACCACTAGTGTCACAGATTTGAATTCCTTTTTGTCACCACTAGTGTCACAGATTTGAATTCCTTTTTGGAGCCACTAGTGTCAGAGTTTTCAGCTCCGACACATGTGGGACTCGAACCCACGGATGGATGGCGCCTGCGAAGTGACTTACCGTCCGGACTGACACGTCATCAGTCACTTCAAGTTCGCACTTTTCGCTGGCTCCACTCTTCAAGCATGCGCCATCGACGATGAAGGGACAGCGGCGCTTGCTCACCCGGCGCAAGTGCGGCGCACTGACGCCGCCCTCACTCCGCGCCATCGGGGCTTCCCGCCCATGGACCTGCCGCCCCTCCTCACGCGCCGCCACAACTTCGCGGCCGAGCGGCCTCGTGTGGACGCGCCCGGGCCGTGCGCAACGCCGGGGCGTGTCGGCGTCGCTCCAAGTCGGCGCTACGCCGAGCTATCTGTTTGTTTTTGGATGGAATGTTCGGGTGGCACGCGCAATTGCGCATGCGCGCCCGACCACTCCCATCCACCCACACCCCCGATTCATGTCATGGGCCGCACGCCTGCCCCCACACCCATGCCCACACCCAAGCCCAGCGCACACACACAAGCCCGCGCACACAAGCCCGCACACACAAGCCCGCACACACAAGCCCACACACCCATGCCCACACCCTAGCCCAAGCCCGCATACCCAAGCCCCCACACCCATGCCCACACCCAAGCCCAAGCCCGCACACACAAGCCCACACACCCATGCCCACACCCAAGCCCAAGCCCGCACACACAAGCCAGCACACGGGTTCCCCCATCCAACAACAAACCCGTGTGGGCACCCACCCGCGACGCCGTGACGCCCAGTGAACCGACGCCCAATCATCCCAGCCCTGTGAGCCCACGCCCAGTCAGCCAAGCCCAGTGAGCCCACCCGCGCCGACGGCCGCCGTGCAAGCCCACCCGCCCATCGCCACCCGAGCCCACGCCCAGTGAGCACAGCCCAGTGAGCACAGCCCAGTGAGCACAGCCCAGTGAGCACAGCCCAGTGAGCACAGCCCAGT
>JAAEMK010000885.1 GCA_024225635.1 Desulfobacteraceae bacterium | reverse complement strand
CGTATTGTCACTGACAGACAGACAGCCTGCTAAATTTCATCCAGCTGTGTAATCGTTAGTCGTAGTTAGTACTTGTGGCGACAAGTACATGTTATTCCACAAAGTCCGTCTTCGAAATACTAACAAGTTTGATGCTTTCAAATTACCTATCTTATTGCCACGGTGAAACTTATCGTCATCAACAGCACAGCATCGTATGCCAACAACTCCGCCTTCGAAATCAAACATTGAATTTCAAGTTTAAAATACGTATAGAATTTACTTCATTACATGAATCCAACTCAGTCACCTTTATTAACGTGTCAGCAGACAGACTGTATGTCTAGGTTCATGTCTATGAAAAATATGTAAGTGCCCCATCTGGTGGTAACAGACGAACGGACGGACTAACGTACGCGCTAACTACATTATGAAACTTGACATCCGCATATGTTCAGCCTCAGCGCCGCTGATGCGGCGGCGACAAAAATCCGCCGGCGGTCAATTGTCCAGCGGTCAATAGTCCAGCGGTCAATTTTACCGGCGGTCAATCGTCCGGCGGTCAGTTTTACCGGCGGTCAATCGTCGCGGCGGTCAATCGTCCGGCGGTCAATTGTCCGGCGGTCAATTGTCCGGCGGTCAATTGTCGGCGATCAAATGGCGGCGGTCAAATGTCGTGTAGTCGCGTAACACT
>JAAEMK010000884.1 GCA_024225635.1 Desulfobacteraceae bacterium | reverse complement strand
CGCGCAGCATGACGAGCCCTTCTCCAACTGCCGACACAACTCATCCATTTCTGAGTCGAACATCTCTCGGTTGCAAGTAGACATGGTAGTCGTCTCCGAAATCGTTCCTCGACGTCACCATATGGCTCGTGGCGCCCGAATCGACGACCCATTTGTCGCCGAAGTCGTCCTCTGCGTCAGCCAATATCAGCCTGTCACCCGCTGGCGTCGCCATTTCTAGCTGTCTGCCATCTTGGTTGATATCCGGCGCCTGGCAATAGCGAGCGATGTGGCCGACCGCGTTGCACTGGTAGCAACGAATCGACGACCGATTTCCGCTGCCGCCGCCTTGGCCAACGACTCCTCTGCTGCTCGACTGGTAACCGCCTCGTCCTCGACCGAAGGCGACAAAGGCGCCGCTTTCCGCCAGCGACTGCTGCCTCTCGTCGTCACCTCCTCTCCGCTGCTGCTCCTCGGTGGCGATGGCCTGCACGACCTCGTCCAAGCTGAGGTTGTCGCCTCGCATCTGCAGACTTGTCCGCAGCACGTGAAAGCTCTGTGGCAGGGACCCAAACAGCGCGGCAATCTTGACCTGCTCCGGCAGATCCAGCTCGACTGCCAGTAGCTTGTCACACAGCTCCGCGTGGGTCTTGAGGTGCTTCTCGACGTTGCCGCCCTCCTTGAGCTCCAACTTGTTCAGCTGGGCGAGCAGGTAGTAGACGTTGGTGGCGTTCGTCTTCTCAAAATGATCCTTGAGCGCCCTGTAGGTGTCCGCCGCAGTCTCCTTGCTCGTGATCAAGTAGAGGAGGGACTTGTCCACCGACAGCCCCAGGACGGCCCTCGCTCGATCATCCTTGACGTCCCAGGCGGCCGCCGCTTGTCCGTCTTCGGCGGGCCGCTGCTCCTCTCCGGCGACGATGCGCCACAGCCCGTTAGCGCGCAGGTACAACTGGATCTGGTACTTCCACGTCGCCCATGAGTCCGACGTCAGCTTGTCGATCTGCAACCTGCTGAGCTCGGATGCCATCTTGCCTTCTTTCTTCTATTCTTCTCACTTTCTCTCTCTTTACAGCCTCACTGGGCCCATAACCTGTTGAAGTTAAAAGTCTCCTAAGCACCGTTACTTCAACTGAACACATGGCAGTAAAACAACGAACGTACAAATACTGCACGAAAGCACTGGAGGAATCTCGAGGATCTCAAGATATCATTCTAACACTCCTCCTCGCATGTGGCGGCGCTTCAGTGCCATCCACAGGCGAACGTCTTGCCCTTGGCTCTCTTCTTACTCCTCTTCGACTTGACGACCGTCCAACCTTTGTCGTTGTAGACCTCTCGGCATCCCAGCGTGACGTTGTAGGCCTTGTCGCGCTCCGTCTTGTCGTAGTTGTAGCAGTCGTTGCCGTTGCTGTTCTGCTGCTTGACGCTGGCGTTCTCCTCCTTGTTCCACTTCATCTGCTGTCGACGTGGCTCCTCCATGTTGTAGTTGTAGTGGGGCACCTGGCAGGTCGACCTCGCCTCTTGTCGACCGCCCCAGCCAACGCCATCGTTGTTGTGCCTTGGTCGACCGCTCTTCTTCCGCACGTTCAACATGAAGAGCTTGTCCTCTTGTCGTCCGTAGGCGACCACGTTGCCATCTCTTGTCTTGACCGCGCATCCATCGTAGGCGAACTCCATTAGTTTGCCGCGATCCAAGACGGCCCGCACCGACACCAAGTTGTAGGTGAGGCTTGGCACATGAAGGACGTCCAGCAGCGTGACGTCATTGGTCGTCGGCTGCTGCTGCTTGTTCTCGACGCGCAGCACAACGCGCCCTTCTCCAACTGCCGACACGACTCGTCCGTCTCCGAGTCGAACGTCTCTCGGCTGCACGTAGACACGATAGTCGTCTCCGAAATCGTTTCTCGACGTCGCCATATGGCTTGTGGCGCCCGAATCGACGACCCATTTGTCGCCGGTGTCGCCATCTGCGTCAGCCAATATCAGCATCTCATCCGCTGGCGTCGCCAACTCTTGCTGTCCGCCGTCTTGGTTGACATCTGGCGCCTGGCAATAGCGAGCGATGTG
>JAAEMK010000883.1 GCA_024225635.1 Desulfobacteraceae bacterium | reverse complement strand
CAGGTTCCGGTGCTTCAGGCCTCCAGGTGGCCACTGGAACCATTTTGGCCTGTTTGACTCATAATTATTATGATCTTAGTTGGTTTTTACAGAAAATAAGAATTATTAAGATCATGAGGACAGTGGAAGGCTGTTTTATCCAACCATTATCACTTTAACAGAATCCAGGTGATTCTGGACAGGTATAAAAAAATTGAAAAAAAGACTTCAAAGTTAAAGGTAAACTTTTTTCAGAAAATATGCTTCTTGTAACTCGTTATAACCATATATGAGTAAAATTTTGAAATCAGGATCCATGTTCAATCCCACAGGCCTCCAGATGGGCTCTGGACAGGTAAAAAATCAAATATCTTTTTAAAGATAGAGGTGAACTTATTTATCAAAATATGCTCCTTTTAGATTTTTGATATATAATGTGAAGAAAATTTAAATTAGGATCCAGGTTTGGATTCTACAGGCCTCCAGGTGGGCTCTTGACAGGTAAAAAATCAAATATCTTGTTTTATAAGTTAGAGGTAAACTTATTAACAAAATGTGCTCCTTACAGATTGTTAATACATAAT
>JAAEMK010000882.1 GCA_024225635.1 Desulfobacteraceae bacterium | reverse complement strand
GCAATTCAGTCTTCCATAAAACCTCCAGATCTTTTCCAGCAGAAAGAGGACCTGTCTGCCTATGCGAGAAAACTGCGCAGATGGAGTCGAGCCTGCGGGATTGATTCAAAGCTTCAAGCATCACTAACCCGATTCTTTATGAAAGATTGGACAAAGGTGTCCCCCTTTTTAACGACCTTGTGAACAAGAGCAGAACACCTGATCAACACTTGCATCAATATGTCTTGAAGGAAGCTACAACCCAGAGAAATAAGGATAAAGTGGCTCCCCAGCAAGGAGAAGGAGGCATAGCAAAGTTAAGCTCAAAGAACAAGAATTATCCCTAATCGACTGCAGCAGTGAGCACCGGGGAGCTGGAGAGAGGAAAATCAATAAAGAGTTGAACCGAATATATAGTTTATATTCTGAATAGTAAAAACTTTGATTAGTGAAATTATAAATAAATAATTTAAATTATAAATTACATCACTTTTTGTTGATCAATTTGTTTGAACTAGGCGAATAACCCAAGTTTTCCTTGGCAGGCTGGTGCAGGGTCTCACCAGGGCATGAACTTTCTGTTTTCCCCTTACTCTGCATGTCCGTCATGATAACCTGACCGTGATCTTTGTAACTTTGTTGATTACAAAGTTCAGGTTTTTGTAGGCCATGGGAATTCTCGCGGGATATGGGGTTCTCAGAAGTCGAGGCTCCAAACAGGCCTCGAGCCGACTTTGGCTTGATATTGACTTTGAACAAGCTCGAGTTTGGATTGTTGTTAAAACTTTTCACTTTTTTCATCAATTGTTTTTGGGTAAAATCACTCATCGTCATTATGCTTACTGAGGTGGAATCATCCCTGCCATCATCATCTTCTGCTTCAAGTTGGCTTCTACTTGGGCCAGCTCTACTAGCGAGCCACTGCCCGGTGCCTGTACCTGAGTCAGGTGAATCTGGTTCTGGACTCTGTTGAGTTCCATCGACAACATTTCTCTGTGTTGGTATTGTGAGAACTGTTGTGCCCTCACTGCTGCCATAGACGCTGCTTCTTGTTGGAAGTTCTGAGCAAAATTGGACTGGTTGAGGGGTGGAGGCACGGCTGTCATGTTGAGCTGTGGTGCGTGAGTGGCTGGCACCTGGAATCGTGGCATCACATTCAAGTTCTGGATCCCGGCCATCTGCGCCATGTTCAGCATGCTTCTGTTGATTGTTGTCATCACGTCGGGGAAGTTTGTCAGGCTTCCCAGACTTTCCATGCTCGTGTTGGATGCTGTCGGTGTACCTTGGGGCTGAGGAGGATTTGACATCGGAGCCGCGCCTGTCCCCTTGACTGCTGGCCCCGCTGTCTGAAAACCCTGAAGGTTCTTCTTTTCCCCCTCCTTCACCTCGGACGTTTCCATATCGGATTCTGTCTCATCATCCTCACTTTCCTCCTCCTCTTTTTTCTTTTTATTTTTAGTTTTTGTGTTTTTTCTTTTCTTCCTCTCCTCCTCCAGCTTAGCTGCCTTTTGCCGAGTTCTCTTCAGCTTTTTCTTCTCCACCTTAGACAACTTCTTCGCTGGCATTTCCTTTTTAGCGGAGCTCTTTGTCTCTTCAACCGTCTTCTCCTGATCTTGACTCTGACCTTGCCCTTTCTTTTCCTCTTTTCTGATCTCTTGAAAGTCTTTCTTCTCCTTTTCCTTTTCCTCATGAAACTTCAGCTTTGCAGCTGCATCATGTCTGAACTTGCAGTCCTCAGCTGAGTCTTTACATTGACCAATGTTGTAGAACTTGCACTGACTTTCCTTCATCTTCTTGAGGATGTGGGATTGGCCGCAGATCTTGTCGGATTCGCACGATTTGTTTTTACAAATTGTCTCCTTTTTCATTTTATTCATCTTGACGTTGGCTTCGTCGAGGTTCCTTTCCATCATTTCTGACAGTTTGGCATTCGCGTCCGCCTGGCCCCTGAGCCTGTCCCTCTCCGCGGTGATCTCCTTCAGCTTCTCCTGAAGAATCGCAACATCGTTGTTGTTCTTCTTCTGTTTCGCCTTATCTACCGCCTTCTTGAGGGCGTCCTCGAGCTTTGTCATTTCAGACTTTCGGTGGTTTATCTCCTTAGCCGCGTCTTCAAGTTTGGAGTTGGCGAACTCTAACTCTCTTTTGAGTCTTGAGTTCTCTGTTTTGGCTACCTTGTTCACCGACAAGGCGTCAGCCAGGCTCCTGACCTTGACGGCCATCTGCTGCTCCAGATCTCTGATGATGAGGTTGGACGAGTTCAGGTCCCCAGTGTTCTCTGTTGGGACTTGCTCGGAGATGTTTGTGACGTCGGTTGTGTGTCTTTTTTGCCAGCGCAGCGGGCAAAACCGTGAGCCTACCCTCAAATTTGCCTCGAAATATGGTACTTTTGCGTCACAAAGTGGTACGCCTATCTTTGACGCTTCATAACTTGGGCTAGAAGGGTCGAAATGCAGGACTTTTTTTGGCCATCATCAAGCCAGCGGAATGGAGATTTTGGTGGAGGGGCAACTTTGATGATTTCGACCTTTTTTGCCCGCACAGCGGGCAAAACTGCGGGCCTACCGTCATTTTTTTTGTACTTTTCAGCCGTTTCAGGCTCATATCTCAGGCCAGGAAGGTCGAAATGACACACTTTAAAAGGCCAAAATCATCTACTGGATGTGACCAATGCAGGGAAGCCTTGGGGAAGGGTCCAACTCCATCAGGGGGGTCAGGAATGCATCAGGAAGGATCATTTTTTTGGCGAAATTGAGCGCGGGCGGGAAATTTTCTCGGTAGATCTTACTGTTTGCAAGTTGCAAACATGTAAATGTTCCCATTAACCGCTAACGTTCCCATTTGCCGCTTAACGTTACAATTAACCGCTAATGTTCCAATTAACCGCTAATGTTCCCATTAACCGCTAACTTTCTTTCTCCTTGGAGG
>JAAEMK010000881.1 GCA_024225635.1 Desulfobacteraceae bacterium | reverse complement strand
GGGTTTTGGTTCTCGCCTGATTTTGCAGCGTGTCTTGTGTCCGCGTCGCCGTGTTGCGTCTTTTCGTATTTGGGTTCTGAGCGTGCCTTATTCGTCGCAAGTACTTCCAGACAGTCAAACTCGGACAACATCGCTGACACCGGGTACAGTGAATGAACGCAACCTCACCACCTCGCCGTTGAAGTGGACGTCGACAGTCGCAGCAATCAACCTCTGGAGCGTCCTCGGTCGGAGTAGAAGCATTGGCATCGGAAGGCGGTCGAAGAGCACTTCGATTCGCGAGTTGAGAATCGTTGTCAGCCATTTTGTCCGATTCGAAACCCTGCAAGAACTTGCCACAAATCAGAGACGCTCACAAGCCCAAAACCGAAAAGATGCAATACGGCGACGCGGACACAAGACACGCTGCAAAATCAGGCGAGAACCAAAACCCGGCCCATGAGGACCACAGACAATGAAGTCTCGAAACTAGGCACCCGCAGAAGAGCAGTCATCATGAGAAGAGTGTGTCGAGTGAAGCAGTAGCCCGAAATCGTCCTGTAGGGTAGAGCAGAGGCAATGAAGGGTCTCAGATCGG
>JAAEMK010000880.1 GCA_024225635.1 Desulfobacteraceae bacterium | reverse complement strand
GGACGACCTTCTCGACTTCGACGTCCTGTGCGACCTGGCCCTGCCGCTGCGGGAGCTCGGCGACCTCTTGGTGCTGGGGCTCATGCTGCGGCTGCTGTGCGAGCTGCTGGTGCTGCTCGACCACGAGCTCGACCCTCTCGACCACGAGCTCGACCTGCTCGACCGGCTGCTGCTGGAGCTCGCGCTCGACGACGAGCTGGACGTGCTCCTGCTCGACGTGCTGCTTGGCGTGAGCCTCCCCTGCGTGGGCGTCTTGGGCGGCGGCGGCCCCTTCGGAGTGGGCGTGCAGCTGCTCCTCTGCTGTACGTTGTTTCCCTCCGGCGCCGTTGAGTCCCTTTCCACGTTGCTTCCGGTCGGCGACTCTTGATCGAACTTTAGACTCAAGCTTGGGCTTCGCCTGCGCGGTGTCTGCGTGCGGTGGGTCGCTATGCTTGCCGGCGACGATCTGAGGCTCTCTCTTTTCCCGTCGCCCGGCTGCGCGATTTTGCTTATGGACTTGTCGCTTTTCGGCCACGCGAGAGGCGGAGTAATCTCTCTCCATCTCGGGCTCGGGTACCCCTTGGGGAGCTTTCCCAGACTGAGGGGCGGTCCTTCGTTCCCCACTCCCTCGCCGTCCACCGCTATCTTTATCTCCCCCGCGCCCTCGCCAAAGCAAATCTTGCCGCTTTTCCTCCGCCAGTCTTCTTCGGAAAAGAAAGAGTGAATGCGCGGCCTCTGCTTGCGCGGCTTCAATAAAAGGCTGAGCTTGCCTTCCCCTTCCTCCGACGTGTTGAATAGTCCTTCGGGCTCCATTTCCAGTTTGACTCCCCTTTTCACCTCTTCTTTTGCCTCTTCTTTCTCCGGGCTTGTCATTCCCGGTTGCCACGATATCTTCGCCGATGTTCTTTGCGCTATCGGCATATGCCTCCTTTTTGCCACTTCGACGGGTGCGCCGACCTCTTTTCCTTCGATCACTCCGCCACTGCGGGGCATCTCTTCCTTGACTTCGGCCACGAG
>JAAEMK010000879.1 GCA_024225635.1 Desulfobacteraceae bacterium | reverse complement strand
AGTAGAAATTTCTACATGATTATGAGAATCGAGGTAGAAAAAGCTACTTCATGTCCACATTGGAATAGAAATTCCTACATGATTATGAGAATCCAGGTAGAAAAAGCTACTTCATGTCCATGTTGGAGTATAAATTTCTACATGATTATGAGAATCCAGGTAGAAAAAGCTACTTCATGTCCATATTGGAGTAGAAATTTCTACATGATTATGAGGATCCAGGTAGAAAAAGCTACTCCATGTCCATGTTGGAGTAGAAATTTCTACATGATTATGAGAATCCAGGTAGAAAAAGCTACTTCATGTCCATGTTGGAGTAGAAATTTCTACATGATTATGAGAATCAGGTAGAAAAAGCTACTTCATATCCAAATTGGAGTAGAAATTCCTACCACATATGCCCTCAATGTGGTAGAAAATTCTACTTGATTTTCATAATCAAGTAGAAAAAGCTACCTCTTTTGATCGTTGGAGTAGAAAATTCTACCTCATATCGTATTCGCAGGTAGACGATTTTCGATTTTTTCTCCCTAGAATTCTGAGGTTAAAAAATCTTATTTTCACGTTTTTTGGCAAAATTTTCTATTTTGTGCTACCTAATAACTGATTTTT
>JAAEMK010000878.1 GCA_024225635.1 Desulfobacteraceae bacterium | reverse complement strand
AGCAACCGCAATTGGGGCTCTTGTAAATGGTGATGGCCTGACCTGTCTTTCCACTCTCGGCTTGCGCAACCGATGACTGGTCAGATTCGTTGGTCTGGATGGCCAAGGTGGTGCCAGCGCCGATAACGACAGCGGCTATACCCGTATAAAGGGCGAGTTTCATGGTCTTCATGGAAAATCCTCGGTTGGAATCGCTTACATGTAGTGCAGGGCGCGGGGATGCACATGCGTCCCCGGCCCATAGCTTCAGTTCATGAGGGTGTCCAAATGGTTATTTGGTGCCGGTGTCTTTGTCTTTCATGCCATCGCCACCATGAGCCTGCATCATCTTCATGCACTCTTCGGTCATGGCTTTGCGGTCTTCTGGGGACATATCAGACATCATGTTCATCATCCCCATCATGCCACCCATATCCTTCATGCCTTCTGAGGACATCATGGCTTTATCCTTCATGCCTTCTGAGGACATCATGGCTTTTCCTTCGTCCTCATGGGCTAATGCAGAGAAGGAGCCAATGGTAGCGGCCAGAAAAATCGCTGTGATGGTAAGCTTGGTTTTTGAATTGCGCATTTGATTCACTCCGATTAAAGCCCCGCTTCAGATGAACGGAAACACGAGACTTTGTTGCAAGAATTAACGTTAAAGAATCTGCCACGAGGGGCAAGAATCAGGGCTAAAACTCAGGAGTGGTTTTCTGGGGGTGGGGTTGCAGAAGCCAGGAACGGATCCTCATAAAGGTCCGCTCGTGAACTCAATACCGGTTGTGAACCGGTGCCGGTAAAGCCGATGGAGCTGACTGGTACGACGGCAAAAGTGACGCTGACGCCGCATTTGCTCAGCCCAGCGGGGCTCGGGCAGCCCATATCAGGGACAGAACCACAATTACTGGCAGTGTCTACGGGGGAACTAACACCTTCAGTCTGCTGGATCATCATGGAACCGCAATCCGACATTGAAGTGTCCGCCTGACTGTCCATTATTTTGGACATAGCCAACGCCTGGCCGCTGATCACTAAAAGCAATGATAGCAGTGCGGAAATTAGTTGGCGGATCGTTGCGGTCATCCTGATTCCAAGCACCAAGCTGTAAAGGTTCAACGCTGTGACACACAGCTCGACTTTTAGTTCACCAAATCCTAGCAGTTTTTATTTCAATGACACAACGCCATCGATATCCAAAGGCTCAAGGTGAATT
>JAAEMK010000877.1 GCA_024225635.1 Desulfobacteraceae bacterium | reverse complement strand
TGTATTGGCTATTTATGGCCAATCGCTTGATGGTTTTTCGCCTATGTGGATAGGATTTGCTATTGGCGCGTATGGCTTAACGCAAGCGGTACTGCAAATTCCTATGGGGCGTTTGTCAGATAAAATAGGCCGTAAAAAAGTAATTGTTGGTGGCTTAGTTGTGTTTGCGTTGGGCTCTGTTATTGCAGCCCTTGCTGAATCTATTCAAATGGTTACAGTGGGCCGTGCACTACAGGGTATGGGCGCTATAGCCAGTGCGCTGCTTGCTTTTGCCAGCGACCTAAGCCGCGACGAACAGCGCCCTAAAGTAATGGCCGTAATTGGTATGAGCATAGGCATGAGCTTTGCTTTTGCTATGTTACTTGGGCCTATTGTTGCCGCGTCGTGGGGTGTAGCGGGAGTATTCTGGTTAACAGCAATACTTGCCGTGTTCGGTATTGGTATTATTTTATTTCTAGTGCCAAACGCAGTAAACAAAGCGCCCAAAGGCGATACCTTGGCAAGCTTTAGTGATATTAAAAAGCTTATTAAGCATCCGCAATTATCGCGCTTAAATGCAGG
>JAAEMK010000876.1 GCA_024225635.1 Desulfobacteraceae bacterium | reverse complement strand
TAAAATTGTCGAGATAATCACAAATTAAATTTTGGTATAGCTACACGGGAGACACAGGAGTCTGCCGTTATGCAATAGTTGCGAGCAAAATCCTGATTAAAAACACTGTAAGGCACTTCTGGGGTCATATGAAGGATGCCGTTTTTTCGAATTTATTCATAATATCAGGAAGCGCGGCAGAAGAGAAGGGACAGGAGCTGTTCAACGGTGGGAGTGGCGGGTGGCGGGTGGCGGGTGGCGGGTGGTACCGGATGTAGCGGCCGCAAACCAGGCACTTGTACGGAAAAAGGGCGGTGGCAAGGCCCTGGCGGACAAGGTCCGCCGCCTTGGTCCATCCCAGGTGGTCCAGCATCATGGCGCCGGAGAGGATGATGGAACAGGGATTGGCGGCGTCTTTTCCGGCAAGATCCGGGGCGGTGCCGTGGGTGGCCTCGAACACGGCGCAGCGGTCGCCGATGTTGGCGCCGGGGGCGATGCCGAGCCCGCCCATCTGGGCGGCCAGGGCGTCCGAGATATAGTCGCCGTTGAGGTTGGGGGCCGCGATCACGTCAAAATCCTCGGGCCTGAACAGCACCTCGGCAAAGACCATATCGGCGATCTTGTCCTTGATGAGCACCTTGCCCTCGGGAATGACGCCGTCATAGGTCTCCCAGAGATCCTTTTCCGTGAGCACCACGTCGCCGAAATAGTCCTGGGCTGCCTGGTAGCCCCATTTCCGGAATCCGCCCTCGGTGAACTTCATGGTGTTTCCCTTGTGCATGAGGGTGACGCTCTTGAGGCCGTGCTCCACGGCATAGGCCACAGCCCTGCGGACAAGGCGGCGGGTCTTCTCCGGGCAGATGGGCTTGATGCCGATGGAGGAGGTGGAGCAGAGCTCCGTGTCCAGCTCTTTTTTCATGAAAGCGGTGAGTTTTTCCACCTCTTCCGACTCGGAGGACCACTCGATACCGGCATAGAGATCCTCGGTATTCTCACGGAACACGGTGATGTCGACCTTTTCAGGATGCTTTACCGGGCTCTGGACCGGG
>JAAEMK010000875.1 GCA_024225635.1 Desulfobacteraceae bacterium | reverse complement strand
TGCCCCAAAGGGGCCTCTAAGTGCCCTCAAAACAATTTTTTTATTTAATGACATTGGTGGGCGTCCAAGTCAAAAATGGTGCTCACACCTCATTTGTTGAGCTTCACAACATCCACACCACCACACCCACTCACACACCCACACACAGACGTCGACGCGCCGCCGGGCAAAGGGCACGGATGGGCCCAAGCGAGGGCTACGGGGCGAAGCCCGAGGACTTGGGCAAGAAGTCGCCGGCGGCGGGCGGCAGGCGGGCCGCACACAGGCGGACACTCTGGAAAAGCCTCCCCCCGGGGCCAATGGAAGGCCCGGGGGGAGGGCTATTGATTATCCGTTGGATTGGTGGGTATTTGGGGGCGGTGCAATGAGACACCGCAGCCCCCATTGCCCGGACCCCCTCTCCCCTCCCATAAAAAAAGAGAGGCGCAAATGCACGCCTTATGTGTACATGCGCAACTTTTTTTGAAAGGGAATAGAGAGAGGGGGTTGTGATGTCATGTGTGATGTAATTGTAAGGGCCGCAAAGCCCGTTCTAAGCTAGCTATGATTCAAAAGGTGACACTTTCCACACTCACACCTCTTGGACTGCAAAAAAAAACTGCCGCAGATCTTCCATGCCCCGCCCATGCCGGCCTTGACACGCAACGGCTTCTCGGCGTGCAGCGTGTGCAAGGCGGAAGTCCCACGGCGCTGCCTCCCATGGACCGTCGGGTCCACACCCGGGGGCATCCCCCCAAGCTCCACGGCCACGGGTGCAGTTTGTCGACGAGTGGAATGGAGGTAGGCCAGGTCTACTGTGCTTTGACTTGCTCTCTCGGTGGGATGGACCACGCATCCCTCGTGTGTCAAGCAACGTACTTCACACGAGCGATGGGTGTGCTATCCCACAGCTAAAGACTCACTGCCCCACCTCCAGTGGTTGATTGGCTGGGTGACCACATGTTGCCTCGTGAAAAAGTGGTACTGGTGGCACTTGGAGGGTTGGTTGGGGCAACTCAAAGTGGCTGGCGTTGGAACCAGCAACTCATCTTTGGAATTTTGAAAATGATTTTCATGTGATGCATGGTTGCCCGGGCAGCTCTGTTCCTGGACAGAGTTTGGCCAGCGGAATTACCAGAAACCGTGCAATCAGGAAATTGTTTTTGAGGACAGTTGGAAGGACACCGGGGCCTACTTTAGGAACACTTGGAGCGGGAGAAAACTTTGTCAGGTGTGATTTTGAAAATGTTTGGCCACACGTCCAAGTGAAGCTTCAACAAACATTTTCAAAATCACGCTTGAGAAAGTTTGCTCCCGCTCCAAGTGTTCCTAAGGCAGGCCCCGGTGTCCCCCAAACTGTCCTCAAAATGATTTCCTGATGGCCTGGCTTTTGGCAATGCGGCAGTCCCACAATCTGTGCACTCAAAGAGCTGCTCGGCCAATAATACATCACCCGAAAATCACTCTCAATATTTCAAAAATAAGTTGCGGGTTCTAGCGCCAGCCAGTTTTAGTTGTCCCAGCCAACCCTCCAAGTGGTCCCAAAACAACTTTTTGATTTGATGGGCCACCGGCTGTCCATCTCAAAAACACTACCCACACTCACTCACAGGTGACCGACGCGCCGCCGGGCAAAGAACATGCGTGGGCCCAAACGTGGGCGACGGGGCGAAGCCCTAGGACTTCGGAGCCGCCGGAGGCGGGCGGCAGGCGGGCCGCAGTTGCGGCCACTCTGGAATAGCCTCCCCCGGGGACAATGCAAGCAAGGCCCGCGGGGGAGGGCTATTGCTTGTCCGTTTGAATGGTGGGTATTTGGAGCGGCGCAATGAGAAGCCGCCGCTCCTTTGCCCCAATACCCT
>JAAEMK010000874.1 GCA_024225635.1 Desulfobacteraceae bacterium | reverse complement strand
TTGTCAATAATAGGGCATAAATAGTGTATAATACCGCGCGAAGCGCGAAAATTTGGCACTTTTTTGCTATAATAGGTAGAAAACGACAGAAATTTCAGCGACGGCGGAGGGGGGGGGGGTTACCTAACAAGAATTCAGGTTATGTTGGGCCTTGCCCGGGGGGGCCTTACCAATAATTCATTTCTTGTTGGACCCTGCCGCCGGGGGGGTTTCCACCCCCCAACACCCCCCCGACTGCACCTATGGGGTCCACCTCTAACCCAAGAGTCCCCAACGAAAAAATCCTGCCGGGACGGGACGAGACGAGCGAGACTACACGACTACAACGCAAGACAGAGAGAGCCAGTCCAGTCAAAACACGATTTACCACTCTGGCGTGATCGTCGGAATGGTTCTGCTCCTTCTTTCCACAAAAGGACTTGAGACACTCGCGGTGAAGGCAGAGCCACCGCTGATTCGCCTTCGTTAACCCCGCTGGATTCTTGCACATTTCACAGGGATTCTTTGAACTTTTAACCCTATCTGAGAGCAAGGCGACGCTTTGAGATGAAGTCTGTCCAAGATGAGGACAAGTTGAGAAAATTTTGTCGCTTTTCGGAGACATTTTCCTGCAGCAACATTCACCTTTTCAGGCTTCAAAGAAATTCATTGTCACGTTGATGAATGAACGCGACACTTTCTTCGA
>JAAEMK010000873.1 GCA_024225635.1 Desulfobacteraceae bacterium | reverse complement strand
CCTTTGACGGCCTGCAGCGACAGGAAGTCCCCCAGGAACGCCGCGTGTCCTATTTCTGCGACGGCGATGTGGTCACTGACGAGATGGTCGCCCGCATCGAGGCGCTGTCCTGCAATGCGCTCTTCTCCAACCACAAGTACCTGGACATCCTGCCCCGGGGCGTGAACAAGGGGCGTACCCTGTCACGACTGGTGAAACACCTGAACGTCGACCCGGAATCCGTGCTGGTGGCCGGCGACACCCTGAACGACCTGTCAATGTACGAGCACGGTTTCAAAGGCGTGTGCGTGGGCGCATCTGAGCCCGGCCTGCTGGACGCTACCATGCACAAGGCAAGGGTTCTTCACGCCGGGGCAACCGGCTGTGGCGGTATCCTCGAGGCGTTCGAACACTTCGGGTATCTCGGCCATCTGGGCATTGAAGCGGAAGCGCCGGACTACATGAACCGGGGCAAATCCGACCTGGTGATCGTGTACCACCGCCTGCCCTACGAAGAAGTG
>JAAEMK010000872.1 GCA_024225635.1 Desulfobacteraceae bacterium | reverse complement strand
GGAGATGTGCGGCAGTCCGGAGATGCCATAGGCTAGCCTGATTGTGTTGGACACACCCCGGATGAGGGTGAGGCTGATACCTTTGACAGCAAGAATCCCCTGCTGCCCAACCATCAGTGGGTAGGCGGACTGGCTAGACTTAACTAGGGTAAGAAAACCCCACCATAACAGCTCACACTGCAATTTCACTCTCTCATTACTTTTAAGGATCTCTTTGGACCACCCGAGAGCCTCCTGTACATGCCTGGGAAGTGAAGCAGGATAAGCTTTGGCAATGTGCCTCACAACTTGGTCCAGGCAATAAGAGCGCAGGAGAGCATTAGTTTTATCAATGCTAATCAAGGGGATGTGCGGCAGAAGATTAACGCCTAGGGGCCCTGTAAGCTCCCGGGCGGGGTCCAGCAAGTACTCCTTTATTAACCTGACTTTAAAGATGGGAACTCCAAGGTTCTCATCATAGTCATCTTCTTCCCCATGATGTACCCCTTTAAACAAGACACATGGTATCTGGGGGTCAGGAAAAAAGCACTGGCACTCAGGAAGCTGGCTTGTAAGCTCTGTGTCTTCCTCAACTTCTACTTGTTCCTCATTCTCTCCATGGGCGCCATCTTCAATATCATCCTCAGTAGATACCTCGGACTCTGTCTCTTCATCAGCTGTGGCCATGACAGCAATGGTCAGGTCATCCATCAGATGCAAGAGTTTGAAGCCTCCCCAATAAACAAGGAGAAGACTGGCTAGAAGGGAGAGCAGTCCAACAAAACCGGGCCCAGTGTTGCCATCCTCGAGGGCGGCGAAGACAGGCTGGCTAAAGGACAGGAAGCAAGCGAAGGTGGCCTGTGTATGTGTTAGTCCCTTGCCCAAGGCCAGAAGAAGGCAGACCACAACCAGGATCCCCTGGAGATGATCATCATGGGCAACAGGGTGCTTGAGCTCCCCAACCATGCCCTTG
>JAAEMK010000871.1 GCA_024225635.1 Desulfobacteraceae bacterium | reverse complement strand
TTGGCCTTGAGGAAGAACTCGTCCACCTTGGAGAGGCCCACGGCGATGAGGACGGTGTCCACCTTGAAGGTCTGTTCCGTTCCCGGGACCGCCTTCCAGTTCTCGTCCCGCATGGCGATGGTGACGCTTTCCACCCGGTCGCCGCCGTTGGCCGATACAACTGTGTGGTTGGTGAGGATGGGCACGCCCAGGCGTTCGAGCTTGTCCGCATGGACCTTGTACCCGCCGACTTCCGAGAGGCCTTCGATGACACAGGCCACCTCGATGCCCGCCTGGATGGCGTGGTAGCCCGCGATGATGCCCACGTTGCCGCCGCCCACGATGAGGACCCGGTCCGAGGCCTTGACAAGATCCCGGTTGACCAGGGTCTGGAAGGCGCCTGCGCCGTAGACCCCGGGCAGGGTGTTGCCGGGGAAGGCGAGCATTCTTTCCCTTGCGCCGGTGGCCACCAGGAGTTTATTGGGGCGGATCTTCATGTAGCGGTTGTCCTGCACCGCGCCGATGATGCCGTCTGAAAACACGCCCACGGCCGTGGTGTTGAGCTTGATTTTTACCGAATCGACTTCCTTGAGTTGGTCTTCGAGGATATGGCCGATCTCGAATCCCCGGGTGCCGGCCCAGGAGTCTTCCACCGAGCCGAAGAACTTGTGGGTCTGGAGGACGAGTTTGCCGCCGAGGCGGTCCTTGTCGTCCAGCAGCAGGGTGTCGATGCCGAGACGGCCAAGCTCGATGGCGGCGGAAAGTCCTGCCGGGCCGCCGCCGATGATCAGGACTTCGGTTTGGATCTCTTGGGGATCGTCAAAGGCCTGGGGGGCGTCTTCGGCCGGGACTTCGGGAAGCCCTTCCACGCTTTGGATATTCATGCCCCTGGCAAGGGGGGTCATGCAGGATTTTACGGGGAGGCCGTCAACAATGACAAGGCACTGGGAGCACTGGCCGTTGGCGCAGTACATGCCCTGGGGGCTTTCGTCTTTGTGGTGGTGGCCAAAAATCTGGATGTCATTGGCAAAGAGGGCGGAGGAGATCATCTCTCCTGTTCTTCCCGTGAGTTCTTTGCCGTTCCAGGTGAACGCAACCTCTTCGCCTTGGGGAACTTCCAGAACAGGGTGTTGGGTAACTCTTTTTTGTGTCATGTGTCTACCTGTTTAACCGTCTGAATGTTGTTGAAAGGAGACGGGCTTTTCAGCTTTAGGACTTCGAAGTCCCGTCTCTTTTTCGGGGCAAAGGTCAATGGTTCGACCTTTTGCAAAAGGTTATGAAATACCGGGGAGTTACCTCCCCGGTTCATTGTCTCGCTCAAATTTTACCAGGGTGTATGGCTATTTCCTTTTTTTACCGAGATAGGCCTCCTGGATTTTCTCCGAGGCCAAAAGCTCTTCGGAAGTGCCGCTCAGGACGAGTTTGCCTACTTCGAGGACATAGGCCCGGTCGGCAAGCTTAAGGGCCGCCTTGGCGTTCTGCTCCACCAGGAGAACGGTGACGCCGCTCTGGGAGATCTCCTTGACGGTCTTGAAGATCGCCTTGACCAGGATCGGGGCAAGGCCTAGGCTGGGCTCGTCAAGGAGCAGCATCTCGGGCCGTGACATCAGGGCCCGGCCGATTGCGAGCATCTGCTGCTCTCCGCCTGACAGGGTGCCGGCCAGCTGCCGTTTACGCTCGGCCAGTCTGGGAAAGAGCTCGTATACCCAGTTGAGGGTCTTATGGTCAGTGGATTTCTGGGAGTAGCTGCCCAGGATCAGGTTCTCCTCCACGGTGAGGATGCCGAAGATCCGGCGGCCTTCCGGGGAATGGCTGATGCCCATGGAGACAATCTTGTGGGCGGGTGTTGTGGTGATATCCTCGCCCTTGAACAGGATGGAGCCCGCGTTGGGATCGTGGAGCCGGCTGATGGTTCTCAATGTGGTGGTCTTGCCGGCGCCGTTGGCCCCCAGGATGGTGACGATCTCACCCTTGCCAACCTGCAGGGAGATGCCCTTGATGGCGGCAATGCTGCCGTAGGAGACCTCCAGGTCCTTTACTTCAAACATGATATTATTATTCATAGTCCTCATCCTCGCTGCCCAGGTAGGCTTCAATCACCATGGGGTCTGACTGTATGGCATCGGGTAAGCCTTCGGCAATGGGCTTGCCGAAGTTGATCACGGTGATGTAGTCGGTCAATGTCATGACAAGGTCCATGTTGTGCTCGATCAGCAGGATGGTTATCCCACGGTCCCGGATGCTGTAGATGGTCTCCACAAGCTCCATGGTCTCGCTGTCGTTGAGGCCGGCCGCAGGCTCGTCCAGGATGAGGAGCTCGGGTTCGCTCACAAGCGCCCTTGCCATCTCAACCTTTCTCTGGATGCCGTAGGCAAGGCTGCCCACCGGTTCCGCCGCAAGGTCGTCGATCTTGAAGAACTCCAGCACCTCTTTTACCTTGAGCCAGTTCTCCTTCTCGTCCCTGCGGGAGCCGGGGGTGTGGCAGATGCCGTGCCACCAGCGCTGGCTGCTTCGAAAATGGCGGCCGGACATGACGTTCTCCGCAACGCTCATCTCCGTGAACAGGCGGATGGTCTGGAAGGTTCTTACTATGCCCATGGAGGCGACCTTATGGGGCGGGGCGCCGGTGATATCATTGCCCTGCCAGAGCACCTCTCCCTCTTCCGGGGGATGGATGCCGGTGATGCAGTTGAACGCGGTTGTCTTGCCGGCGCCGTTGGGCCCGATGATTCCGTATATCTGGTTCTTTTCGACCTTGATGTTCAGGTGGTCCACCGCGGTGAGTCCCCCGAACCGTTTGGTCATGTTTTTGAGTTCAAGAAGCGCCATGTCTCATCCTTTTTTGAAGTAATCTGGTATCTTGCCAAACCGGGCGGGAAAGATGCCCTCGGGTCTCAGGATCATCGCAAGGATCATGGCAAAGCCGAATATGAAGTATCTCCAGGTGGCAAAGTCCCTGAAGATCTCGGGCAGGACAAACATCACAAAGGTGCCCATGAGAATGCCGGGCAGGGAAGAGCCGCCCACAAGAACGATGGAGAAGAAGAGAACCGACTGCATGAAGTTGAACGCTTCCGGGCTCACGGCCGAATACTGGATGGCGAGCAGCACCCCTGCAAGGCCCGCGATTCCGGCCCCGAGACCAAATGCGAAGATCTTGTATCCCCTTGTGTTGATGCCGATGGAGTTGGCGGCGAGATCGTCCAGGCGAAGATAGTGAAGGGCGCGGCCCGGCTTGCTTTTATCAAGGTTGGCCATGATAAAGAAGGTGAGCACCAGGACTCCCACCCCCAGGTAGTAGATGGCGGTCGGCGAGGCAAGATCGATGCCGAGAAACGTGGGCGTGTCCAGGCCGAAGATGCCGTTGGGCCCGCCGGTGACACCGAAGATGTCGTTCTCAACCAGCTGGAGGAACACGATGTTGAACCCGATGGTGGCCACCAAAAGATAGTCTCCCCTGAGGTGGATTATGGGACCTGCCAGGATGATGCCGCACAGGGCCGGGATCAGGATGGCCAGGGGAATGGAATAGAGGATGGGGATGCCGAAGGTGTGGTTGGCAATGGCCGCCGTATAGGCCCCGATGCCGAAGAACAGGGCATGTCCCATGTTGAACATTCCACCCTTGCCAAGGATGATGTCCTCGCTCAGTCCCACCACGGAGAAGATCAGGAAGGTCGACCCGATGGCCAGCCACTTGGGGTTGGCCAGGGCGGGAAAGAGCAACAGGGCCAGGATGAACACTGTATATCCGATTTTTTTGTTTGGTGATTTTTTCATACCTTCTCCGCTACGCGTTCTCCCATGATACCGGTGGGTCTCACAACAAGGATGGCGATCAAAAGAGTAAAAGTAAAGGCATCGGCCCAGGTGCTGGAGACGTAGCCCGCGATGAACGCCTTGAAGATGCCAAGCAGCATGCCGCCCACCATGGCGCCCGGGATGTTGCCGATGCCGCCGATGATGGCCGCCACAAAGGCGTACAGTCCGTAGTTCCATCCCATGTTGAAGTTGATGCCCCGGTAGTAGAGACCGATGAAAAGCCCGCCCACGGCCCCGAGAAAGGTGCCGATGACGAAGATTAGGGTGATGATGCGGTTGACGTCGATGCCCATGAGCCTGGATGCGTCGTGGTCGATGGAGGTGGCCCTGATGGCGGCTCCCACCCGGGTCTTGTCAATGAAGAAGATGAGTCCTACCATGATCAAAAGGGAGACCACAAGGATCACCACCTGGATGAAGCTGATGTAAACCCCGCCGATGTTCCAGGTGGTGGCGGGCAGGATATCCGCGGGAAAGAAGCGCATGCGCGGTCCCCAGATGAGCATGATGCCGTTCTGGATCACAAGGCTTGCGCCCAGGGCGGAGACAACGGCGCTGAGCCGTGGCGCGTTCCGCAGGGGGCGGTAGGCCACCCGTTCAAGGATGATGCCCGCCATGGCGATGATTACGCCTGTTGCGGCAAACACTATCAGGACCGTTATCAGGGGGTTGGTGGTGCCTCCTAAAAACTGGTCATAGACGGTGAGGCCCACAAAGGCCGACATTGCCACGAGATCGCCGTGGGCAAAGTTGATCAGTTTCATGATGCCGTACACCATGGTGTAACCAAGGGCAACCAGGGCGAAGATGGAGCCAATGGTCAGCCCATTGACAAGCTGCTGAAAAAAAATGTCCATATTGTTGAACCTTCTAAAAAAACGCTTGGCAGGCTGCCCTGGGGGCAGCCTGCTGTTTGATGGGTGATTAGCCGATTCTCTTGCTAAAAACCTATTTTACGACCGGATAGATGATCTTCTTGGAACCGTCCGCCTGGTACTCATAGGTCTGGTGGGCGCTTCCGGTACGGTTTCCGTCCGGAGCCCACTGGATGGGACCGGTGATGCCGGGATAACCCTTGAGGGTATGGAGGTACTCGGCAATCTTTTTGGTGTCCGTGGTGCCGGTCTGCTCGATGGCGTGGAGGAATGCTCTCAGGCCGTCGATGTTGAGGAGGGTCCAGATGCTCGGGGGATCCATATTGTACTTGGCCCGGTAATCCTTGAGGAAGTTGACGGCCAGGTCATAGGGCAGAAGCTCGGGAGAGGGAACGTTGATGAGATAGGAACCCTTGGCGAACTTGCCGGCAAGCTTGATGTAGTCGGGGTTGTCACAGGCGTTGGAGCCGTAGAAGTCGGCGGTCACGCCAAGCTGCATCTGCTGGGACCGAAGGAGGCCCGCCTCGTTGTAGTAGCCGCTGAAGTAGATTACGTCCGGGTGTTTTGACTTGATCTTGGTGAGTACGGGGGTGTAGTTCTGGGCGCCGGCCTTGATCTTGCCCTGGTACACGATGTTGCCGCCAAGCTTCTTGATTTCGGCTTCAACCGAGGAGCCAAGACCCGTGGAGTAGGAGGAGAAATCGGTGACGATGGCGATTTTCTTGTACTTTTTCACATTGATGAAGTAGTTGGCTGTGTAGGTGGCCTCGGCGGAGTTGGGAAAGGAGTTCCTGAAAAAGGTCCAGTAGCCGTGCTCGGTCAGGGTGTCGCTGGTGCCGTCAGTCGTCTGGAGAACGCCTGCGCGGTAGTAGGTTGCCTGGGCAGCCTCGGCGCAGGTGGATGTGTAGGAACCGATGACGCCGATTACCCCTTTGTTAACCAGGTCCTTGGCGCAGATGGCGGCCTTCATGGCCGTACCCTCGTCGTCGCATGTGAAAATTTCGATCTTCTTGCCGAGGATGCCGCCCTTGGCGTTGATCTGCTCTGCGATGAGCCTTACGCCCTGGTCGATGCCCTGGCCCTCATTTGCGTACTGGCCGGTGGTGGGGGCCTGGACCCCGATCTTGATGGTATCGGATGCCAGTGCCGGGGCAGCCGAAAGGGCGAATAATAGCAAAGAAGCGGTAATCACTCTAACCATTTTGTTCATAATCATCCTTCTCCTGTTTAACATCAATTATTGTTAGCGATCGCCATTTCGTTGGCCATCGACAAGCAAAGCCTCCTTGTTCTTCATGCGAACGATAAATCGGTGTACATGGGTCTCCGAAACCCGGGCCGCCTCCTGGGGGCGATGGTCCTTGACGGCGTCCACCATCTCCTGGAGATCCTTTAGGTTCTCGGCCATCCGGTCCAGGGTGTTGTCCAGGAACCGGTCATAGTACTGCCGGATGTTGTCGTGAACCATTTCGCTCACAAGCCGGTAAAGGGTGTTCCGGGTGATCCGGGCAAGTTCCTTGTGAACCTCCTGGTCCATGTCCAGAAATTCCTCCCATGCCTTGGTGCCCCTGGCGTTCATGGCTTTGGCCCGCTCAATCAGGGCGTCCAGGCGCTTGATATCGTCCGGGGTGGCCCGCTCCGCCGCCAGGGCGGCGATTTTTCCCTCGATGCCTTCCCGGAATTCGCCGATATCAATCACCGTGAGGCTGCCGGACCGGATCAAAAGGGTAAAGCTCTCGGTCAGCTGTTCCATGCCGGCCTGCTTGACGATGGAACCACCGGCCGTGCCCACTTTTATTTCGATGAGGCCCTTGTGCTCAAGCACACGCAGGGCTTCCCTCAGGGTGCCCCTGCTGATGTTGAAGGTTTCCCTCAGCTCCCGTTCCGGGGGTAGTACGTCTCCGGGTTCGAGCCGTCGTTCAAGAATGGCTTCCTGGATCTGTTCAACCACATCCTGGAAGATTCTGTTCTTTTTGGCCCGTTGAAAATCAGGAGTTTTCTTTGCTGGCATGCTCCTCCTTTCTCAACCTCGTGATACTGTAATGGTTAAACCATTCGTATGAGATCGATGGGGGTTTGTCAAGTTGTTTTCCATCGCGGTTTTCCGCCCGGCAATTGAGGAAAAACAAGGAAAGTACGGGCTAAATGTTCAAAAAATCTTGACATTTTGGCGCGTAAGCACCATATTTTCATGGTGATATTTAATTGAAACTTAGATTTTGAGGAGACTGTTCTAACCAATGTTTATCATGGGAAATTTTTTCGAAGCTATTGCCGTGGTTCTTGACTACGCCTTGAGCATCTTCATGTGGATCATCATTGCCCGGGCCGTACTTTCCTGGGTCAATCCCGATCCCTATAATACCATTGTCCGTTTTATCACCAATGCAACAGAACCCGTTCTCTATCAGATACGAAAGAGAATTCCCTTTGATCTGGGCGGCCTTGACATCTCACCTGTCATTGCCATCCTGATCGTCATTTTTCTCCAGACCTTTGTCGTGGGAAGCCTGCATAGACTGGCCTATACCTTGTCCTAAAACTGAAGAGGAGTTTGAATGGGGATTACACCTGAGGTTATCAAGCAAAAGGAGTTTGCCACACGGTTCCGGGGATTCGACGTCCACGAGGTGGACGGTTTCCTCGAAGAGATTGCCTACGAATTTGATAAGCTGAATCAGCAGATCCAGGCCATGAAAGAGGAGAGCCACCGGCTCGACCTCGAGAACCAGGGGTACAGGAAGCGGGAGACCTCGTTGAAAAGGGTGATGATCCAGTCCCAGAAGGTCCTGGACCAGATGAAGCAAAACGCCAGGAAATCAGCGGAAGTGGTTATCGCCAATGCCGAGGTCGAGGCGGAAAAAATACTTAACCGGGCCCATCAGAGGCTGTCACAGCTCCATAGCGATATTACCGAGCTCAAGCGCCAGCGCATGCAGATTGAGATGCAGATCAGCACGGTGATCGAGTCCCACTCGAAGCTATTGGAGATGAGTAAGGAGGAGAGCAAGGCCTCGGATGCCACAGATTCAAGCCTGCGGTTCATCAAGCAGGCTTAACCTAGGAGTAATCCATGGCAAAAATCGACGCTTTTTTCAAGCTCATGCACGAGCAGGGGGCCTCGGACCTCCACCTCATGGCGGGTCAGCCTCCTGCATTGAGACTCCACGGCGATATCGAAAGGATCAAGTACAACGTCCTTTCCACGGATGAATTGAGAAGCCTTCTCTACGAGATCACACCTGAAGATAAGGTCAAGGTGTTTGAGGAGACCGGGGATGTGGATTTCGGGTACGAGATCCCCGGGCTCGCAAGGTACAGGGCCAACTATTTCATGCAGAAGAACGGGGTGGGAGCGGTGTTCAGGGAGATCCCCTCGGAGATCCTCACCGCCGAGCAGCTGGGGCTGCCCCCGGTGATATCAAAGCTTGCCTCCCTTCCCCGGGGGCTGGTCCTTGTGACAGGGCCCACGGGCAGCGGAAAATCCACCACCCTTGCCGCCATCATCGACCAGGCAAACAAAATCCGAAAAGACCACATCATCACGGTGGAGGACCCCATCGAGTTTGTCCACAACAGCCAGGGGTGCATCGTCAACCACCGGGAGGTGGGGCTGCACACGGAAACCTTCAGCGCGGCCCTGAGGGGGGCGCTTCGTGAGGATCCGGACATTATCCTGGTGGGGGAGATGAGGGATCTCGAGACCATCTCCCTTGCCATTGAAGCCGCCTCCACGGGCCACCTGGTGTTCGGCACCCTGCATACCTCAAGTGCCGCCAAGACCGTGGACAGGGTGATCGAGGTGTTCCCGGCAACGGAGCAGGCCCAGATTCGCTCCACCCTGTCCGACGGCATCCGGGCCGTGGTGGCCCAGACCCTGTTCAAAAGGATCGATAAAAAGGGGCGGTGCGCGGCCATGGAGATTCTTGTGGCTACCCCTGCCGTGCGGAACCTCATCCGGGAGGCCAAGACCCACCAGATTCCCTCCATGATCCAGACCGGTAAGCAGTTCGGCATGCAGCTCCTTGACGATGCCATCATGCAGCTATATAAAAAGGGGTGGATCAGCCCGGACGAGGCCTATGGAAAGGCCAATAACAAGGCGCTCTTCCGGCCGTTCCTCAAGACCCCGCCTGCGGATTTCACAGAAGCCTGAAGGAGGATGCAATGCAGAAACAGGAGATGGATCACATCCTCGAGAAGATGCTCGAAAGCCTGGAAAACGTGTCGGATCTAAACCTGACCCCGGGAAAACCGTTGCAGGTGGAAAGCTCGGGCGAACTCGTGCCGGTGAACATGGAGCCCGATTTCGAGGTGCTGACCCCGTTTCAGACCGAAACCTTTGCCCTGAACCTGATCAACCAGGACCGGCGGCTTACGGAAACCCTTCTGCGGGAGGGTTCCTGCGATCTTTCCTACGCCCTTGGCGACAAGGCGCGATTCCGGGTGAACATCTTTTCCCGCTCCGGCCATTACGCCATAGTCCTGAGAAAGCTTGAAACCACCATTCCCACCATAGAGGACCTGAACCTGCCCGAGCCCTTTCACAAGATGGCCCTTGAGAAGAACGGGATCATCTTTGTCACCGGGGCCACGGGCAGCGGTAAGTCCACCTCCCTTGCGGCCCTCCTGGACAAGATCAACGACACCAAGTCGGTCCACGTGATCACCCTGGAGGACCCCATCGAGTTCCAGCATTCCCAGAAATGCTCCACCTTTAACCAGCGGGAGCTGGGGGCGGATTTCGATACCTTTGCATCGGGCCTGAGGGCGGCCCTTCGCCAGGCGCCCAAGGTGATCCTGGTGGGGGAGATGCGGGACCGGGAAACGGTTGAGATCGGGCTTTCAGCCGCCGAGACCGGCCATCTTGTGCTCTCCACCCTTCATACCGTGGATGCGGGACAGACCATCAACCGGATCATCGGCATGTTTTCCTCCGAGGAGGAGAAGCAGATCCGCATCCGGCTTGCCGACACGGTCAGGTGGGTGGTGTGCCAGCGGCTGTTGCCAAAGACCGGCGGCGGCCGGGTGGCCGCCTTTGAGGTCATGGGCTCCAACCTGAGGGTCAAGGATTCCATTCTCCACGGCGAGTCCGAGGGCAAGACCTATTATGAGATCATGCAGGCGGGCAAGGCCTTCGGCATGACCACCTTTGACGAGTATATTCTCTCCCTCTACGAACAGGGCGCCGTCACCGAGGACGTCGCCATGGCCTACGGTTCCAGGAAAGATGCCGTGGGCCGAGGCCTTGACAGCATCAAGAGTTCAAGGGGGGAGGCGACCACCGATATCGATTCCCTGGAGATCGACCACGGATACGAGGGGGCGTGATGGAAATTGTCTGTAACAGCTGCCAGGCAAAGCTGAACATACCGGATCACAAGCTGCCCAAGGGCAAAAAAGCTTCGTTCAACTGCCCCAAGTGCAGGGAGCGGATTCATATTTTAGCCACCGCCACTCCCACCGCCACTGGGTTGACCGGGGAGAAACCGGCTGTCTCAACGGCCTATGACGCCTCGGACAAGCCTTTTGATTTTGTGGAGGAGGACAAGCGGACCGCCCTTATATGCATGGGAGGGGAGGCGGCCAGAACCCGGGTGTCCGATGCCCTGGAGGATATGGGCCATGCCGTCACCTGGGCCGCGGATGTGGAACAGGCCCTGACCCGCATGAAGTACCACCTTTTTAATGTGGTGGTGGTGGATGACCGGTTTGACATCCCCGGAAATCCGGGGGTGCTTGAAACCCTCCGGTCACTGGGCATGGCGTCGAGACGGCGGATCTTTGTCGCCCTGATTTCCGAGCGGTTTCGCACCCTGGACAACATGGCCGCCTTTCATCAAAGTGTCAACCTGGTGGTCAACGGGAAGCGACTGGATGATATAAAGAAGATCCTTGTGCGGGGCGTACAGGATCATGAACGTTTTTATGCGGTCTTCACTGACTCCCTCAAAGCGACCGGAAAGGCTTGAATATTGAATCATAATTGGAAAGAGAGACTGGTCACCCCGGAAAAGGCCCTGGCAAAGATCGAGCCCGGCATGAATTTGTTTCTGGGGACCGGCGCGGGAGAGCCAAGAACCCTGATCAAGCGCCTCATGGAATCCAGCGAACCGAACCTGACCGATCTCACCTTGATCCAGATCGTGAGCCTGGGGGACGCCATCTCCATCAACGCCCTGCGGTCGAACAAGTACCGGCTCAAGACTTTTTTCTCCGGGTGGGTGGCAAGCGAGGCCATCACGACCGGCAGGGTGGACCTGATTCCGAGCCGGTTTTCCGCCATTCCGACCCTGATCAACGAGCACCAGATTTCCGTGGATGCCGCCCTGATCCAGATCACCGAGCCCGATGAGGACGGCCTCTGCTCCCTGGGCATCGCCGTTGACGTGGCCCGCCAGGTCATGGCCCAGGCGGATCTTGTCATTGGGGAGATTAATCCGTCCGTGCCCCGCACCTTTGGCGATACCTTTGTCTCCATTGACGAGTTTGATTTTGTGGTGGAGAGCCAGGACCCCATGTTCTATTTTCCCCGCTGGCCGGTTGACGATGTGTTTGACGAGGTGGCCGCCAATGTGGCCTCGGTGATCGAGGACGGCGCCTGCCTTGCCTTTTCCGCAGGGCCTTTGTTCGAAGCGCTGCCAAAGCACTTGGCCTCCAAGCGTCATCTGGGGCTTCATACCCCCTTTGTCACAGATGCGGTCATGAAACTGATCAAGAGCGGGGCCGTGACCAACCGGCGAAAGTCAAATTTCCGGGGCAAGACCCTCACCTCCTATGCGCTTGGAACGCCGGAGCTGATGAAGTGGCTGGACAAAAATCCCATGGTGGAGTTCCAGGGGGTTGCCCAGGTATTTCATCCTTTGGAGATCGGGCGGAACAGGCAGTTTGTCTCCATCATTCCCGTAAGAAAGGTGGATCTTACAAGCCGGATCGCCATGCACATGGGAAAGGGGAACGTCACCTCCGGGCCGGGCCAGACCATGGATTTCCTGAACGGGGCCGAGATATCCAGGGGCGGGTTCAACATCTTTGCCCTTCCCAGCCGGAACCTTTCGGGGGAGGCCAATATTCGCATCTCCATCGAGGCGTTTTCCAACCAGATCAATTTCCCCGATTCCGTGGATATGGTGGCCACCGAGTACGGCATTGCCTCCCTTGGCGGCCGCACCGTGCGGGAGCGGGCCCAGGCCCTCATCGAGATCGCCCACCCGGACGACCGGGCCATCCTGGTTGAGCAGGCCAAAAAGGAGAACCTCCTTTACCCGGACCAGATTTTCCTCCATGAGAGTTCCCGGCTCTATCCCAACGACATCGCGGAAACCCATACCTTTAAGAACAACGTGATGGTGCGGTTCCGGGCCATCAAACCGTCCGATGAAGAGGGGATGCGCAGGCTTTTCTACCGTTTTTCGGACGAGGCCATCTATTACCGTTATTTCACCCCCATCAAGACCATGCCCCACGCAAAGATGCAGGCGTACGTCAATGTGGATTACCGCAACGTTCTTTCCATTGTGGGGCTTGTGGGGACGCCGGGCCAGGGCAAGATCATTTCCGAGGCACGGTTTGTCAGGCACAGGGACCGGCCCCTGGTGGATGTGGCCTTTATCGTGGATGAACAATACCAGGGGCTTGGTATTGCCACCCATCTATACCGCATGCTGGCACGGCTTGCCCGGCAGCGGGGGGCCAAGGGCATGACCGCCGATGTGCTCTCCTCCAACCTTTCCATGCTCAAGGTGTTTGAAAAAGGGGACTATCCGGTCCAGTCCCGGTTCGAGGAAGGGGCCCATGCCCTGTTCATCCCTTTTGAACCGGATAGCATGGCATAAGTCCTGCCGTTCCTTGATAGGTAAGCCCGGTTACCTACGCCTTAGGCGTGGTTGGCGATGATGCGCAGGCCTTCCAGGGTCAGGGCGTTGTCCACGGTCTCGATGGTTTCGGACACGTCGGAAATGAGGACGGCAAGGCCGCCGGTGGCAATGACCTTGGGGGCGGAATCCATCTCCTTTGCCATTCTTCTGACCATGCCGTCCACCAGGGCGGCGTTGCCAAAAATGAGGCCCGACTTGATGCTGTCGATGGTGTTGTCGCCGATCACGGTGGGGGGCGCCTTGAAAATTTCCACCCTGGGCAGCTTGGACGCCCGCTGGAACAGGGCCTCGGCCGATATCATCAGCCCCGGGGTGATGGCGCCGCCCAGGTATTCGCCCTTGCTTGAGATGGCGTCAAAGGTGGTGGCCGTGCCAAAGTCGATGATGATCATGGCGGTTTGGTACCGCTCATAGGCGGCCACGGCATTGACGATCCGGTCCGCACCCACCTCGGCCGGGTTGCTGTAGAGGATGGGCATGAGCTTCTTTACCGAATCGGGGTTGATCCAGAGGGGCACCTGGTTCAGGTAGTCCCTGCAAAAGGTGTCCAGGATGCTGTTGGCCGGGGGAACCACCGAGGATATCACGGTCCGCTTGATGGTTGACATGTCGAAGTTCTTGTCCGCAAAAAGTGCCTTGGCAAGGATGTTGAACTCGTCGGCGGTGCTTTCCCTTATGGTCCTTATCCGCCAGTCCACAACCAGGGTGTCCTTGTCAAATACGCCCAGAACGGTATTGGTGTTTCCCACATCTATTACCAGCAGCATGGCTCTCCTCTACTCAATGGTTACGGTGAACAGTTCAGGTCTTGTATCTGCAAGTATCAGACCCACGGGAAGCTCGATGACCGCCCGGCGCACATATACCCCGGGGGCCAGTCCTTCCAGGTCAATGTATATCCTAAAGCGTTCCTTGAATCCACTTTTTTTCAGGATGTTCTCGGGTCCCTTTACCTTGATCTCCATGGTGGGCGGCATAATGGTGGTTTGGGGGGGATTGTTTTGGGCTGTGATCCGGATATCTTCAAAGCTCTGGGTGACGATGGTCTCCACTATGGGAACCGTGGCCGTCACCATGGTTGTGGAGGCATTGACCGTTCCTGAAAAATCCAGGTCCAGGGGCAGGTTCTTCTTGAAATTCTCCCTGGCATTGCTGATGTCAACCGGTTTGGTCCGGACCCAGGCAAGGGAGCCGATGGCGGATTCCGCGCCGATCACCTCCACCACCATGGGATCCGTGGCCGCGTCAAGGGCGGTGTAGCCGGGGGCGGGTTTGCCTGTGTAGGGAACATGGACCGGCAGTCGCCGGGTTAGTTTCCGCTCCAGCTGCACCGTGATGAACGAGGGGGAGATGGATGTGATGGCGAGCCTCGGGTGGAGGGGGAGCCTCTCCTCCATCACCGGGATGGAGTAGATGCCGGGATCAATGGTGCTGGCGGTTCCCGCCGGATCCAGGGCAAGGTCCGTGTAAAGGTCCACAAGATAGGTCAGGTCTTCCTGGGTGGCCCGTTTGATGAGCCGGGCCGATCCCTTGATCCGGATCTCCAGGTTGGTGGCATGGGTCGGGATTTTGACAAGGTTCGAGGGGGCGGACGAGAATCCCAGGGGGACAAGCAGGTTGGTCTCTTCCGGCTCCTGGGCGCACCCAGGCAACAGGGTGAGGATGACCAGGGCTGTGATGACAACAAGATGCCTCATCCGGGATTCTCTTTATTCATGTTGGGCGATTTTCCGGCCTGGGTCAGGCGTTCATGATGGCCGTGGTGATCCGGGCCACCGGGGCAAAGGCTGCCACATCATGGACCCTGACGATCTCGGCGCCGTTCAGGAGGCAGGCCGCGGCGGCAGCCATGGTGCCCTGTTCCGCCGCAAGGTCGTCGGCCTTGACGGTCTTGCCCATTGTGTCGGACAGGATCTTCTGGATGAACGATTTCCGGGACGGTCCCATGAGAACGGGGAAGCCAAGGGCCCTGACCTGCGTAAGATGCTTGATGAGCATCAGGTTGTGATCCACCGTCTTGCCGAATCCGATGCCGGGATCGAGGATGATCCGGTCCTTTTGAATACCGGCTGACAGGGCGGCCTCGATCCGGGCCGTGAGATGGTCCGTGATCTCTTTCATGAGGTCGCCGTAGGACGGGTTGAGCTGCATGGTCTCGGGGGTCCCCTTCATGTGCATGAGGATGATGGGGACACCCGTTTCCCTCGCCACCTCGGCCATGGCGGGATCTGTCTCCATGGCTGAGATGTCGTTGATGATGGCGGCGCCGGCCTTGATCGCCTCCCGTGCCACCTCGGCCTTGACCGTGTCGATGGAGATGGGAACGTCGATCTGTTTGGCCAGCCGCTCGATCACCGGAATGACCCGTTCCATCTCCTGGTCTGCCGGGACAGGCTCGGCAAAGGGCCGGGAGGATTCCCCGCCGATGTCGAGAATCCCGGCACCGGCCTTGACAAGTTCCAAACCATGGGCCACGGCGTTCTCCAGGCCCAGGTATTTGCCGCCGTCGGAAAACGAGTCCGGGGTGGCGTTGAGGATGCCCATGATGCAGGGCCCCTTGTCAAAATCGAGGGTGAAACGGTTCCATTCCATTTTGTTTGTCATTACTTGTCTTCCCCTTTTTCCGGGGCCTCGTCTTCATCTCCGGGGTCCTGGTCTGATCCGTTGTCGGTTGGTTCTTCTGCTTCAGCTTCAGTATCCGTGTCGGTTGTGTCCTCTGTCTCCTTCGAGGGGGTGAACTTCTCGGTGGAGGGCTTGAAGTCGGGCTTCATGGAGCGGATCAGGTCGTCCAGCTCCTCGCCCATGACAGTCTCCTTTTCCAGGAGAAGATCGGCAAGGCTGTGAAGGATCTCGATGTTCTCGAGCAGTACTTCCTTGGCTTTGTCATAGTTGCGGTTGATGACGGCTGACACCTCCGCATCGATCTTCCGGGCCGTATCCTCGGAATACTCCCTGGCCTGGCCCATCTCCCGGCCGATGAAGATCTGCTCGTCGCCCTGGTCATAGGCAAGGGGACCGAGATCGTCGCTCATGCCCCAGGTCCTGACCATCTTGTTGGCAAGGGCGGTTGCCTGCTTGATGTCGTTGGAGGCGCCGGTTGAGATGCGGTCAAAGATGATCTCTTCCGCTACCCGGCCGCCAAATGCCACTGCAAGTTCGCTCTGGAGCTGGTCCTTGTACTTGAAGTCCCGCTCCTCGGGCAGAAACCAGGTAACGCCGGCCGCCCTTCCCCTGGGAATGATGGTGACCTTGTTCACGGCGTCGGTGCCGGGCAGGAGCCTTGCCACCAGGGCATGGCCTGCCTCGTGGTAGGCGGTGGTCTTCTTTTCGTCTTCCCGGAGTACCTTGGATTTGCGTTCAAGGCCCATGTAGACCTTGTCCTTGGCGTCTTCGAAATCGGTCATGTCAAGCTTCTCATGGTCCCGCTTGGCTGCCAGAAGGGCGGCTTCGTTCACCAGGTTCTCAAGGTCGGCGCCGGAAAATCCCGGGGTGCCCTTGGCAAGAATCAGGGCGTCGATGTCTTCGCTCAAGGGGGTTTTCTTCATGTGAACCTTGAGAATGCCCTCCCTGCCCTTGATGTCGGGGAGGTCCACATAGACCTGGCGGTCGAACCGTCCGGGTCTCAGCAGGGCGGGATCCAGTACGTCGGCCCGGTTGGTGGCCGCCATGAGGATGACGCCTTCGTTGGATTCAAACCCGTCCATCTCCACCAGGAGCTGGTTCAGGGTCTGCTCCCGCTCGTCGTGGCCGCCGCCCATGCCGGCGCCGCGCTGGCGGCCGACGGCGTCGATCTCGTCGATGAAGATGATGCAGGGGGCGTTTTTCTTGCCCTGGGCAAAGAGGTCCCTCACCCTTGAGGCGCCCACGCCCACGAACATCTCCACAAAGTCGGAGCCGGAGATGGTATAAAAGGGTACGCCCGCCTCACCGGCAACGGCCCGGGAGAGCAGGGTCTTTCCGGTTCCGGGGGCGCCCACCAGGAGCACGCCCTTGGGGATGCGGCCGCCGAGCCGGGTATATTTGCTTGGATCCTTCAGGAAATCAACGACCTCGGAGAGTTCCTCTTTTGCTTCGTCAATGCCGGCCACGTTGTCAAAGGTGACCTTGTCACCCTTGTCCGATATGAGCCGGGCGCGGCTCTTGCCAAAGGACATGGCCTTGCCGCCGCCGCCACCCCCCTGCATCTGCCGCATGAAAAACACCCATACGCCGATGAGAACGATCATGGGAAGCCAGGAGATGATAATCGACATGAACCAGGATGATTCCGCGGGGGGCTTTGCCTTGATGGCCACGCCGCTGCTGCGCAGGATCTTGATCAGCTCTCCGTCCCTGGGGGCAAAGGTGGAAAATCTTGATCCGTTGTTGTCCGTGACATAGAGGTCCTGGCCCTGGATCACGACGCTCTGAACCCGGTCGTTCTCAACCATTGCAAGGAACTCGGAGTAACCGATGGCAGTTTCGGCCACGTGCTGCTGGTTAAAAATGTTATATAGCATCACCATCATCAGCACTATGACCAGCCATAGGGAGAGGTTCTTGTAAAACTGATTCAAGAGTATTTCCTTTTCCGATAGGTTAAATTTTTTTAAACATCCATACAGAAACCATAATAACCATGTATTGCGATTAGGCAAGAAAAACTTTTTTCTTGTTCTGCAACCGTTTTCTGCTTTTAATGGCCCGCCCGATCTCCCTGAGGGGCCGGGACTCCTTTTTGAAGCAGAGGGTGTCGGGAAGTTTGACGATCCTGATCCGGTCGGGAAGGTCCAGGCTCTCTCCCGGGGTGGTGGCGGCGGCAAGGGTGGCAATGGCGTCGATGTGGGTCAGGGTGATCCGTCTCAGGTCGCTCTTGACCCGCTCCAGGGCTTTTCGCGCCACCCGCCGCTTCAGGGCCGTGGCCAGGGAGTTGAAGGTGTCAAGGCAAAGCTGGACCTGGGTGTCCGACGCCGAAACCTGTGCCCGGTCGAAAACAGCCGCGGTCTCGGAGTCCATCCAGGTCTCCTCATCCTTGAGGATGCGGCTCAGCCGGTTCAGGGTCCGGATGATGCCAGGATTGTACTCTTCTTCCAGCAGGGGGAGAAGCTGGTGCCGGACCCGGTTTCTCAGGAAAACGGTTTCCAGGTTTGTGGAATCGGTCACATAGTCCTGGTTTTCCGCCGTAAGATAATCAAGGATCTCTTTCCTGGACCGTTCCATCAGGGGGCGGATAATCCAGTTGTCCCGGGTGTGGGGAATACCGGAAAGCCCCTTGGGGCCGCTTCCCCTCAGCAGGTTCATGAGGATCAGTTCCGCATTGTCGTTGAGGTTGTGCCCAAGGGCGGTGTGGGTGTAGCCGTTGTCCCGGCAGAGGGACTCAAAGAAGGCGTAGCGGACATCCCTTGCCGCCTCTTCCAGGGACCTGCGGTTCTTTCGGGCAAGGGCTTTCACGTCCGCCCGCTCAAGGTGGAAGGGGAGATTGTGCGCTTGGGCAAGGGTGCGGACAAAGGCTTCGTCCCTCAGGGACTCTTCCCCCCGCAGCTGGTGGTTGATGTGGGCGATGCCGATATTCAGGCCGTACTCGCTTCTGATGGCGAGGAAGACAAGGGCCAGGGCCACTGAATCGGGGCCGCCCGAAACCCCCAGCAGGACGGACTGTCCCGGCAGGAGCATTTTGTGGGCCTCGATGGTCTGGCAAACCTTGTGAATAAAGGGTGGTGTCGGTCGTTT
>JAAEMK010000870.1 GCA_024225635.1 Desulfobacteraceae bacterium | reverse complement strand
TTTGTATGTTAAAATTTCAAACGGATCGGTTGGCACACGACCGAGCAACGGCCGATCGCGCAAGGTCAACTCAGAATCGCCGGTCGGCAAACGGCGCCGGTAGGGAAATCTGGTGTCGCGCAGGAAATCTTGCACTAAACGCGCAACCTTTGACCGATTGAGGTGAAATTTGGAACAGAGGTACCCTGGTATGTTACAAAATAGTGCTGAGCGTTTCGGACCCGTAACGTTTACACTGTTCCGGCCACAGCCAGAATGGTGTCGGCTGCGCGAATTGAGATGGATCATCCGAGATTTCTGGCTCGTAAGCCACTCTGGCTGTGGTCAGAGCAGTGTAAACGTTACGGGTCCGAAGCGCTCAGCACTATTTTATAACATACCAGGGTATCTCTGTTCCAAATTTCACCCCAATCGGTCAAAGATTGCGCGGTTAGTGCAAGATTTTCTGCGCGACACCAGATTTCTATACCCGACGCCGTTCGCCGACCGGCGATTTTGAGTAGACCTTGCGCGATCGGCCGTTGTTTGGTCGTGTGCCAACCGATCCGTTTGAAATCACAAAATGGCATACATTGCCTACCGTTGAGCAAAATTTCAACGAAATCGGACGTAAAGTTC
>JAAEMK010000869.1 GCA_024225635.1 Desulfobacteraceae bacterium | reverse complement strand
CTGTTTGTTTGAATAATTTAATATTGTCTCCTGTACACCAGCACGCACGCGCATGCACGCGCAGAGGCACGTGCAGACACATACAGACACATGCATACGCACACACACACACACACACACACACACAATAGTTCGTCAACGCAACAAGCATTCACATGGTGGACACAGACAAAATGATCGAGTTTCAGTCCAACAAAAAAGATAGGAACACACAACGCACGGAAGTGTAGTTTTTTAAAAAAACAGTCATTCAAGCTTCTGTTTTCTTTCAAAAAATCACACTGAAAATCAAATGACATCCCTGTGAAATCGAAACTACGCATGGGCGGGCATATTGATTACTGTCCCAATTGCTGCAACTGGGCCCGCCGTAGCCATGTTTCAAAATCACAGGGAGATACTTTTCACATTTGCTTCCAAAATGTTGCTTCCTTTCGCCGTTCCATCACATTTTGCACACCTTGCATCGCACGATGTGTTCCACAAAAAAACACATAATATTCACCATCACTCGTCACTTTGTCCACGTTAACCTGTGTTAGGTGACAATTATTGCATTGACGAACCGAGGAGCACGCGACTCAACTGCTGTCACATGTGATGTCTTCCCGTCCTCGTTGAAGTGCGACCTGTGTTTGTTTGGAAAACTAGTGGAGACCGCTACATGGGAATACTCAACGATGCATCAATGCAGTCGATGTCTTTGCCGCGCACAACGTCGTTCGATGGAAGAACCTGTGTTGAGAGCACAAATAAGTTAGTGTTGTGGTTGGCACCCCGCAACAAACTCAACTGCTCCGCGTCGGCTGGACAGCGCCAGAGTCGCTGTGGATGTACTGCAGTGAAGCACAGTACCACATGGTTTGTTTTTCTGTTTCAAAAACAAAGACATTGGCCAAACACCAGATGTGCGCCGGCGTCATGGCCACCGCTGCGGGAGGAGCAAGAGCGTGTGTGCGTGTGTGCACGACATAAGAACGTACAGTTGCAAAGTGGTCATGTTGAAAAACATGACCACTGTCAAAGTGACGATACATCGGTTTTTTGAAAAAAGTTTGGAAAATCAGACAAGCCGACGTCTGTTTTTTGAAAAATATTTGGAAAATCAGACAGGTCGGCGTCTGGTTTTTGAAAAATATTTTAAAAATCAGACAGGTCGGAGTCTGGTTTTTGAAAAATATTGGCGGTATTGCTGCCATCGACCTGAAAACATCATTCTGCGATGCATCACACGTACCAACGTGCAGCTGCGCCGTGGCTTCCCGCGACGATGGCTTGCCTGAGGGACCATCACATTGGTGGTTTGTTGTGGTGCAGTATTGTACGTTGTCGATGCAGCCTTGTATGTTGAGAATAGAAACAAACCCACCATGGCGGTCATGGTGCCGCTGCAGTTCTCACAGCTTGAGATGGAGCATTGCAGCGCTCGTGGATGGGACGGTCCTGTCACTGCCAAGATTGGACGTGTGGACCTTGGGGCCGATGGGGAACGTTTTTGCCAGTCCCACGGCCACTTGCGAGTGTTTTTGTCGAGGACGCATGCGGGAGAGCACACGCTGAGAAGTGAAGTGTTGAATGTGTTGGTGCAAACGTGCGAAGTAGCCTCCTTTGTCCTCATGCCAGTGGCCAGTCGTCATGCCGTCTGGCCCACCCCTTCTCCGTCTCAAGTCCCCCTCTCCCCGGCCATTGCGGACACAGCTCAGCTAGCGACATCAGCCTCAACATTCGACGTGGACACTGGAACCATCGGCGCCAGATCACCAAGGGCACCCTCGTGCTG
>JAAEMK010000868.1 GCA_024225635.1 Desulfobacteraceae bacterium | reverse complement strand
GTGAGGTGGCAGGTGAGCTGCGTTGGAAAGACGTACTGACCGAGAAGCGAGAGTGGGAAAGGCTTTGTAGGGTAGGTAAGAAGGTCGAGGCAGCGTTGGGGGCTGGGGCAGAGGCCGAACTCAGGCTGTTATTCAGCCCGGAGACTGGCAAATTTTATTTAAACGCACACGCTGGGCTTGTGCTAGGCGTGGGGCCATCCGGAAGCTTTCTCTTGGAGATCGAGACTCAGAAAGTCATTCGGATGCTCCATTTCGTCTACAACGCACTAATGGACGTGGACTTCAGATATTTAGAACTCTTTGATTCGAATAGCTCCGCCTTTAAGTGGTACCAGCGAATTAGTCTGTATGCCCTTGGTAGGGGACTGTCTGCCGCTGGGGCAGCGGAAGAATTTGCCAACTCCATGGCGACTGAGATCGTTCGATTTGTCGAGTCGTTTTTCGTAAACCGTGCTCGTGAGGAGCGTGGCCATGAATTGGCTTACAACGTGGTCGTCGATTTAGCGTTGGCCGAGGACTCTGTGTTCAGGCATTCCCCTCCTGAAGTAAAAGGGGCTGTATTGGACAATATTCTTTATGACTGGTGGGTGACCCCTAATTTGTGGGGTGCAGATGACATCAAAATTATGGCTGTTAAGCAGATAATGGAAACCTTTCAGGGTTGGCGCGATTTCGAGGAAACCGTTATGCGAATGAACCCTGAAGGTTTTGCGAGGCATGAGGAGTTTGAGTCGAATGTTGATCGACTTTTTGCATTCATTGGAAAAAACAAAGCGGATCAGCGCATGTTCATACTTGGGCTTCAAGGCCAAAGGGCAATTGCGGGAAGGCCCGTGAAAATGGATCCTTTCGACGTCTGCCGTATTTGTAGGATTGGCTAGGGAAAACCGCATATGGTTCTGAATAAAGGTTTGCAGCTGGGGTTGGTGGTGCTCGCAACCTCATTAACTGCTTGTGAGAGGTTTGGTAATGGCTCGGCCGATGCGGTTTCACGAGTCAAGCAAAAAGCGATTGAAAATCTGGTCTTTGTTGAGGGAGGTACTTTTAAGTTGGGTGATGTAGGACACCCGAATGGTTCGCCTTATGTAGTTTTAACGGATCACGCTCGGCCTGCTGTCGATGTCAGCGTCGACAGCTACTCCATATCCAAGTACGAGACAACTTGGGGAGAAATGCGCGTCTATTATGAGAAAGTTGGACACATCTCCTTGTATGAGGGGTCTGGGTATGACGAGAAATTTATCGCCCCACCAAGTGAAGATCCCTTGTCTCCTTATTTTCATCTTAAACCTGCCAGAACACCAAATTACTATGAGGCAGAAGGGTACTGCGCCTGGTTAAGCGATCAAACCGGTTTACCCTTTGCTTTGCCAACGGAAGCTCAATGGGAATACGCTGCCCGAAGCCGTGGCAAGGAAGTGCCTTATGCAACTGGTACTGGGGAAGCGAATCCTGATACGTACTTGCAGAGACCCGTGCAATACATTGATCCGAGCATACCTCCATCTGGAAACATGCTCAGCCACGATTTTAATGTGATGGAGCGTCGTCCCGTAGGCTCCTATCCGCCGAATTCAATTGGTATTCATGATATGACTGGCAACGTCGCTGAATGGACTCAGGATTGGTTTAAACCGGATTTTTATACGGAGGCCAGCTTTGATAACCCAAGAGGGCCAAAGAACCCTCTCGACCCAGCAAAACCTCAGAAGACTGTTCGAGACTGGGCTGGAATGGGGGGGAGCTTTGGCGGGGGCGATACTGTTTTTGCGAGAAGCGGAGGATCTGTTGACTCGGGGAGTATAGGCTTCCGCTGCGTCGTCAATCATCCTGAGCCGATAAACTAGGGAATGACAGGAATCCGTCAAAAAAATCGAAGTGCCGAGCTTACATTTCGTTTTCGAAACTTCGGTTTTTGCTTCAAGTGAACCCCGCGTAACCCTCTCCCGGGTGCGCTCGCGCCATGGTGAAGGTAGACTGACCGTTTTTAACACTGGCCTGGATTTACCGGGCCAGCTTTTTTTCACGGTATACAGGCTTCATCATGGAAGACCAATCCATAAATAAGGAACCGCCGGGTGAGAACAAGCGCCTGCTGATTTCATCGGATCTTGCCACGCCGATATACGGTTTGTTCGGTCTCGGTATTCTGTACACCCTGTACGTTGCTCATCAGATTGTCCTGCCCATTATTCTTGCCGTTATGACGAGCTTGCTGCTCTCGCCCCTGGTCAAGAAGGCGTACGTTAAGTGGCGGGTTCCCCGGATGATCAGCTCCCTGGTGTTTGTGCTTCTGGTGCTCGCCGGCATCGTCGGCATTACACTGGCCGTCGCGACGCCTGCCCTCAAGTGGGTTGAGGAAGTGCCCCAGG
>JAAEMK010000867.1 GCA_024225635.1 Desulfobacteraceae bacterium | reverse complement strand
TTCGATTCCCATCCCTTCAGTTGCACTTTTCACGATTTTTCCATCTTTATAGAAATCGTGTGTTCTCCTGTAGTGATGGCGTGGCCTTGCCCCCTCCTACATGGATTCACACATTCCATTACTGATACAAAGGTCGTGTTTGCGCCCCGCACAACTGTCTGGGTAGCCTAGTGGTTAAGGCGCTTGCCCGCGATCGGCAAGGCACCAGCTCTTTTGAGTTGGTCGCGGGTTCGATTCCCGTCCCTTCAGTTGCGCTTTTCACGATTTTTCCATCTTTATAGAAATCGTGTGTTCTCCTGTAGTGACGGCGTGGCCTAGCCCCCTCCTACATGGATTCACACATTCCATTACTGATACAAAGGTCGTGTTTGCGCCCTGCACAACTGTCTGGGTAGCCTAGTGGTTAAGGCGCTTGCCCACGAACTTCAAGGCACCAGCTCTTTTGAGTTGGTTGCGGGTTCGATTCCCGTCCCTTCAGTTGCGCTTTTCACGATTTTTCCATCTTTATAGAAATCGTGTGTTCTCCTGTAGTGACGGCGTGGCCTTGCCCCCTCCTACATGGATTCAC
>JAAEMK010000866.1 GCA_024225635.1 Desulfobacteraceae bacterium | reverse complement strand
TGATGCTGATTCTCGCGAGAATCGACAAGTATCAGAAAAAATTTCCACCTGCAGAGACTGGACTTGCTGTCAAGGACAGGTCCAATCTGCTGCGCTGGGAAGTGGTCGTCGACGAGAATACTACTTACAGTATTCCCAACGACCCGAGACCCGAACATCTCCACCACCTTCATCTTACACATGATGAAGAAGTGATGGAGAATGAAAAGGAACAAGTACTGGATAGGGGCAAGGTTCCTGAACCTCTTCCCATCTCAGTTCAGACGACGTCGAAACTTCGAACGCCATCCCTACAGTATGTTGCTTCCATTACTGGAACGCAAGAACAGAAAGCAGCTAAAGCTGCACAAGCTGAAGCTTCTCTTATCGCTCAAAGAGATGCTATTGACGCGCAAAGGCAGAAATTGCTTTTGAAACAAAAACAGCTTGAAGAAGAAGAAAGAAGAGCGAACACTCCTACTCAGCGGAATGAATCCGCTATGGACACAACAGAAGGAGCAGAAATGCCCCCGGTTACGCAACCGTGGGCACCTCCCTCTAGAGTTTTACAAGTGCCTGCTCAACCAGCCCCAATTGCGATTGGCGCGCCGGCAGCACTCCCAAAAACCAAAACGGGTACAGTCCAACCTCGTGCCTCTGCGGCGGCACCACCTACGACTGTGAACCCATTTGCGAGCATTCCTGCTGCGCGATTACGCCCAGCTGTGCCCGCGGAACATGAGGAAGAGGAAGAGGAAGGGGAGTTGCGTGAACACCCCGGACCCTCTCTCCCTCAAAGAGAAAGATATGCAAAAACGCGAGACCCAAGGAAACAGCAAACTTCTGTCTCCAGCTCAGCGTTCGAGACGGAATCGGGTACGTACCATCGCCGTGACAGAGACGACGACGGAGAATCGACCTTTTCCGAATCATATAATCGAGACAATTACCCCCGCATGTCCACTGAACTTGTAGTTCAATGGCCGCCAGGCGGAATTACATCTCTCGAAAGAGAAGATGTTGCCCCATGGTATGATATCTACACTCGTCGAGTGAGACATCATGTACCAACCAATGCATGGGAAATCTATGATGAACTCGCTTTGCGTAATCGAGCTCCAGAATATCTTAAACAAGATATTGACCAATTGCAACC
>JAAEMK010000865.1 GCA_024225635.1 Desulfobacteraceae bacterium | reverse complement strand
TGGGACAAAGACAAAGAAGACACGCGGTTGTCCTTGAATTCTGAACTCCAGTACGAAACAAAATCGTTCCAACGCTCCGCCTCATACAATTCCGGACGATGAAAGTCCTCAGTGACAGCTTTAACCGTAGCCTCAGGACAGGACCTGGCTAATTGTCCGATTTGACCGCAACGAAAACACTTCAAGGTACTAGGCACTAGGGCCGGAAGCTGTCCACCACCACGTCCTTGACCCCTACCAAATCCTTCAGCTCCTCCAACTCGCCCTCGAACACTCTCACCTAACACCCCACCTCTCCCACGAGGAACAAACATGCCCCCTGTAGAGTGAGCGCCGTCTCGCGAATTAGGCAACAAAGACAAAGGCGACTTGAAAGGGATGACCGGATTTGAAGTCGCGTCTTGCGTGGATTGCGCAGCACTGAGAGAGCTGTAGTCCGGCTCTTGTTCTAGCTGCTGCTTCTGCTCCAGCACTCGCAGAATGTCGTTGGGCGTCGTCGCATTGTGATGGAAACACCACTCCTTCTCTCTAGGCGACAAACAACGGTGCAGTTGCATGTACACGAAAGACTCAGACTCTTGCAACAAATTGGGGAAGGCTTTGGTAGAAGAAAGACGTAAATCCGCGACAAACGTATCGAGAGTTTCGCCGGCCCGGTTCCAGAAACGCTCTTGAAACCG
>JAAEMK010000864.1 GCA_024225635.1 Desulfobacteraceae bacterium | reverse complement strand
AGAGGTAGGTTGAAAGAATTAGCCCCCGGGGGCTTATTGGAGGATTTTCGGTACTGAACTTTCCGTAACTTCCGCAATCCTCAACCGATTGAGCTGAAATTTCTACACGATCTACATAATGATATAGGCAAGGATCCCTGAAAGTTTCATCAATATGATCCCTGCTAAATCATAAGTTCTTGTCTTGCACCAAGTGAAATGAACCGACCGCAACCATGGCAGTGTGAACGCAAGGAATCACGTGGTTTTCTCACGGTTAGGCAGTGTGAACGCAAAAAATGCAGCGTGGTTTTCACGTGAGAAAGTCACGCGAAAACCGTGAGTTTCTCACGAGAAAACCACGATGCGCAGTGTGAACGCGGCTAATGACAACTTACCTAGCAAACAAATGAAAGTTTTTATAGCACATCGATATTGTGGTGCTGCCTGTGTGAGCCTCTCAGTCTTGTTCTCTTTCTTCTGGAAACAGGTGATTCTCCAGGGCATTTGTGTTGTCTAGGATGAACTGCCCTAGGGCGAAGCGTCGGTCTTCCCAGCCAAGTTGCTCAGCTTCACGCTCGTTGCCACTGCACTTCTCCACATTCTTCTCGATTGTCTCTTCGATTTCTTGGAAGAATTTTGTCTTGCGGAGATTGTCCACCAAGTCGACGCAACCAATCACCTGCACCGATGTT
>JAAEMK010000863.1 GCA_024225635.1 Desulfobacteraceae bacterium | reverse complement strand
TTTTGGTACAAGGAAAATGCTGAAAAAATGATCATGTTACGATCATACTATAAATCAGGGCGTTGGAATTGTCTGAAACTAATGGCAAATTCACATATTTCATCGTTAGCTGCGTAACCGGGAAAATGGGAATGCGCCCATATTGAATCGTGCAACTGGATAGAGTCTTACATAATCGGACGGCTTTATTCAAGTGAAACCTCGCCATGGCATAATCAAGCGAAAAATGCTAAAAAACACAGCCCGGCCGGGTTGTTCCATGGGAGCACGGTTTATAGGTCTATTACTCGACTATGCTCATATAATTGTCGTTACTCAGAAATAATCTCTCACCATCCCAACCCTGAAATAGTTCCGGCTTATCAATTGAATCTGAAATATCCCTGTCTCCGGAATATTTTAAATTCCCCTCATACTCAATTTCGCCTGAGTAATCGTTGTATATCATTGCATAATAAGTGTTTTTTTCAGGACTATCACTTTTCATTACATAAACAAAATTGCCGCCATCAGGTCCCCCCACCCAAAAAGCCTTGTCGGGTACAAGGCTTGGCCTTTCCGGAGGATCGATTAGAGGCTTTTCAATGGTGATTTTTGGAGGGTTGGCGATTAGAAGTCCAACAATTAAAATAAAAATAAATAAGCCGCTAATCAAAAGAAATTTTTTGTTCATAATTGACTTCCTAATGCTGGTTCTGACTTTTCAATAATCAATTGGTTTTGTGAAGGGATGTATTGCAATTCAGGGTAATCTTCTTGTATCTCTTCAATATAGGATACCGGCCTTGGATCAATTAGCCAAGGAGTATCAAGGCCTGCAGCTTCCATTACACCCTTTATGAAGTGAATGCAGCTGTAAGAAACAATATCATATCTTTCACGATTTTTATCAACGTTCATTAGCCTTCGATTTTCCGCATAAGCAAGCATTGCATCATATTTTTTGTCAACCTCAATATATGCAGCACTTATCCTGCCCCCTTTCCCAGCTTTTCGCGAAATTATTAATAATACGTCTGCTAAAGAGAACTCATCTATCTTGCCGTTTGAGCCTATACGTACATCCTTTAGGTTCAAAATTTTCTTAATCCATCCCAATTTGTTAGCATCATAACGACCATATTCGTAATATTTCGTAACTCCGGAGTTTCCATTAATAAACAGAACCCCGGCATGACCAAGATCACTAAGTCTATTCTGTGTGTGCGGTACCCGGATCTCATTAGGTAAGATGTCTATATAGGGTATGATATCAGGTATTTCTATCCTCGCAGTAGGTGTTTCAACTGTGATTATATAATCTGGAAATACTATGGGTATAACAACATCCGGCATTATTTATCCTCCCCTTATTGAATTTATCATAATCTAACCAATGTTGCTTGTGAAGAGTTCCGTCTTGCAAAAATGATATTTTTTAACTTTTCAATAAATTGGGTTTTGTATGTCTGAATTGTCAATTCCACATCGGTGCATATTAAGGTTAGGTCGTCAAGGAGTAATTACTGTTTTTCATGGGGATTCAGCATATTTGTGCTCATTTTGAAAATTGAACATGTGCTTACTCCATGGGCGTATAGTACGCCATTTTTATCTTTCAGTCGGCCTTCCACTGTTGCCAGGCGTTTCCCCACATGAATCGGTCGCGCCTCACATCGTAAAACCTCGGTTTTGGCTGTTATCGGTCGAACAAAATTCATTTTGATTTCAACCGTAGAGCAGCTGAGCCCTTTTTGAAGCGTTGAGAGTACCGAGGCTGTCATTGTGGTATCAAGCAGGGTTGAAATAATGCCGCCATGAACCGTAGCAAAAGGATTATAATGGTGCTCCCCGGGGGCAAGCTCGAAAACAGCATGGCCATTCTCAACATCGTATAATTTGTATCCCAGGAGCATTGCAACCGGAGGAGGGCTGATTTTGCCGTCTTTAATCGCCTTCAGGTAATCCAGTCCGGAAATTGATGCGGCATCCCTTGCACTGTTTTTTGGATCATCCCAGATTATTGTTCTTTTGCGTTCGACGTTTTCCATTCGAATCCTTTCCCAGTGTAATTGTTTTTCGTATTAGATTCTAAATGATTATCCATAGCCGTTGTTTCACGACATAAAAATCGAGTTGATCCGATCCGGTGACACTGCCGTTGAATTTCCTGGACCTGGGCTGATTTTCGCGCAGGTCCAGGAAAATGAATCGTCAGGCGGACTAAAATATAATCAGTTTTCCTTCTTCTTTTGCTTGTGCCTTCGTATAGCTGACGCCGTCAATTTTAATACCGTTGTCATCAAGTAAAGTTATCAATCCGCCTTTATTTGAAAGGGGCGTTTCTCCCATGGTAACAGAGCGAACCTCCCCGGGGGCTAGCCAGATGTCGTTGGAAATAATATGGGCATCATCGTTTTTGTTTAAAACAGACCAGTTATTTAGAGAAATGCCATTCTCTGTTCTATTCATCAGATATACCATCTCAGGGCGTCCCTGAAAACCAGCCTGGCCTTCAGGCCCCCTCGGGTTGACAAGGGCCGCTATGATTTTGACGGGTTGATCATCCCTGATAACCGGTTCCTCTCCGTTCTTAAGAAACTCAGCAAAGTTCTGACTGCCCTCGATAGCATCTCCACTGTCTTCTTTGGTATGAACTGCTTGAGAAGCGAAGGCCAGGAATATAGCTGAAAATCGATTTTCATCGGGGAAGTGCATGATGATGCCCCCGTCTTGCCAGACACCGTTATATTTGGCAAAACCGCCTTTACTCCCCTGATTCATATGAACATCATGAATGCCCTGCTTATCGCTATAGGGTTCCCCGAATAAATAAACCACCGCACCTCTGTTTATAGCTGCTTGTAATTCGGGTTGGACGAAATCGATTATGTCATTATGCGCATCCGGTTTATCATGGGGCAATACACGGCCTTTTGATAAATCCATTAGATTGCCTCTGATATAATCCAATGCGATTGTTCCGCTTTGGCTTTCAATTTCGTTAAAACCCTTGTCAAAGTCACGTAATTGTTCAGTTATTGGATGCTGAAAATCCTGTATAAGCCAAAAAACAAGTTCAGATATTTTTGACTTCGATTTTACGTTGATGGATGCTCTTTTACAACCATCGTATTTTCCTCCCTTTCCATCGTCATAGAATAAATGGATATGTGGTGATTCCGGATCATCCACTGCGCGTTCCGAACTGACTCGAACAGGTTTTCCAACCCAAACCCCATAATCTTTAAGTGCCATAACCAATCCCCTCAATTAAATATGTGAATATCGATCTTGAAGGTCCCATGTCGTCCCTTCTTCATATTGTCCTTTTCATTCATTTCCGGTTTGTGGAAATATATTACAAATACAGGAACCTTCACCTTCATGGACGCTATTTCTTAGCCGGAGTAATATCGACGGTAACATACACAGAGCCGATATTATCGCTAAAGCCGGCTCCGTATTCGCAGCTCAGGTCATCGTTAATGCAAAAATACAATTCTCCGGATGTCTCCGCTGTGAAACCGGTTTTCCTGCCGACTAAAAATACGGCACCGTCGGGCCCGATTCTTCCGCAAAGGGCGCCTTCGTTTTCTCCCGGAAGTGTGTACCCTTGCTTTGCTGTGAAATCGGGAGTGCCTGCGGCGTCAACAAATCCCGAATCAGGGCTGGCTTTCCATGTGCCCCCTGAATACCGCAGCTCGACCCCATCGCCCGCGTTGATGGTTATTCCGCTGTCAACCCATTTTGTTGCCGCCGAAACTTCGCAGTTTGTATTTATTACGCCGATTTTTTCACGCACCAGAAAATTCAGTGAAGGAAACCGCCCCGGCTGAAAAAGAAGGATGTTCAGGGAGCCCCCGTATTTGAAATAGCCCACCTGCTCGCCCTTGGCGATGGGGGCTGGGGGATCACTGGAAGTGATACGCTTGAACGGGGCATTGAAAACCACGGATCCGACAGTGTTGAGTCCCACCGGGATCATGCCCACCAGCCCGTAGTTCGGGGTTTGAATGATCAGATATCCGCGGCGGAACACTTCGAAATCGCTGTAGTCGTATCCGTATCCGACGTCCCCTTTGTCCAGAAGGTCGGGGAAGTTTTTGATTCCGAAGTAATCTCCCATTACGTCGGCGTTGGACTCAATAACCTGACCGGAAACAGGCGAGTGGAACCTGTGATAGGTGTTGGGCATCAGAATGCAGGAAACGGCCGTGCCTCCAATGAATTTTTGGGCGTGCTTCGAGCCGTTGAGAAGCTGGTTGAGGTTCAGGGAAACATTCTTTGCCTGTATGGTGGTTCTTTCTGTTAAATCGTCAACGATCATATTGATGATACAATCAGCCGGTGCTGTGACAACTGTGTCGTCATTCGGAAATGCTAAAGGTCTCACCTCATCCCGGATCTCCCTGATGAAGAAGTCGTTGAAATTTTTGAATTGATCGGACCTGGTTTTTTTGAATTCCGACATCAGTTTTTCGCCCAGCTCATCTATCCATTCGACCACCAGCGGCCAGGAGCCCTCCGAGTCCATATAGTTGCCCCGAAGGGTGACATATTGCCGCATCATGGTTTTGGCCTGATCGGATTTGATGAAGTTAAGTCCGGCATCGTTTTTATAATAGAGCCAGCTGAATTTTTGAATGTAATTCAGTCCTGTCTCGACCTTGGGCAACCAGTCATACCACTCGACAAGGAAGGCGCATAAATCCTCTATCCCTTTGCCTTTCCAATCATAATACACCAGCCAATCGGTATCGGCAGGTGGATTCTTCACCCCTGCTACGGCCGCATTGAAATTCGTTTTAAAGTGGCCCGTGTCGTATTCATACCATTCCTTAAGCTCTGCGACGAATTCTTGTATTGTTTCGCATTTATCTTCCATGATTTTTTCCTTTCGATGTCGTCGTGGCGTTGAATCGAGTTGGTAACAAAGGGGTGTTTGTGAACAGGTATTACTTAGCCATGATTATGACACTTATAAGTTCCAATTACAAATTCAACCCGGGCTCGTCAAGAAAATAATAACAATTATGAAAGATACAATGTAAGGCTGCATAGCCTTTAAATGAAAATCATAGGTCCGGGGTGGGATTTTGTTTGACAATCTCAGATTTTTGTGACGTGTTAAACAATAGGGGAAAAAAAGAATCCTTTAATTTTGGTAAATCAGCTTTTATGAATCGTACTTTGATCAAATCAATGAACATTGTATCAGTTTTTATGGTCATGCTGGCTTTTATCGCAGTTTATGCACCAACAATTGCCTGGCTGTGGGAAAGATGGATGATGGGAATATGGTACAATGCCCATGGCATACTGATCCCTTTCGTATCCGCATATATCATTTGGCGGCAGTTGAGATCCAATGACAGCGAGGGCGCAGAAGAAGGTAGTCCGCTTGGTTTTTTGTTTCTTGTCCCGGCGCTTATCATGCACGTTATAGACACGAGGCTCTGGTCCCAGATTTTATCCGCCGTATCCATTGTTCCGGCTTTAATCGGTATCTCCTTATTGTTAATGGGACGTTCACGGACCCGTATTATCTTGTTTCCTTTGCTGCTTCTTTGCTTCATGATACCCATTCCTTCAGCTGTAAGTCAGCCTGTCCTGCTGGTGCTTAGGAAACTTAGCGCCATGGGAACGGAAAATTTCATCAGAGTGATTAGTATTCCGGTTCTACGCATGGGAACAGAGCTTTTTTTTCCAGGCGGATCCGTCAATATCGCCAATCCCTGTAGCGGATTCGCAACGTTGTCGGCTACAGTGGCTTTTACAGGAATTGCCGTCTATCTTTGGCCCGTAGGGCTTTTCAGGTCGATTGTGCTTCTGGTTGTTGCTTTTCCGGTTGCCCTGTGCGCTAACATACTCCGCTGCATCATGCTCTCTCTTATGATAATGCGTTACGGCAGCGCAATTCTTGATACGTTTTTACATCCGCTGTCCGGTTATCTGGCATATTTTGTCGCCATCGGTTTTCAGACATGTCTGCTGATAGTTCAAAGGCTCCCCACCGGTTTTACGGTGGAGAAGATTCTCCGAAGGGAAAGCAAATGAACTCGTATAAATACACCTGGGTGGTCCTCTCTCTGTTACTTCTTGCCTTGATTCCAACAGTGTCCGGGTTTTACAAGGGAGTTCCCGTCTTGACGGAGCGTATGGTTGAATCGTTGCCGAAGGAACTCGCCGGCATGAAGGGAATTGCTACGGCGCGGAAAGGCAAAGTCATCCAAAACGGTTTTAGAACCGGGGACTGGATGGAGAGAATTTATACTGATAATTCCGGACGTACGGTTACTCTTTTTGCTGTAAGAGGGTATGACGGGAGACCTCTTTTTCATTTTCCCGAACGAGGCCTTCTTCAACGAAACTGGTCGGAGAGGACTTACGTGATTAAGACTTTAAGTGATGGGAATGTCAGGGTAAAGGCTCATGTCCTTCACCTGACCGGAACTGTTGAAAATAAAAAGGTGTTTTATCTTCTCTTTTATGGAAAGGAAACTGTCGGCAATCCATATACATTCCTGCTCAGTCGGATTCCAATGATGCTTATGGGCGATTCTAAACCATTTACGTTTCTTTTTGCGTACTGCACCGAAAGGGAAAAACCAGGGGATATGGACCCTGTCATCAAGTCCCTGTTATTTGCCGCTTTTGATTATTTTTCAAACCTGAACCTGCAGAAATCTTGAGATCTGAGTAGATACCTCAAATGAGAACAGTCAATACAAACAAGCCGGACGGATCATCGGTTATATTTTTTTGTCTTTTTTCCCTGATGCTCACTGCCGCTGAACTTCTTATAGTTAACCGCAAAAGTGGCTTTCTGACAGGTGGCTTTCTTGCCTCCCCCATAGTCGGTATCTTTGACATAATTCTGTTGGCCGTTACTGTTTTTTTGGCCAATATGGCAGTTGCGTCGATTTTTTTTCAACCGGTGTTGTGGATTGGCCGCCGATGGAACCGGCCGATGCACCATACTTTGTCCCTTGCCCTTTTCCTGGCATTTCTTCCTGTGGTTGTTACCGATGTGCTCTGGTATCAGCTTAGCAGGTATTTTGGGAATACGGTTAATTTCCTTCTCCTCAGGGCAATTTCCAATGATTCTCTGTTGATGATGTTTACCAATTCGTACAGCTATATGTTATGGCCGGTGCTTGGCATTTTTCTGTTTTTCCTGACAGTTTCCGTTTTTGTTCGTTTTTGGCTGCGATGGGTCCCTTTTGTAAGCTTGTCAAAGAAGCGCAGGATCTCGGGTTTATCCATTTCATGCGTATTCATTTTAGGCGCCTTCCTTCTGGTCGCATATGCTTCCCTGAAAAAGGATGTATTGAATATAACGCTTGGCAGGTTTCCTGCGTCCTGGAGCATTCGGCAGACTTTGAAAAATGTTACGGACTGGGACCGGGACGGCACAGGCGTTTTTGGTATCCCACGTGATCCGGCTTCCATGAATGCTGAGATTTATCCATATGCCCCTGATATACCGGGAAATGGTGTGGACGAGAACGGTATTATGGGAGATCTGCCGGCCGGTTTTTTACCGGAACCGGATGATGCGGTAGAGTCTCCTGTATTTAACAGGCGTCCCCATTTCGTAATTTTTGTTCTTGAAAGCTTTAGAGCGGATAACCTTTTTCGGAAAATAGAGGGTAAGGAGGTTAGTCCTAATATCAACAAAATCGCCGCCGAAGGCGTGTCCGCACAATGGGCGTTTTGCCATAACGGATACACGACGGGAGGTTTGAAATCACTTTTCCTGGGAGATCCGTTGAACCCGGCTGCGCCTGGAAGTCTGATTGATGATTTCAAGGCGAATGGATACCAGACGGCATGCTTCTCGGGAGAAAATGAGTCTTTTGGAAACATTGCCGGAGCAACCGGCATGGATAGGGTTGATCGATTCTATGACGCCCGCAGTGATCTCAATCGCAGATGTTATGCATTTTCATCTCCAGCCAGTCTGACAGTCCCCGGCCTGGTCGTTTACGAGCGGTTAGGGGATTTTCTCGATGAGCGCAAGGGGGATAAAAGACCTCTTTTCCTTTACATAAATTTGCAGGATGCGCATTTCCCTTACCTGCATCACGGCATTGAGCCCATCCTTACAGAATCTTTGATTCCCAGATCCGAGATAGGTCCCCGGACCCGGGATAGGGTGGTTACAACATACCTTAATGCGATAGCCAACGTGGATGCAGTTACAGGAAAGATAATAAACCGTCTTAAAGAGTCCCTGGACGGTGATATGGCGCTGCTGCTTGTCGCGGATCATGGCGAGAGTCTTTTTGATGGAGGCTTTCTCGGTCACGGACATCACCTTAACAATATTCAGATGCATATTCCACTGATCGTAAAGGGGTTCCCGGCAGTCATCGAGGAGCCTGTGGGCCAAACCGAAATCAGGAAAATGATACACAAAGCATTGAGGGTGCCCCCGTTGGTGGATCAGCCGCCAAAGCGGATGGTGATCGAGGAAAAAAGGATTTTCCAGTATCTGGGTTCCATAACCCGTCCGGTGCAGATCGGCTGGGTAGGTAAAGAGGAAAGATGGACTGTCGATTTGCGAAATTTTAAAAAACGAAAGAATGGCGGCCCCTGGATGAAACTTGGCATGACCGGTGATTTGATTTTCAGTGATCTTGTCCATTACTGGGAATTTCTTCAGCAGCATTCCTTCGAAGTAAACTGAAAGGAACTCTCATGAGGAAAGCCCGACTCCTCTTAACTACTTTTCAAATGTCGCTCTTTTCACCACGAAATCAGATACAAACCTGCTCAGGAATCCATTGGAGATCCTGTGGAAAAAATAGAGTAATGCCGTTGAACGGCCGGGGATTACAAAATATTGTTTCTTTGCAATGGCCTTGACGATGACCTTTGCCACATGGTCGGGCATGAGGAATCCTCCCATGCTTTTCATTGCCCTTCCTTCTTTGGGAAGGGTTTCGACCTCATCCAGATTCATGGGCGTATCCACTTCCGGGGGACAGAGCACCGTGACAGGCATGCCCAAGGGTTTTAGTTCATACCGGAGACTTTCGGCAAAGCCCATCAGCGCAGCCTTGGATGTGGCGTATGCCGTATAACCAAACATGCCGAACAGGGCTGCCGCCGAGGACAGAATGACCACATGCCCCTTTTTTTCCTTCATGGCGGGCAGCAGGGCATGGGTTACATTTCTGACACCGTTCACATTTATATTCATTACTTCATTGAACATTTCATTACTGATGTTTTCAAAATGGTCCGCGTATTTATTGATGCCCGCGCTGTTGATGAGAATGTCGGGAGCGCCGAATTCCATTACGGCCTGCTGCATCTTGCCGTACACATCCCGATGATCGCTGACATCAACGGAAAGGGTCATGATTTTTTGTCCGGAGTTCTTTTTTGCTTTTTCCGCAAGCTGTTTTCCGGTCTCAAGCTTTTCACTGTTCCGGGCCACCAGGAGAATGTCAGCGCCAAGGGAAGAAAACAGTTTAGCAAGTTCCAGGCCGATACCGCTGGAGCCGCCCGTTATATAAACCATCTGATTGTCAAATGCTTTCATGAATTACCTCGTTGAATGGGATGTGATATATGCAGATGCCATTTTTCAAATCTTGATCAGCCGCTCCCTCTCTCATCTGCCCCAGGTGATACTTTGCTGAAAAAAACAATAAACATTTCAGTGTTAAATGAGCATTCGTTTAGGTAACACATGTTCATTAATTGCGTCAAGCATTCATGAATGTCTCCGCTTGATGTATCTCCTGCTAATGGCGATTCCGGAGCGATCTCTACCACCGTCATCAATGTTTTTTAATGTTGCAGGGAAAGCCCCGCATATGAACCGATCCGCTGATTGGATCCACAAAATCGTTCTTGTACAAAAGATTCACATTCGGGCCTTTGGATGAGTAGATGTCATGGCCCGGCAACCCCAGTTCAGGGCAGGCCTGCCACCACCCGTGCTGGGTGCAGACGACATCCGGGGCAATACCATCTCCCAGCCTGGCCTCCAGGGTTATTTTGCCATGCACGGTTTCCAGAATGACCGTCTCTCCCTGGACAATACCCATCTCTTTTGCCTTTTTTTGATTGATCTCCAAGAACGGATGGGGATTTTGTTTTCTCAAGGATGGGATGGCCCTGTGTTGAGACTGACAATACCCGCGCAGTTTTGAATTGATAAGGATAAACGGATACTCGGATTTATCGATTCCGGCCTTCCGGAAAATGTCATAGGGATTTTTCCATTCCGGAATGGGTGCCTGTTCGATCTCTTTCAAATGCTGCGAGAACAGTTCTACACGGCCGGACATATTACCAAAGCCGCTCTTTTTGTATTTTTGATACTCAAAGGGCCTTTGGATAAAGATTCCGCCGTCAGCGCTCTTTAAATCTCTCAGCTTGATTTTCAGTGGTTCCAGCATGCTTTCAAACGCGGTATCAAGGTTTCCGTTCCAGAATTTATCAGAGTACCCCAGGCGTTTGGCAAGCTCGAAAATGATCCACAGCTCGTCTTTGCTTTCACCCCGTGGCGCTGCCGCAGGCTCACGCCACTGCAATACCCATTTATTTCCCTGGAATTCAAGGGGATATCCGATACGCCCTGTCTCCCAGAATGTTGTTGACGGCAGGACAATATCGGCCAATGCCGCGGTGGGATTAAGGGTCAGGTCGATATGAACGTGAAAATCCAGTTTCTTTAACGCGTTTGCCGTCATTTTGCTGTCCGGAAGGGCTGAAACCGTGTTTGCCCCAAACACGATGAGTCCTTTTACCGGATAGGGATCGGCCTCCTCAATGGCTTTGCATATCAGGTAGTGGGGAACGGACATAATGGTTCCGGCCGGCCCCAAAGGGTGCGCGGATAAGGCAATATTCTTTTTAAACATTTCCGGCGTGACAAACTCAAAACCAAACGGAAAGGCCAGGGGGGGAACAAGGGAGTGCACAGCATTGCCGCCTTTTTTGTCATAGTCCCCGGTAAGTGCGTAAAACGTGCATATGGCCCGGTTGGTTTGGGTGGCATTCAGGTTTTGTTCCACACCGTTAAATGAAAACCAGCATGACGGCCCATTTTTCGCAACCATACGGACCGTTTTTTCCAGAAGTTCGCCGGAAACGGATGTATGGGCCTGGACAAACCCAGGCGTATAGATTGCCACTGCTTCCTTGAGCAGTGAAAAAACCGTTTTACATCCAACAGGTTTATCGCCGGCCATTTTAATGTCCCCGTTCCACTCAAGGCAGGGGGAGCAATCCAATTTCGATCCGGGTGTCAGGGAGACAGGCGTTTTGTTCGCCTCATCCACCACGTAAAACATATCCCGGTTTGTCTCGGAAGGCTCCACCATAGAAACCCGGAGCAGATCCCCGGTATCGTTTCTTACCAATAAAGGGGCATTGGTCCAGTTTCGCACAAAGCCGTCGTCATAGAGTTTATGTTTCAGCATAAGATGAATCATGCCCAGGGCCAGGGCTCCGTCGGTTCCCGGTTTAACCTGCAGCCAGATATCCGCCCTGGCGGCAAAATCCGTTAACCGGGGATCAACAGCAATGACCCTGGCCCCATTTTTTTTTGCGGCCTTGATTTGCCAGTTGAAGGCATTCATCGTGGCCTTGGGATTATTTCCCCAGATAAGAATGGTTTTGCTGTTTTTGAAATCCGGCCACCCAGCTGCAAAATCGTCTCCGGGTTTGCCAAAGGTCAACGCCGACCCATTGTCCCTATGCCAGTTGCAGATATGGGTTGTGGTCATATGGTTGGGTGTACCATAGATGTTGGAAAGCCGCCTTATAAATGAGGATATCTCCCACAGGGGAGCGGAAGCATTGGTCTGTGAAAACACAAAGGCCTCCGCCCCGTGCCGGTCTTTGATAGTTTGCATTTTATCAGCCACCGTATCCAATGCCTCTTCCCAGCTTATGCGCTTCCATCCGGGATTATCAGCGCCTTTGGGATTGGTGCGCTTGAGGGGATACTCGAGTCTTGCACTATTATACACCATCTCGGGCCCGGCCAGACCTTTGGGGCAAAGGGGCCTGTAAAACTTATGGGCCTTGTCCGGTGTCACTTTGGTGAATTTTCCATTTTCAACATGTGCCACGGCAGGACAATTGTTGAAACATTGAGCGCAATAGGTTCGGATTTTTTTTGACGTTATTGTTTTGTCTGTGTCCATATCACTCATGTTTAACTCCTTTTATTACAAATTGTATTTGGATGGCTCGTTACAACCAGCGTCTTACTTTTTTAGAAAAAAACGGAAGTCGAAATGATCTACAATGAGTTAGTGCTAACTTCGTTGTAATGTGGTAAAAAAATTCCGGGCTTCGCGGGGACTGAACCCCGCTTTTTGCCCGGCATCACTTCATCAGAAATTAAATTTATCAGCCACCTTGGCAAACAACCTGATAAACTCCTGTCTTTCGCTTGCTTCAAGGGATTCCAAAATATGTCGATTCTGCTCATAATCCAGTTTCATATGAGCTTCCATCAATTCTTTTCCTTTGGCTGTAACCTTAAGTGAAAAAGACCTGTAATCTTTGGGATTAATGACCCTTTGAAGAAGTTCTTTTTTTTCAAGTTTAGCAACAATGCTGCTCAGCGTTGTTTGGGGGAGTCTGAGTTTTTCCCTGATATCCTTCAGAATGATATCGGGCTCCTCATATGCAATGCTGATCACATGAATGTCTGAAAAGGTGAGTTTTTTCAGTTCTTTGGATTTTGATTCAGGTCTGCTGGTCATAATTTTAAACCAAAGCGTATGAAAGGCCCGGTTAAAACTGCTGATCTGGTCGTCTGATATTTTGTCGTTTGCCATTTCATTTCCCAATACGGTTATTTTATTCGAAAACAGAATATAACGAGACTCGGTATATGTGTCAACGAATAATTGGTTTCAGCGCCGGAAAAAATTTTCCCGATATCCCTCCCCCTGAAACAGGAAGTATATTTTGTCCCGGAGAAACTTTCGCGGTAAACCCTCCGGGACAAGATAAAAAAATGGCTGTTGCATACATTCAGTTGCGAATCTTTGCTACTCCTCGTTAATCAGCTGCCTCTTTTCAGCATAACTCAAATTTTCACGAAAACCGCCATAAATATAATCTTTGCCCGGATGTGAAAAAGTCTGTGCCTTATTTGCTATCCTGCGTATTCTCGGAATATCATGGTGCATAAGATTTCTATTCTCCTCCATGATGAGATTTGCTTTTTCGGAGATGGTTAAGCGGGCGCGAAAACTTCCGCTTTCCATTTTCTTCGGGTTTGTGTAAGGGGATACCTTCTCCAGGGCTTTTACCCTGTTTTTCAATTCATACCAGCTCAAATTCCGATATTCATCATGTATCAGCGCGATTCTTTCCTTATGGGTCAAACTGTCTCTGATCCCGTGATTCAGGTAATGCTGAGCAAATGCATTAACACCTGTAAGAACAGTGACGGCGATAGAAAAAATAAAAATTATTGAAGAGCGTTTAACCAAAGTCGATTTACCTGTATTCTTACTGAGCATGTTATTTTTTCCTTTCAAGAGAATTGTGTAATATTTTCAATACATGTAACTTTTAATCGAAATTTACCAAACATAGGTACTGCCAACTGAATGCATTTATTACCACTTTCATTTTAGAATAATGGATTGAAACGGCTTAATGGGTGACTGCGGGTAGGCGATAAACCCGGTATGGCAACATTTTTTATAATGATGCCTAAAAAGTAAAAAGGTGGAAAAGTGAGTTTTTTCTTCATTTTTGTTTCCTCCATTCAATTAATGTTTTAAGAATTGTCTCTTCTGCCCGGTTTTTTTATCAGATGGATAAAAAAAATAACCGAAACTCTAAAAGGATCTAAAAGGGTTTTGTTCTAATTTCGTTGTAATTTGTTAAAAAAACCCGGTCCTGTGGTCATGGTTTTAACCAAAGCATATGAAAGGCCTGGTTAAAATTATTGATCCGGTCATCTGTTCTTTTGTCGTTTGCCATATTTTTTCAAAAGACAGCTACTTGGTTCGAAGATAGTATATAACGAAGGTCGATGTAGCTGTCAACAAAAATATGTATTTTGTCCGGCTTCTCCTTCATCGTTTATTAAAATAGTAGGATCGGTTGAATCTGTTGACTAACATTACTTTCGATGCCTGATAACTCAGCGGGCCTGAAAAATGTTCACCGGGGAAAAATCGGATATTCTGTTTTTGTGTTTGACATAATTGTTATGTTATGCTTTTGTCCGCTTGTTGGTTGTCGGACAAGTGGACAATATTACAAGGGAGCGGATTATGAAACCGATCAAAAAGATGCGGATTTCGACCATGATCGTCGAAGCCATTGAAGGGATGATCACATCTGAAAATATGCAGCCCGGGGATAAACTGCCGTCTGAGAATCAGCTGGCCAAGCGCCTTGAGGTGAGCCGGACCTCGGTTCGGGAAGCGGTGCGGATGCTTGAACTCCAGGGCAGGGTGACCGTCCGTCAGGGCAAGGGCATTTTTCTTTCCGAAACCGTTGCCGGCTGGTTTGAGCACCACCATGAGTCCATTGAGGAGTTGTTTGATGTCCGTATCCTTGTGGAGTCCCATGCGGCCTCAAGGGCTGTAAATGCCCTCACGGACAAACACATTGATGAATTTGAACGGATTCATCGGGGGTACGAAGCGGCCATCAGGGATAAAGACATCGACAAGGCCATTCAACTGGACAAGGATTTTCACAATAAGATCGCCATGCTGTCCGGGAACTCAACCCTGAAGCAGATCATGGAGACAATTGTTTCGGAATTGACCAAGGGCTGGATCTGCAGTCTCCAGGTGCCGGAGCGCCACACTTCGACCGTGATCGAGCACGGAGAGATCCTTAACGCCCTGCGGTCCCGGAACAGGGACGAGGCGTCGTCAAAGATGGAGGACCACCTGAGAAACGCCCTTCACGATATTGAGAACTATTATAAAAAGGGAAATGCATCATGAAGGTAGAAATTACGACCCTTGTTGAAAATACATTGGGAGAACATCATCAGCTCCGGTCCGAACACGGTTTGTCCTTCCTTGTCAAGGCCGGAAACGCAACCATTCTGTTCGACACAGGGGCTTCGTCCAGGTTCATCCACAATGCCGAATTGCTGGCAATGGATCTGAAGGCGGTTGACCAGGTGCTCATCAGCCACGGCCATTATGATCATTCCGGCGGATACAAGGCGTTTGTGGACCAGGCTTTTAACAGGGATGCACGGCTTGTGGTCAAACCCGGGTTTTTCAATAAAAAATATGGGGTCAATGGCAACCATTCAGAGTTCCTTGGCAATGGGTTCACCCGGGAAGAGCTTGTTGCGGCAGGGGTATCCATTGAAATCGTCCATGACCATGTCAAGGAGGTGGCCCCGGGGGTCTTTTCCGTTTCAGGTTTTGAGCGAACCTGTCCCATGGAGCAGTTGAATCCGCGGTTCAGGATCGAGCGGGACGGCGCCGAGGTGATTGATGAGTTTTGCGATGAGCAGGTGATGGTGGTGAAATCGGAAAAGGGACTGGTGGTGGTTCTGGGGTGTTCCCATCCCGGTCTGATAAATATTCTCAATTCCATAAAGGGCCGTTTTGAGGAGGACATCCATGGGGTTATCGGTGGCACCCACCTGGTTGAGGCCAACCAGGAACGGCTCGAGAAGACAATGGACTTTTTGCTGGACCAGGATATTCCGGTGATAGGCATCTCCCACTGCAGCGGTGGCGCTGACCGTTTAGATTACATAAAATCCCGGTTGGGAAGCCGGTTCTTTCACAATAGTACAGGGACAAGGTTTGCAGTTTAACTGAAAAAAAAGACAAATCAGCAAAGGAAAACGTTATGGTCAGTGGAATGGGATTGTTCGGCGCAATTTTGGTAGCGGTTATCGGAATGGTGATATTGATCTCCAGGTTAAAATGGCATCCTTTCATTGTCTTGATCCTGGCCGCCTATTTTGTCGGAACGGTCACAGGCCTGCCGGTGGATACCGTTATCGGGCTGATAAAAAAAGGATTTGGCGGCATCCTTGGCAACATCGGTATCGTCATCATCTGCGGAACCATCATCGGTGTGATCCTCGAGAAGACCGGGGCGGCCCTGACCATGGCCAATACGATCCTGAAAGCCGTTGGTAAGGATAAAGCCCCTCTCACCATGAGCCTCACCGGGTATGTCACAAGTATCCCGGTATTCTGTGATTCCGGTTTTGTTATTCTTTCCCCCATCAGCAGGGCGCTGGCCGAGAAGACCGGCACCTCCCTTGCCATCATGGCGACGGCCCTGAGCAGCGGGTTGTATGCCACCCATTGCCTTGTGCCCCCCACTCCGGGACCGATTATCATGGCCGACACTCTCCGTGCCGATCTCGGGCTGACCATCCTCATCGGTCTTGGAATCTCGATTCCTGTGATGATGGCAGGCTATCTTTATGCAACCAGGTTTGCCAGACGGTACAGCATCGATGCCAATCCCGATGTTACCCTGGATGATCTGCTGGAAAAGTACGGCGAACTGCCGGGCGCCGTGAAATCATTTGCTCCCATTGCCGTGCCCATCATTCTGATTGCGTTCAAATCCATTGCGGATTTTCCCGTGCATCCTTTTGGAGAAGGGAATGTGAAGGATTTTCTTGATTTTATCGGTAATCCTGTCACGGCATTGCTCCTTGGCGTGGGCGCATCGCTCCTTCTTGTGCCGGACCGGAAGCCCGGCGACAGTTTCGCATTCACCTCCACCGGTATCACAAGCGCGGCGTCCATCCTGGCGATCACCGGTGCCGGCGGAGCCCTGGGACAGGTGTTGAGGGAGCTGCCCCTGGCTGAGGTGCTGAGTTCCTCTCTCCTGCAGTACAATATCGGTTTGCTCATTCCCTTTATCATCGCGATGATCTTAAAGACCGCCATGGGCGCTTCCACCGTTTCCATGATCGTGACATCGGCAATGGTGGCGCCGTTGATGGTTAAAATGGGGTTTACCACCGAGTTTGCCAAGGTGCTTACCGTCATGGCCATCGGCGCCGGTTCCATGACCGTATCCCATGCCAATGACAGTTACTTCTGGGTGGTGTCCCAGTTCTCCGACATGGATACTTCCATCGCCTACAAGTGCCAGACCGGTGTGACCCTGGTACAGGGGGTGACGGCAATGTTCATTATTCAAATGCTGGCCATGGTATTTGTGTAATCATTCAGGAGCTGAAAGCCGGTTGTTGCTTTCCGCTTTTAGCTTATAGTTCCGGTCAGAGCAATTGATACCGATACTTATCAATAAGGGTAAGGTTGGCATCACGTCATTTGACCGGCACTATAACAAGGGGTTGTGCGTTTATGAAAATTCTTGACAGGCTTTATGCAAGGCTTGGCTTCAATGCCCTGGTATCGGAACAATATGGAAAAGCCGAGAAGTATTTTTTAAAGATTCGCAAGCGTACCGGGGAGTCCATGGGAACAAACCACAACCTGGGGATGGTTTATCTTGCCTCCGGTGACTTTAAGCGGGCTGAAACCTGTTATCTCCGGGAACTTGAAAAGTTTGGCGGCAGCTACAGCCGGATTAAAGTTCTTGCCGATGTGTACTATGCGCTCCAGGACGCTGAAAAAAGCTTATGCCATTACCGGCTTGCTGAGGGTCTGGCCTCAGGAGAACCGGATCTGCCATCGGTCAGGGAACGGATCAGGATCTGCGAAAATAAGGACCGTTTCAGGGATGCCGCCGCAAGTTACGCCCTTTGTAAAAAAGGGATACGGGCCGAGCAAAATAACGATCTTGCAGGGGCCCTGGATTACTACACAAAAGCAATTGGGAAAGATCCGACAAATGTCCAGGCCCTTAACAATGCGGGCGTCTGTTGTGAACGGCAAAAGGATCTGGAAAAAGCCGGGAAATACTTTAAGCAAGCCTATGAATTGTCGGGACTTCCGGCCATAGGACAGAATCTCAAAAAAATAGAAAGAGCGATCTCAAGCCGGAAGGATGAAGCCCAATGATTAAACCGATTGAAAACCTGAAATCCATATTTGAAGCCGGGCTCAAGAGTGTTGACCCCAATGAAATCATTCTGAACAAGGTGGCGGTCAAAGGAGATTTTCTGTCCGTCACCCATGATGGTAAAGAGCATGCCTTTGATCTTTCAAAGTTCAAAAAGATCTACATTGTCGGCGCAGGCAAGGCCACGGCAAGAATGGCCCTTGCCATGGAAGGGCTGCTGGGGGACAGGATCACGGGCGGCGTTATCTCGGTTAAATACGGTCATTCCGAAAAGCTGACCCGGATCAAGGTGATTGAAGCCGCCCATCCGGTGCCTGATGAAAACAGCCGCAGGGCAGCCGAAGAGATCCATGGCCTCTGCCGGGAGCTGACCGAAGAGTGCCTGGTGATCTGCCTGATCTCGGGCGGAGGGTCCGCTCTTCTTTCCATGCCGGTGAAAGAGATAACCGACCGGGATAAGCGCGGCGTCACTGAAATGCTGCTTGCCTGCGGCGCTGATATCTGCGAGATAAACTGCGTAAGAAAGCATTTGTCATCCATCAAGGGCGGCCGGTTGATCCAGGCGGTGTCGCCCGCTGTTTCCGTCAACCTGATTCTATCCGATGTGATCGGAGACAGGCTCGATTCCATCGCTTCCGGTCTCACCTCCCATGATGATACAACCTTTGGCGATGCCGTTGATATCCTGGAAAAGTACGAACTTGCGGACAAGGTTCCGGCCAGGGTCCGGGCCTATCTGTTAAAAGGCGTTACCGACGATTCCCTGGAAACCCCGAAAAAGGGCGGTTCCATCTTTGCCGGGAACCATAATTTCATCATCGGAAGCAATATTGTAGCAGTCAGGGAAGCGGCGGCCAAGGCCAGGGAGATGCGGTTCAATACCGTTGTGCTCTCTTCCCAGATCATGGGCGAGGCAAAGGTGGCCGCCGCCAATTACGCAGGCATCTGCATGGATATCAAAAGGAGCGAACTGCTGGCCAAAAGGCCTGCCTGCATCATTGCCGGGGGAGAGACCACCGTCACCATAAAAGGGACGGGCAAGGGCGGCCGCAACCAGGAGATGGCGCTGGCTTTTTTAAAGTACATAGCCGAAAACAGAAGTGCCATGGAAGGGGTTTATTTCCTGTCCGCCGCAACCGACGGCAATGACGGTCCCACGGATGCGGCAGGCGGCTTTGCCTGCCTGGAGATGCTCGACCCTGCGCCGGAAGCCGGATCGGAGATCAACGAGTGTCTGAAAAATAACGACTCCTATCATTATCTAAAGGAAAAAGGCCTGCTCTATGTTACAGGCCCCACAAATACCAATGTTTGCGATCTGCAGATCATGATCGTTTCCTGACAACCGAAATTTGGTTTTTTTTTGTGCCTTTTTGTGCTATGGTTTTACATCATTCTTTTGGTGAGGCAGCTCATCCCGGAGTTGTAAATAATGGTCATATTCTTGACTGACTTGCTCGTATCAATAATATCCTGAAATCCAACATGATTAAAAATCATATAACCCCGTATGGAGCCATAACACCATGAAACTTAATGCAAAGTTGATACTCATTAGCCTGGCAGGGTTTATCGTTATTTTCGTCATAAGCCTTATGGGTACCTTTTACTATTATAACGATGTAAAACAGGACCAAATTCAAAAAACGGTGGTGGCAGCCAGGCAGAATTTTGATGTTGCAATGGCCGCCAAGAAGAAAGTATGGCAGACCAATGCCCTCCAGGTTGCAAACAATTCAGGGGTCAGGAATGCCGTTCTGAACAATGACCGTAAGAAAACCAACGACATACTGAATCAGCTCAACAAGGTTTTTAAGGGGAACACGGATTTTAAAAATGTGCAGGTCCATTTGATTGACAAGGAACTGAGATCTTTTTATAAATCCTGGGCCCCGGATAAATACGGCGAGAAATTGGATTATTCCAAAGGGTATTCCCTTGTTAAAGAAACAAGACAATCTTTTGTCGCAATGGAGATGTCTTCAAAGGGATTAAGGTTAAAAGGACTGTTCCCGATTCTTGAGGATGGCGAATTCATCGGTATTGCAAATTTTGAAGGTGGTCTCAATTCAATAAAAAAGACCCTGAAACCTTATGATGTTGATTTTTTGTATTTCATGGATGATGCATATCTGAATATAGCAAAAGGGATGAAAAACAAGCCGAAGATTCTCAATTATATTTTAAACCAGAAAAATGTTGATAAGGAATTTCTTGAATATATTAACAATGACGGGATATTCAGGCGTCTGCTTGAAACAAATTATATCATTGATGACAAGTATCTATGTTTCAAAGGGTCTTTCAAAGGATTTTCCGGTGCTGATACCGGGCTTTATCTTCTGGGTGTAAAAACCGATATCGTCATGGAGGGTATTACCTCCCTGAGGAACCTGATTTTCACCCTTTTTGGTTTTTTATATGGCGTTTTTTCTTTTCTTATCCTTGGGTTGATCTTTTTTATCAAAAGGAATGTTATCAATCCCATCAATACAATCGCCGGGAACATGGAAGATATTGCCGGCGGTGAAGGCGATCTAACAAAGAGGATTGCAATCAGGAATAAGGACGAAATTGGGACGTTGGTCAAATGGTTTAATGTCTTTATTGAAAAACTTCAGGGGATAATCATTGAAATTTCAGAGGATTCTGAAAAACTGGACAGTTCTTCCGGTGATCTTTTAACCATCTCCAAACAACTGTCCGACGGTACAACAAAAATGTCTGCCAGATCCAATGCCGTAGCGACCGCAGCCGAGGAGATGAGTTCCAATATTTCATCTGTAGCCGCGGCAGCCGAACAATCTTCAACAAATATAAATATGGTTACCGTGGCGGCCGAAGAGATGACCTCAACTATTAGTGAAATTGCCCAAAACACAGAAAAAACCCGTGCTACAAGTGATCGGGCTGTTTCTCGAACAAAAAAATCATCTGAAAACATAAAAAAACTAAGCAAATCAGCCCGGGACATTGGAAATGTTGTAGAAACCATTAATGATATTTCAGAGCAGACCAATCTTCTTGCCTTAAACGCAACCATTGAAGCGGCCCGGGCAGGAGAAGCCGGTAAGGGATTTGCCGTTGTTGCAGGGGAGATCAAAGATCTGGCAAAACAGACAGCGGAAGCTACGCTGGAAATTAAAGAAAAAATTGAAAGCATTCAGGATTCCACCCGGGAAACGGTTTCTGAAATTGAATTGGTAACCGGTGCCATCAGTAGTGTGAATGAGATGATAGATACTGTGGCATCGGCTGTGGAAGAACAGTCTGTGACCACCAGGGAAATAGCGGCCAATGTCAGTCAGGCTGCCCGGGGGATTCTGGAAGTGACCGAAAATGTGACCCAGAGTTCAACCGTTGCAAATGAAATAGCAAGAGATATAGCGGATATTAACCAGGCGTCAAACGAGATGTTCAACAATAGTACAAAGGTCGATACCAGTTCCGGAGAGTTAAGCCTGTTGTCGGATGGACTTAAAAAAACAGTGGATCAGTTTGAAATTTAGCAGTTTGTATCCGGGCACTGGACTGCTCCTGTTTTTTTCGATATAAAGACGCCATGACAACAAATAAACTTTTACAAATTAAGCTTTTTAATAAGCTTCCTGCCGATCAGCAGCAGTGGCTGCTCTCCATGTCCGAAACCCATGCTTTTTCCTTTCAGCAGCTAAAGATGCTGACCGAATACAGTGCGGACCTGATCTGCTGGAAAGCCGGATCATTGGAACAATTTTATAACCCGGAAGCCGTTGGCCGGGTACGGGGGAAACAGGCAACAGGAAAGATTTTCCAGCAGTTCCGGCAAGGGTATGAAAAACTGAAAAACGGGCAAAAGCGTTATGGGGGAGAAAGCCGGTTTTCTGCCGGAGAACGGAAATTCCCGGAAGAGCAGATGGTTGAGGTTCAGCTTCAGGGGAGTATCATGGGGCAGTGTCCGGTCGCTTCCGAGAAAACCCGCTGCTGTAACCTGAAAACCCTGGATGCGGTACAGCAGTGCGGTTTTGATTGTAGTTACTGTTCCATCCAGTCCTTTTACCATGGGAACCAGGTGCGCTTCATCCGGAATCTTAAGTCCCATCTGGAAACCCTGGAGCTGGATGAAGAAAAAAAATATCACATTGGAACCGGCCAGTCTTCCGATTCCCTGATGTGGGGAAACCGGTTCGGACTATTGGATTCCCTTTGCAGGTTTGCCTCGGATCATCCGAACGTGATTCTTGAGATGAAATCCAAAAGCGGCCGGATCGATTATTTCCTGGAAAACCGGCCGCCTGCCAACATGGTTTTTACCTGGTCCCTCAACAGTCCCACGGTGATTCAACATGAGGAGAAGGGGACGGCCTCCCTGGACAAACGGCTGGAAAGTGCCCGGAAAATGGCGGATCAAGGCATTCCGGTGGGATTTCATTTTCACCCCATCGTCTGGTATGAGGGGTGGCGGGAAGACTATCTGGCCCTGGTTGCCCGTCTTGCAGACAGTTTCCGGCCGGAAGAGCTGGTCATGGTTTCCCTTGGGACGCTGACCTTTATTAAGCCGGTTCTGAAGAGGCTCCGGGAGCGGATGCCGGATAGTTCCATTCTCCAGATGCCCATGGAAGATTGCGCCGGGAAACTGAGCTATCCCTTTGAGATCAAAAAAGAGCTTTTTTCCTCGGTTTATCAAGCCTTCCCTGAGTCCTGGAAAGACTCTGTCTTCTTTTATATGTGCATGGAGCATATCGATTTATGGCAGCCGGTTTTTGGGCGCAGTTATGACTCTAATGAACAATTTGAAGCGGATATGCTTAAGACCTATCACGAAAAGATTTCCCGGATCAGTCAATCCCGTTGACTGTAATCGATGGATGTTGCGGAATACCCGAATATGGTATTTCATGTCGTTCCTTTTACGATATTCCTTAAAACCAGTATTGCATTCCTTCTTACTCCTCATTTAAAACGATCATTCTGATTTTTCTGTTGACATAGCAGAATGAATGTTTTAAATGAGGGGGCTGAATGTCGTTAGATGATTACCGTACGGTCTGTTTTGTATGTGAAACTTCAGGACCGCTTTTTTTTGGTCTAAAGCAGAACACTTGTTTTAGATTGCGAAAAATTGGAACTGCTCATTACAAGGGGATCGTTCCCAGGCTGTCTGAACCGATGGCCCGGGAAATGAAAGTGATTTTCTACGGAAAAAAGTGTTTAATAGATCGTTAAAATAACAAGGAGTATCAAAATGGCCAAAGTCATAGGGTTTTGCGGAAGTCCCATCAAGTCCGGAAATGTTGAAAAAGCAATGGAACATGTCCTGGAATCCACCGGGCATGAGTGGGAACTGATCCGGTTGAGCACCAAAAAAATCAGTCCCTGTATCGGCTGTGTGCGGTGTGCGGACAACAACCGCTGTGTGCTGAAGGATGACATGAATGAGCTGCTGGAGAAAATTCTCGAGGCGGATGCGGTTCTTTTGGGTGGTTTCCCCACATTCGGCAGGGTGAATGCCCTGACAAAAACATTTATAGAACGGTTGTTTCCCTTGATTCATAATCATATGCTGACCAAAGGAAAGATCGCCGCCTCCGTATCCGGTGGTTTTTTTGATCAGGAAACCGTCAAAGAGGACTTTTCAGCGGTTTTCCGGGAACTCCTGATGCGGGACGCCGGCTCCCTGGCCGTGGACGGGAACGCCTGCTGCTACAAATGCGGCTATGGAGAGACCTGTGATTACAGCGCATTCATAGCCAGGTACGGCAAGGGGGCGAAGATAACCAAGGATATTTTTTACGTCTTTGATGAGGACAATGATGTCCGGGAAAAGGCCGCGTTGCTGGGTAAAAAAATCGCAGGCATGCTTCAGTAACCGTTTGTTCCATGATAATAAAGATGCCCGCCGTTATCCGATCCTCTTCCGGAAATAGTGGGCATTTCGAACACCCCCGTTTTTACCGTCGCCATCCATGGTATCGTTTCAACTTACCTGGTACCTTTCCAAATGAATTGTCCCTTGACTGTCTGATTGAAATTTGTAATGTAAATAGTCGGATCTCATCTGAAAAACCGTACCCGAAAAAGCCCGCAGCGAAAGGAATAGAGATGCTAACAGGTATCCACATTTTGATGACATACAGGTGCACCCTTGAATGCGATCATTGTTTTCTTTATTCAGGCCCGAACGCCCAAGGGACCATGACATTGCCACAAATTCGCAGTGTGCTCGATGAATCACGGAAAATCAACACCATTGAATGGATATACTTTGAAGGAGGTGAACCATTCCTGTTTTATCCCTCAATGCTTGAAGGAATCAGACTGGCGCGGGATATGGGATTCAAGGTCGGGATCGTAACCAATGCCTATGGCGCGGTCTCCGAAGACGATGCCGAGGTCTGGCTTAGGCCTCTCGCGGATCTTGGCGTCGCATACCTCAGCATCAGCGACGATTCATTTCACTATGGGGAGGGAGACACCCCGGCCAAACGCGGATTGGCGGCGGCACGCAAGCTCGGCATCCCGACAGCTCCCATCTGCATTCGGAAGCCCTTTGTGGACTCCATGCCCGGACAAGGCCAGGACAAGGGCGGCCCTGTAATCGGAGGGGGTGCGATGTTCAGGGGACGAGCTGTGGAAAAGCTTACCGCAGGCTTACCGCGGAGACCCGCCGACGAACTCATAAAATGTCCGTATGAAGATTTGCAAACCCCATCAAGGGTACACGTCGACTGTTATGGTCATGTGCATCTGTGCCAGGGCGTAAGCATGGGTAACATGTGGCAACGTCCGCTTTCAACGCTGGTACTCGAATACGAGGCTGATTCACACCCCATATGCGGTCCGCTGGCCAAAGGCGGTCCGGCATTATTGGCAAGGCAATATGATCTTGACATAGGGGGAGAGTATGTCGATGAATGCCATTTCTGCTATCTTATCCGCCGCGCCCTTGTTGACAGATTCCCGGAGTATCTTGCTCCAAGGCAGGTTTATGGGCTCCAGGAGAAATAAAAAGCTTACTTTTTCTGCGCATGGGAGTCGGATCTTTGTCTTTTTTTCCATTCCGGGAAAGGCTATGCGAAATTCAAACAAACGTTATGTGTACCACATGATGGCAGCTATTGAAGGTTGAAGGGAGAATGCTAATGGATAGATATCGATTTGATTCCGTCGCACGAAGTGAGCGCTATTTCACAGCCACACTCTTGAGTCATCTCTTAATGGCTCAAGATTTCCTCGGACTGCAGGCGATATTTGACGCCCTGTCCATCGTCCCCTCAAGGGCATCGAACAGTGACAATTTCGAGCTTATATCTGAACTCGACCCCCTGCGAGACGGAAGTACGCAGAATGAACGAATTCGAAACTTATTTCAGGAGCATGGCCGGTTAGCCGTTCCCGATCTTTTCCTGCGATGGAACGACCAACTTCTCATAGTTGAAGCAAAGTTTTTTACTTCACCTAATGATGACGATTGTGTTGAGCAAATTCGTGCCCAGAAAAAGGCAATCGAATTGGTACTCCCGGAGACGGCGTATGCAACAAGCAACATCTCTTACGCGGTGTTGATTGTCCAACGGACATCAGGATTAAAGAGTTTACCCGGGGATATCCGGTTTATTACATGGTCTGACCTGATTGTTTCTCTATCGGAAGCATTCTCCGGCCGCGAAACGCCGGACGTGTCCTATTGTTTTGATGTACTCCGCCGTGCAGAACAACGAGCTCGGAAGGAGTTAGAGAAGCCCGAGTGGACTCATAAACGAATCACGAATTTGCAAGCTCTGCTGTCGGGCCTGCCCAAGTTGGTAGAAGAAAATCTGATATATGTTGGTTTTAAGGGGGGCGAGAGACGGCTGATGCAGGCCTCGCTTGAGGAATTAGAACAGAGAGATCACTACAAGTTATCCGATGTCCGGTGGAGCAGCAACTGGCTTCGCGTGGATCTCTTGATCGGACGCTATCTGTCTCTGAAGATCGCAGCTGAGAATCTGCAGGATTAAATATGATATAAGGATCTTAAGGGCTGGAAGGCTGACGGAATTCCTGCCGATTTGGCCAGGCACGTTGAAAAAGTCGTGAGAAAGCGGATGTGGTGTTCTCCCGGCACATTCCCGCTGTACAATCATGCCGGGAATGATTTTTCCTGGACCAGTACCCGGAAGTACGCCTATCAAATACTTTATTAACCTGTCCCGTCTTGCCGTATTAAGTTCACTCGAAGACCATGATGAAGGATGAATTCGGGGTCGGGCAGCAACGGTTTTACTCAGTAGATGTCAGGCAGGCCGGGCCATTGGTTGTTCCAGGGGCGGAGTTTTTCATAGGCCCTTGCCGCCTGGAGCACCAGGGCGTCGCCATGGCGGGGGCCGATGATTTGAAGGCCCACCGGCTCTCCGTTTTTCGTTTGTCCTGCGGGCACCGAGGCTGCCGGATGGCCGGAAAAGTTAAATGGATAGGTAAAGGCCACCGGACCAAGCAGGGGAACCGGGTTTCCGTCAATGGCGTCCGGAGGGGGCCCGTCCGCGGCAAAGGCCGTGGTGGGCATGGTGGGCGTCAGGAGCAGGTCCGCCCTTTGGAAGAGTTCCTGGAGCTGTTGGTTCAATTTCCATCTTAGGGCCTGGATGGCGGAGAGCTCCTTAATGGACATTTCTTTGGCTTGGTCAACCGCAGCCACCAGGCTTCGGCCCATCTCCTCCCTGTTGGTTTCCGGCATCTTGCCAAGTTGGGCATAAATATCCGTACAGAAAAGACGAACCCAGGCCTCCCCGGTGTCGGGCAGGGTTCCTGTCCATAATTCAACCGTGTGGCCCATCTCTTCAAATGCCTTCACCGCCTTTTCAACGCAGGCCATCACATTTTTTTCGACCCGGGCATAGCCGAGGTCCGGGCTGAAGGCAATAGTAAGGTTGTCGGGCAGGTCATCCAGGCTTTCTAAGTAAGAGTGTTCCGGCCGGGGCAGGGAGTGGGGATCACAGGGATGATATCCGCTGGCGCAGTCAAGATAAAGGGCCGCGTCCCCAACGGTCCGGGTTACCGGCCCCAGGGCTTCCAGGGCGCTGAAACTTTGGAAAGACCGGGGCCCCAGGGGAATCCTGCCAAATGACGGCTTCATGCCAAAGCATCCCGAATAGGAGGCGGGAATCCGGATGGACCCCCCGGCATCGGAGCCGGTGCACAGGGGAACCAGGCCGCCCGCAATGGCTGCGGCAGCGCCGCCGCTGGACCCGCCCGGGGTGAGTGTAAGGTTCCACGGGTTCCGGGTGGTGCCGTGGAGCCTGTTTCTGGTGAAGCCGGTGAAGCCGAATTCCGGGGTGTTGGTTTTGCCGATTACAATGGCTCCTGCCGCCCTGAGCCGGGCCACCTGGATGGAATCCCGGGCGGCCACATTGTCTTTGAATGGAATGGAGCCGAAGCTCGTGACCATCCCCTCCGCATCTTCCAGGTCTTTTACTCCCAGGGGAATTCCTGCCAGGGGGCCGAAAGGGCGTCCGGCGGCAATGGCTTCGGTCAGGGACCTTGCCTCCTCCATGGCCCGTTCCGGTTGAAGGGCGACAAAGGCGTTCAACGCGGGATTGACGGAATTCACCCGGCAAAGGGCGGCTTCCATCAATTCCAGGGGAGAGAGCTCCTTTGCGGCAATGAGTCCGGCAAGCTCCCATGCCGGTTTGTGACAGATGGATTCCATGTCATAGGAACAGCAGAAACAGGGAGATCAGGCCGCCGCCCCAGAGCAGGGCGACCACGCAATAACCCATGATATCACGGATGCCGAGGCCCGCGATGCCGAGCAGGGGAAGGGCCCAGAAGGGCTGGATCATGTTTGTCCAGGCGTCTCCCCAGGCAATGGCCATGGCGGCTTTTCCAAGGGGAACCCCCAGGGCCTTTGCCGCGGGCATGACAATGGGGCCCTGGACGGCCCATTGGCCGCCGCCGGACGGCACAAAGAAATTGACGATGCCCGCGCTCAAGAAGGTTAAAAACGGAAAGGTCACGGGGGTGGAGACCTGGACAAACCACTGGCTGATGGAGGAGGCAAGGCCCGAATGAACCATCATGCCCATGATGCCGGCATAGAGGGGAAACTGGAGCACGATGCCGGAGGTGTTTTTGATGGCCTCATTGGCGGCCTTCAGGAAATTGGCAGGGGTGCCGTGGAGCACGATACCGGCAAAGAGAAAGATCATGTTCACGCTGTTGAGGCCAAGGGTGCCGCCATTGACGAAAAAGCAGACAATATAGGAGAAGCCGAACAGGCCCAGCAGCATTGACACGACCCTGCTGTTCTCAATTCTTTCGGCCGGGGTTGTTCCGGGGCGTTCTTCGGTCTCCCCGGCACTTTCCTCGAGCAGGGCCGGATCTATCTCAACGATATCCTCCGGGTCCGGGATCATCATTTTGTTGATAATGGGAAGGGTTATCATGAGAAACAGGCAGAGCAGAAGATTCTGCCAGGTAAAAATCGTCTCAATAACAGGAATGACTTCCTCTCCGGTAATCCGGGACATGAAGTTTTTAGATACCTGGGCCACTTTCAGGGGTATGGAGCCTGAAATTCCCGCATGCCATACAATGAACCCCGAGTAGGCTGACGCCACCAGCAGCCCGTAGTGGATGCCCTTGATTCTTTTTGCCATCTGTTTTGCCAGGAGGGCCCCCACGATCAGGCCGAATCCCCAGTTCAGCCAGCATGCGAGCATGGCGAAAAAGGTGGTGACGACGATTGCCTGGGCGGGCGTGTGGGCAAGCTTTGACAGGGATATCAATATTGATTCCACCGCCTTTGTTTTTGCAAGGGTGTGGCCGGTGACCAGGACCAGAACCATCTGCATGGCAAAGGCCAAAAGTTTCCAGAACCCCTGGCCCCAGAATTTCACCATGTCAACCGGGGACTGGCCCTTGAAAAGGATGCCAAAGGCAAATACTGCAAAGGTGAGAATCACTGCAAATAAAAAAGCATCCGGCAACCATCTTCGAACCACCTTCGTAAACGATCCAGCAATAGATTGAACCACGTTAACCTCCTGTCCATTAGGAAAGATGCATTGATATGTGCGAATCCCGGGATGCCTGTTCCCCGGGGGGACTGGCGGAGTCGGCCCTGGATTTTATACGGCTGAATTCCGCGTTCACCTGGCCCAAAGGAGAAATGTTGCAGTATCCGCACTGGTAACACCGGGCTGCCTCGGCCCGGGCATTGTCCTGTGCAAATGTTTTTTCTATCTCGTCAAAGGAGGCCATGGCGCTGTCCAGGGGAGCGGTGTCCGGAATCCGCCTCAGGCTGGTTTCAAAGTAATCCCGGTTGATCTCTTCGGGGCTCACCACCTGGTGGCTTCTTTCGCTCCTTGGGCCCAGGAGATAGATCTCCATGGAGAGATTGTTCCGGTCGCCTGTGCAGCAGGTCCTTATGGTGTCTTTTACGGGCTCCCGGCCTGCTTCCACATAGGTGTGCAGTGCCATGGCAGCCTGCTTGCCCGAGGCAATGGCGTCGGCCACGCTCTGCTTCTTGTTCACCGGGTCGCCGCCGAACATCAGGAGGGGCTCCCTGCAATTGAGGGTGAGGTGGCTGAGCTTGAGTTTCCGGGCGTTCTTCCGGGGCGCCCATTCTTCATGGACCCCGGCGCCGATGCCGGAATAGACCGCGGAAAACGTGTGGGCCCTTGGTTTGGCCGTGTCCGGTTTGACATCGGCCCGTTCCCCTTTTTCCGGTTCCAGGGAGATCATTTTTCGGAGGGTCAACCGAAAGGCGTCTCCTTCCTGTTCAACGGCTATTGGTGCGGTAAGTTCCATGATCTCGATTCCCTCGTTTTCAGCGGCATCGATCTCATGGGCAAAGGCGGGCATGTCCTGGCGGCGTCTCCGGTAGATGATCACCGGGCTGCCCCCCAGGCGCAGGAGGGACCTTGCCACGTCAATGGCGGTGTTGCCGCCCCCGATGACGGCGATTTTTCCTTCCGGGACCATTGGGGAACCGGTCTGCACCTCTTTCAGGAATTGGATGCCGTCCCTGATCCGTTCTTCCCCCTTGATGCCAACGGGCCTGGGCTGGGAAAGGCCGGGGCTGATGAAAATCGCGTCATAGTTTCCCCGGGCCTCCTTTATGAAGGTCGGGGACAGGGGATGGCTGGTATGAAGGGTGACACCCATGGCGAGTATCCTGTTGATCTCCTGCCCGAGGATCTCCTTGGGAAGCCGGTAGGAGGGGATGCCCCACCTCAGGACCCCGCCCGGCTCAGCTGTTTTTTCAAAGATTTCGCAGGCGAATCCCACCAGGGAGAGGAAGTAGGCGGCCGAGAGCCCGGCCGGGCCGGCCCCCAGGATGGCCACCTTTCTGCCGTTTGACGGAAGGGGTTTTAGCCCTGACTCTAATCCCATCTCCAGGGCCGTATCTCCCACAAACCGCTCCAGGGACCGGATGGCCACCGGGGAGTCCTGAAAAGCCCGGTTGCATGCCCCTTCACAGGAATGGAAGCATACCCTGCCGCAGGTGGAAGGGAAGGGCGTTTCCTGCATCAGGGTGGTGAACGCCCCTGCAATATCCCCCGACGCCACCTGGAACTCGATCTTTGGAATGTCGTTGCCCGCAGGGCAGAACGCGCTGCATGGGGCGGTCCGGTTCAGGAAGACCGGCCGCACGAATCGCCAGGAACCGGTCTTGTTGAGACGGGACGAGGCATTGGATTTTGGAATAAAGAGTGATACTGAATTCTCAAGTCTGCCCTTTCCGGGAATATGGGCATCTTTCAGGCCGGTTTTCATGGTTTCCCCCTGGCTGGTATTGTGTTATCGATGCTGTGAAGGAGTTTGGGGCCCAGTATAACAAGGTGGTCGGGTTTGTAAACATTGTTCTGTAAAAAGATATTTTTTTTTGCAATTCTCAGATAGGCTTCAACCGGCGCGCCTCGCCGTTCCACCCCAAACAGGGGAAAGGTGTGTACATGGTAACCGGAATCAAAAAAAGCCTTGGCCAGTGATATGGAGGCGAGGACCGTTCCCTGTCCCCCCCTGCCGTGGAATCGTCTCTCAAGCATGGTGCCGCTCCTGTGACAGGATCGCTGCCGGTTCGCGGGCCTTGGGTTGAGGCCGCATGGTTTGATGATACTGAAAAAAGTTTGTTCGAATGGAAATCTATGGGGTGTGATTTGAAAAGTCAAGGAAAAAATCGGTACTATTGTTGCAAATTTGGCATAAAAAAATGCAAAATTGCAGTAATGTTGATTTCTATGAAAATATGAACACGCTTTTTATTTTGCTTAAATAAAAACAATGTACCATAATGCCATTAAAATCAAATCGTTAGAAAAATGAAGATTGTGTCTTTAAAATATTGGTACGTCCTTTGCGTATCTATTTTCTCAACGGAAGACTGCCGGAGCCCCATCCCGGTTATCATCAAAAACTAAAAAAACATCGCAAAGGAGTTCGCCATGAAATTGAAATCGTTTTTTACCGTTTTACCGTGCCGGAGGAGCTGTATAACCGGGTGTCGTATCCATTGGCATTAACCAATTCAGGGGCAAAAAAAGCGTTGGCGAAAGCGTTTTACGACTACATGGGCAGCCTCGAGGCGATAAGGGTTTGAAATGAAAGAGACTATTTCCGGATGTCAATTCAGTCTGTGCAGTGTACCTCCGTGGATCATTGGTTCCCGTGCCTTCAACGATAACCCCAAACCACTGAGAATCCATGGGGTCCGGACCACCCATTCCCATTTTTTCAGCCGGCTGGATCAACTGTCCACCTGGGAGGAAAGGGCCGGGAGATTTCAGGATTACATGGAGGTTGCCTTCCATCTTCACCAATGGCGGAAAACAGATGACCCTGACGGGCAGCACCACCTGAAACACAGTTACCTCAGGTTTCTCAGGGGATGGCTGTTCGATGCCGGTTCCGTTGAAGGGGCTGTGATGAAGGGGTGGGTGGAAAGCCGGATGGGGCTTGCGCCCACCTATCATCGCGGTCATATCCGGGGAAAAGAGAGCCGGGCATACCTTGTCTACCTCACGGACCGCATGGGGGGCGCCGCCCGGACCAACGCCATTTTTTCCCAGCTGGATCTCCTCTATGAGTTTGTTCAGTACGAGCTGGAACGGCGTGATCCCGATCTTACCCACATCACCCTTTTCAGGGGAATTTACGATTTTGCCGAGCATGAGATCATTTCCCAAAAGGACAACCAAAGCGCCGTGGTCCGGCTCAATAACCTGAATTCGTTTACCCATGATTTTGAGCGGGCCTGGGAGTTTGGCACCTATGTGTTTGAAGTCAAGGTGCCGGTGGCTAAGATCTTTTTTGACGGGTCTTTTCTCCATGCCGGTATCCTGAAGGGGGAAGAGGAGGTGCTGGTCATCGGGGGGGAGTATGATATCACCCGGCGGCTGGTATAAATAAAAGGAGGGGGCAGTGATAAAAATCGTTCAAAAACCGGACTGGGATGAAATTGTGGACAAGGCCAGGGCCGCATTCATGGGCGTTGCCCTGGGGGATGCCCTGGGGGCCACCACCGAGTTCATGACGCCCCGGGAGATCCAGGTGCAATTTGGTGTGCACGACCGGATTATCGGGAAAGGGTGGCTGTATCTCAAGCCCGGCCAGGTGACCGACGATACCGAGATGTCCGTCTGTATTGGGCGGGCCATTCGACTTTCCAAAGGGTGGCATCTGCCGGCCATTGCGGACGCGTTTGCCGGCTGGATGAAAAGCCGCCCGGTCGATATCGGTTCCACCTGTGCCAGGGGGATCAGGAACTACATTGTCCACCACAGCCTTGAAGTGCCGCCGAGCCGCTGGAGCGCGGGTAACGGTGCTTTGATGCGCATGGTACCCGTTGCCCTTTACACCCTGGGAGATGGCGATCTCCTTGGGCGGTATGCGGTGGAGCAGGCCCATCTTACCCACAATAACCCCCTGTCCGACGCGGCCTGCATCTTTTGGGGCCGCCTGGTTCACAGGGCCGTGATGGGGGCCACCCTTAACCAGCTTCGCCTGCTGGCCGACGATTTTGTGGCCCAACATCCGGTGTTCGGGTATCAGCCCTATCCGGGAAACAGTTCCGCCTATGTTGTGGATACCGTGCAGACCGTGTTTCATTTCCTGTTTTCATCAGCCGGGTTTGAGGAATGCCTTGTCCGTACGGTGAACCAGGGGGGAGACGCGGACACCACCGGCGCCCTGGCCGGTATGCTTGCAGGTGCCCTTTACGGTGGCCGGGGCCTGCCGAAACAGTGGGTGAAACGCCTGGATTCCAGGGTGCATTCCGAGGTTTCAGAGTTGGCTGAATACCTTGTGACCCACTCTCCCCTATCCCGGCCCCGGGAAAATTATCGATACTATACAGCACGTTGACACCACGAAGTTTTCTTCATGTTCTTCATGTCCTTCATGGTGAGATCGGTTTCCCCCCCGGTTGATGTGCTGAATAGTTACCAGATCAAAAATTTAAAATAAGGAGATTCCGATGACGGTACATGATGCCAGAAGATTTATAGGTGCGGTTCCGGTGACTCCGGAATTAAGGAAAGGGCTGAACCGTTGCGGCAGCCCAGAAGAAATTAAAGCGCTTCTTGGGGAAAATGGATTTAAATTCGATTCTGCAGAGTTTGTGGAGGCTTGGAGCGGCGAAGTGGCTAAGTCCCGGACAAAGGAACACCATGACCAGTTCAATGAAATCCGAATGTGGTGGGAGATGCTGAATCGTTTTTAATTAGGGGAACCCGGATCATTTTCAGGAGGAATGAACATGAAAAACGACACACTCGTAATAAGGGACGGCCGGTTTGAGGATATTGACTGTCTTGTGGATCTTTTGGAACAGCTTTTCGCAATGGAGGAAGACTTTACCTTTGATGCGGAAAAACAACGAAAAGGGTTGGCATTGATGCTGGATGGATGCGGCAAGCACAGGGCGGTCAAGGTCGCCTTGCACGGTAACTCAATTGTGGGCATGTGCACGGTCCAGACAAGGATCTCCACATCCCGGGGAAGTCTCACCGGCATCCTCGAGGATCTGATCGTGACTGCTGATCACCGGGGCAGGGGGGCAGGTAAAAGGTTATTAAAGGAAATCTCCCAATGGGCCCGGAAAAGAGGTATCGGTCATCTCCAGCTGCTGGCCGATAAAAACAACACCCAGGCCCTGACATTTTATAATCTCCAGGGATGGCAGCGGACAAATCTTGCCTGCCTCACCTTGGATCTTTGAAAATTACATAATTGCGCCTTCAATACCTTAAAGTTGCAAATTTGGGACAACATGGAAGCGGAATTACAAAAATGTATGAATATTGCTGGCGCTCAATGAGGTTTTAAAGGAAGTTGATGAAGGTATCATTTTAAATATCGTGACATTTCAGGCTCTTAAAAAGAAAATTATGTTTTTTTTGATAAACTGGTATTCAAGTTGCAAGTAAAGTTATCAAGCGATCGGGAAAGAATGCAGTTAAATTTTACCTCTAAAAAAGGAGTAAACAGAAAATGAGAAAGATAGCGATCTATGGAAAAGGCGGCATCGGCAAATCAACCACAACCCAGAATACCGTTGCAGGACTTGTGGAGGCCGGTAAAAAGATAATGGTGGTGGGCTGTGACCCCAAGGCGGACTCCACCCGGCTGCTCCTCAACGGGCTCGCCCAGAAAACCGTGCTCGATACCTTGCGGGACGAGGGGGAAGATGTGCTTCTGGAGGATGTCAGGAAGCTGGGATACGGCGGCACCCTGTGTACGGAATCCGGCGGGCCCGAGCCAGGCGTCGGGTGTGCGGGCCGGGGAATCATAACGTCCATCAACCTTCTGGAACAGCTGGGTGCCTATGCCGAGGATGAAAACCTGGATTATGTTTTTTACGATGTACTGGGCGATGTTGTCTGCGGCGGGTTTGCCATGCCCATCAGGGAGGGGAAAGCCCAGGAGATCTACATTGTCGTATCCGGCGAAATGATGGCCATGTATGCGGCCAACAATATCTGTAAGGGAATCGTCAAATTCGCCGAATCCGGGGGCGTGCGGCTGGGGGGCCTCATCTGCAATTCCAGGAACGTGGACAACGAAAGGGAAATGATCGAGGTGCTTGCCGAGAAACTCGGCACCCAGATGATCCACTTTGTTCCAAGGGAGAATGTTGTACAGCGGGCTGAGATCAACAGGAAAACCGTGATTGATTATGAACCGGAACATGCCCAGGCCGATGAGTACCGTGCGCTTTCAAGGAAAATTGACGAAAATGAGATGTTTGTCATTCCGACCCCCCTTGAGATGGAAGAGCTGGAAAGTCTGCTTATTACCTATGGCATCGCATCATAAACCATTTATACAAGGAAATTGAGACCAATGAAAGTAATGATCAGATCAATAGTGAGACCGGAAAAAACCAATGAAATAATGGCAGCCCTCATGGAAGCGGGATTCCCCGCCGTCACCCGCATGGGCGTTGCCGGGCGCGGCAAACAGCGGGGCATCAAGATCGGCGAGATCACCTATGACGAAATCCCCAAGGAGATGCTCATCACGGTGGTGGATGAAAACGCAAAGGAGTTTGTCCTCAATATCATCATGAAAACGGCCAAAACCAGTGAAAAGGGAGCCTTTGGCGACGGCAAGATCTTTGTCAGCCCGGTGGAGGAGATCTACACCATCAGTTCCGGGGTCATGGAATCGGGTAAGGAGGAGGTGACCCCATGAAGGAGATCATGGCCGTTATTCGCATGAACATGATCAACGGGACAAAGTGTGCCCTGATTGAAGCGGGCGTTTCCTCCATGACCGCCATGGAAGCCCTGGGCCGGGGAAAAGGGCTTGTGGATATGAACCTGTTGAAGGGGGCGGAACAGGGTTATGAAGAGGCCATTGCCCGGCTGGGCCAGGCCGGTCCCCTGATTCCCAAGAGGGTGATCTCCATTGTGGTGCCGGAGAAACTGGTTGCCAAAACCGTCGGAACCATAATCGATGTCAACCGGACCGGAAAACCCGGGGACGGGGTGGTCTGGGTCATGCCGGTAATGGATGCCCTGAGCGTGAGAACCGGTGAGGCCGGAGACAAGGTCCTGGACGATTTTTAATTCACATAAAAGGATGAAAATAGAACGATGAGCGTCAAGATGAAAGATCCTGAAGCAATTAACCCTGGCGAAGCGGATACGCTTGATCCGGAAGAGATTAAAAAAGAGCTGCTGGCCAGGTACCCGGTCAAGGTGGCCAGGAAGCGGTCAAAGCAGATCATGGTCAATAAAAAGGATGAAACCGGTAAAAACCCGGTCATGGGGGCCAATGTCAGGACGGTTCCCGGCATCATCACCCAGCGGGGCTGTTCCTATGCCGGGTGTAAGGGGGTGATCCTCGGGCCAACGAGGGATATTGTCAATATCACCCACGGGCCTATCGGCTGCGGTTTTTACAGCTGGCTGACCCGGCGGAACCAGACCCGGCCCGCATCCGACCGGGATGACAATTTCATGACCTATTGTTTTTCAACGGACATGCAGGACAAGGACATTGTTTTCGGGGGGGAGAAAAAGCTCAAGGAGGCCATACAGGAAGCCTACGACATTTTTAAACCCAAGGCGATCAGCATTTTTTCAACCTGCCCCGTGGGTCTGATCGGCGATGATGTCCATGCCGTGGCAAGGGAGATGAAGGAGAAGCTGGGCATCAATGTTTTTGGTTTCTCCTGTGAAGGATACAAGGGCGTGAGCCAGTCCGCCGGCCATCACATTGCCAACAACGGCATCTTCAAGAACGTGGTCGGCAAGGATGATACCATCCGGGAAGCAGACTATAAGATCAATCTCCTGGGTGAATACAACATCGGCGGCGACGGATTCGAGATCGACCGGGTGCTTGACGCCTGCGGCATATCCGTTGTGTCCACCTATAGCGGGAATTCCACCTATGACCAGTTTGCCAATTCCCATACCGCGGATCTCAACACGGTCATGTGCCACCGGTCCATTAACTATGTGGCGGATATGATGGAGGTCAAATACGGAATCCCATGGATTAAGATCAATTTTATCGGTGCGAAATCAACGGCAAAGTCCCTGCGTAAAATCGCCGAATATTTTGACGAGCCTGAACTCATGGAAAGGGTGGAAGCCGTCATTGAAAAGGAGATGCCTGAAATTGAGCGGGTGAGAAAGGAGGTCAAAAAACGGTGTGAAGGCAAGGTGGCCATGCTCTTTGTGGGCGGTTCCAGGGCCCACCATTACCAGGAGCTGTTCAAGGAGATCGGCATGAAAACCATTTCAGCCGGCTACGAATTCGCCCACAGGGATGATTACGAGGGAAGGGAGGTGATTCCCGATATCAAGATCGATGCGGATTCGCGAAATATTGAAGAGCTCGAGATTGAAAAAGATGAGGAAAAATACCGGGCCCGGAAGAGCGATGCAGAACTTGCGGCGCTGAAAGCCGGGGGGCTTGAATTCAAGGATTACAAGGGCATGATGGAGGACATGGAATCCAATACCCTTCTCGTCGACGATATCAGCCATTATGAAACCGAGCAGCTTCTTAAACTGTACAAGCCGGATCTCTATTGTGCCGGCATCAAGGAGAAATACGGGATCCAGAAAAGCGGCATCCCCATGAAACAGCTCCATTCCTACGATTCCGGCGGTCCCTACGCGGGCTTCAAGGGGGCGGTCAATTTCTACAGGGAGATCGACAGGCTGGTCAATTCCAGGGTCTGGGACTATATAGAGGCCCCCTGGCAGGCCAATCCCGAGCTCTCGGGCAAATACGTTCAAGGGTAAATTTTCGTCAAATTACAACCTGATTCATTTCACGATTTAACATCTTATGGATGTTCACTCTCGAATTGCGCCTGCTTTACCTGTTGTAATGATTAATGGGCGCTATTCATATGCGAAGAGCCATAAGTCAACATGGGAGACGTACGCAAAATGCTGCTCAGACACACCAATGAAGAGATAAAACCCAGGCGGTCCCTGACCGTAAACCCGGCAAAGACCTGCCAGCCGATAGGCGCCATGTATGCTTCCCTTGGGATTCACAATTGCCTGCCCCACAGCCATGGTTCCCAGGGATGCTGCGCCTACCACAGGAGCGCCCTGACCCGCCATTTCCGGGAACCGGTCATGGCGGCCACCAGTTCCTTTACCGAAGGGTCCTCTGTTTTCGGGGGCCAGGCCAACCTGGTCCAGGCCATTGACACGATCTTTACTACCTATGAGCCGGATATCATCGCCGTGCATACCACCTGCCTGTCGGAGACCATCGGGGATGATGTGAACCAGATCGCCAACAAGGCGGTCGCGGATGGAAAGGTGCCCAAAGGCAAGCATGTGATCCATACCAGCACCCCCAGTTATGTGGGCTCCCATGTCACCGGGTTTGCCAACATGACCAAGGCCATGGCCATGTATTTCTCAAAGTCCACGGGAACGTCCAACGGTAAATTCAATATTATCCCCGGGTATGTGGAACCGTCGGATATGTCGGAGATCAAACGGGTGGTCAAAGAGATGGGCATCAAGCCCATCCTTTTCCCGGACACCTCCAATGTCCTCAACGGTCCCCAGACCGGAAAATACAAGATGTATCCCGACGGGGGCGTCACAGCCGAAGAGTTGAGAAGCGCAGGGGACAGCATCGCCACCATCGCCCTTGGCCCCACGGCATCCGGCGATGCCGCAAGGGCGTTGGACACCAAATGGAAGGTGCCCTGCGTGGTGGGGGACCTGCCCATCGGTCTTGCCGCCACGGACCGGTTCATTGACGGCCTGAGAACGGCGGCGGGGGTGAGCGTGCCGGACAGTATCACCCGGGAACGGGGGCAGCTCCTGGATATCATCACGGACATGCACCAGTACTTTTACGGGAAAAAGGTGGCCTTGGCAGGGGACCCGGATCACCTGATCCCCTTGGTGGAGTTCCTTGTGAGCATTGATATGCTGCCCGTTCATATTGTCACGGGAACCCCGGGAAAAGCCTTTGAAAAACGGATCGGGGAACTGACCGCCCATCTGCCCTGCAAGGTGAATGTCAAAGCCGGGGGCGACCTGTTCCAGCTCCACCAGTGGATCAAAAACGAGCCGGTGGACCTGCTCATGGCCAACACCTATGGAAAATATATGGCAAAGGATGACGACATTCCCTATGTGCGTATGGGTTTTCCCATCCTGGACAGGGTCGGCCACTCCTATTTTCCCACGGTCTGTTACAAGGGCGGCATGCGGCTTCTTGAGAAAATCCTGGATGCTCTGCTGGACCGCATGGACAGAGACGCGCCGGAAGAACGATTTGAACTGGTAATGTAATTTACGCAAATAAAGGATCAATACAATGGAAACCATATCCGTACTCGAAGAGAGGAAGAACCAGATTTACCGGAAAGGCCGGGATGCCTTTGATATTTCCTGCGAGAAAAAGAGCCTGGCGGGATCCGTGAGCCAGCGGGCCTGTGTCTTCTGCGGATCCAGGGTGGTTCTCTACCCCATTGCCGATGCCCTGCACCTTATCCACGGGCCCATTGGCTGCGCATCCTATACCTGGGATATCAGGGGGGCCCTGTCATCGGGCCCGGAACTCCACAGGATGAGTTTTTCCACGGATCTTTCCGAGACGGATATCGTTTTCGGCGGTGAGAGAAAGCTTGAACAGGCCCTGTTAGAGCTGATCGCGGAATACGAACCAAAGGCAGCCTTTATCTATTGCACCTGCATTGTGGGGATCATCGGGGATGATGTGGACGCGGTCTGCAAAAAGGTGGCCGCAAAAACCGGCATCCCCGTGCTCCCGGTGCATTCCGAAGGGTTCAAGGGCACGAAAAAGGACGGGTACAAGGCTGCCTGTGACGCCCTGTTCAAACTCATTGACCTGAACCGGAAAGGTAAAGGTAAAGGTATAGGTATAGGTATAGATAAAATTCCCCTCAGTATCAATATCCTGGGGGAGTTCAACATCGGCGGAGAGACCTGGATCATCAAGGAGTATTACCGGCGCATGGGCATAGAGGTAGTCTCCGTGATGACTGGGGACGGCAGGGTGGCGGAGGTGCAGTCGGCCCACAGGGCCTGCCTGAACGTGGTCCAGTGTTCCGGCTCCCTGACCCACCTGGCCAAAGATATGGAGGAGGCCTACGGCATCCCCTATATCCGGGTGTCCTATTTCGGGATTGAAGACACCTCGGATGCCCTGTATGACGTGGCCTCTTTCTTCCATGACACCCCGGAGATCATGGAACGGACCCGGCGGCTGGTGCAGGAGGAAGTCAAAAACATCCTCCCGGAACTGTCCACCCTGAAAAAGGACCTTGCCGGAAAGCGGGCCGCTATCTACGTTGGCGGCGCGTTCAAGGCCTTTTCATTGATTAAGGCCCTGAAACATTTGGGCATGGAGGTGATCCTTGTGGGGTCCCAGACCGGAAACAAGGATGACTACGCGCTCCTGAAGGAGATGTGCGAGCCGGGCACGGTGATCCTGGATGACGCCAATCCCCTGGAGCTTGCCAAGTATGTCATGGAAAAGGACGCCCACCTCTTTATCGGCGGGGTAAAGGAACGGCCCATTGCCTACAAGCTCGGCATCGGTTTCTGCGACCACAATCATGAGCGGAAGATTCCCCTGGTGGGGTTTGAGGGGATGGTGAATTTTGCCCGGGAAGTCCATGCCACCGTTACAAGTCCCGTTTGGGACCTTGTTCCTGGAAAAGCGTTTAACAGAGCGATTGAAAAAGAGAGGATGATACCCCATGACGCTGAATAAGACCAAAACAAAACCATATACAGCCACCCGCAACGCCTGTAAAATGTGCACCCCCCTGGGCGCCGCACTGGTCTTCCACGGGATCGAGGGGACCATCCCTCTTCTGCACGGTTCCCAGGGCTGCTCAACCTATATGCGAAGATACCTGATCAGCCATTTCAGGGAGCCCGTGGATATCGCTTCATCCAATTTTTCCGAGGATACGGCCATATTCGGCGGAAGCGACAATCTCAAGCTTGCCATCGGGAATATCAACCGCCAATACGCCCCGGCCATGATCGGCATTGCCACCACCTGTCTTTCGGAAACCATCGGGGATGATGTGCCCATGATCCTGAACGGCATGGGGGATGCCGTTGAAAATACCACCCTGGTTCATGTGTCGACCCCGAGTTATACCGGCACCCATGCGGACGGCTTCCACGGGGCGGTCCGGGCCGTGGTGGAGCAGTGCAACCCCTTGGCCGCCAGACTGGAATATGACCCTGATACCCGGAAGAAGATCAACCTTTTTCCGGGCATGCTCTCCAATGAAGATATCCGGCACCTGAAGGAGATTTTGGGGGATTTCGGCACCGAACCTGCAATTCTCCCCGATTATTCGGAACGGCTGGAAGGCCCTTCCTGGGAGGAGTACCAGGCCATCCAGAAGGGCGGGACCCCCCTGGAGGAGATCCGGGCCATGCACCTTGCCCTTGCCACCATGGAATTCGGCTCCATATTGGCAGGCACCGTTGAACAGGGGGGCACGAGCGCCGGGTCGTTTTTGAAGGAAAGCTTTGACATCCCCTGCACATCCCTTGGTATTCCAGTGGGGGTAAAGGCCACGGATTCTTGCTTATCACACCTGGAACGACTGACCGGAAAGCCCGTGCCGGAAAAATACAAACAGCAGCGGGGGCGGGTTATCGACGCCTATGTGGACGGCAACAAGTATGTGTCCGGTAAGAAGGCCGTTGTTTACGGGGAGGAGGACTTTGTGCTTGCCATTGCAGGCTTCCTTGCCGAGGTGGGCGTCATCCCGGTGCTATGCGCTTCCGGCGGTAAAAGCGGGCTTTTAAAGCAGGCCCTGGACACCCTCCTGCCTAAAGATAAAGATATCATGGACCGGGTCACGGTTCACCAGGGCATGGATTTTACCCGCATGGAGGAACAGGCCAGGGAACTCGCCCCTGATTTTGTAATCGGGAACAGTAAGGGCTACACCATGGCGCGCCACCTCGACATTCCCCTTGTCAGGGTGGGGTTTCCCATCCATGACCGGGTGGGGGGGCCGCGCATCCTTCATATCGGGTACAAGGGCGCCCAGGCGCTGTTCGATACAATCGTCAATACCCTGCTCCAAAGCCGCCAGGACCGTTCAAAAACCGGTTACGCTTACATGTAGAAATGAGCAAAGAGAAAGGATCGAAAAATGAATATTGAAAATCACCCCTGTTTTAATCCCAATGCCTGTAAAAGCTATGGCCGGGTCCACCTTCCGGTGGCCCCCCGCTGCAATATCCAGTGCAATTTTTGTAACCGGAAGTTTGACTGTGTCAATGAAAGCAGGCCCGGTGTCGCAAGCGGTATTCTCAAACCTTTCCAGGCCATGGAATACCTTGACAGGGTCATGGCCCGGATAAAAAACATATCCGTGGTGGGAATCGCGGGCCCGGGAGACCCCTTTGCCAATCCCGAAGAGACATTGACCACCATTGAAATGGTTGGTGCCAAGTATCCTGAGACCCTCCTGTGCCTTGCCACCAACGGGCTGAACCTTCCGGATTATCTGGATGATGTGGCCGGGGCGAATGTCAGCCATGTGAGCATCACCATCAATGCGGTGGATACAAGGATCAGTGAGAAAATCTACTCCTGGGTAAGGCATGGTAAAAAATCCCTGCCACCCGGAAAGGGGTCCCGGATTCTTCTGGAAAAACAGATGGAATCCGTTGCAGGCCTCAAGGAAAGGGGAATCATCGTAAAGGTCAACACCATTGTGCTTCCCGGTATCAACGACCATCATGTGGTGGATATCGCAAGGGAAATGGCAAGGCTTGAGGTGGATCTGTTCAACTGCATGCCCTATTACCCAAATGAAGGGTCCAATTTTTCTCACCTAAGGGAACCCTCCCCAAAGGAGATCGCAAAGATCCAGGCCGGGGCACGGCACTATATACCCCAGATGATGCACTGCAAGCGGTGCAGGGCGGATGCCGTGGGCATGCTGGATGAAAAACCGGATATGACCCTTTTAACCAGCCTCAGGGAATGCGCGTCCCTGGAGGAAATTCCTGATGTCGATTCCCCCCCGGCCACGCCTTATGTGGCCGTGGCCACCCGGGAGGGTGTGCTGGTGAACCAGCACCTGGGAGAAGCCACCCACCTTGCCATCTTTGACCCCGGGGGAGAGGAACCTGAACTTGTGGAGAAGAGGAGGGTGCCTGAACCCGGCGGTGCGGGCTCCAGGTGGGAGGCCATGGCGGAAATGCTCAAGGATTGCCATCTCATCCTGGTCGCAGGTGTCGGGAACGCCCCCAAAAAAGTACTCACGGAAAAAGGTTTTGAAATCCTCATGGTCAACGGCTTGATCCTGGAAATCATTGATGCCGTGAAAAATAAGCAAAACATAAATTATCTGAAGAGAAAAGAACCCCGCCGCTGCCATGACGAATGTTCGGGCGCGGGAATGGGATGCATGTAAACCATAAACCTCGGGGACAGATTTGAAATCTGTCCCCAAAGTGGGATTTGAAATCTGTCCCCAAAGTGATGGAATTTGAAATCTGTCCCCCAAAAAAGAAAGGAAAGGAAAAGAAAGAATGGAAAAGCCCAAACATCACATACTGGTATGCGCAAGTTTCAGGCCCAACGGAGATCCCAAGGGAAAGTGCCACCGGAAAGACTCCCTCAATTTCCTTCCCTATATTGAAAATGAGATCATTGACCGGGGGCTTGAAAATGTCATTGTTTCTTCCACCTGCTGCCTCAAGCTCTGTGACGAGGGCCCGGTGATGGTGGTCTACCCGGAAAACACCTGGTACGGCGGCGTGGATTCCGAAGATGCCATTGACGAAATCCTGGATGCCCTTGAAAACGGCGGCACCGCCAGGGATTACCTCTTGTAGTAATTGCAGCAATTATAGCAAAAATACCGGAAAGGAGCCGGCCATGGTGAACGTAAACGATAAAAGAAAAATATGGATGGTGGACACCACCCTGCGGGATGGCGAACAGGCTCCCGGGGTGGTGTTCAGCACCCGTGAAAGGGTTGAAATTGCAACGGCCCTCGACCGGGTGGGAATAGATGAGATCGAGGCAGGCATCCCGGCCATGGGGGAACAGGCCTGCCGGGATATCAGACGGCTTGCCGGATTAAACCTGTCCTGCATTCTCTCCTGCTGGTGCAGGGCGGACAAGGGGGATATCGAGAAGGCCGCCCGTTGCGACACACCGGGGGTTCATATCAGTTTTCCTACCTCTTCCGTCCTTCTTAAAACCTTTGACAGGGACGAGGCCTGGGTCATGGATACCCTCGAACATCTGGTGGGCCTCGCAAAAAGATATTTTGAGAGGGTTACGGTGGGGGCCCAGGACGCCACCCGGACCCGGCATGAATTCCTGTCTCAATTTGCCGAACGTGCCTGTGACGCCGGGGTTGACCGTCTCCGCCTGGCGGACACGGTGGGGATGATCAGTCCTTCCATGGTGATGAAAGCCATGACCGGTCTCCTCCACAGGGAACCGGATCTTGACCTTGAATTCCACGGCCATAATGACCTTGGCATGGCCACGGCCAATGCAGTCACGGCTGTGCAGGCAGGGGCGTCCGCCTTGAGTGTCACCGTTAACGGTCTGGGAGAAAGGGCCGGCAATGCGCCTTTGGAAGAGGTGGCCATGGCCCTTTTTGAGGTGGGCGGATTTGAAGGAGCCATCGACAATACCCGGATGACCGACCTCTGCCGCCTGGTTGCCAGGGCATCCGGCCGGGATATTCCCCAGTCAAAACCCATTGTCGGAAAAAACGTCTTCCGCCATGAATCGGGCATTCATTGCTCAGGTCTTTTAAAGGACACCTCCTCATATCAGCTGTTTGAACCTGAAACAGTGGGAAAAAAAGAGAGTGAATATGTTATCGGATATCATTCAGGATCCGCCGCCATCTCCCATGTGCTGGAAAAACAGGGCATCTTCATTGATAAGACAAGGGCACAAAAACTGGTCCCCCTTGTCAGGGAAAAGGCCCTTCAGCAGAAATCACTGCTGACCCCTTGGGAGCTCAAGGCCCTCTATTCTTTGGTGTTATAGATATGAGCACATGAATTGATGCTCTTTTCATCATTATAAATAAGCGGAAGGTGTCAATTCATGTGCCCTGAGCTATAGACTAGTCTATTTGGGGGTAAACACGATGACAAGGGCTTTGGCCGCCGTTTCAATCGCCCTCAGGGCATGGGCGATGCCGGAATCAAAATAGATGCTGTCTCCGGGTTCCAGGATGTGTGAGGTCCGGCCACCCTTGAATTCAAGCCGGCCTTCCAGGACAAAGAGAAATTCCTCTCCCTTGTGGGTGTTGTAGAAAAGCTTGTCCTCCTCTTGTGGGGCGAATTCGGCGATAAAGGGCTCCATGTGCTTATCCGCCATGGGATAGGCCAGGGATTCGTAACTATAACCGATGTCGGAATAGTCGTGGTCGTGGTGGGAGAGTTTCTTAAGGCCGTGGCGCTCGTGCTTTCTGACCACGACGATGCGCTCTTCACTTGTTTCCTCCTGGAAAAAATGGCTTATTTTAACTCCCAGGGCCTTGGAAATCTTGATCAGGGTAGCAATGGGCGGGGCCGCAATATTGTTTTCAATCTGGGAGAGCTGGGGTTTGGAAACACCGGCTCGATCGGAAACCTCTTGAAGGGTGAGGCCCTGCTGTGTTCTCAGGGTCCTGATCTTTTTCCCAAGGTTCAGTGCCGCCACCTCGTTTTTTATGTCCAGCTCCATCTTGTCGGTCCTTTCTTTCTGGTTTTTAAGTGTTCGTATTTTTAGCATGCCGGTGTTTCAAAGACAATACCCTTCAATCTTAAAGGCTGGGGAGGGCCCTGCAAAATGATTGGAGTTGTGGTCGTTCGTCAAGTCTGGTAAAAATATAAAAATACCATTTCCACACTTTATCACTGAAACCATAAGAATGGAGTACCCATATGTCAGAACAATACAAACGCTTTACCTATGCCCGGGTTGCAAGGGAACTTGCGGACGTTGCCATGGGAAGGAAGCCGGCCGATCTCGTTATCCGGAACGGGCGCCTTGTCAATGTGGTGACGGCCCGGATCCAGGCAAACACCGATATGGCCGTATACAAGGGCTTTATCGCCCTGGTGGGGGACGCCTCCCACATCATGACCGATGAAAACACCGAGATCATCGATGCCGAAAACCGGTATCTCGCCCCCGGGCTCATCGACTCCCACATGCATGTCGAAAGCTCCATGGTGGATCTTCGCTCCTTTGCGGCGGGCGTCCTGGCCCATGGAACCACCACCATCTGCCCGGACAACCATGAGATGACCAATGTGCTGGGCTTAAGGGCCGTGGAACTCTTTAAGCAGAGTTCCGAGGGCATTCCCCTCAAGGTGCTCACTGCCATGCCCGTGTGCGTTCCCTCCCTGCCGGGGATGGAGGATGCCGGCGCCGTCATCGGCCCCCGGGAGGTGAGGACCGGGTATGAGAAAGGATGGGCCGAACTCCAGGGCGAGCAGATGAATTTCCCGGGAGTCGTGTTTGGCGATCCCACGGTCCATGATATCACAGGGGAGGGAATCCGTGCGGACCGTGTCCTCACGGGACACTATGCCGGAGAGGACCTGAATGCGGGCTTGAACGCCTTTATCGCCTCAGGCCTGACCTCCTGCCATGAAAGCACCACTTCAGCCGGCGCCCTGAGGCGGGCCCAGCTGGGCATGTATGTCCAGCAGCGGTACGGTTCCGCCTGGCTTGATCTTCCCAACCTGATCACGGCCGTCACCGATAATCCCGGCATGGATACCCGGTTTTTCACCCTGGTGACCGATGATGTGACCTCCGCCACCATCCGGGATGAAGGCCACCTGATCCGGGTGTTGCGTAAGGCGGTATCCCTGGGCGTCAATCCCGTCCAGGCCGTTCAGATGGTCACCATCAACCCGGCCCAGCTGCTGGAGAAGTCACGGTGGATCGGCTCCCTCACGCCGGGAAGGGCCGCGGACATTCTGCTCCTGGACGACCTTCAGACCTTTAACATCCACAGGGTCATTAGCGACGGTGTCACCGTTGCAAAGGAGGGAGCCCTCTCCTTTGACATCCCTCGATACGACTACCCGGAATGGGCGCTGAACACGGTGCATCTTTCCTCACTTAATCCAGGGGATTTTTCCATCCCGGTTGACGGAAGCGCACCCAAAACGGTAAGGGTGATGCGCATCGTTCCGGGAATGGTTTTCACAAAGGCGGAAACAGCCGACATCGTTCCCCATGCAGGAGAACTCAAGGCTGATCCGTCCGAGGACCTTGCCAAGATCGGCATGTTCTACCGCCACGCAGGCAGTGACGGGATCGCCCATCCCAAATCATTGGGGTTTGTTTCGGGTACGGGCATGAAACCGGGCGCAGCCTATGCCTCAACAGTATCCCACGACTGCCACAATCTGCTTGTGATCGGTACGGACGACGCGGCCATGGCCCTTGCGGCCAATACCGTGATTGAATCAAAGGGCGGAACCGCCGTTGTTGCGGACAACGAGGTGGCAGGGCATATGCCCCTTCCCCTGGCGGGGCTCATGAGCCTTGAATCCATTGAAACGGCGGCAGACCAGGTAAATTCCGTTGAAGATGCCATGGAACAGGCCGGGTGCGTACACGAATCCATGGAGATGACCCTGAGCCTTCTGGGCCTGGTGGTTCTGGGAGAGCTCCATATCTCAAACCGGGGATTAGTGGAACTCAAGGATGGCCGGCCCCCCCGTTTTGTTGATCTCATCGTCAGCTGATTCAACGTCCCTGACAACAGGAGACAACATGACATCCTGAGCAATTGATTTCTGAATGGAAACAATTGCTCAGGATAAGTTAAAAAGAATATACGTCCCGAATTTATCGTAATGCTCTTTGGATAGAAATTCAACGCCGACATCTTTGTGCTGAAGATCTTTGACGATAACATTTTTGAACACCTCGGAGCGATTTTTGTCATCAAGTGTAAATCCAATACGTAACTGGTCTCCGATTTTTAAATCAGTTTTATGAAGCATTGTCATTTTTAGGCCGTATCTTGAGATGTTCGAGATCATAAAGGGGAATTTGATTTTTTTTTGAATGACAGATCCGACCAGTTTGACCTCTTTTCTGAAATATTTCCGTCTTTCAAGAATAACGGAAAAAGAATGCTTGCAAAGGCATCGATATTTTAATCTGACCCGTTTCTTAATGTTCATATAGGCCGAAACATCCATTTGTCGTATTTGTCCGCATTGGGGACAGGTAAATGTAGCCATTTGATTTTTAGATGCAAACACTCTCTGAACCATGACAGCGTCTTCCTTTAAATACGGGTTGGTCGGTATGCCCTGAAAGATATAACAAAATTTCTATGATATCGTCAAATCCCTGTCTTGTTTTTGTGTTTTGTCGTCACGCTGGTCTGCAAAGTCTTGTAACCACTGTCGGGAATAAAAGCCCCTTATCCCACGCTCATGAATTTTATGGAAAGGGGGGTATCGTCTCGGGTACGGGCATGAAACCGGGCGCAGCCTACGCCTCAACAGTATCCCACGACTGCCACAACCTGCTTGTGAAGAGGCCATGGAACAGGCCGGGTGCATGCACGAATCCATGGAGATTACCCTGAATCCGTTTGACATGGGCCCCGCCGGCAGGTACACTGTCCGGACAGTAAGCCGTGGAAACAATGGGGGATATCCTTTGGACATCAAGAATATAAGCATAGGCAAACAGTTACTCTTCTTCTCAGCCCTGGTTTTTATAACGATGGGTATCGTAATGATTGTTTTCACCAATTACTCAATGCGAAAACAAGCAATAAATGAGGCTGAGAAAAAAGCATTACTGCTGCTGGACCGCAATCTTTCCACCCATAGTTACTTTAGCCATAGACTTAAGCCCAGGCTGTTCGAAATAACTGATGAGATAAAACCCGAGGGCTATTTTGAACCGGTATGGATGTCCTCTACCTATGCCGTCAGGGAGATAGATAAATATTTTCAGTCCTTGTCCGACATAAGATATTATTATAAGGAGTGTGCCATAAACGCACGAAGTCCGGAGAATGAAGCGGATGCCTTTGAGTCTGAGTTCATAACAAAATTAAACACAGACTCCGGGCTGAAGATGGCAAGCGGTACCAGGATATTTGACGGTGTGATCAACTTTTATGTGTTACGGCGTGGTGAAGTTATGGGAGATACTTGCCTTCGCTGCCACAGTACTCCCGATGTCGCCCCGCAAGAAATGGTTCTCCAATATGGGCTTGAGCGAAGCTTCAAACGCGAACTTGGCGAAACCGTATCCGCAATATCGATTCGAATACCATTGGCAGCCGCATATAAGGACGTAAATGCCGTTTCCGCCGTGATTTCCGTTGTATTAATAATAGTGCTCCTGATCATATTTATCATCCAATACAGATTAACCCGCAGAATTCTCGTTGAACCCGTTGAAGTGATCAGGACGAAAGCCTTGTCCGTAGCGAACAATAGTAAGAATATCGGAGAGCAAATTCATCACACGGCAGGAAAAGAAC
>JAAEMK010000862.1 GCA_024225635.1 Desulfobacteraceae bacterium | reverse complement strand
CCATTGTAATTATATTCTCTTGTATAAATAATGATACCATTCATATCAAGATAACTTTCCATACATTTGGATTAACAATACCAAAACAACCCATCCAACATTATCACAAACAATCCAAAGTCATCCCATTTCATGAAGAAAGTTGATTCATCACAAGTAAAGCACCTTTTAGACTCACACTAAAAGCCAGCCAAGCAGAGAAAATTCTCAGTAAAAGCCCTCGTTTAATAATTTAGTAAAGTGTGACAAATTCGGGATTTGTATAATATTTCCGAATTCATCGCTTAATTTAACTAGCTAACAATTTTAAGCTTGTTTCAACTAGCTTATTTTCTTTAGCTGTAAACACTTAATTTCAGTGATTATTTGGTCACAGCTTTGAATTGATTATTTGGTCACAGCTTTGGCTACTTTTAGGATTGAATGAAGTGGGAAAGTGATAATTAATTGTGTTACACTACATCTTGATGACTGGAAATCAAAATCACAATTATTGCAAGTGTTATTAAAGAATGGTTTTAATT
>JAAEMK010000861.1 GCA_024225635.1 Desulfobacteraceae bacterium | reverse complement strand
CTGAATCCCCCCGGAGTGACCGGAGAAATCCGGGTCGGCGGTGAAGGCGTAGCCCGCGGCTATTTAAACAACCCGGAACTTACCGCAGACTCTTTTCCCCCTAGTACCCAATACCCTATAACCAATAACTATCTCTACCGCACCGGTGATCTTGGGCGTTGGTTGGCTGACGGTAATATCGAGTTCCTTGGCAGGCGGGATCAGCAGGTTAAGATCCGGGGATTCCGGATAGAATTAGGTGAAATTGAGAACAGCTTGTTAAGTCACCCGGGAATAAAAGAGGTGGTAGTTATTGCCCGGCAATCGAGGGACGGCGACAATTTCCTCTGCTCTTATTATGTGGAGAACACAGCCGGGCAACCGGGAAGCGATCTTAAAGAATTCCTCTCCCAATCGTTGCCCGATTACATGATACCAGCCTTTTTTATCAAGCTGGAAAAACTCCCCCTGACACCCAACGGGAAAATTGACCGCAAAGCACTCGGCCACTATCAAATCTCCAGGCCCCAATCACAAACATACATCGCACCCCGAAATGAAATAGAAAAAACATTAACCCGCATATGGGTGGATATACTGGACATCGATAAACAGGAAGCAGGAATAGATAACGATTTCTTCCGTATGGGGGGCCATTCGCTAAAAGCCACAATCATGGCGGCACGAATACATAAAGAACTAAACGTAAAATTACTCCTGGCGGAGATATTTAAAAACTCTACCATACGAACCCTCGCAGACACCATAAAGGAATTAAAGCAAGATAAATATTTAGCAGTCCAACCAGCCGAAAAAAAAGAATACTACATCATGTCGGCAGCCCAAAAAAGACTATATGTCTTACAGCAAATGGACCTGGAAAGCACCGTATATAATATGCCCCAAACCATCCCCCTGACTAAAGATACCGATCCTGCAAGACTGGAAAACGCCTTCAAAAAATTAATCCGCCTTCATGAAAGTCTAAGAACCGCGTTTCATATGCATGAAGACCAACCGGTCCAGAACGTTTGCGACACTGTGGAGTTTGAAATCGAATATTATGCTAATAATACGGAAGATGAAGTAGGGGCCGCATTTTTCCGCCCCTTCGACCTGGCAAAAGCGCCATTATTGCGGGCAGGAATTGCAGAACTCCCCGTTGCACCGGGCGTCCGCAACGTCCATGACATTCATGACATTCATGATATTAGAGACCGGGTTATGTTAATAGATATGCATCATATCATAAACGACGGCACATCGCAGCAAATCCTTACCAGGGACTTCTTTGCATTGTATGCCGGGGAAAACGTAACGCCGTTAAAAATTCAATACAAGGATTATGCGGAATGGCAGAACAGCAGCTTGCATACGCAATTATTGAAACAGCAGGAAGAGTTCTGGGTAAGCCGGTTACCCGGCGAGCTGCCCGTACTCGACCTGCCCACCGATTACCCACGCCCTGTAGTACGGAGCTTCGAAGGAAACAATTTATCTTTCGAGCTAAATGAAAATGAGACTGCTAAATTAAAAGAGACGGCAAAGGAGAATGAAGCAACCCTCTATATGACGATACTTACGATATTTACCATACTGCTGTCGAAGCTCGGCGGGCAGGAAGATATAATCGTAGGAATGCCAACGGCGGGCCGGCGACATGCCGATCTTGAGAATATAATCGGCATGTTTGTCAATACCCTGGTCATGCGGAATTATCCCAGTGGTGAGAAAACCTGCCGGGAGTTTCTTAAAGAGATAAAAAAAGGAACTCTACAAGCCTTCGATAACCAGGAGTACCAGTTCGAAGATTTAGTGGACAGGCTCTCAGTGAGACGGGATACCGGACGCAATCCCATATTCGATGTGATGTTCAACTTGTTAAATCAGGTGGAATCCAAAGAGCAAAACACCACAAACTCTT
>JAAEMK010000860.1 GCA_024225635.1 Desulfobacteraceae bacterium | reverse complement strand
GTAGCCGAGGAACCGATTTGAATGAGACCACGCACTGTCTTCATTTGGTCTGAGGTGTGTGCCGTCGACGAAGAAGGAACGACACTAGCGACTGGAAGACTTCTGACGTCTTCAGACGACAAAACCTCGACAGGTTCTAACGTGCCGACAACTGTTCCTTTCGAGAACCGCTCACCGAGACTAGCGTGATTCTGCATTTCAATTCGAAAACGACCCTGGTCGTCAGGGGTGACGAGTGCGTTGACGGCGGACACGGAAGAGGAGTCGTCAAATTTGGACGTCGAGAAAAGGAACGAGGAACCGTGTTCGATTTTGACCGGAGTGTCAACGCGAGCCAGACAGATAGAAGCGTGTCGACCGAGAAGGAACGCGTTTTTGTCGAGAACGACGCATGCCGGCTTCACCTCACTGCACTCGACGAACTGCAGACCAGAAGGAGGAGAAGTGGGCGGCGCCATCACAGAAGAAGAGTCGACAGATGGCGCCGAAGGGCGCGCGACAGGAAGCCAAGCCGCGGGGTTGGAGGGCGGCAAGGAATAGCTCAAGTCGGTGCCAGGAAAACTCAACTCGAAACCGAAAGCCTCAAACGCATTGGTGCCGAGGAGAATAGGGAACGTCGCGCTCGACTGACACTGAAAGATGACGTCTGCCGTACGTCGCCGTTGCTCGCCTAACTCAATAGGCAAACTGAACTGCGTCTCAGGAGAAAAATCTCTGCCGTCAGCGGCGTGCAGTTTCAATTTCGATGCTTCCTTCTTCTGTTTCAGTAACTCGAGATGACCAGCATTGATCAACTGATCGAGAGCCCACGCGTTGATCAGACTAGCGACGGCAGCTGAATCGATAACAGCTGAGAATTCGACACCGAGAATGCGCACTTTCGAGACTACGAGTTTGCCAGTGGAAGAACTGCGAGCAGAAGAATCGACCGAAATGCCAGCGACGAATGAAACCGAAGAAGCAGGCGCCAACGAAGAGAGACCCGAACACTCTGACGAGGGATTGTACTGATTCGAAAGAGAGGGCGGAGGAAGAGAAGTCGAGAAATCGTGCGACGCGACGGCGGCCGAGTGCCGCGAACCTCGAAACGAACCCCGAAATGAACCACGACCACGAGTAGGTGTGTTCTGCGTGCCACTCGAAGAGGAACCGGACTGATTCTGCTGAACCGTGGGGTGAAACTGACCGAGCATTTGAATTCGATTGCGTTCGATACGAGCCGAATCGACAGGGGATGGGCACTGACGGACCGAGTGTCCTACAACCGAGCAATTGAAACACTTGGGCGGCAACCGATTCCGAAAAGATGACGCACTCGACGAGTCCGAAGAACCACCGACAGGCGACTGAAAATTCGAATTCGATGTCCCACCACGAAAGGGACGCTGACCGAAAGATCCCGATTGGACCTGAGACGGATTGACGACTCGAAAACCAGGAGTGAGTGCGTTTTGCTGATTGAAAGCCTTGTCGCGTTCAAAGAGTTGTGCCGCCAAGTTCAAAAGGTCGTTGAAATTGTCGGTGCCAAGCTCACTAAGCGAATGCAGCCACTGCTGAGGCATGACACGTTTGAATTGGCGCGCAGCGAGCGTCTCAATTGCTGCCTGAGGAATGTTTGGACCCAAAGCGCGCGATGCCGATATCAAAAGTTTGCTGCCGAAATCTTCAATCGATTCGCTTTTGGGGTTCCAGTGGGCAGTGTGCAGTTGCATGTACGCTACGTCCGGATTTTTAGCCACCGAAAACCGTTGTTCCAGCAAAGTCTTAGCCTCTAGAAAGGTGAACTGAGCATTTGCCGTGCGCTGAGTGTAAACGGCTTGAAAAGCAGCTCCCTCCAAACTACTCATCAAGAATTTCAAATGCTCGCCTG
>JAAEMK010000859.1 GCA_024225635.1 Desulfobacteraceae bacterium | reverse complement strand
TTTTGGTACAAGGAAAATGCTGAAAAAATGATCATGTTACGATCATACTATAAATCAGGGCGTTGGAATTGTCTGAAACTAATGGCAAATTCACATATTTCATCGTTAGCTGCGTAACCGGGAAAATGGGAATGCGCCCATGTCAACCGGTCCATTTATCAAGATCGTGGCCGGTGTCCCGTGACGACCAATCCGGGGGACAGGTAAGGGGCGAGCCCTCAATCTCCGTTGCAATCTACTTTTTTTCTTGATCGGGCCCGTGACCTTTTCTTATAGAGGGGGGCGGCTGTATGAGGCCTGTTCGAGTATGAAAAAAACGTGTTTTTACTATTCTGGTGAGTAATGGTTGTCGTCGAAGGCGATGATGTTCTTGGTTGAGAAAGCAGTTCCTTGCTTGATATTATTGGCCTTTTTGTTGATTTGTGGTTTGAGAAACGAGTGCGATTTTTTACTTTGACACTTAACTCGGATTAGTATATGTCTGGCGCTTTACAAAAAATGATGCGAGTTGAAAAAACTAAGAAAGGGTTACTTGGTATTAATCAAGATGCCGTTGTAAAGGGGCCTGGGCATGGATTGTTTTTTCCTGTTTCTGAATTGTGTAAGGGAAATATACCCATTGCTGTCATGCTCCTTTTGCGACGTCGTTTCAACAAAAAAATGCAACGTTGTTTTATAGGATCGAGAAAAATGAAGCTTAAAGTGAAATTTCTTTTCCCTGTTCTTTGCGGTATCCTGGCCGCTCTTTCGGCCATAACCTCCCTGGGATATGTCAGTTCCAGAAACGCCCTCGAGGAGAGCGTCAACGTTCAGCTTTCCACCTTGACCGGAGCCACTTCGAAGGTGCTTTCAAAGTTTATCCGGGACAACCGGAACCTGGTGTCCTACTGGGGAGGGAATCCCCTTTACGGTGATTATGCCGCAGAGCAAAACCGGTTTCGGCTCAGAGAAATTAAACAAAATTTCGCTCGCGTCATCAAGGATTTTAATCATCTGGAGAATATACTCCTGGCCGACCTTGACGGCAACATCATCGCTTCTTCCATGGAGGTGGGGAGTGGTGTGAATATCTCGGATCGCGATTATTTTAAGAGAACGATTACCGGCTCATCCGCCACCTCCCGGGTTATTCACAGTCGAATCACGGGTGATCCCATTTATGTGGAGGCGGTTCCCGTATACCGGAACAATGAACTTTCCGGGAGCCTGGTTGCCCTGATCAAGGTTTCTGCCATTACCGATATGTTCATTGATAAGATCAAGGTGGGAGAAACGGGATATGCCTTTGTCATGGAAAAGGACGGAGCGGTCATCGCCTATCCGGACAAGAGCAAGATCATGAAGTTCAACGGGAACATGTTCGATTTCAGCACCAAAATCCTTGAACTGAAAAACGGCCTGATGGTGTATGACTTCAAGGGCTCAGAGAAGATTTCCGTCTACAAACAGGAGAAAGAGCTGGGGTGGATCACCGTAATCAGCGCCCCCACGTCTGAAGTGTTCACCGCGGCAGTCACCCTTCGAAATCGTCTTATTCTCATCGCGGTCCTCACCATGGCGGTGATCGGGCTGATGGTGTACGCCCTCACCCAGGTGATGGTGGTCAAACGCATCCAGCATATTGCCGGCATTATGAAGGATATCTCCGAAGGGGAGGGGGATTTGACCATGCGGATTCGTAATCAGGCCAATGATGAGATCGGGGAGCTGGTCGAATGGTTCAATACCTTTGTGGGAAAACTTCAGGATCTGATCAAGGAGATTGCCGGAAAAACCAGGGATCTGGATAACGCCGCCATCAATCTTTCCGGCATCACCCGCCAGATGAACGACGCCTCCAACGGAATGAGTGAAAAATCCCTCAGTGTGGCTTCATCCGCAGGCGAACTCAACAACCAGATGACAGACGTCTCCGCAGCCATGAGCCAGTCTTCGGCAGGAACCGGCATGATCGCTTCCGCCACCGAAGAGATGACCGCCACCATATCTGAAATCGCCGACAACTCAGGGCGGGCCCGGGAGATCTCCACCCATGCCGCCTCAAAGGCGAACGGCGTGGCACAACGGGTGGAGGAACTGACCACAGCGGCCCGGGGAATCGGCGTGGTTACGGAGACCATTTCAGAGATATCGGAACAGACCAACCTCCTGGCCCTGAACGCCACCATCGAGGCCGCCAGGGCCGGAGAGGCCGGCAAGGGGTTTGCCGTGGTGGCCGGTGAAATCAAGGAGCTGGCACGCCAGACCGCCGAGGCCACCCATGAGATCACCGAGCGAATCAACGGTATCCAGACCTCCACGGGAAGCGCCACCTCGGACATTGCCGAAATCGACGACATCATCACCAATGTCAGCGGTATTGTCTCGGAGATCGCGGCATCGGTCCAGGAGCAGTCCGTCACCACACGGGAAATCGCCGACAACGTGGCCCAGACCTCCCTGGGGATCGAGGAGGTCTCCCAGACCACCGACAGGAGCAGCCAGGAGACCCAAAGCATCTCCCTTGCCATGGAGGAGGTGAAACAGGACGCCACCATCCTCACGGAAAACAGCGCCCGGGTGCAGTCCGACTCTGAACGCCTTTCCGCCCTGTCCGATGAGATCGCCTCCCTGGTCGGCCGTTTTAAGGTATAATCAACATAATGGGTGAGGGGTGAGACGTTTTTTCAATCTTACCCCTCCCAACATAATTTCATTCCCAGTCCCGGGTGTCACACTGTAACATCCAAGTGTAACAGTGTATCAAAAAACTGCCTGCTCCGGTTGTCCATCAATAGCGAGTTGGAATACTACTCCTCTCTGTAGAAAATAAAATAACGTTAATATAACAATTGCCTAAAAGGCGTTCGGTGCTGTGTTCTTCCAATCTTTAACCGGTTGTTTATGGTTGGCGTTAATATTGCACTATGTTCTGAAATAACACCATGCTTTTTACTTCCATCAAGACGGGAATTGGGAATTTACTCCCTGTTTATAGCCGAAAAAGACCATGCACGTTTTTCGGATCGCGTGTCATGTCAATAAAGGTATTCACGGTTATATTCAACTCCTAATTGTTTGAAATGATCTCATGAACAGGAGGTGCAATTTATGGAATTCACCAGATTATTCATCGGTGAGACTGTCACAGGCCGTTTGTCCGATAACGAGATGAGGGGGTATCAGGTCTCTATCGAAGCAAATCAGAAACTGGTCATCAAGCTGGAGGGGCCGGCGAGTCAGGATTTCGATCTGTATGTGAAATACGGCGAGGCGGCGGCCCGGAATCATTATGACTTTAAAAGTATAACCATGTCGGCGGATGAGAGCATTACCATCGGGCCCACGAAACAAGGGGATTACTATATTCTGATCTATGCCTATCGCGGCATGGGTGACTTTGTTTTATCCACCGAAATCCTCTCGGAGGTTCTCGAACTGAACTATGGCCAGCAGGTGCACGGGCGGCTCGGGGGCAGCAAGGATGTTAAATATTACCGTTTAAAGGGGGAAGAGGGGAAAAAGATTCTTCTTGATCTTCTGGGGCCGATGGATGCGGATTTTGATTTATACCTGCGGTATGGCGAAAAGCCGACGAATACGCGATACGATAAAAGAAGCTACAGCGGCAGCTCAAAGGAGAATATAACGGTCACCCATCCCAAGACGGGCGACTATTATGTTATGGTCCACTCGTACCGGGGTGGAGGCGAATTTACCCTGTCGGCGGCTTCCGGTGTAAAAACTTCAGCGCTCATCATCACCAGTAAAGAGAAATTGAAAAACAAGTATGGTCAGGATGCCTTCAATAGGATTCAGCTCAAAATCGAGGATTACCGGCGTGCGCTGGATGCGGACGGGCTGTCAGGCAACCTGGTGTATGTGGATGATGTCGAAAGCATGTCGCCTTATGGATTGTCCCCCGTTGACCCGGGGAACGCTTTCGATATAAAGGGGGTTATCGATCAACTGGATAAACAGATCCATCCTGCCTACTTCCTGATCCTCGGCGGACACTCCATCATTCCCTTTCATATCCTGCCCAATCCGTGCGGGGATGACGGGGATACCGAAGTGCATTCCGATAATCCCTATGCGTCCCGGGATGAAGACCTGCTGATTCCTGAACGGGCTCTAGGGCGGTTGCCGGATGATAATTCCAGGGATCCCGCTTTTTTGATCTCCCTTTTGGAAACGGCCACCAGCCGGATTCGGCGGGCGAAGAAACAATCTTTCGGTTATTCCGCCAAGGTGTGGAAGGAAGCGTCAAGGGCCGTCTATGGTACGGTGAGATATGGAAGGGGGTTGCAGCTGTCACCGCCGATAGTGGCCGGGGAGCTGCCGGACGATTGGCTGAATCTGAGAGGTTATTTCTATTTTAATCTTCACGGATCAGAAGAAACCCGCAATTGGTACGGACAGGAAGGGTGGAATTATCCCGTGGCGTTCACCCCGGATAATCTGGCGGATGCCCATGTTGAAAACGCGGTGGCCTGCTGCGAGGCATGCTATGGCGCGAATATTATCGACAAGCGGGTGGATGAGGCGATTTCACTGACATTCATGGCAAAGAAAGCGGCGTGTTTCGTTGGGTCGACTAAAATCGCGTACGGTCCATCAGTACCGCCGTGTACGGATGCGGATCTGATCGTAATGAAGTTCTTTGAGCGTATCAAGGAGGGAAATACCTTCGGAGACGCGTTTTTGAAAGCAAAACAGGATTTTGCAAGGGAGTCTGTCAGCATGAAGGGCTATCTGGACGGTACCGATAAAAAGACCCTTCTGGAATTTGTCATGTTTGCTGATCCTTTATCCAGATTGGAGGAGATAGAATGACGTTATCAGCTGAAGAATTAAAAAAAATCGCACAGGAATACGTGAAAGAAGACTTTCCGGAACTGGCTGATGTGGCTCCCACGGTTCAGGAAGAGGAACGGGCGGTTTCAAGGGAGGTCGAGGCGAAGCTGGGGCTGGGGCAGCCCAAAGCCATACCGGCGAAAGTCAGGGTGTTTACGTTTAAAAAAACCGTGAAGGCCGAGGATGGCGCAAACATACCGATCGTCAGCAGAATCACAATGGATGAAAACGGAAACATCATCAAGGCCACGGGGAATTAAGGGGAGCGGGTTGAGTAGATAAATAGCGTCTCCCTGATTTTTGTGAGGGTTGAGGGGCCGGGCCCTCAACCCTCGTTATGATCTTATTTCTTCTTTTTCAGGGCCTCCATGAGAAGGCTTCCCATGTCGCCCATGGATTCCTTCTTCTTGGGGGCTGAGAATTTTCTCCAGTCCTCCGAGTCCTTGAGTTCCGGGGGAGCCAGGGAGATGCGGCGGGTGTCCTCGTCCGCGGACTCCACCATCACCGAGACCTTGTCTCCCGGCTTGAGGGTTTCATAATCCGAGGTCTTGGAGGCCCGGGCCATGACCGAGGCGGGCAGGAGGCCGGTGACGCCCGGCTCGAGGGTGAGGAATATGCCGAACTGCTCCCGTTTCTCCATGGTGGTCTCGACAATGGTGCCTGGCTGGTATTTATCGGCAACACCTGTCCAGGGATCGCCGAGGGCATCCTTGATGCTCAGGGAGATGCGGCGTTTCTGGATGTCGATATCCTTTACCACGACCTGAACCATCTCTCCCTGGTTGACCACGTCATCCGCTTTGACGATTCGTTTTGTGTGGCTCATCTCGCTCAGGTGGACCAGTCCGTCCATTCCCGGGGCGATCTCGACAAAGGCGCCAAAGGGGGCGAGCCGTACCACCTTGCCGGTGATCTGGTCTCCCGGCTTGATGTCGGCTGCCTGGGAGTCCCAGGGATCTTCCGACTGGGCCTGCTTGACGGAGAGGGAGATCTTAGGCATATCCGATCCCTCCTTGGCCTCTATCTTGAGCAGCTTGACCGTGACGGTCTCGCCCTGTTTTACGGCCTCTTCGGGCTTCTCGACCCTGGACCAGCTCAGTTCGGAGATATGTGCCATGCCTTCGACGCCGGGAACAAGCTCGATAAAAGCGCCATAGGGCATGAGCTTGGTGACGGTGCCCCTGAGGATGTCACCATCCTCCACATCCTTGAAGAATGCTTCCTGTTTCTCCTTGTTCTCCATGTTCAACAGTTCGCGGCGGGAGATAACGATGTTACGGCCCCCCTCTTCAAACCGGGTGATGATGAAGTTGAAGGTGTTGCCCACGTACTCTTCGGTATCTTCCACATATTTGACATCCATCTGGCTCACCGGGCAGAAGGCCCGCTTGCCCATGACACTGACGCTGAAACCTCCCTTGATCGAGCCCGTGACCTTACCCTCCACCGGGGTGCGGCTGTATGAGGCCTCCTCGAGCATGGAATCGGTGCCGGCCCCGGACAGGGCCGTTGAAAGCGTGATCTCGCTTTCGTTCATGGATACCACATAGAGGGAGAGAACATCACCCACTGCATAGGGAAACTCCCCGTTTTTATCGAGAAGCTCCGCCTTGTCGACCACCCCGTCGCTCTTGGAACCCGTGCTGATGTAGACGGCGTTCTGACCGATGGAGATGATTTTACCTTCTACTTTGTCTCCCTGGCGAATGTCGTGGTTGATCTCTGCGTCATAGGAGGCAAACATCTCTGCAAAGCTCTCTTCTTCCTGATTGTCAGATCTATTGTCTCCAAATTGGTCAGCCATTATTTTTCTCCTGAACAGATAGTTTTAGTTAAAGCTTTCCTACTATACAATCCCTGCCCGGGTGTAAAGTGAAAATAGCAATAATTTGTTATTTAGCGGTTAATTGTTTGGTTCCAGGTTCAACCCGGACTTTTCGATCTCCTGAACGGAAAAGGGAAAGCGGTTGTTTTTACGGTCCTCGAAAAAATGACGCAGGGTTTCATGGATCACCGTAAAGGCAAGCTCGTTCCACGGGATCTCCGCTTCTTTAAAAAGCCTCACCTCGCTGCTTTCCGGGGTGGGGCCGAAATCCCGGTTTCCAAGGTTTGCCAGGAACATCATGTATATCTGGTTGACAAAGGTGATGTTGAACAGGCGGTAGGGCGCTATCAGCTCCACCCTTGCCCGGGTTTCTTCCCAGGTCTCGCGCATGGCGCCTTCTTCAACCGTTTCTCCGTTTTCAAGGTAGCCCGCAGGCAGGGTCCACAGGCCCCGGCAGGGCTCGATATCCCTCCGGCAGAGCAGGACAGACTCCTCCCAGAGGGGGATGCACCCCACAACCATGATGGGGTTCTGGTAGTAGACACGGCCGCAACGTGCGCACACGGCCCGGTTCCGGTCATCCCCGGGGGGGATGCGTTCTTCCACACCGCCCCCGCAGTTCTGGCAGAAGTTGATATCCATCAGAGTGTCTCTGCTATGGAAACGGTTCTGTCACCCAGGGTGTTGACATAGCTTGCCATCTCGTTGTCATACCACCCGTAGATGACGGTATTGGTCACCGGCACCCTGGCGACTGTATTGTCAAGGGCTGCAAGAACGCTCGGGTCCAGTCCCTTGATCTGGCCCAGGTTGATGCTGATCTCCGCCGTGCGGGTGTGGGTCTCGTGGCCCTCGATGATGGCCGCGGCCCGGGGGGTGCCCACGATGTCGGCGGATACGTTCTGCTTGTCCGTGTACACCAGGTAGCCGTCGCCCTTTTCAGCGGCCGTCTTCTTGTAGAGCCCGTTCAACAGCGCCCTGTTGATGGGGTTGCCGTTGGCGTCATCCTGGAGGTTCAGCACCAGGATGATCAATGAACCCGATGCCGTGGGGATGCGTACCGATTCAGCGATGAAGCCGATGGTACCCATCTCCGGGATCACAAGGGACAGGGCCCGTGCCGCCCCCGTGGAGGTGAGGATGATGTTGTTCATGACGCTGCGGTTCTTCCTCAAGTCCTTTGCTCCCTTCTTGGGCAGCCGGTCAAGGACCTGCTGGGAGCCGGTGGCCGCATGGACCGTGGCCATGGAGGCGGACAAAATCCGGTCCGAGCCGAAATAGTCCAGGAGCGGCTTGATCATGTGGGCAAGGCAGTTGGTGGTGCAGGAGGCGTTGGAGATGAGCCTGTGGGTCCTGGGATCATAGGCGGTGTCGTTGATGCCCATGACCGTTGTCACGGCATCGTTCGGCATTGAGTCTCCCTCCCGTACCTTGAAGGGCGCGCTCACGATCACCTTTTCCGCCCCGCACTCGAGATGGCCCCGGACCGATCCCCTTGCCGTGTCATAGGAGGCGTTGGGGTCCAGGAACTGGCCCGTGGTGTCCACCACCAGCCGTGCGTCGTGGTCACCCCACCCGATATCGAGGGGGTTGCGCTTCTCCCTCAGGATCGTCACCTTGACGCCGTTGACCCGCATGGTGCCTGCGGCGTCATCAAGCTCGTCGATCACGGGCTTGGCGTTGTAGCCGTGGAGAAAGGAGCTGAGGCTTCCATAGGTCGTGTCCCGTTCCAGGTAGTGGGCCACATCCTCGAGGGACCTTCCTGCTTCCCGGCCGATATTAACGACCAGCTCGCCAAAATGTTTCCGTCCCACATGGTGCCACACCGTGAGCTTGCCGATCCTGCCGAGTCCGTTAATACCAAGCCGCTTCGAATTCTCTTCACTCATCGCCGTGTTCTCCTATCACTATAGTTCATTGACTTTTAAATATCCTTTATATACTAACCCTTCCCTGCCGTCCATGCTGATGAAATCGCCGGACTTCATGAGGGTGTTTTCAAACTTGCAATGCCGCTTTTTCTCGTTGCTCATCAGGTTCTCGCAGCCCACCACACAGGTTTTTTTCAAACTGTGGGCCACCACGGACGCATGGGAGGTGACACCGCCCCTGGCCGTGAGGATGCCGTCGGCCGCGTAGATCTCCCGGATGTCGTCGGCAACCGTGTCTCCCCGGATGAGGATAAGGTTTACATCCGGCTCTTGTTTGCGCCATTCTTTGATCTCTTCCAGGGTGAAGACGATCCGTCCGCTCATGGGGCCGCCCGAAACCCCGATGCCCCTTCCAAGGTACTCCACCTTGGAATTGAGGTCTTCCATGTCAAAGGAGAGGATGATGTTTCTCTCCCTTACGGACATGTCCCGGGTCTGGAGCAGGTACAGGTCCTTGTAGTCGGGGCTTTCAAAGGTGAACTCCATCTCCTGGGGATCCCAATGGTTGTCGTAGATCAGCTCGTAGGCAATGGTCTTGAGGTTCTCGTAGAGCTCGGGGAACCCGGATTCAAGGCTGGTGTCGCTGCCCCGTTGTTCGATTTCCCGCTGCATCTCTGAAATGGGAAGGGTTCTGACAAGCCCGGATACGACATCCTCCCCCTGGTTGCCGATGGTGAAATCCCCCCACAGCCGCAGGGTGTCCCCGGGCAGGCGGGGACTGTGGGTGAAGAACACGCCCGAGCCGGCCGCCCGGTCGGAGGCGTTGCCGAACACCATGGTCTGGACCGTGACCGCCGTGCCCCAGTCGTCGGAGATGCCCATGATCCTGCGATAGGCCCTGGCCTGGGGGGAGTCCCAGGAGGCGAACACCTTGTCGATGGCAAGGTAGAGCTGGTCGATGGGATTCTCTACCAGCTCTATGCCGGAATCGACCACCATGTTCTTGTAGGTGATGGACAAGAGCTTCATCTGCTCCCCGGTGAACTCCCGCTTCAGGGAGACCCCGTATTTTTTCTTGAACTTGTACATGATCGAGTCAAAGTCGTTCCGGTTGAGGCCGAAGGACATGCCGTAGCCCTGGACAAACCGGCGGTAGCAATCCCAGGCAAACCAGGTGTTGCCCGATATTTTTGCGATGCTTCCGGCAATGGTCTCGTTGAGTCCCACGTTGGTGTAGGATTCGAGCATGCCGGGCTGGGAGATGGATGAACCGCTCCTGACCGAAATGAGCAAGGGGTTTTGGGGGTTGCCAAAGGCCTTGCCCGTGCGCTTTTCAAGGACGGCCAGGTTGGACTCCACCTGTTTCCGGAAGTTGGCCCGGGCCGGTTCATAGGTGTTGATCAGCTCCTGGCACCGGAACGCTTCCGTGGTGATGATGAATCCCGGCGGTATGGGCAGTCCCATTTTTTTTAGCTCCACCAGGTTGAGGCCCTTGTTGCCCAGGTGGATAATGTGGTGGGTGTCCCGCTTTTCCCCGCTGATCCTGGTGATGGCGTTGTTGGGATCGTAGTTGAACAGCTTGCTGAGCATGGTTCCCGACAGGGTTTCGCTCTGGCGGACCAGGGTCTTCATGATCCGGTTCAGGAATACGTCCAGCTGCTGGAGCCCGAGGGAGGTGACGATCTTGTCCCGGAAAAAGAGTTCCGCTACCCGGTGGGCAAGTTTTTTCCGTTCCATCTCCTCTTCTTCCTTGGGAAGGAATTTCTCCAGGATCTGGTCCTCCGGCATCTTGGCCATGATCTGGAGAATGTTCCGGCCGTGGATGTTGTGGAAGTTGTCATCGATGATGTTTTTGACGGCCCGGGAAAATCCCTTGAAGATGTCGATGTACTGGGTAAATGAAAACGCCCTGGCTTCGATGGAGTGGGTCAGGAGTTCCAGCTGGGTCTTCATCTTGTTGGAGGAGATGCCGTCCACGCTCAGGGCCATGTCAAACAGCTCCAGGATTTCGAGGACCTGGGAGAAGGTGACATTGGTGATCAGGCTCAGGTCAATGCTGTTTATTAGCTCCTCGAACAGCACGTTGACGATGGCCTCGATGCGAAGGGTGAGCCCCAGGGCGTCAAACCGTGTCTCGTTGTAGCTGCCGTAGACCGAGGGGATGTCCACGGCAATGTGCCGCTTGTGGTACATGTTCTCCCTGATCTCAAAGGTGGCGTCCGAGAGGATCAGGGCCTTGAGGTCATCCAGGTAGTCGAGAAGGCCGGAGAGCTTTTGCTTGATTCCGGGCTCGGCAAGGGCCAGCTTGACCCGGTCGGTATCGGGCAGGTCCTCGCAGTTGAGCTGGTCAAGGTAGGAGTCCAGCTCGATGTTGTTGAAGTTGTATTTCTGGTTGAGCAGGCGATAGAACTCCAGGGTGAGATGGGCCCTGTCCCTGTCAAGGTCCGACACGTCCGTAACGGCGTCTATCTTGGCCGCTACAAGGGCCTCATCCTTGGTCAGCAGGTCCTGGGGAAGGCGAATGCCGCCTTTTGAAATGCTTGAAAAGATCTTTCCCATGCCTTGGCTGTAGATCCCGTTCTCCTCGATATCGTCGTAGATCATGGGCGGGACATAGGGTTGAAGGCCGGTCTTGTCCGAGGTCTCCCAGAAGAGCATGACCTGTTCGATGAAGCTCACCACCCGGCTGCTGCTCTCCACATGGCATTGCTTGCGCAGGAAATGGATCAGGCTGTCCTTTCTCAGGCACGCCTCATCCAGCTGGGTTGAGATATCCCTTAGTTTCCCTTCGGCCCCGATATCGTTGAAAAACGCCGGCAGCAGCCGTGCCAGCTGTTTGACAAGGTTGTACACAGGGGCGATGTTCTTGCCCAGGAAAGCTGTGATGTCCCGGGGAAAGAGGTCCGTGTCCTTGATGAATACCCCGCCGCAGGAGAGGAAGATGGTCATGGCCGACAACAGCCTTGCCGACATCTTGGGCTTCTGGCCGATCAGTTCAAGCCAGATGCGGATGTTCTGGATATGGGCGTTGTTGCTGATCACCTGCCAGTCGTCGCCCATGCCCTTGATGGTGGGGGAGTGGAAGCCCAGGTCCACCACCTGGTCGATGAAGTAGTTGATCACCTCCACCTCGTGGGTCCGGTAGACCGCCTCCCCGGTTTTGAGCACACAGTTGAGCACGGTCTGGGGGAACCTGCCGTCCAGGGCCCTGAGCACCCCGAAGGTCTTGTCGATGATGGTGAGGTTGTTTCGGTAATCCTCGTGGCCGATGAGCCAGGTCAGGGCCCGGTTGATGTCCCGGAGGGCATCCTTGTGGACCATGGCGAGGCCCGGTGTGTTCATGATGTAGAACAGGAACATCACCTCCAGGCGGCGGCAGGAGATCTTGTCGGGCATGCTCCGGCAGATCTTCTGGGGCGTCTCCCTGAATAGCTTTACAAAATCCTTGTACCCGGGAAGGGTGATGAGCCGGCGGGTCAGCTCCATGGATGCCACGGGCTCCTGTTTGACCATGGCTTCAAGCTTCTCCCGCCATTGGGCGATCCGGGGGTGGGAGGTCTCCTTGATGAGGTTTGCCGCAAGGTTGTCGTCGCCGCGGAGGCTTGCCTCTTTTTCGATCCAGGAAAGGGGATCTTCCAGCCCCAGCCAGTAGGAGAACGACTGGTCGTAGAACCGGATGAGAAAGCGGTTGATGGTTTCATGGTCCCGGTCCCCGTCCGGCCCGGCCGCAAGAAACAGGGCCGCGACTTTGTCCGGCTGGAAATAGCTGGTGACAAAAAAGTGGAACCCGTCATCCCCATGTTCCAGGACCTGTTGGACGATGGCCTCGCACACCGGCAGAAACCTTGGAGTCTCCGTGTTCGCGTCGGTGAGCACGTGTTGCAGAAAGAGCAGCAGGTTTTCCGCAGCATCGCTCTTTATTTCAGGGGAGTCCGCCTTGTCAACGGCGCTCAGGAAGATGTCGGCAAAAATTTGAACGGCCTCGGGCCCCCGGGCATGGGGACGCAACAGGTGAAAGTAGCCAAGGGAGAAGCTCCTTGCCTCCTTGACAATGAAGTTCCAGTTCTTGTACGGATGTGACAGCTCTTTCAGGAAGATGTCGAGTCTCTTCAGAAGGCCGTAATAATCCGCCATTATTTCCTGGAGCAGAGAGTATCTCTCCTCAATGGTTACGTCAACGTGATAATCGGCCAGGTTAACCTCGAGGGCGCGTGACGTCATACTTGGATCCCTTTGCAGCAATTGTAAACAAAACCTTTTTTTTTGTGCTTTCCGCACAGATTATTAGTAAAAAAGAGCAAAAACAAGCAAGAATTATTTAAGAATAATATCCCTGTTGAGGCTCAAAATCAACATTTCTTTGGGGCATAACCGGGTTGACGGGTTTGTCCGGCAGCGGGGCCGCACAAGGGTACACCCAGGGGCGCCGTTAAATCCGGCATGGAGGGTGGGATGATGGAACTTTTTCGGGGTCAGTCCGGGTATCTTCGCTCACTTGCGGTCAGGCCGCCAACCGGGCCGAGCCTTCGGAGCAAGCCGCTTCTGCGTTTCAGCCCGGTCCTGCATTCCGGTATCCTCGGGGCCGCCACCCAATACCTTCTGTCCTTGATCCGCCGTCGTCCCCCACCGTCCCTTAAAAAACCGAAAATGCTGTTTTGTTTCATTTGACCACCTCTTTCAACCTTGTTGAAAATCACCCGTTCTGCATATAATAACCCGGAAAAAACGGGTTGCCAAGGTTTTTGGGCTATTTCATGAAATAGAGCCCCTTGAAATCCTTGAGCTGGGCCTTCAGCTGTTTCACATTGACGGGATCCGTGGTCTGCTTGCACTTCATGGCGGAGATCAGCATCTTGTGTAGAATGGTCAGTTTCTTTTCATAATCCTGCATCCCCGGTTTTATCCGTTGGGTCATGTAGTACTGGGTGACGATCTTCTGGATCTCGTCGCTGTGGAACTCCTTGGTCATGACCCAGCGAACCAGCTGGTTGGGGTTTCCAGGTTTTGTCCCTTCGATTTTCATGATCTGGTTCATGGCTTTTTCAATGGTGGTGATGTGCTCCTCGATCATTCCGATCCGCATCTGGTCATTGTAAATCCCGCAGGGGATTTCGCAGTGGGCCCGGGCGTTGTGGGCGGCCAAGGCAACGAGCAGGGCGGCTGCCAGACAAATAAGGTTTCCTTTTTTCATGGATTCCTCCTGGGTATACGGTTAATGGTCTACCATGGCATGGGCGACGGCCGGTAAGGCGGTCGCCCGCTTGTGATAATTTGTGTCCGTAAAATAGGCGGTATCTAAAAAGGTGCTGATTCGACCTTGGATCTAAAATTAGTATCAAAGATTATTTTAGATTTCAACAACAAACAGGTGGCGGCACGGGTTCATTATTTATCCGGGAAAGAGGCGCAACAGGGCGTTGAGGTCATTGTCAAACATCTTTGCTTCCCGGGAGGGGGTGTCCGGCCCGGGGACCGTGAGCTGTTCCATATGGGCCTGGAACTCCCTTACGCACCTGGAAAATTCCTTAGCCGTTGAAAGGGGGCTTTCCACCCCCTGGAGGGCAAGCCGGGACGCGCGAAGGGCCATGGCCTGCATGGTTTCAAGGTCGTGGTCCGGGACCAGGCCTTTCAATCGGGCCCCAAGGGTGTTTGCCCGGTGCCGGATTCCCCCGGACAGGATCACGGGCCCCAGGGTTTGTTCCAGCCGCCTGAATGGGATCACCATGGTTTCGTAGGCGCGGCCGGGCTCTCCTGTCCCGGCCGTTTCCTCTATCCCGCATGCCTTGAGCGCCAGGGTGTTGTGGGGGCAGGGGCGGAGGACGGGGAAATCCATGGGCTCTCCCGGGAAAAGGCCCGGGGTGTCCCTGGGAACCACAAAGGCGGAATACTGTTTGCGGTTATCCTTTTCTCCCGTGACGGCAATGACGACAAAGAGGTCAGCCATGGGGCCGTTGGTGATAAAGCTCTTTTCTCCGTCAATGACCACCCGGCCGTTTTCGCGTCGTGCGCAGGTCTTGAGATGCTTGGGGTGTGCGCCCGCGCCCGGTTCTGAAACGGCGACGGAGGCTGTTATGCCGCCCCGGGCAAGGCCGGGGAGGTAAGCGTCCCTCAGTTCCCTTGTCCCATGGGTATGGATGAAGTGGTGGGCCGCAAGGTTGTGGATCAGAAAGGAGAGGGCAAACCCCATGGTCGCGCCGCTGATCACAAGTTCCTCCGTCACAATGGCAAGGCCGGTGAGGCCGAGGCCGAGGCCCTGGTGTTTTTCCGGGAGCAGGATGCCCATGAGGTTTTCCCGGCCCAGGTCCCGCCACAGGTCAAGGGGAAACGTTTGGGTCGCGCCTGCTCCGTCCGGGCCGGCATGGCGGCGGACAAGGGTCCTGATTTTTTCTTGCAGCGGTTTGAAGTCGTCATGGGGTTCAGGTGTCATGGGATCTCCTCATAGTACAAGCTCTTCGATGAACTCGGTGAGATGGTTGAGGTTCATGCAGGTGCGGACCTCGTGGCAGTGGGTCTTGTAGCTTGAGATCTCGCTGTCCCCGGTGGTCCAGGTGTTGACGGTTTCCGGGTTGAGCCAGATGATCCTGCGGCAGCGTTCCCGCATCTCCCCAAGTATGGTTGCCTGGGGGTTGAGGTAGTTGGAACGGCCGTCCCCCAGGATGATGAGGGTGGTCTTCTGGTTGAGGTCGTTCATGTGATCGTGCTTGAACTGCTGGAAACAGCTCCCGTAATCGGTGGGGGCGTTGCGGTTGATGGTGTCGTCGCCCAGGGCCTTTTCAATGGCATCGTTGATATCCAGCCCCTGGAACAGTTCGGTGACCTCCACAAGGTCCGCCACAAAGACAAAGCTTTTCACCCTGGCAAAACACTCCTGGAGGGAGTAGAGCAGGGTGAGCATGAACCTTGCCCCGGACCAGACCGAGCCTGAAACATCGCACAGGGCGACGATGCTGCTCTTCCGGGGCGGTTTGTTCTTAAAGGCGATATTCAGGGGGACGCCCTGGAACTTTCCGGAGTTGCGAAGGGTCTTCTTGATGTCGATCACCCCCCGGTTCTTGACGGCATGGCGTCTTGAGACCTGGTCCTTGAGTTTCCTCACCAGCCGTTCTATCAAGGCTCTCATCTCAGCCACCTCAAGGGGGCTCAGGTTTGAAAACGGCTTGTCCTTGAGCAGGTTGGTGCCCGGGGCTGTTTGGGGTTTTGCTTTCAGGGCGTCGTTGTGCTCCCGTGGCTCCTCGGTTGCCAGGGCAAAGGCCCGGTCCAGCCGTTCCGTGAAGTGCTCCCGGATGGCGCCCGCATTGCCGTGCTCCCCATGCTCTCCCTGGTCCAGCAGGGCCATGATCTTGGACTTCACGGTGTTGATCTGGAGCATCACCCCGAGCTTGCTGGAGAGCTGCCCCATGTTGGATTTAAAGATCTTCTGGGGACGCTCCTCCATGGTGTGGAGGGCATGGATCTGGTCGATGTAGGCCAATGGATCGTTGTCCAGGAAATCCACCAGGGCCTGCTCCATGGGATCATCGGACAGGTCTTTGCTTTGGCGAAGGGCCCGGGTGATCCGCCCGATCTCAGGGGCAAGGCTGTCGTCCGTGTCCGTGCGTACCCCGTGGAAAAAGAGGTCGAACAGGTAGTCGAACCGGCTCTGGTCCCTGCGGCTCTTGGCAAAGTTTGCCCGGACCGCGAGCTTGAACTCCTGGGGATCGAGGGGGTCCACAAGTTCCAGGTGGCGGGCGGCATCCAGCACCTCGCTGGTGGAGACCCTGAGATCAAAGGCCCGGCAGCAGGCGGCGAATCCGGTCAGGATTTTCAGCATGGCCTACCCCACGATCCCGGCCAGGGTCTGTTTGGCCACCTTTGTGTCCTGGCGGTATTTGAGCACCACGTTGAGGGTCTCCTCCACGGTTTCGCTGGTGAGTTCCTTTGTGTCGAGGGCGACGAGGGCCCTTGCCCAGTCAATGGATTCCGAGATGCAGGGTTTTTTCTTGATCTCCAGCCCCCTGATCCGGGTGATGGCCTGGATCATATGCTTGAGAAGCCCTTCCTCGATGTCGGGCAGTTTCAGCCGGACGATCTCCATCTCCCGCTCCGGGGAGGGGTAGTCTATGTACAGATGGATGCAGCGCCGCTTGAGGGCGTCGCTCATGTCCCGGTAGTTGTTGGAGGTGAGAAAGACCACCGGGATGGTCACGGGCTTCCGGGTTCCGATCTCCGGGATGGTGACCTGGAAATCGCTCAGGAGCTCAAGAAGGAAAGCCTCGAACTCCGGGTCGGACTTGTCCACTTCGTCGATGAGGAGCACCACCGGGTCCGGGGAGAGGATCGCCTGGAGCAGCGGCCGGGGCTGGATGAACCGGTCGGAGAAAAAGGCGTCCTCCTGGCTTGCGATCTTCTCCACGGCTTCGGACAGGGAGGCGGCATCGTCGATCACCGTGTTGATCCTCTCCTTGACCATCTGGGTGTAGAGAAGCTGCTTGGCATATTCCCACTCGTAGAGGGCCTTTGCCTCGTCAAGCCCCTCGTAGCACTGGAGGCGGATCACCCGCCTTTCAAGGCATGTTGCCACGGCCTTGGCAAGCTCGGTCTTGCCCACCCCCGCCGGTCCCTCGATGAGGATCGGTTTCGCCGTTGCAAGGGCAATGTAAACCACCGTTGCGATCTCCTTTGAGGCGATATAGTCAGCCTGCTCCAGCCGTTTTTGCACATCGTCAACACTTTGAAAATCCATGGCAGCGCGTTCCCTTTGCTTTTTTTCTATTTATAAAACTCCTTGAATGCCGCGATAACGGTGTCGATATCCCTGGATGATACGTTCAGATGGGTCACCAGGCGAAGATCGTCGCCCTTTTCTATGATAATGCCTTTTTGTTCCATGAAGTCCGCAAGTTCCGAGTCCCGGCTCTTTACCCGTACAAAGACCATGTTGGTCCGGACCGGAGCGGGGGCGATCACAAGCTGGTCTATCCCTGCAAGGCCCTTTTCCAGGCGTGCGGCATTATCGTGATCCTGTTCAAGCCTTTCGATATTGTTTTCCAGGGCATAAATGCCCGCCGCGGCAAGGATGCCGGCCTGGCGCATGCCGCCCCCGAGCATTTTCCGCCATCTCCTGGCTTCCTCTATCAGGGACCGGCCGGCGCAGAGCACCGAGCCCACGGGGGCTCCAAGGCCCTTGGACAGGCAGACGGATACCGAGTCAAAACGGGTGGTAATCTCTTTGGCCGTTATGTTCAGCTTGACGGCGGCATTGAAGATCCTGGCCCCGTCCAGGTGGAATTTCAATCCTTTTTCCCGGGCAAACGCCTCCGCATCCTCGATATAGGCCATGGGCAGGACCTTGCCGCCCTGGGTGTTCTCAAGGCATAACAGCCGGGTTTTTGCAAAATGGAAATCATCCGGTTTGACGGCCCCTTCCACCTTGCCAAGATCCAGGGTGCCGTCCGGTTCCAGTTCCAGGGGCTGGGGCTGGATGCTGCCGAGAACGGCGGCCCCCCCGGCCTCATACCGGTAGGTGTGGGCTTGCTGGCCCACGATATATTCGTCGCCCCTGGCGCAGTGGCTCATCAAAGCCAGCAGGTTGGACTGGGTGCCGGAGGAGCAGAACAGGCCCGCCTCCATACCGGTCATATCGGCTGCAAGGGCCTCCAGGCGGTTGACGGTGGGGTCTTCCCCATAGACATCGTCCCCCACCTCCGCATTGGCCATGGCCGTCCTCATCCCTGAACAGGGTTGTGTTACCGTATCGCTTCTAAGATCGATCATTGCTGTTCCTTCCAAGTGAATCGTTACCCTTTTCGTTCATGACGCAAAAGTCACCATACAAGATAGCAGGGGCGAACACAAGGTTGAAAACAGCGGGAGAGGCACCATGTAATCTGTTCACTTATCCTTTCATCAACAGGGACTTGACGATGTGGGTCACCATGGTGGGATTCTCCTTGAGCCGCCGGGTTGAGTAGCCGAACCACTGGTCGCCAAAGGGAACGTACACCCTCATGTTGTGCCCTTTATCAAGGATGGACTGCCTCAGCTTAGGCGTCACCCCATAGAGCATCTGGAATTCCACCATGCTCTTTGGCACCTTGTACTGGCCGATGAGGTCAAAGGCTTTCTTGACAAGGCAGGCGTCGTGGGTGGCAACGGCGGCATAGATCCTGTTTTTGAACATGAATTCAAGGTCTTCGAGGTAGTGGGCGTTGATGGTGTGGTATTGCTGATAGGCGATGGCGGCCGGTTCCGTATAGATGCCCTTGCACAGGCGAAAGTTCAGGGGAGTCTCTTCCGTGTGAAGGTCCATGAGGTTGTTCAGGTCGTTGAGGGTCCGTTTGAGATAGGCCTGGACCACCAGGCCCACATGCCTGGGAAATGCCGTTTTCAGCCTTCGGAACAGCTCGATCTCCATGGAGGTGCAGCCCGAATCCTCCATGTCTATGCGGATGAATGTGTTGCATTCCTCCGCCTTGCTTACGATCTCCCGGAGGTGACTATAGCAGCCCTCCTTGTCAAGGAGAAGGCCGAACATGGTGGGTTTGAGGGAGAGGTTGCCGTTGATGGCCGATCCTTCCAGGGCCTGGAGCAGCTCCAGGTAGTCCCGGGTGTTCCGCTTTGCCTCATCCATGGTGAAGATGAATTCACCAAGGATGTCCAGGGTCACCGCCATGCCCTGGTCGTTCAGCTCCTTTGATACCCGCAGGGCATCGTTCACATCGATGCCTGCAATGTATCGTTTTGAAAAGATCCACACCAGTTCCTGGGGAAGGAAGGGGATAAGTTGCGCCATCATGGTGTTTAACATGGGAAACATCCTTTCTTAATCGGTTATTACACACCCATGGTACCACGGAGGCGGCGGATTGATAAAGAGGGGGAAGGAAAAAAAGCGGCTGCGGATTTTACACCTGATTTGATTTCCGATGAATAACGGCATCCCCCCTTCATGTCCTTCATGTTCTTCATGGTGGTTGATAAAACACTACCCGAAGGCCAGTCGATTTGACCATTTAAGACGATGTACGCCTCCTGCCCTCCGGGCAGTTGTTTTTATTTACCATGAAGGACATGAAGAAAACTACATGGTTAAAACAGGGCGATTTCAACGTGCTGAACAGTTACAAAAACTCTACTATAAAAGGTCGTTTTATAATGTATAAGCTTTAATCTTGGATTAACGCTCAGCATAACCGGCTGGGAAAACGGGGCAACCGAAGGGCGCGCCGTTTTCCCAGTCCGAGTTCATGCGGTTGTTCGAATTGTTTGTGTACCACACGAACTGCTTTTACTTCTGATTCATCGATGGCTTATGACTTTATTTTTTTTAGTCAGTCTTAAGCAATTAGTCCAAAACAAGCGAGCACTTATAGGTAACATATGGTAAAACTAAACTATTATACCGTTCGATCTCTGGTAAATTAAATTCAGTAACGACAGTGTTATCGCCAATAATCACAATAAGCACCTCACAATTAGATACTCCTGATTTATTCAGAAACTTATTAATCTGATTTAAATCATCAATAATGCTTGGGCACTTATTCGATTTGATTGTTGAAATTCCAGAGGCGTCAATAAAAGATTCAAAACCTGTGGCATTTCGATAGTGCTCTATAAATCTATCTTTTATTTCTTGCTGATCAACTGTTGACACGATCTCAACAACATTTTTGTCAAGGTGCTTAACAAATGCTACAGCTTGATTGCTGAGTTTATTTTGCATGATATCTTCAAGCTCCGCACACAGAATCTCTTTCTTTCTGCATTCTGCAATATCGGAAACTAGTTGGATGCCGTCAAAAGAGTCACTACTTTCTAACCAACCCTCAATCATTTCAATAGAGTCTATATCAATCTCAGCCGCGTAGCCATTGGTTCCTAGGTCAATATATTGTATATCATATCCAGCTGATTTGAAGGCGTTAACAATTTCTTCTATGTTTTCCATCTCTGTAGTAAACTGTATTAATGACGGGGCGCATCTAATATATATATCCCTCATTTAATTTCTCCTTTGAGTAACTTTAACAAACTTTAGCGACTACTTTGTCAGATATAATCTTGAAAATTAGCGTATCAAATAGTTAAACTTCGAACAACTTTTTCTAAAATTATTTTTCTCTTATCCATAATTTCGAACCAATTATTCACCAGTTTTTTTTTCCGAGTAGCATGTTGCTGCTGTATGTTATCCGGAAGGGTTATGTATTTAATTACCCACAACGAAACGTTTTAATTACAGCAACATCAAAAAAATAGCAAGAGTGCTATCATCAAAATTCAATTTTATTGGAGATTATTGCGTCAAGTTAAATCCGAAGCATTGGGAAAGGAGAGAATGAACTCTTAGAAATTTGTTATTGTTACCCAGTGGGTGCAAGTCCCACTTGATTAAAGCTTAGTCAGCAGATCAATAGAGAAGTCCGAGGGTAAACCTGGTAACAGGAGTCCTAAGCCGGGCGTGATCGAGAATGTAGGCCCTGTATTGAGCTTCGAAAACAATATTAATCGTGGTCATTGGATAAACTCCGCCCTACTTCGGGAGGAGTGAAAGCCGACGTATTTAATCTGACGGAAGGCAACAGGACACTGAACGCCATGACGAGTTTAGTGGACGCCACCGTAGTCTAAGACCAGGGCATGTATTCAAAGGGGTAACTCGGGAACTTGAGAGAGCCCACAGCCTCCTTGTGCAAATACGGACACAGGAATATCCGTACCAAAATTCCCGGTGTTCAAGGGGATTGTCCACCTCCCTTGAACAAGTCTTGAACTCATTTTTTTTGGAATGAATTCCGGAATTACAAATAAGGTTGGGCAAACATCACAAGGTATCAGGGGCGGATAGCGAATAGTGAACAAACCTGAGATGGACTCTGGGCAGTCTTAGCGGAACATATTACCGATGATCGGGTAAAGAGTACCTGATTGGGAAGGTGGGGAAGTGATGTCCAAGCGACCCACTGTAGGGAAGGTGAAGCCGGGCATAACGTGAATACGGAAGGAATTATGGGAGATACACCGAGATCACAAACCATATCAACACAAAACCGTAGAATTGTGAAACAGGCCACTTGCAAGGCCAATCGTGCAAAATTAATGCAGAACAACGATGGCGGCAAACCACCATTACTGGTGGGAGAAGTGTCACTATCGAATATTGCCATGCTGGCAAAGAAGAATCCAGAAATGACCTTCACCTCTCTGGCTCACAGGATTGACCTGTCCTTGTTAAAAGAGGCATTGCGGAGAATAAAGAAAGGTGCGGCCACAGGTGTGGATGGGGTAACGAGCATGTCATATGCCGCCGACCTTGACCAAAACCTCTATAATCTACATCAACGACTGTGCAGAGGTCAGTACGTTGCAACTCCTGTGAAGCGGATCTGGATAGAGAAAGAGAACGGCAAACAAAGACCGATCGGTATCCCGGCGTTTGAGGACAAAATAGTCCAGAAAGCTGTGGAAATGATACTGAGCGCAATTTATGAACCGATTTTCTATGACTTCTCCCATGGTTTTCGAGCCGGGCACAGTCAGCATATGGCAATAAAGGAACTGCGTGAAAACTGCATGAAGAAGAATACAAATTGGATAGTAAGTGCCGATATTACAGGATTATTCGATAATATTGACCATCATCATTTGAAAGAAATTATGAAATTGAGGGTCAATGATGGGGGAATTATTCGGCTGATAGGTAAATGGCTGAAAGCTGGAGTTGTAGAGGATGGACAGTATTATCTCTCTGATTCCGGCACCCCACAGGGAGGTGTCATATCTCCAGTGCTCAGCAACATTTTTCTTCATCATGTGCTGGATGACTGGTTTGTTCGGGAAGTTCAGCCAAGGATGAAGGGGCGGAGTTTTTTGATTAGGTTCGCTGATGATTATGCGACGGGTTTTGAGCTGGAATCGGATGCCAGAAGGGCATTAGAGGCAATGACCAAGCGATTTAATCGTTTCGGTCTGGAGCTTCATCCAGACAAGACAAAACTGATACGTTTTGGCCGACCATTTGTCAAAAATGGTCAATGTTACAAACCCGAAACATTTGATTTCTTGGGATTCACCTTTTACAAGGGAGTCTCCCAACGTGGTTTTTGGGTCGTCCTTAAGAAAACAGCCCAAAAGCGCCTAAGCCGCTTTAAGAAAATGGTGTGGGAATGGTGCAAGAAGAATCGGCACAGTCCCCTGAAAAAGCAGTTTGTAACCCTCAGCAGTAAATTAAGGGGTTATTATCAGTATTTCGGAGTGATTTGCAATTTTAATGCAATTGCCAAGGCATTTCATTACACCCTGAGAGCATGGAAGTACTGGCTATCGCGAAGGTGCCATAAAGGAAGGGTAAAAATTGAAGACCTTAAAGCACTGTACTCTCTGCCAAAACCAAGAATAATTCATAAAATCTGACAGTCTGAAGGACAGCAAAGTTATGCGCCAAACGGGTGGAACTGTTTGGTTTTCAGTTTGGTCAAAAGAGCTGAAATTGAGGAACCGTATGCGGGAATTCCGCACGTACGGGACTGTGGGGGGAGCGTCGGGCAACCGATGCTTCTACCCGGATCCATTCTATTCTGAAAATTCTCCACAGTCTTTTTACCATGGGGCAGGGAGGCGGTTGGTTGATAAAGGGGTAACGTAACTATTCAGCACGTCAGCCGGGGAAGCCGGTCTCACCATAAAGGATTTTTGATTTCCACCTTCATGTCCTTCATGATCTTCATGGTTAAAACAGGGCTAATTCAACGTGCTGAATTGTTACGGGGTAAAAAAAAGCGGTTGCGGATTTTGCGTCTGGTCTGATAGAAGTTTTATCTTTGGAGGGCAGGCTGTTTTGCCCGCCTTAACAATGAAGGAGAGGGGGCAGACATTCATGAGAGTTTTGTTCTGGTATTGCGACAACTTTGACTGGAATCCCGCCATAAAGACCATTGACGAGGTGCCCGATGCCGAGCCCTTTGGGTGCGCCGACACGGTTGTCGCCTTTGTCCATGTGGAGCCAAGGGATCTTGATGCGGGGAGTTCCGCCGAGACAAAGCTTGTGAAGAATTCAAAATGGCTGGCACGTAAGTGGGAGGTCAACCGGATAGTTCTTCACTCCTTTACCCACCTTGGGGAGGATAAGGCCGATCCGGGCCAGGCCCAGGCGGTGCTGAACAATGCCCAGGCGCGCCTGGAAACATCCGGCTACGATACCATCCAGACCCCCTACGGCTATTTCCTTGATCTGTCCATCCGGGCGCAGGGCCATCCCCTGGCCCGGATTTACAAGGAGTTTTAACCCGCCCTGTTTCTATGGTTTCAGGGCTTTGCCTTCATGCCAGCATTTGCCGGCGGATGGTCCCAGGGTCCAGTATTCTTTGCTTGCCATGTCAAACAGCAGGGGGGATACTTTTTGGATGTCGATCTTCTCCCCGGAGAGGACTTCCTCTGACACGTGGGTCTCCACAAGCTCACCGACAAAGATGTCATGCTTTTCATAATGGAGGATATCCTTGAGGGTCAGCTCCATGTTGACGGGGCACTCTTCGATCATGGGCGCGTGTTTTGTTTTTCCGTAAAACACGGTAAAAAGAGCGGCTTTGTCGGTCTTCTTACCGGTCATGATCCCGCAGTAATCGGTCTTTACCATCAGGTCCCGGGAGGGCAGGCAGATGGAAAACGCCTTGTTTTCCCGTATACCGGCATTGCTGTAATGGTTCTGGTAAAGCCCGATGGAAAGGTATTGCGGGGTGCCGTGGTTGAAAATGCCCACATGGGCCACGGTAAGAAAGTTGGGTTTTCCATTGACGGTTGATCCCACCAGGGTGGTGGGCATGGGATAGAGTGCGTTGACCGGACCAAGCTTTTTCATGGGTGTCCTCCAAAAAATTAACCGGGATCATAGTCAGGATTTCATAAATCTATTTACAAAAAGGTCTATCATACCTTTGGTGTCGTTGTTGAGATCATTGAACCGGACCGCGACACCATGGATATTATCCCCCACATTCAATCCCTTGGGCGAATTCTCCTCGATTCGAACGACTTCACCCTGACAGAATCTTTCTTCAGGTAAAAAGTGGAGAATAAGGTCTATATTTCCCCGGGGGGGATCGGGTTCATTACAGTTAAAGATAAGACCGCTTGAACTCACATCCCGTAATGTCACTATATCCCAATCAGAGGAGGGGTGGCCGTTCCTGACACTTACGGCGAATCCACCCCTGGCCCTTTCGGCTCTTTCTAATAAAATACGATGTTCTTCCGCGAACCGTTCCAGGGCTGCTTTCATGGAAACTTCAATTTCCGTGAATTCGGCGGCAACCTCAAAAAGAGGCGCACCGATTGATCCTTCCGGTACCGGCGGCCCTCCCGGGACCCGTTTAACCATTCCCCGGCAATGGATAGCATCATCCGCAGACGGTAAGATGATTTTGAACTCGATGATCTCATCAACCGCTAAGTCTTCATGGGAACTGAAAAGAATTCCACCTGAGCTTATGTTTTTCAGTAAAGCGATTTTCCATTGCAAAGGAGATTCTTTCCGCCATCTCCGGATCTCTGTATGATAGCCGCCTCCGGCCCTTGCGGCCCGTTTACTTTCTACCATGGAAGGTTCCTCCCAGATTGGTCAAAGAATGCCGGCGTAACGTTTATAAAATCAAATAAGATTGATTTCCGCCAGCCGATTTTTTGTCATCCGATATGAAAAAAGATAGGAAATCTTATTGTTTCTATACGTGAGCACCGGGTTGATGTCAATGACGTCTTGGAATTGGGGGGGATTCATTACACCGATCCCCCCCACCTTGCTATAGTCCCAGGTCCTGGCGGATCAGGATCACCTTGATCCGTTTGGGGGGAAAGGATTTTTCCGTGATGGTCCAGGTGTTGCAAATGCGGGCCGGGCTGCTGCAGTCCGTGCATCGGCCTGTTTTTGCGCAGGGGGTCTTCATGTCGAGGCGCATGGCATTGGTTGGCGCCGCATAATCCTTGATGCGGGCCATGGCCGATTCCAGATCCGGCACGAGCTTGTTTTGTCCCAATAGAACAACCACCTCCCGGGGGCCGAAGGTGAGGGCGCCCACCCGGTTGCCGACCATGTCGAGGTTGACCAGCTGCCCTTTTTCCGTGACCGCGTTGGTCCCGGTAAAGTAGAGCCCGGCCGTCATGGCGGCCTTGATCCGCTCCGCTTTCTCCTCTTTGGAGATGCCCGGTTCGTTTTTGTTGATGACGGTGGCGCCGTCAAGGGTGTTGAGGGCTTCTTCGATGCCGGTGTCCATGAAGGTCATGGAACCTCCCCAGGAGATGGTTTGGGGATTGGAGCGGGGAATGATCTCGTTGATCACGATCTCTTTTGCCTGGACGGCGGTATCGGCAATCCATACCTCAAAATTGTTGGCCTCAAGGGCGGTTTTCAGTTCGTCGAGCCGCAGGGCGTGAAAATGCTCCACTGGATTTTTCATGATTGATCCTTATTTATATAATTTATATCCGGTTCAGAAAACCCGTTGAATCAAAGGATGACAAAATGTCATCAATTATGGTGTATGTCAAGATTTTGTACGATTCATCTTTATTCTCGGCGTGTCGCCCTAAGAACGGGGTTGACCCGGAGGACTGCCGATGTCGGCGAAATTACACCTTGCTAAAAAACGGGGGCGGCGATATAAATGTCAGTGTATCCCTTCAAAACTTGAATCACATCGTCAACCACCATTAGAATCATGAAGGAGGGTTTCATGGAATTTCTGAAGGATGTGAGAGGGAAAGGCTCTGTTCCCGCGGGAGGGTCCGTATCTGCCTATACTTGCTGCCTTGGCATAAACCTCATGCTCAAGGCCCTTCGGTCCGAGATGGTCCAAAAACAGGAAGAGGCGGAACATGAGAGCAACTTCCAGGTTTTCAGACGATCCATTGAACGCCTTGAACGCGATTTCTCCGATTTTGTGTGCCAGGACGGTTTGGCTTACGCTTCCTATTCCAAGTTTGTTAAAATCGGCGATTCCAGGCTTAAAAACGAGAGTCTCAGCAATATCCTCACCATCAGCATGGACATGGTTACACGGGCCATGGAAGTGTTTGACTGGGCAGGGCGGCTTAACGGGGTGCTGTCCGACAGCTTCAAGCCCCATCTGCTGGTGTCGGCGGAGCTTGTGAACGGGGCGGCCCGGGCCACCCTCCACGTCTGTCGAAGCAATGTGATGCAGATCAGCGACGAATTGAAACGCAAGATCTACCTGGATAAGATCGCCATGGTGCAGGAAGAGGCCGCATTCAGATATACAAAGGCCCTCTCCCTGCTTACGGATTAAACCAGGATTGACGGGCTTGCCGCCTTGATGGAGGCGGTTCCGGTCAACACCATGCTCTGTTTGAGTTCCCCATGGATGGTGTCGATGAGGGTTTCGACGCCTTCCCGGAGACCGCCGACACAGGCGATGGAGAACGGGCGGCCGATCATCACGGCATCGGCGCCAAGGGCGACAAGCTTCAGCACATCGCCGCCGGTTCTGACACCGCCGTCCGCAAGGATGGCGATTTTTCCTTTCACCTTGTCAACGATGCCGGGCAGCACCCGGGCAGCCCCCGGGGTGTGATCAAACACCCGGCCCCCATGGTTGGAGACCACAATGGCATCGGCCCCGGCTTCCACGGCCAGCAGGGCCTCGTCCGGCGTCATCACCCCCTTGAGGATGAATTTCATGGAGGTGGATTTGATGATCTTTTTGAGGGCATCGAGGCCCTTGGGGCTTACCGGGCGTCCCATCTTCTTTAGTGTGATAAGTCCCGCGGCATCGATATCCATTCCCACGATATCCGCCCCTGTCTGTTCCGCTTTTTCAAGCTTTTCAAACAGCTCCTTATCCTCCCAGGGTTTTATAAAGGGTATGGCTTTTCCCTTCACCGACCGGATCGCCTCAAATCCCGATTCATGGATGATGGCAGGCACCCCGTCTCCGGTGCACCCAAGGATGCCCTTTGATTCGCAACCCCGGACCACGGCCTGGATATATTCCTGCTCGGAGATACCTCCGCCCATGTTGAAACTGACACCGCCGATGGGGGCGGCAAGAACGGGCAGGGCAAGGTCCATGCCGAGGAGCGAGGTTGTGGTGTCGGGCTCGGACACGTCATGGATGAGCCGCATGTTGAAGCGCAGGCTGTCCAGGGCTTCCAGGTTGGCCCTGAACGATCCGCCGGTGCCAAGCCCGCCCATTCCCGGTACTTCCCCGGCACAGGCCTTGCCGTTGCACCGGGGGCAGACCCGGCAGAATCCCTTCATCAGTTTTCTTGCATTGTCATGTATGGTTTTCATCATACCATCCTTTGGTTGTGAGTTAATTTGTTAAGGTCTGTTTTTAGCCCCATTGGGCCTGGGGGTCAACGGTTTTCGCCAGGGAATAATCCAGGATGGTGGCGGAGCAGAGTTTTGTGGCCGCCCCCTTTGCCTGTTTCTTGAGGTCGGCGATGATCAGGCTCACCTGCTCCATGGAGCAGGAGCGGTCCCCATGGCCGGGCAGCTCGAGGATGGCGGTGCTCACGGTCACAAGGGGAATTTCCCGTATGGCCCCGTTTCTGTCTTTGGCCACGCAATACCCCTTTGTGATGGCTTCCCGGTCGTAAAAGCTCTCCGCGTTCCGCCTGAAGGTCTCGGCAAATGCTTTCATCTCCGCTTCAACCGGTTCAATTGCTTCTCCCTGTATGCCCATGAAAAAATCGTCTCCCCCCACATGGCCGGCAAATCGGTTTTCGCCAAGGCTTGCCTTTTTGAGCATGTCCGAGAACATGAGCAGCAGCCGGTCGCCGTTTCTGAAACCGTAGGTGTCGTTGTAGGACTTGAAGTTGTCAAAATCAAAATAGATGAGAAGATAGCCCGATGTGATGTCTGCCAGGGCCTCTGCAAAATAGTCGTGGATCAGGGCGTTGCCGGGCAGCCGTGTGAGGGGGTTCTGGTTCCTTGCAATGTTGAGGTTTTTCTCGTTGATCATCCGGAGAAGGGAATGGGGACTCAAATATCCCAGGTACTTCATGTTGTCCACGATCAAAAGCCCCTCGTGGCCGTTGTACTGGGTGTAGACCTCGATCAGTTTTTCCACGGAGGAGTGGATGTCGGCAATGGGAAGCTTTGTGATGAAGCGGCTGATGTCCCGGCCAAAGGCGGGATTCTCCAGGAGCTGGCGTCCGAATTTCGAGAAGATGAAATCCTTGAACGCCGTGTCCCGGATGATGCCCAGGGGCTCGTTATAGTGGTTGACAACGGGAAAGAACGAGGCATCCTCCCCGGTCCTGAACTTCTCGAACAGGGTGATGATGTCGCAGTCGGAATAGACCGGCCGGACCGGGTTGATCTGGGTCTTGATCAGGGATCGGTCTTTGGAGGCGCTGTTGCGCCGGTCCCGGCCGGTGAGGGGCTTGACCTCCGGGTACCGGGTCTTGAGGGCTCCTGTGTCCAGGGTGGGGCGCTGGATATGATAGCCCTGGACCATGTCGCAGCCGATCTCCCTGCAGCTGTTGAACTCGTCCGGGGTTTCCACCCCTTCGGCCATGACAAGGCAGCCCATGAAGTGTGCAAGGTTGACGATGGTGGAGACGAGCAACCGCTTTTTTGGGTCGCCTGCAAGGTTTTGGATGAAAAACCGGTCGATCTTGATGTAATCGGGTTCTGTGTAATAGAGGAGCTGGAGTCCGGAAAAACCGGCCCCGCAATCGTCCACGGCAATCTTGAACCCCTGGGACCGGTATGCGGCCAGGGTCTTTGACGCATCTGCGGAGTCATAGATCTTGTGCTTTTCACTGATTTCAAAGCAGACATCGTCCTGGGAATAACCATAGCTTTCCAGGGTTGCCAGGGTGTTGCCCGGGGCGTAGTCCCCGGAGTCCAGGAGGCGGTTGTCCAGGTTGAAGAAGAGCTTGACCGGGCAGTCCTGTTTAAAAGCGGAAAATTTGGCCAGGGCCTTTTTCCTGAGCACAAGATCCACCTGGTGAAGCATCCCCTCTTTAAATGCCTGGTCAAAGAGGGCGTCGATGGTGGCAAATCCCGCAGCCTCGTGGTTCCTGAGGAGGGCCTCGAATCCAAAGGCCGTTCCCGTGTGGATGTTGACAATGGGCTGGAACGCGAAGTCGATGAAACCGAGCCGTGATATCCAGGTGCTATCTGTTAGTTCAACCATGGTGTATCCTTATTATAATGGCGCCCCCCTCGTCTTTTACCGGAGGGGCATGAATCAGAAAAAAAAACAGGGAATAAGTAGTATAGCCGTGTAAGGATTTTATTAGGAATCGGTCAGGGTTGGGTGATGGAAAAAAAAGGAATTATTATGTTGACACCCTGGAATTCGTATAATAGAAGACTTAAGTAAAAGACATTTTGAAGATGTCGGAAAAAGAGCGACAACCGGTAGTAAATAAAGAAAGAATCCAAAGCCATGAAGGCCTAGACTGACAGTCTATGGTCCTTTGTGGCTTTTTTTTTGTAATGGGGTCAGGCTTAGCTTATTAGCTTATTAGCTTATTAGCTTATTGCCTGTCCGATTCATGGTTTTCAGGCCCTGGAACATAAGGAGAACTATTATGATACTCAAACCTTTTATGAGGGAAGGGGTCATGCCCCTCCCCGTGACATTCATCTCAACCGTGAGCGCCGACGGCGTTCGAAACATCGCCCCCTATTCGTGCATCATGCCGGTGCTGAGACCCCTGGATCTCATCACCTTCGCCAGTGCCGAAAAGCGGGACACCCTGGCCAACATCAGGGAGACAAAGGAGTTCGTCATCAACCTTGCCGGGGCTGCCATGGAGAAGAGCGTCATTCCCACGGCAAGGATGACCGGTCCCGAGGTGGACGAGTTCGATGTGGCGGGACTTGAAGAAAAACCGTCCGCCACCATCAAGGCCCCCGGCATCATGGGGTGCTACGCCTGGATGGAGTGCTCCCTTGTGAAGGAGTACAGGGAGGCTTCCTACAGCCTTGTGGTGGGAAAGGTGCTGCACCTGGAGGTGGACGACAACGCCATTGACGAGGCGTATCACCTTGATGTGGAGAGGGCCGCTCCCCTGATGATGACCGGCAGCAAAAAGGGGATGCACTTCTGCACGGTTCAGGAGACCCAGGGGTTTGAACCCTTTGCCGCCATGTTTCCCACCGGCGTTGATCCCGTCACCAAGACCTCGAACAGTTGATAAAACAGGTTATGAAAGGGGGTGCCACGGGTTCCGGCGTCCCCATTTTTTTTACAGCAGATAAAGGAGTTGAATAGAGATGAAGCCAATGTTCAAACATGTTGTTGCAATGATCGTCCTTACCCTTGTTGCCATAGGTCCGGCCGGGGCCGATGATTCCCGGTTCAACCGGATGATCTCCCAAGCCATGGCGGACCTGTCGACTGTGAAGGGCAGCACCGATCTCCTATGCCTGACCAATGCGCCCTATGTGCGGAGCAACGGCCGGCCGGGGATCGATTATCTGAACCCCATCCAGGAGCTGACCGGCTGTTCCGTGGGCAACCAGAACCTGCTCTTTTTCCAGCGGGCCCAGTTCTATCCCCTCAGCATAACCCTTTTCCGGGGGAGCACCGGGGAAGCCGTGGTCATGACCATGAAAAATGACGGTTTTGCAATCGAGCGCCTTGAACTTTCCCAGTCAAACCTCTCCAGCAAAGCGTTCTGGAAGGAGACGGAGGGGCTGGCCTGTAAACCCGATTTTTTTACCATTGCCTCCATTGCCGGTTCCTGGGCCCTTGGCGCACCCTATGACTACCTCAAGTGTGCGGAGCTTCACAATCACCTCTGTCCCGGGGTGAGCTCGGGTTATCTGATCGCCAGGATGATCCTCGATCAATACCCCTTGAAACAGGGGGAGCGATACACCATGATCTCCTCTCCCATCTGGTGCAAGGAGGATGCGTTTCAGGTGGTCCTGGACCTGACCCCGGGCAAGCGGGGGATGATCGTGAAGAAGCTGACCCAGGCCCAGAAGGATAGAATCACTGTGAAAAATCCGGCCGGCATGCTTTTAATCACGGACAAGAAAACAGGGGCGGGCAAATGCGTTGCCTTTTCCTTTGATTTTGACAAGATGCGAAAACTTGCGCCAAAGGAGAGTCCCAAGGTCGCCCTTGTGTTTGCCCTGGTGGACTACCTTGACGAACCCCGGCGTTTTGTGACCGTAGCCAAAGAGTTCCCGGTAACCGGAAAAATGGCCCAGGAGATGATCACCGCAGGTTCCAATCCCTATGAAGTGGCCGGTCTTACCACTCCCCAGAACTAAGAGTATGGAAAAATATGATGCAGAGACAGAGATGTAAAACCTTGGCAATCGGTTGTTTTGACCCGGCAAGGGTTCTTTTTTGTGTGACGGCGCTGGTGCTTTTTGCATGGGCGCAAGACGCCTTTGCCGGTGAATCCTTTTCCCTGGATGATGTTGTGATTACCGCCAGCAGGGTGCCGGAAAAAAAGGACGCGGTTGCCGCAAAGATCGAGATCATAACACGGCGGGATATTGAAAACATGGCCGGGGCAACCCTGGATACCGTTCTCAGGGACGTTGCCGGTGTGACCTCAAACCGCACCGGTATAAGTCAGATGCGAACCGTGGTCGGCATGCGGGGGCTTGGAAGCTTTGAGCAGGGCAGAACCCTGGTGCTGATGGATGGCATCCCCATTAACAAGACAGACTCCGGGGGCGTGAACTGGAACAGCATCAACCCGGATACGGTGGAGCGGATCGAGGTGTTCAAGGGCCCCGGTTCTTCGGTGTATGGCAGCAACGCCATGGGCGGTGTGATCAATATCATTTCAAAACGGGAGGCCGAGCCCTTTTCAGGGGCCGTCGCCACCGAGGTGGGAACCCATGGAACCCGGGGCGGCCGGTTCAATCTGGCCGCCAGGAAAGATCCGGACAGGGGATTTAACTTCGCCCTTGCAGGGATGTACCGGGAATCGGACGGATGGGAATCGGCGTCAGACTTTACCAGGAAGAAAAAAAACGATGACGGGTATGGGATCATGCCCCTGTACCTGGATGAGTGGTCCATCTCTCCCCGGCTGGGGTATGATTTCAATGAATTGAACCATCTGAAGCTGGATTGCTCCTATTACTATGATGAGAGGGGTGAAGGGGTCAAAGGGGATGACCGTGGCGACGGGGAATACCGTCACTTCAAGAACCGCCGGGCCAATCTCACCTACAGCGGCGGTCTTGCGGATAAAAAGTGGGAGACGCGCCTCTACTACCAGCTGGAGGAGTATTACAAGTTTTATGACCGCATCGGAAAAACCGATACTGATGTGGACTCCGACCGCAGTGACATGGGTGTTATCCTGCACTATTCCTCTCCCTTGCTTGCCCGGTGGAACAGGGTCGGGATCGGCGCGGACATCAAGCAGGGCGGGGTGGATGCCCAGGACCTTGATAAGGACGGCGGGTTCATAAAGAACAGCGGGGATATGCGGTTTTACGCCCTTTACCTGGATGACCGGCTGACCTTTATGGATGACCGGCTGACCCTTGCCATAGGGCTCAGGTATGACTATGTTGAAACCGTTGACTGCAAGACCTCGACCCATCCGGGGCACCTGTTTTCCGGTTATGTCGACGGCAATCCCATAAAAGATGAGAACTGGGATGCCTTGAGTCCGAGAATCTCGGGAAAATATCTGTTCAGCGACAATCTCAATGCCTATGGCTCATATTCCAGGGGGTTCCGCGCTCCCGAGCTTGACGACCTGTGCCGGACTGGCTGGCAGTATGTCGGGCCCAAGATTGCCAACCCGGATCTGAAGCCTGAAACCATCGACACCTTTGAGCTGGGGGCCAGCTATACGCCCATGAAGGGGCTGACCCTGTCCGGCTCGGCCTTTTATTCCCTTGGTAAGGATTTTCTTTACTATGTGGATACGGGCATTCCCGTCGGTTCCAGAGGCTACTGGGCGACCAGGACCTATAAGATCAAGCAGAACGTGGGGGAGGTGGAGATCCATGGCATCGAGCTCACCGCCCGGTACTGTTTGACCGGGCAGATTCGGTTCAAGGCCGATTATACCTTTTCGGACACAGAGATAAAAGAGTATGAGAAGCCCGATTTTGCCGGGGCAACGGACCTGACCGGAAAGGAATTGCGCTCTTCTCCCGCCCAGATGGTCAACCTGTCGGCCGTGTGGGAAAACAGGATCATCAATTCAAAGCTCAACCTCCGGTGGAAAGACGAGCAGTACCTGGATGATGTGAACAGTGATAACAAAGCTGCGGACAGCTATGTTACCGCGGATATCAAGTTCTGGAAATCCTTTGGCCCCGGTTTCACCGCCTCCCTGGCCGTGGAGAACATTTTTGACGATGAGCACACCGATACCTCCCAGGGCACGGACAGTGTCGATGGGGTTCCCTATGATCTGGCAGGCTATAATCCCGGAAGGGTGATTACGGCAATGCTGAAGTACCAATTCTAACCGGAACGAAAATGGGGGGATTCTTCCCCCCATGATACTTCTCCTTTCCTTCCCTGGTTTTTGCCGGAGTCTCTATAGTCATTTCTTGACTTCATAGTTAAAATCGATTAATTCAATACTTGAATTGTTTAACGATTGCCGATCCGTTGAGATGCTTGGAAGATAGAACAAAAAAAGTTTTATTCCATCTGGTGCAGGCAAATATTGAGAAAGGATTTGTTATGCAGCTTGATGGGTATATGGATTTCCGGCAGATTCATAAAAGTCAGCAGAGCATTGTTTATTTTGCCACACGCATTGCAGACAATGCGGTTGTCTGTTTGAAAACACCGGCAAAGGAGTTTCCGACCTCAAGGCAGCTTTCATCGTTAAACCGTGAATATGAGATACTGGGCACCCTCGACATCGAGGGGGTCCCCAGGGCCTATGACTTTGTGGATATCAAGACGTCAGCCGTGCTGGTGACGGAGCGGTTGAACGGGGGGTCATTGAGAAAGGCCATGGAAACCTCCCGGATCGATTTTTTGTCCGCCCTTCATATCAGTATCGGCCTTTCCCGGATTCTCGGCAAGACCCATCGCCAGTTCTTTTGTCACAGGGATATCAGTCCCGACAACATTCTCTGGAATCCTGAAACCAATCAGGTGATGCTCATTGATTTTGGTTCGGCCCTGGAGTTTCCCCACAAGGCCCGAATTGTTTTTCCCCATTCCGTGGAAGGCAGCAGGGCGTATATGTCACCCGAGCAGTCGGGCCGGATGAATCGCGGGTTGGATTACCGCACGGATTTTTATTCCCTGGGGGTGGTGCTCTATGAATTGTTTACTGGCAGACTGCCCTTTACCACCACTGATCCCAATGCGTTGATTCACAGCCATATCGCCCTTCAACCAGACCCCTTGACCGCATTGGCTCCCTCCCTGCCGCCGGTGGTCTCGGATATTGTCCTGAAGCTCATGGGTAAAGACGCAAAAGAGCGCTACCATAGCGGGGAGGGGTTGTGTGCGGATCTGGAACGGTGTCTGGAGGAATATGAAAAAAAGGGCCGGATAGACACATTTTCCCTGGGCGGCCATGATTTGAAGGACCGGTTTATCATTCCGGAAAAATTGTATGGGAGATCCGGGGAAACCGGTCAACTGCTGAATCTTTTTGAAACGGTGGAAAAGGGTACCGGGCATCTGGTGTTTATTTCCGGAAAATCCGGTATCGGTAAAACCTCCCTGGTCAGGGAGGTATATAAACCCCTGGCGGCAAGGGGAGGGTATATCGTCCGTGGGAAGTTTGACCAGTTTATCCGTCACCAGCCGTATTCCGCCATGTTCCAGGCGTTTTCTTCCCTCATTAAGCAAATCATGGGTGAAAGTGTTGAGGAGGTCACGGCCTGGAAGGAAAAAATCCTCAAGGCCATCGGCGCCAATGGCCGGGTCCTGATCGATATGGTCCCGGAGCTGGAACTGCTCATCGGTGCACAGCCCATGGTGCCGAAGCTGTCCGTGGCCGAGGAATCCAGCCGGTTCAATACGGTGATTCTGAATCTCATGTCCTGCTTTGGCGGGGACTCTTCTCCCCTGGTGATGTTCCTGGACGATATGCAATGGATCGACAGGCCCAGTCTTTCGCTTCTCGAGGTGGTTGCGCCTGTCTTGAAAGAGTATTCCATTCTTATCATCGGCGCCTACCGGAGCAATGAGGTGTCAAGTTCCCATCCCTTGATGCTCGCCATGCCGGAATTGCAGGCATCGCCCCCCCATATATCATCCATTGAACTGGAAGAGCTGGATGCCGGTGCGCTGGGGCAATTGCTGAAAGACACCTTGGCTTTGCCGGAAGACGCCCTGACGGAATTGAATGAAACGCTCTTTGAAAAGACCCGGGGAAATCCCCTGTTTTTCAAAACCATGCTTGGCAAATTCCATTCGGACCGGCACCTTTTCTTTGATTATGAATCAAAGGCCTGGGTCTGGAACAGGTCGGCCATCGCCACCATACCCTATGCCGACAATGTGGTTGAGATGTTGCAGGCAACCATTACCACCCTTCCCGGGAAAGAGGTGGAGCTCCTGCAACTGGCGGGGACCATTGGCAGCCGTTTTGATCTGAACATTTTGAGCCGGCTGGCGGCACTTCCCCGATCCAAAGCGGCCAGGCTTTTAAAGCCTGCGGTTTCAACCGGGTTGATCCAGCCCCTGGATGATGATTTCGAACTTCTGACCGTCAGCCGGTCAAAGGAAATGCCCGGCACGGAATTTCGGTTTTCCCATGACCGGATCCAGCAAGCCGTCTATGACATGATCCCGGATGCGGAGAAAGCAAAGCTGCACTGGGTGACCGGGGGGCTGTTACTGGAGGCCATGGAGAAGAAGGGGGCCGATGACCGGTTGTTTGACGCAGTTGAGCATCTGAACCGGGGAAGGTCCATGGCCCGTGGCACGGAAAAGGAAACTCTGGTCCGGTTAAATCTCAAAGCCGGGAAAAAAGCCAAGAAATCAGCGGCGTTCAGTGTCGCTGAAACCTGTCTTTCCCACGCCGTTGAGATGCTTGAAGAGAATTGTTGGGACCGGGATCACGATTTCTCAATGGAACTCCATCTGGAATTGGCCGAAGCCTGTTATCTTGTTTCCGCTTTTGGACGGGCGGATGACCTTTACGCGCTCATTAACACGAAAACCCGGACCAACAGGGAAAAGCTCACCCTGTGCAACATACAGGCCAAACAATACCACCACCAGGGCCTGTATCAGAAAGCCGTGGATCTTGAGTACCGGGCGTTGCGATTGCTTGGCTATGATCTGCCCGGGGATGATGACGGATTGCTGGGGGTATTTGCCGAAGAAAAGGAAAAGATAGAAAAAATACTGGCCCAAAAGGATTTTGAAGTCCTTTATCTTCAGGATGAAATAAAAGATCCAAACCTTACCCTGGCCCATGAATTGTTTTTCGATGCATTCACGGATGGCTATCTGCTGGGCCGGGGGCCATTGCTTGCGGCGGTGGCTGCTACCAGTGCCCGGCTTTCAATGACCCGGGGCAATTGTCCCATGACCTCCATCGGGTATATCTGTTACGCCACGATTTTATGCTCAAGCGGAGCGTACCGGGAGGGTCACGCCATCGGGCGTCTTGCCATCCGCATGGCGGATAAATACCAGGTTGCGGCCCTGAAAAATTATACCTACCACGTATTTGCCCTGGGGATAAATCATTGGCTTGAACCGCTTAAAACCAGTTACACCTATTGGCATAAGGCGTCAAAGCTATCCCTTGAATCCGGTTCTCCCTATGCCGGTTGGGTCTTCCTGCAGCTTGCCCATGTTCTGCTGGCGTCCGGAGCTCCCCTGGAACAAGTGGAAGAACAGGCCAGGCAAAGCCTTCAATATCTTCAATCTGCCAGGATGAATGATCTTATCCGATTGCTTGGGATGATCGTGATTCAACCCCTGCGTCACCTCAGGGGGGAGACCCGGGATTTCACGACACTGGACGATTTTAATTTCTCCACCCAAAGAACGCTGGAACATTACAAGGAGGCGCCCTTCTTTATTGGTCACATGGTCTATTCCATGCTTCGGAGTTCTTTGCTGGCAAGGGATATCCAGCCCAGACAGAAATTATCCCAATGGCTGTCTATCATTGAAGATACGGTCCAGGCACAAATCATACAGGTCGATTCCTGCCTGTATGTGGCATTGCACCTGTCCATGGGCTACAGGCAGCTTGATGAAAAACAGCAGCAGGAGACCATGGCAGCCTTTGACCGGCAGCTGGTCCGATTTAAAGGGTGGGCCGAACTCTGTCCGGTTAATTTCCGCCATAAATATATTTTGATCAAGGCTGAAAAAGCAAGGCTGACAAAAAAGTATTTTCTAGCCATGGATTTTTATGAGCAGGCCAGGGAAGCTGCTTTAGAGTCCGATTTTCTGTTGGATGCCGCCCTGGCGGATGAACTTGCCGGTCTTTTTTGGGAGGAGCTTGGGAAAAAATTTCTGGTTCGATATTGCATGGAACGCGCCATGGCGATTTATGAACGCTGGGGGGCTGCAGGAAAAGTAAGCTGGCTCAAAGCAAACTATCCGGCGCTTCTGGAAGAATCGGTCATTGTCCAGTCCATGGAGTCCACCACCAGTTGTTCCATCAGCACGGACCAGTTTTCCGACATCATGGATTTTCGCTCGGTCATAAAAGCCTCCCAGGCCATTTCACAGCATATGGTGATTGATAAACTTGCCGTGGAGCTGCTGAATCTGGCTGTTGAAAATGCCGGCGCCACCAAGGGCATCCTCATATTGAAATTTGGCGATGACTTTTGGGTAAGCCGGCAGGTCAATAAAGATCAGCCGGCCATGGACACGGGGGAAACCAATATTCCTTTCCATGAATCAGCGGATTTATCCCCGGCGATTGTCCGGTATGTGATCAATTCCGGTGAAAGTGTCGTGTTCAATGACCAGAACAGGGATGAACAATTCGGACGATGCCATTATCTCAATGCCTGCTTTCCCAAATCAATCGGCTGTGTTCCCATTGTTCGCCAGAAAGAGATCGTTGGGTTGTTCTACCTTGAAAATTCCCAACTGTCGGATGCATTCAAAAAGGAACGGATGGAATTATTAAGAATTATCGCCTCCCAGTCGGCGATCTCCCTCGAGAATGCACGTATCTACCAGGAACTGGAGCAGATGAACCAGAATCTTGAATCTCTTGTAACTGAACGGACCCGGGAATTGAACGAGATCAATCAGGAACTGAATGCCAAGAACCATGAACTTGAAATCCTGTCAACCACAGATCAGCTCACCGGGCTATTTAACCGGCGGTATATTGAAGACCAGGCCCGGGTGTTCATCAGCCAATGTGAACGGTTCGGTCATAAATTCTCGGTTTTTATGCTGGATATCGATCATTTCAAATTGATCAATGACCGGTACGGCCACGACGTGGGGGATGAAGTCCTGATCAATATTGCGGGCATCCTCAAGGAAAGTATCCGCAAAGTGGATGTTGCCGGACGGTGGGGCGGGGAGGAATTCCTTGTCCTTCTACGGGCAGACGGCGCAGGTGCTGTTGCCACTGCGGAAAAGCTGCGCAGGATTATTATGTCCAGGGATCATGGCAAGGCCGGATCGGTTACCGCAAGTTTTGGTGTCTCCCAATATAATGGAGACGATTCCATTGACTCCCTGGTTAAAAGAGCCGATCAGGGGCTTTACCAAGCCAAGGAAAAAGGTAGAAACAGGGTTGAAATTGTTTTTAGTGATATTGTCAGTTAAAGCGTCGAATAAATTTTATTTGGTCGATCATTGCAGAAAATTTTTAGAAAGAGAGATGTTTAAATTATGTCTGAAACCTGGAAATGCTCTAAGTCGAACAGCCGTTGTTTAAAATCCGCACTGCTTGTTGTTACAAGCCACACTGAACTTGACGGGACCGGTTTGAAAACAGGGTTCTGGTTTGAAGAATTGGCAACACCGTTTTGGGGTTTTTGGGATGCGGGGTATGACGTCAGTATCGCCTCAATCAAAGGAGGCAAAACAAGCCCCGACCCTTTGAGTGCACAAAAAGAATACAGGTCGGCATCCGTGGATCGTTTTTTATCATCCAAAAAAGCCATGGAAATGCTTGATGATACTTTATGGATCGATAAGGTCGATGCCCGCGATTATACCACTATTTTTCTTTGCGGCGGCCATGGAACGCTTTGGGATTTTAAAGAAAGCAGCGGTCTTGCAAGGGTGGTGAGCGAATTTTATGAGGCTGAAAAATTAATCGGGTCTGTCTGCCACGGACCCACAGGCCTATTGTCGGCCAAAAAACCAAATGGTGAGCCCCTGGTAAAAGGTCTCAAGGTGACGTCCTTTACCGATGCCGAGGAAAAACTGGTGCCCCCGGCCTACATAGAAGCGCTGCCCTATCATCTGGAAGATGCCCTTAGGGAGAAAGAGGCTGATTTTATTTTGGATAAGCCGAATTGCAGACACATGGTCAGCGAAAAAGGGCTTATCACCGGTCAAAACCCCCAATCCACCACACTGGTGACCAAAACGATTTTAGATACATTGGAGAAAACCTCGGTCTGGATTGATACGGATTTGTCCATTGGCGCCAGCACTTCTTCCAACGAGCTTTGTGACGTTGATGATGCCTATGCCGTCCTTAACCTGTTCAATGCCACCTCCGTCAGGGTTGAAGGAATCAGTGCTGTTTTTGGTAACACGGATGTGGACACGGCCGTCAGCCTTGCCAGGGAGTTGAGTGATCGCTTCGGTCCCATCGGCCTTCCCGTGGTCAGGGGGGCGGCATCCGCCCTTCAGATGGAACAGCTTGCCGAAACAGAGGCGACCCGGGCCCTGGCCGAAAAATTGGAAAAACAACGGTTAACCATTGTGGGCATCGGGCCCGCCACCAATATTGCAAATTTTATTTTGCTCCACCCGGATCTTGTTTCCCGGATTGACCAGGTCATCCTGGTGGCAGGCCGAAGCAGTGAAGACAGCCATTTTATCGCCGGTCCCAAGCAGACCGCGGCGTTCCAGGATCTGAATTTTGACCTGGACCCGGATGCGTTTCGCATCCTGCTGGAAAGTGATGTTCCCCTGGTTCTCATGCCGTTTGAGGTGGCCCACAAGGTGTGGATCACAGAAAAACAATTGAATCAGCTTGGCAGCCATGACGGGGTGGGAACCTATCTAAAGGATCATTCCATGCCCTGGTATGACCATTGGGTGAAAAATTTCGGCACCAGGGGATTTAACCCTGTTGCTGCCCTGGCCGCAGGGTTTGCCGTTAATCCGAATATTTTTAAATGCTCCATGGTTTCCGCCCTGATAAAAATTCTTCCCGACGACACCAAAGCCGCCCGGTTTGGCGAACCGGAAAGTTATAAGCCCTGTCTGATCGCTTCAGACCAATGTGTCAGTCCGAACAAAGTCCTGTTCTGCCATGATGTGGAAAAGGATTTTGCAGATCAATTGATTCAGCGCATCACCTGTCCCAAAGATCCTTCGAAATTTGTCTCCGCTGTTTCCCACCTGAACGTGGTGGTGGATGACGTGGAAAAAGCCACGGCCTTTTACCAGCGGACACTGGGGTTTGAACAGGCCTATGATGAGGATGGGAAAATGGATTATCCCGGTCTCACACTGGCATCCTTTGCCAAGGATGCAGGCTTTCTTGACGGCAAGGTGAATGTGGATATCCGGTTTTTACGCCATCCGGTAGTCGGGCTTTACCTTGAACTCATGTGTTACCACCATCCCAAGGGAGACCGGAATATCACCCTGAAAAACACCAACGATATGGGCGGCCTTCGCCATGCCGCCCTGGAAGTCACCGATGTTTTTGAGGCCTTTGAATATTTGAAGGATCAGCCCGGTGTTGAACTGCTCTGTTCTCCCGACTCCAATGACGCTGATGGCAGTGTTGGCCCGCCCATGATGCTGACTCCTTTTCCCGTTGCTTTTTTCTATTGGAGAGATCCCTATGGGGTTCAATGGGAGATGGAAGGCGGCAGAAAAAGAGGGCACCTGAGGGGCATTTGAGTAATACGTTGGTAAAAAACGTTACTTGTCTGAAAAGGATGTAACTTTAAATAGAAAATTACTCCTCAAATAATCCAAGTGTGAAATAACGACCTTCTTCTCATTCTGAGGAGAAGGTCGTTATTATCTGATTCAATATGCGAGTGCAAAGTTAATTTCCCATATGAATGATCGATTAATCATTGGATATTCTTCCAATGAAAAGACAGAAACTGTCTACAGTGTGCAATTGTTTTTTGGTCTGTCTTTCCCTGATGGCGGAGCCGTATCCTTATCTGATTGGGAATTCTTTATGGTAACTCATATTGCCAATAGGTTTGATGGATTTAATGTCGTTGACTCAGTAGGTCTTTATAAAGGAGAATCTGAAAATTCAAAAATTGTAACCATTGTAATTAAAAAGGGTGAAATGCCAAAAGTCGTTATGTTGGCTAAAAAATATGCAAAAAAATTTCGCCAGGAAGCTGTCATTATAAGTGGCGTCCTACTGCCCGCCAATACGATTTCAGCTACATTGGAGAAAACGCCGGTATGGATCGATACGGATTTGTCCATCGGTGCCGGCACTTCCACCAACGCTCCGTGCGACGTGGATGATGCCTATGCTGTTTTAAGCCTGTTCAATGCCCCCTCCGTTAGGGTTGAAGGCATCAGTGCGGTGTTTGGGAACACGGATGTGGACACGGCCTTAAGTCTTGCCAGGATGTTGAGTGACCGGTTCGGTCCTGTTGCCCTTCCCGTGGTCCGGGGGGCGGCATCCGCCCTTCAGATACAGCAGCTTGCTGAAACAGAGGCAACCCTGGCCCTGGCCGACAAATTGGAAAAACAACGGTTAACCATCGTGGCCATCGGGCCTGCCACCAATATCGCTAATTTGATTCTGCTCCACCCGGAGCTTGTCTCCCGGATTGACCGGGTTATCCTGGTGGCCGGCAGAAGCAGTGAAGACTGTCATGTTTTTGCCGGTCCCAAGCAGGATACGCCGTTCCGGGACCTGAATTTTGACCTTGATCCGGATGCGTTTCGCATCCTGCTGGAAAGTAATGTGCCCTTGGTCCTCATGCCGTGTGAGGTGGCCCGCAAGGTCCGGATCACCGGGAAACAATTGAACCGGCTTGGCAGCCATGGCGCGGCGGGAAAATATTTAAAGCGCCATTCCATGCCTTGGTATGAGCATTGGGTGGAAAACTTCGGCACCAGGGGATTTAACCCGTTTGATGCCCTGGCCGCAGGTTTTGCCATCAATCCGAATTTTTTCAAGTGTTCCATGGTGCCGGCCCGGATTGAGATTCTTCCCGATGACACCAAAGCCGGCCGGTTTGGCGAACCGGAAAGTTATAAGCCCTATCTCATCGCGTCGGACCAATGTGTCAGCCCGAACAAGGTTCTGTTCTGCCATGATGTGGACGAGGGTGTTGCCGATCAACTGGTTCAGTGCATCTCCTGTCCCAAGGAGCCGTCGAAATTTGTTTCCGCGGTTTCACATCTGAATGTGGTGGTGGATGATGTGGAAAAAGCCACGGCCTTTTACCAGCGGACCCTGGGGTTTGAACAGGCCTATGATGAGGAAGGAAAAATGGATTATCCCAATCTGTCTCCTGTCTCCTTTGCCAGGGATGCAGGATTCCCCGATGGCAAGGTCAATGCGGATATTCGTTTTTTACACCATCCCATAGCCGGTCTCTACCTTGAACTCACGTGTTACCACTATCCCAAGGAAGTCCCGGACATAACCCTGAAAAATACCAATGACATGGGCGGCATTAGCCATGCCGCCCTTGAAGTCACGGATGTTTTTGAGGCCTATGAATATTTGAAGGACCAGCCCGGTGTCGAGATGCTTCAATATTCCGATCCCAATGTGGACGATGACAGCGTTGGCCTGCCCCAGATGTTCAATTCCTTTCCCGTTGCCTTTTTCTATTGGAGAGATCCCTATGGGGTCCGGTGGGAGATGGGGGGAGGCAGAAAAAAAGGGCTCCTGAGGGGCATTTAGCAAGCATACTTTTTGTGAATAAGTCTGAGTTGAATTAATTTTTAATTATTTTGAGAAGAGGTCTGTAGTGAAACCTGTGAAGAATATTTTGATCATGATCGCCATGCGGGCTGAGGCCCATCAATTCATTGAGGCATTGGACCTGAAAAAAGAGGAAGATGCCTTTGACGGGAAACTGCCCATGATGGCGTTTTCGGGAATGGTGGAGGACCTGAACGTCGTGGTGGTCTTAAATGGTATCGACAAGCGGTTTGATGTGGATAATGTGGCCACCCAGCCCGCCGTCCTTGCGACCTATGTCGGCATTCAAAAATTTAATCCCGATCTTATCATCAATGCCGGAACGGCCGGCGGGTTCAGGAAAGCCGATCATGAAATCGGGGATGCCGTTGTCAGCTGTGACACCGTGAAGTTCCATGACCGGCGCATCCCCTTGAAGGGGTTTGATGCCTATGGGGTCGGATCATACCCCTGCATCGACATGCCGGATTTAGTAAAAGAACTCTCTTTGAAACAGGGCATTGTCTCCACGGGCAACTCCCTGGACTGCACCCCCACGGATCTGGAAATGATTGAGAAAAACGGGGCGGAAATCAAGGAGATGGAGGCTGCGGGCATCGCCTGGGTCGCCTGGATGCTGGAAAAGCCTTTCATGGCGGTCAAAACCATTTCTGATTTTATTGACTCCCATGAACCTTCAGAGGAGCAATTTGTCAGAAACCTGGCAAAAGCCACTAAAAACCTGAGCGATACCCTGGTTAAAATCGTGCATTTCCTCAACTGGCAGGGAAAACAGAAATGAATAAAAAAAGCCTTGTGGTCATTTCCATGTTGATCGCACTGGTGTGCTTTCCCTTGAAAGGGTTTGCAGCCGATGTCTATAGTGTGCGGTTGTTCTTTGGCCTGTCCATGCCCGGGGGCGGCGCCGTCTCCCTCTGTGAATGGCAGTCATTCCTGGCACAGGAGATCGCCAAGACCTTTGACGGATTTAATGTGGTGGATTCAACCGGCTATTATAAAGGAAAACCGGAACGCTCAAAAATCGTCACCATTGTTCTTGACCGGGATGAAATGCCAAAGGTCATCAAACTGGCCAGGTCCTATGCGACAAAATTCCACCAGGAATCGGTCATGATGGTGAAAACCCCTGTGGCGAGCTGGCAGTTTATCGAAGCCGCACCCGCACCCGCACTTGCGCCGCAGTAACCCCAACTTCCCGGATCGTTAAATATAACGCAGCTTCCAGGTGCGCTCCACGCGCCACCTGGAAGCCGCATCAGCCCTTTTTCAATTCTTCAGACGGGTACATGGTGAAACTGGCCGTCCCTCCCGGAATTACGATGCGTTTTAAGTTGTCGTTATTCACACATGGTGTTCTTACATTCTCAGGAAGAGTGTGACCAGAATGTTCTCAGTTCTTCCAGGCTCCCGTTGAATTTATCCCTGTCGCAGTGTCCCACGCCATCTACCGTATGCGGCTCCGAGCCGGCTTGACCATCAGTGTATTGCCACATTGTCCATTTGGCCCAGGCGGCAGGAAGAATTGGGCTCTTTCCATAACGAGGAGCCCAAAGCCAGCAGTTGGATAGAATAGCGTCTCCACTATTCCCAAGTAGTTCCCTGATGGTGTGCCCTGAATAAAGGCCAGGCCATCGCCCTGTCTTATCATGGATAAATTCAACAAAGTCTCTGGCTTCATCGAGGGTCATACTGCTTCCGTTTGGGTTGTTTTCGAAGTCAAGAACAAGCAAATCACCAGCATCCACATAATCCAGGAAGTGCCGGGCCTGAGCTTCACCATCTCCACCGACTCCAAAATGGTAAGCCCCCCAGAGAAGATCTGCATCAAGAGCTTTGGCACGACGGCTTTTATATTTCGGATCTTTGTAACGGAAACCTTGTGTCGCCTTGTGTATCACACCGGCAATGCCGTCGGCTTTAACTTTGTGAAAGTCCGATACACGATTGTGATGAGATAAATCTATCACACAGTTTGAAATCGTGGGGGAGGGATCGCTTAAACTGGCTATGTAAGCATCATAGGCTTTCTGTGTCTCATCACCCCACTGACCATCCGGCCCAAACCTGGGAAGGGAAAATCCTTTGCTGATAAGTCCATATTGCATCAGCTTTGTTGTGTGTGGTTCAGATCTGTTCATACGGTTTTCCTCCTTATTGATGCAGCATGTTTTTCCTACCCAAATCCCCGAACCCATACATAGAGATCCGTGATTGGAAGGCTACTCTTACATTTGCAGAGTAAATTTAGCACATCTTTTACAAATGGAGCGTGGTTTCCGATGCTTTCGTGTAATCTTTCCTGCATTCTTTTCAACTCCGCGGTATGTGATGTCTCATGATCTTTGGGAGTTTTATCTAAGGTGTAAGGGGGTATCCACGTATTGACAACGCGCTTCATCGCTGTCTTGCTTTTCCAAAATTTTTTTAAATGACTTGTTAATACTGGTTGATAAGTTTTACGTATTAACCTCTCGGTATCAGGATACCAATCTCCTGTTCGTAAACGGCGTTTGGCCTCACGCAAGGCATCATGGGCCGTACTACCTGCCAGCCAACTTTGATAAAACAAGCATACAAGCAGTGGCATGTAAAAATCATTGACCGGTTGAACCGAAGCTATGACATATTGTGCTTCTCGCATAAAGAAAGCGCTCACTAACCCTAAGGGATCTCCATCACTATCTTCTGTGATACGCCCGACAACACAAGCGGATTGGAAAACCACCTGAGGTTTTAAGGGACTGCGTAACACCGTTTGAATATCCAATTTTTCGTTATCTCCCATTACTAAAGACGAACTCAATGGATCATCTTCTGAATGGAAGCCATGTCCTGCAAGATGCAGTGCATATAAATGGATGGACTGGGTAAAATCTACTGGTGTGTGCAAAGACTTTTGCCCCCACAGAGCCTTTAACAACAAAGGTTCTGTATCCACCAATGGAATAGGGTTGTGTATAAAACTATCTGTCGCACTGTAGGCTTGTATCCCTATCCTTTTTTCAATGGAGCGTGACGGTGACGAAGTGTGGTGAAGTTGGTAATAAAATAATAGCCCTGGATAGGTATGTAAATTGACGTGGGCAGGGCAGCCCAAGTCATAAGGTAAAATATGTGAATCGCCCTGGGTGATAATATGTAAAGTCCGGATGTTGTCTAATGCGCTTTCCCAGGTTTGCCAAAAGCATTCGCTTACCGTTGCTTTAAGGTCTTCAAAAGTCTTTGGAACGTCAGACTCTCCTCTTTGAGAAGGATGGGAAGTTTTTTGGAGGGGATTGTATGTGCGACGCATACCTTCACGCATTGTTTGTTCAGCATTGTAGCCATTGATAGTTTCATAAAGTTTTGTTAATTTTTTAGATTGCAAGCGTATTAGTTGACACTTGCTTTTACTGATAAATAGGATGAAGGCCGGTATGTCGGCAATTTTGTCGATTACCAGGGCAATGGCGTGTCGCTTTTGTAGTCCGGTTTGCAGTCGTTCAGTGGAAATGTTCAGCATTGGCGCGGTGATAGCAAAGTCAGCATCTTTTTCTTTTAACTGACGGATCAAATCGCGGTACTGATCGTAGCGTTGTTCATATATGTCAAACCGGTTCTTTTGGACGTTTGTTTGTTTTGCATGTGGTGGCGTGTTTGTTTTGTTCTTTTTAAACGCATCGATAGCTAAACTCTGTAGCCCAATGGATAGATGACGTAACTCGGTTCGTAAAGCGAGGATTTGTGTCTTGAGACCCGTCAGTTCATCATCGTCAGAGATCGGTTTGGCTTTCATTGTTTCTATGTATAAAGCTCCGAGTTTACGTCCTTGGATGATAGCTATTATCTTAGGGATTAATTCTGAAGTCCCTTGCTCTATACACAGGCCTAAATACCGCGCATGGTAGGTAAGGAAATATGTTCGTGCTATTTTTAATTGTTCAGGGGGCTGCAAGTCGAGTACTTCTATATAAGTATGGCTTAGAGCCTGAAAAGCTTGTGCCCATTGAGGACATCTTCCAGCAACGCCATGCATAGCCAAAGCTTCACTAATGATTTCCACTGATTCTAACCAGTCAATTGAAACGAACGGGATTTCAGAGAGCTGCATGGCAAGCTGCATGGAATATTTTGCGGCGTCTTCTTTTTTACCAGAACTGTCTAAACACGCTGCATAATTATTTAAGCTGGTGAGGGTGTGTGGATGATTTCTTCCTAAAACTTTAGTGAGCTGTATGTAAGCGTGTTTTGATAGAGGCTCTGCTTCTTCAGTACGCCCTAAATTCAATAAACACATGGCGTAACTATCTAAGCTGTTGAGCGTTTCTACATCATCTTTTCCCAACGTTGCAGCTCTCTGCTCCCATGACTGCTTAAATAACGGCGCTGCTTTGTGGAAACGCTTTAACTTGATAAGGCAAGTCGCATAAATATTCAAGGAGGATAGGGTGTTGTCATGCATTTCTCCTATGGTTTTGCTTTCTTGTTGCCAGGCCTGTTTGCTTAGCACTGCTGCTTTCTGAAAACGGTTCGAAGTGAATAGGCAGTAACTATAATTGTGTTTGCTCGTTAAAGTAGTTATATGTTTTTTTCCGAAAACTTCTATGCTTAGTTTCCAAACCTTTTTGTGTAATTGCTCAGCTTCCTGCGTGCGGCCCAAATCAGTAAGGCTGGTAGCGTGTCTATCTAAAAATAAAATGGTGTGAGGATGTTTCTCTCCTAATAATTCAATGCTGTCTTTGCAAACTGACTTCAGCAAAAGTTGTGCTTCCTGAGTCATGCCTGAGGAGCCTAAAGAATCAGCATAGAGAGCCGTGGATAGCAAAGTGTCGGGATGTTTTGCTCCTATGTTGTCTATGCTTTGTTTCCATGCCTGTTTATACAAGGCTAAGGCTTCTTGACCATTGAGGCAGTCGGCATAATTGCGTAGACTGACGAGAGTGTCTATGTGGCTTTCTCCTAATGTTTCGCTGCTCAGCTTCCATACTTGTTTTAGTATAGGTTTTGAATCGCGTAAATTCCCTACTAAATCATATAGACAATGTGCATAATTGTGCGAAATGCCAAGGGTGGTTGAATGGGCATTTCCTAGTGCTTCAGTGCTTTGCTTTTGGGCTTGTTTTAATAATGGTTCAGCCTCTTTGGGATAGCCCAAGGTAATTAGTGTCTGACCGAAAAGTCATTATTTTGGGGGCGTCACCCTCCAAAAAAATCATTATTCATCGTTCCAAAGTTTTTTTTGATGTGTAGAAATTGTTTTTTACTGATCTTTGACATTTTGTCCTAATTTCGAGCATG
>JAAEMK010000858.1 GCA_024225635.1 Desulfobacteraceae bacterium | reverse complement strand
GGCTCGCTTTTCCGCACTCCGTGCTCCAAAGCCCCAGAGTCCAGACCAGAGAACCGCCATGCCCATCGAGCTCAGCCGTGTCGTCGGAGTCCGCTTCAAGCCGGACGACTATCGGCAGCTCAAGGAGCAGGCGAAGGCGCGCGGCGTCACCGTCAGCCGTCTGATCCGTGACGTGGCTCTCGGCCTACCACCTCCTCAGCATCGTCGCGGCCTGGTTGGCCTGAAACTACTCAACGAGCTCAGTGCCTGTGGCAACAACCTGAACCAACAGACGCGGGTCCTGCACCAGCTCAAGCACCGCGGGTTGATCCCTGAGATCACGCAGCTCCTAGCCGTCCTCAAAGACGCCTTGCGCGTTCTACGTGAGGTCAAGCGCCGCGTCGCGGAGGCGTGCTCATGATTCCCTTCAGCGGCGGGCGTCAACTCGCGACCGGCCAGAGGACCGGTCTCGGATCCGGCTTCGGGGGCGTCGTTGCCTACCTGATTCACGGCCGCGAGGACGACCTTGAGCTCGACGCCGAGAACCAACGGGTCGCCTGGACGTCGACCCGCAACCTGGACGTCGACGAGCCCGATCACGCCGTCTTGTACATGCGAGCGTGGGCGAGTCAGAACCCGCGAGTCAAGGAGCCGGTCTACCACTTCGGCGTCTCCCTTGCCCCAGACGAGCACCTGAGCCGGGAGCAATGGGAGCACGTCGCTGACCACATGCTCGAACGCCTCGGGCTCTGCGAGCACCAGGCGTTCATCGCCCTGCACACCGACCGAGACCACGAGCACATCCATAT
>JAAEMK010000857.1 GCA_024225635.1 Desulfobacteraceae bacterium | reverse complement strand
TTTTGGTACAAGGAAAATGCTGAAAAAATGATCATGTTACGATCATACTATAAATCAGGGCGTTGGAATTGTCTGAAACTAATGGCAAATTCACATATTTCATCGTTAGCTGCGTAACCGGGAAAATGGGAATGCGCCCTGGCAACTTTGATTACGACTACGAGCCACATGATGCTATCGATAGAATGATCGACCACTGCAATCCTGTTTGTATGGATTGTGGGGAGCTTGATGAAAACTGTGATTGTCCTAACTTTGTTTACGGCGAAAACACCGGGGATTTTAATCCTGATCAAGATCCCAACTTTGACTTTGATGAGGTTATGTCGCAAATCAGTGGTACAAGAGAATGGAGTCGTTAAATCATTTTGATCAACTCATCATATAACCATAAGGATTGCTTGTGACCGAAGGTCACATCAATCCTTTGTTCAAACAATTGGCTAAAGACCTATCCCAAAAAACTGGCCACGTCTTCTGTGACTTCAACCGCTGCCTCTATCAGCTTTTGGGGTCGGCTTAGCCACTTAATACATTATTAAATTGAATGTAGTTGTTTTCAAGTATTCCAAACTCATGAGGTGGACCGTCTCAATAAAATTGAATCTTTTAGTGGGACGACCGATGGCTCGATAGTGAATTCCACCAGGACGGGGAAGTGGTCCGAGGGGTAAAAGCCAGAGAACTGATCCCGGACGATCTCTTTTCTGTGGACCTTGACACCGCCCCTGGAGAGAATCCAGTCGATGTGCCCGCCCCGGTCCTTGCCGGTAAACCCGTGGAAGGTGCTGGTATGCTCCCCGGTAAAGGCATCCTCAAACCCGTTTTGGGCGAAGACGGCGTGGGCGGCTTCCCGGGGAATACTATTGAAATCCCCGGTCACTATGGTGGGGATATCCCTGGGAAAGTCTGAAAGGAAATCCACCACCAGCTCCGCGCTGCGCTTCTGGACCGATTCGTAAAAATCAAAGTGGGTGTTGGCCATGACCACCTGGGCCGATCCCTGCCAGAAGAGGCCGAGGGAGCACTGGCGGGGCCAGCGGCTCTTCTCGAGGCGGCTCTCCACGTCCGGGGTTTCGCTCAGGAAACAGTGGCGTTTTTCCTTGCAGACCCATTTTTTGTGATGAAAGATCAGGTTGTCCTGCCAGTAATCCGGGGAAGGCGTTCTCTTGCCGATGAAGCCGTACTGGTCAAGGAGGTCGGCGAGGTATTCCGTCTGAAAATTGTTGGCCTCCTGGAATCCGATGAAGTCGGGCTGATAGAGCTGGAACAGGGGCGGGTAGGCCTTTTTCCGGTGTTTCCAGGAGTTGTCGCCGTCATCGGCCAGGCCGAACCTCAGGTTGAAGGTCATCACGGAAAAAGAAAGAGCGTCTGCCATGGTCGTCTCCTGTTGAAATTATTCCCTGCTCCTTTATACCCACAGAGCGGATGAAACTTCAACCCCGGCCTGGTGGGCCGGACAGGGGGATTATAGGCGAAAACGCTCTTTCCCGTTTGATTTACAGCATTTCCAGGAACGCTTCTATTCTTGTTCTTATCTGCTCGCTGTCGGATTCGGAATAGTCGGTCTCGATCTGAAGCATGGGCAGGTCCATTTTTTTGTCGAGGAAGTTTTCAACGGAGAACGACTCCACGTTGTAGGTGTGGCAGCAGGTCCAGGTGAGATCGATCACCCCGTCGATTTTGTACTCTTGTGAAAGCTTGCCAAGGAGGTCGAGCCTGCCCGTGTTGGGGCTCATGCAGGAGCAGGGGATCTTGAGGTATCTTTCGGCAAGGGCGGCAAAGGGATCTTCGGCATCCTCCAGGGTGGGATAGTAGAGGCCTTTTACGCCGGTGCAGTTTTCCTGGCACACCACAAGGGCGCCGCACTCCTGGGCGAGCCTTGTGACCTTGTCCGACCCTGTTCCCGAGGGGCAGCCGGTGATGAGTATTCGAGACTGCTTTTTACCGCTTTGGGCCATGTTCGCCCGTTTTTCTTCAAGTTCGGCCTTGAGGGCTTGCAGATCCTCCGCGTATTTCTCAAGGTCCACCACATACCCCTTTGTCTCGAGGATCTTGAGGAATTCCGGCCCCGAGATGGGGGAGCCGGGCTCTTTCATGAACAGCTCGATCTCCTGGACAAGGCTGTTGACCCGGTTTTGAAGCTTGATCTCGTGGTTCAGCTTTTCCGGGGTGATGGTATTGCCTGTCTGCTCTTCAAGGTAGGCTTTCAGTCTGTGGATCTCGGTTTTCCAGTATTCCTGGGGGGAATCGCCCAGGGTGCTGTAGGGAAGCTGCATCACATAGGTGGGCTTGATCTCGTCCAGGAGTTCAAACATCTTCTTCTTGCCGTCGCAGGTGGTCTCGCCGATGATGAAGTCGGAAAACGAAAAAAACGGGCAGGTGTTACCGGCGGCAAAACCGTAGCTTGATTTGATGAGGGGGCAGAGGTTTGCGGGAAGTGTTTTCTCCGCCTCCTGGATGGGCTCCTGCTTTTTGCCGCACAGCCCCACCGGAATCGCGCCTGCGGCCCGGATCAGTTCCGTGGGTCCGAATATGCAGTAGATACCTGCTATTTTAACTCCCTGCTCGTGGGCCTTGTCAAGCTCAAGAAGGGCGTGTTTGTTGAATTCGTTGAAATAGGCCATACTTTGGTTGTTCATGGGGCTCCTTCGCTCGGGTGAATGGTTTTTCGATGATGTGAATCGTCTGTAAATCTTGACCCGCACAAATACCATTTCCATTTTTGATATGTCTAATCGATTGTCTGTATCCTATTTTGTTTTTCCATCGGGATTATTGATTTGACTTAACGGCAGGCCGGGAATAGAAGAGGGCTTCTACAGGCGTTTTATTTAACTTAGGGACATGAATCATTCAAATGAGAGGGCGGATGAAATTTGCAGGGTTGGACATAGGATCGAGGAACATTAAGCTCGTTGTGGTTGATGAAACAGGCGAAATCGTTGAGAAGCGCAAGAGTTCCACCTCTTTCGATCCAATGGAAAAGTGTGCGGAGATTCTGGAGGGTATCCAATACCACGCTCTCATGGCCACGGGCTACGGCAGGCACCTGTTCAGCCAACACAATGGAACCGGGGATGGAAAAACCGTGTCCGTGGTATCCGAGATAAAGGCCCATGCAAAAGGGGCCAAGGTATGGTTCCCGGATGTGCCGGCCATCCTTGACATCGGCGGCCAGGACACAAAGGTGATCTCCCTGGGCGCAAGCGGCAAGGTCAGGAAATTTGAGATGAACGACCGTTGCGCCGCCGGTACGGGCAAGTTCCTCGAGGTGATGGCCGTGGCCTTTAACCAGGATATAGAGGAGTTTGGCAACTTTGCAATGAACGGGGACCATCCCTGTCCCATCTCCAGCATGTGCACGGTGTTTGCCGAAAGTGAAGCCACATCCCTCATGGCCCGGGGGGAGAAGCCCCAGAACATCGCCCTCGGGCTTCATCTTTCCGTGGCAAAACGGGCGGTGTCAATGGTTAAGCGGGTCGCGGGCAGCGGGCCCCTGGTGTTTTCCGGGGGCGTTGCCAACAACCGCTGCATCCAGGCTCTCATCCAAAAAGAGATCAATGAAGATATTGTTTTGCCCGAACATCCCCAATACACCGGCGCATACGGTGCCGCCCTTCTGGCCATGGAATAACGCCCCACCGGTCCCCTTTTTAAATCCACCGGATCAAAGGGGAACAGCTTCTGGGGCCATGGTTTTTTTCGGAAACCCCAGGAGCCTGACAAATCGGTTCTGGAATTCCGGCATGGAGGACAGCTCCCGTATGGTGAGCCGGTCGCAGATGGCCCGGATCTCCCGGTCAAGGGCCCGGTTTACCAGCAACGCCCTTGCCCCCTCCTTGGAGGTATTGCCCACGAAACGAATCCGCTCCCCGAACGCTTCCGGCAACAGCCCGATGCCAACCAGGGAATCCGGCCTGAGATGGGCGCCAAAGGCACCGGCCACAAAGACCGTCTCCACCTCGTCCGGGGTCAGGCCCTGTTCCTCCAGCAGCAGGGAGATGCCTGCGGCAATGGCGCCCTTGGCCAGCTGAACCTGGCGAATATCTTTCTGGGTCAGGGTCACCCCACCTTCCCGGGACACCAGAAAGGCGGGCTTATCATCCACACGGATCAAGCGCGCGGCAAGGGCGGGAGCAAGGCTCTCCTTGTCGGCAAGATTCTCCTTGTCGGCAAACCTGCCCCCGGGCTCCAGGACCCCGGTCCTGACAAGCTCGGCAATCAGGTCGATCAAACCGCTGCCGCACAATCCCCTGGGGGGCTGGTCCCCAACGGTTTTCAGCACAAGCTCCCCGGTTGCAAGGATCGCCACCCGTTCGATGGCCCCGTTTTCCGCCCTGCTTCCGCAGGAGATGTTCATCCCCTCAAGGGCGGGACCGGCAGCGGACGAGCTTCCCATGAGGGTTCCCCGGTTCAGCGTGACGATCTCCCCGTTGGTGCCGATGTCGATAAAAATGGCGGCGGTCTCAAGATGGCAGAACTCCGTGGCCACCAGGCCTGAAATGATATCCGATCCCACAAAGGCGGAAGCCGAGGGCATGAGGGTTACCATGCCCGCAGGTGCCATATCGATCCCGATGCTTTGGCCGTGGACGGCCATCTGTTGGATAAACACAGGATCATAGGGGGACATGGCCATGGAAACGGGAGAGACGTTCATCAAAAGATGCAGCATGGCGGTGTTGGCGGCAACGACCATCTCGTAGATATCGGAAAGGGAAACCCCGGCACCACGGGAAAGGGTGGCGAATAAAGTGTTGATCCCTTCTATCACCCTTGAGTGCAAAAGCGAGGCGCCGTCCTTTTCCGTACAGGCGTAGTTGATCCGGGTGAGCACATCCCCGCCATAGGCCACCTGGGGGTTGAGGCCGGAGGCGATCCCAAGGCTCTCACCCGTGGCAAGGTCCACAAGCTCTGCCACCATGCTGGTGGTGCCGATATCCAGGGCGATCCCGAGACATCGTGTTTTCCCTTCCGGTCCAAGCCCCACCAGCTGTCCGTTCCTGACCACCCCCACCAAGGGATCTGCCTTTGGGTTGGCGCAGGTTTCGGCAAGGCTTGACAGCATGGCCGCGGCCCCGGCCCGGTCGATTCCATACCCTTTGGAGAACCTGTCCCATAAAGGAATCACCTCTTTCCCGGCATCTGCCGGGGCCAGGGAAACCATGGCGATGCCGGGCTTGAGCGTGACCCGGCGCTTTTCCCCCTTTTCAACGGTGGTAAACGTCCTGTCCGATTCAAATTCCACCCGGACCGGCCCGCACACCCCTGCCCGGCAGGCCAGGCGGATTCCGTTTTCAACCTCCTCCCCCAGGGTGCCGATTTCATCGGGATCGGGCGGGGTCAGCGCCCCTTCCGCCCGGACCCGGCACTTTCCGCAGGTACCGGCCCCATTGCATTGGGCCTCCAGGTGAAAACCCGCCTCCCGGGCCGCTTGGAGCAAGGTGGTCCCGATCGTTACCCGGACCCGCCTGTTTTCAGGGAAAAACACAACTTCACAACTGTCTGACATAACTTTCACTCCTCACAGGGGCCCACGCAGGCATGGGCCTGTTTCACGGCCCCGTAGTCCAGGGCGCCGTAGATGCCGCCTGAAGATCCGAAAATGTAGCCGGGAAATCCTTGCCACCTTTTCAGGAGGGTCTTCACCTCTTCTTTCACTTCAGAAACGTCCTTAAGCCTGCCGTCCCCTTCAAATTCAAAATTTCCCCAGAACACAAACTTCCTGAATTCCGTGGCCTCAAAATCCTCCGGGCCGATCCCCACCGACGGCTGAAGCCCCTGGATGCCCCTGAACCCTGCGCCCCGAACTTCGGGAACCATCTCCCGGATATTGCCGTCCGAATGGAAAATAAAGGGCAGTTTTTTGAACAGGGGATCTTTGACGAACCGGGACAAAAGGGGGAAATAGCAGGTTTTCAGAAAATCGGGGGAGACGAGCAGGCCCCGGCCTCCGGCGATATCATCGGCCACCACCACCCCCTCGCAGCCCATGTCACACGCCTTGGTGATCCTGTCTGCCCATCCCTGAAGATAGGACTCCATGAGTCGTACGGCCTGGTCCCGCTCCTTTACCACCAGGAGCGCCATGCCCCGCCACCCCAAAGTTTCCATAAGATGGGACAGGGGACCTGACAGGCACCCCATGGGAAAGAGATCCCGTTTTTTCCAGAAATCCCATTCTCCGGGCCCGGTCTCCCCCATGGGCAGGGTGACCAGATCCTGGCCCAGACGGGAGACCAGCTCCCCGAGGGTCGTGCAGCCGGAGTTGCGGACAAACTCCCCTGTAAAGAGAAGCTCCCCCCGGGGCGGGCGGTCGCAAGCCTCCCCTTTCAGGGCCTTCCACACCCGTTCCCTGCCGGTCACAGCCCTTTTACCGTATCGGTCATGGCCCTGAGGTTTTCATGGGGGGTGCTAAGGCTGATCCCGCAGGCGGGGGAGACGATCTCAACACCGCTCTCCATGTTTCTTTTGGTGGCCCTGTGGATCTTTTCCGGGGTGTTGGTATGCAGGGTGTGGGTGCTGAGATTGCCCATGAGGGGCGGATCGGGCACCCTTTGCCTCACCTTTTTCATGCTGACCATGGAATCAAAGCTCAGGGCGGCGGATTCAATGTCATTGAATTCGTCCACAATGGTTCCTGCCCGGCCGCACACATGGATGATGCACCCTGCCCCGGCCCGGTTGATCTCCTTTGCGAGCCGGTTCAGGCCCGGCACGACGAAGGCCTTGAAGTTGGCGGGCCCCAGGATATCCCCGGTGGCCGTTGGATCGGCAATGGAAATCACATGGGCGCCGGCCTTGATCTGCTCCCGTGCAAACAGCACCAGAAAATCGATCAGCCGGTCCAGGACCCGGTGAACCCCCTCCCGTTCCTTTCCCATGAGCCGGAAGAAAAGCATGGGGTCCATGATGGAGGTGGCAAGGCTTATGGGGCCGGTGATGTTCCCGATAACAGGTGTCCCTTCCCCCTTTTCCGCGAGTATCCCGATGGCATCGGTAACGGTGGAAAGACGGCCATCCGTTTGAAAGGACGGTTCAGGCAGGTTGAGCATCCCGTCCAGGGTGGCGGCTCCATATTCCGTAACCAGGGGTTCCACCGAGGCATCCCCGGGATCCACCCTGGACCCCAGCACCTCGGCTTCCACGGTCAGGCAGAAGGGCACCCCGAGATTTTCAAACCCCGTTGTTTTCCTGATCTCAAGGGCCGCCCCTGCCATAAGGTTCGCATCGCTGTGGAACCTGTCCCCGAATTTTGCCAGTACCTTGGTTGTTGCCGCACTCATCATGCCGCCCGGACAGATCACCGCCGGCCGGTCCACATCCCCGCCCTGGAGGATGGCCAGCAACCGCTCCTTTTCATTCAACACAACACTTGTCTCCTTGGAAAACCTGTTTTAGCCCTAGGCATATGAATTGAGTCATTTTCTTATTTCAACAGGCAAAGCCGGTATCAATTCGAATGCTGACAACGGTGCGCTATTTATAGAAATCGTCCCTGGCCCTTCTCAATTGCAGGATGTTCTCCAGGGGCGCGCCCGGCGGAATCCCGCAACCGGGGGTAAGGAAATCCACCCCGTCCTTCAGGGCGTTGCTCGCCTCCTGGTAACACTCTTCAGGCGTGCCCATGAAGAGCGCCCTGGAGGTTGAGACATTGCCAAAAACCCGGACATCCTTGGCATGGGCGATTTCCACCGCCCGCTTCATGTTGGCGGCCTCCTCGATGCTGATGGCGGCCACCCCGGTATCGCACATCATGGGAATGATCTTGTCCGTGTTGGAACAGACATGGAGAACGATGGGAATATCGGTGTTTTCCACGATGGTTGCCATGGCCGGCTGCACCAGGATCTCCCACATCCTGGGACTGATCAGCGCCGGACCGGATGTGGGCTCGCAGATGTTAAAATAATCCGCACCGCACCGTTCGGCAAAATTGGCGCAGTCGATTACAGCTTCGGTACCGGCGGAAATGATGGTCTTCACCTTGTCCACATCGGTGAGGATAGAACGCATGATATTTTCGATGCCCACAAGGTTGCCGCCCACGGTCAGGGGGCCTTCGCACTGGCCGTAGATCGCCAGGGAATCCCCGACCTTTTCCTTCAGGATCTCAAACTGCCGCCGGTACACGGGAAACCTGCCCCGCTTGTCAAAATCCTTGGGCCAGGAAATCCCGTCAATGCAGTCGGTAAAAGGATGGGATTTGACGGAACAGGTCATGCTGATGGTGGGCTCGCTCAGGGCGCATCCGAACACCTCGCTGACCACGGTGATATCCCACCCCATGGCCTTGATCCACTCAAACCCCAGATGTTCATAACCGGCCATGGCCAGGATGGAAAGGGCTTCGGGATCGGTGTCCGCCAGGGGTCTTTCGGCCCCGCATTTTTTCATCACTTCAATGACGCCGTAACTGGTGGTACAGCCCACAGGTGTCTTATCAACCGGCCTGCCGGCCAGCTTGTCCAGAACTCTGCGCTTCAGATTCATCTTTTCTCTCCCCCGCTTTCGCAGCCGTCAAGGCATCAGAAGGTTGCAACAAGCTCCAGGGCCGTCCTTGCCGCCTCGGTGCCGTTGAGGGCATAGGCATCCGCGCCAATCCGCTCGGCAAATCCCCTTGAGACGGGCTCGCCGCCCACCATCACCCGGAACCGGTCCCTGATCCCCTCATCTTCAAGGATCTGGATCACCTCCTCCATTCTCCCCATGGTGGTGGTCATGAGGGTGGACAGGCCGATCAGCCTGGCATCCACCTCAACGGCGGTATCCACGAATGTCCGGGGGGCCACGTCCCGGCCAAGGTCAATGACCTCAAACCCCGAGGTCTCCAGCATGATCTTCACAAGGTTCTTGCCGATATCGTGGGTATCCCCCTGGATCACCCCGATCACGATCTTTTCCTTGACGGCCTGCTCCTTGACCGGCAGATGGGGCCGCAGCACCTCGATGCCCGCGGTCATGGCATCCGAGCAAAGCAAAAGCTCCGGGATGAAATACTCCTCATTGTCATATTTCTCTCCGACAACGTTCATCCCTTTTACTAATCCGTCATTGATCCCGGTGTAGGCATCCACACCCAGTTCAATGCTTGTTTCCGCAAGCCGTACGGCACCGGCTTCATCCATATCCACCACGGCCCGGGCCATATCCCCGAGCACGGTTTCCTTATCGTGCATTGTTTATTCCTCCCCGTGTTATGAGTCATGGTCTTCTACCACACGGCCTTGAGGAATATCCAATTCATCTTTACAATGCCTGAAACGTTTTCCATCCAAATAACCAATAGCAAACAAGAAAAAAAATTTACCATTGGCTGCTTCGAATTTTATCAAGGACACCGTTTGCTTCAAGCCTGTGGAAGGATTCCTTAAGCAATGTATAAATATTCGGGGAGACTTTTTTGCTGACGCCGAAATATACCGGCCTTTGAGCCAAAACAAAGCCGTGTATGGCAATATCACGGAATAACGGGTCGTGTTTAATTCTATACTCGATGTTCTCTTTGTCGGTGAAATATCCCAGGATACGACCGGCATTTAATTTTCTGAGATTTAAATTCTGAGTCGCAACCATTTCAAAAGAGGCTGAAAACTCCTGATTTTTTATTTTTTCATTGAACTCATCGGAATATCTTGCCCCTTTTACAACACCAATTTTTTTCCCCCGCTCTTTTGCAATTATGGGAATATCATCCAGAGAGCGGACCGGGAGGTTGATATCTTTCTTTTTGACTACCAGCACTGTGATTTCATCTCTTTCCGGACCGATCCAGTGCAGGTACTCGGATCTTTCATCAGTTATGGTAAGATCCATCATGAAATGCAGGTCGCCCATTTTCATCCGTTTTAAAGCACCCGACCAGACACTTGGAATAAATCTCGGTTCCAAGCCCGCACCTTCAATTACGGCCCTTGCAAGTTCAACATCGATACCCGTCCACTTCCCTGATTCATCAATAAAAGTTGCGGGAGGATAATCTATCACCCGCACATTTACATAATTATCAAAAGCGTTTGATGATCCTGGGAAAAAAAATGCTGCAATCAAACACCATATTGGAATTAACTTTTTTGCAACCATTCCGAACCTCTTAATTTTTTTTGAGGTAGAGCTTGAAATTCAGTTATTCATTCTTTTGCAATATAACATAAACTAAAAATCACAATAAGTTCATATTATTTTTAACATCTTGTTGAAGACGGATCATAGCAAAATTATGGAATCCCATGTACAAATGGGAACGGGTGGGTATAATGAAATAAAGATCATTACCCAAAAGAAGGAATACAGCTTGTGAAAACATATGATTTTGATGAGATAATTGAACGGGCCGGAACAGGCTCGGTAAAGTATGACCTGCGCAAGAAACTGTTCGGCAATGACGAGGTGATTCCCATGTGGGTGGCGGACATGGATTTCAGGACGCCTGATTTCATAGTGGATGCCGTCAACAAACGCATGGAAGATCCCATCTTCGGCTACACCCTGAGGGAGGATGCCTTTTATGAAGCGGTGAAATCATGGATGGCAAAGCGGCACGGGTGGAAGATCGAAAAAAAGTGGATCACCTTCAGCCCCGGAGTGGTGTCGGCCCTGTCCATGGCCATTCTCGCCATGACAAAACCGGGGGACAAAATCGTGGTCCAGCCCCCGGTCTACCATCCCTTCTACTTTGTGGTGGAGGACAATGACCGGGAACTTGTCCGCAATCCCCTGCTCCTTGACAAGGGCCGGTACCGCATGGATTTCGACCATCTTAAGTCCGTGATCGATGACAGAACCCGGATGGTGATCATCGCCAACCCCCACAACCCCGGGGGAACGGTCTGGACGGAAGAGGAGCTGAAAAAGCTGGGGGAGATCTGTGTTGAAAACGACCTGCTCCTGATCTCGGACGAGATCCATTCCGATCTTGTGGCAAAACGGTTCAGGCACACACCGGCGGCATCCATCTCACCGGAGATCGCCCAACGGACCGTCACCTGTGTGGCCCCCAGCAAGACCTTTAACGCAGCCGGGCTTGCCACCTCCGCCGTGATCATTCCCGACAAGGAGCTGATGGCAAAATACAAGCGCACATTGAACGCCATCCATCTGGATTTTGGCAACATCTTCGGCAACCCGGCCCTGGTGGCGGCCTATGAGAAAGGCGAGGATTGGCTTTCCCAGCTCCTGGACTACATTGGAGAAAACATCTCCCATGCCATGGATTTTTTTGAGAAACGCATTCCCGCCATCACGGTCATGGAACCGGAGGCATCCTATCTGTTGTGGCTCGATTGCAAAAAATTAGGTCTCTCCCAGGAAGCCCTCTGCGAATTCATGGTAAAGGAAGCCGGACTCGGCCTCAATGACGGCACCATGTTCGGCAAGGAGGGAGAGGGGTATATGCGAATGAACCTGGCCTGCCCCCTGTCGGTGTTAAAAAAAGCCCTGGCAAACCTGGAAACCGCAGTAAACAAATTACAGGCAGGTTAAAGAAACGGCGGGGCAGGCGTGTACGATTGTGGTGCCTGCCAATGGTTCATGATCAAAACAGACAATAAGTGCAATAAGCTAAGCCTGCCCCCGGGGGGGGCTGAAACTTAAAAAGGCCACCCGGAAAATCCGGACAGCCGATTTAAGAAAAGGAGAAAAAAGATGAAGTTAACATTTACTGTTAACGTACTCTTAACCTACTGCAAGTTGTTTGCCAAACATCAAAATTTGATTAAACTTTACACAAAAAAATCTATAACCGCCTGCAATAACATGGTTTACCCTCACCATTTTTTCCCGGTGCCGTTCAAAATCCCATGCCTGCGGGGCCCTGCTTTCCCTATGAAAATTCAATTTTTTGAACCACCCCGAGCCCGACCGGCAGCATCACGAGTGCAACCCGCTGGAATAATAGAACAAACATGGCGAAATCGCAAAGTTCAAAATTTTGAACCCTTTTCCAGACAGGTTCACGATTATTGATTTTCCACTTTTCCGCCCGCTCCATCCGGTTCAACAGGGGCCATCCAAGGGGGCTCCGGCCGAATATCCCTTTACAACAAAGTGTGATGTTGATAGGGAATCCTTGGACCCGAATTCCCCACGGGAATTGGGAAAACATGCAAAAAAACATTACACAAGGGACGAACCATGACCCCCGGCATCAAGAGCGCGAAAAGAGCAAAGATCAAATATGAACTCCACCCCTATGACCACGATCCCAATGCCGCGTCCTACGGCGAGGAGGCGGCGGAGAAACTCGGCGTGGCGCCGGAAAAGGTCTTCAAGACCCTGGTGATTGAGCTGGACGGCTCAACCCTTGCCGTGTGCGTGATTCCGGTCACCAACCAGCTGGACCTGAAGGCCGCGGCCAAGGTGCTTGGCGCCAAGAAGGCCAAGATGGCCGATAAGAACCGTGTCCAGCGCACCACCGGGTATGTGCTGGGCGGGGTGAGCCCCCTGGGACAGAAGAAACGGCTGACAACGGTGATCCACGAGTCGGCCCAGGCCCATCCCGCCATCTATGTGAGTGCGGGCCGCCGCGGCCTTGACATTGAGCTTGCCCCGGAAGACCTGAAGAACCTGACATCGGGCAGCTTTGCCCATATCGCCAAATAAAGAAAGGACAGCCCATGGAAACAGAGAGAGTTGAACTTGCAGCCCCTGAAATCGAGATCGCCCTTTCAAGCGCCCCCTCCATGGGCAAAGTTTTTTCAAAGGCCCTGCTCCTCTCCCTTTCCAAGCGCCAGGGAGTGTTGAAGGAGAAAGAAACCCGGGGCATCCGGGTCTTCATGGACCGCATCCCCCCCGACCCGGGACGGATCGAAGCGTTCCGGCGGGTGTGCCGCGAACCCATGGACCGGACCGTTCTGCCCGTCGTATACCTGGAGACCCTGTTCGTGGGCATGCTGGGCAGGCTCATCACCTCCCCCTTTTTTCCCATCAGCCCCATGGGCCTCATCCACACCCGCCAGCGCATTGTCCAGCACCGGCCGGTGGACGAAAAGGAGATCCTGGACGCCCAATGCGGGCTAAGGAGGATGACAAAGAGCGGCAAAGGGGTGACCCTGGAGTGCTTTCTCGAGGTGAGGTCCGACAATGAGCTTGTGTGGGAAGGGGTGGCGACCTTTCTCTCCCGGAACCGGGCAACGGGGAAGAAAAAAAAGAAGAGACACACACCGCCCCCCCTGCCGGTCAGGGAAATATTCGACCTTGCGGAGGACACGGGACGGGCCTATGCCCGGGCATCCAACGACTACAATCCCCACCACCTCTACGGATTTTCGGCAAGGCTCCTGGGATTCAGATCCCCCATTGCCCACGGCATGTACACCCTGGCAAGGAGCGTTGCCGCCATCCAGGGTAAAAACGCCCTGGATTCCCCCATGCTCATCGAGACCGGGTTCAAGCTGCCCGTCTATCTGCCGGCCAGGGCGGCCCTGGGGTACGACACCTTTGGCGACACCATATCGTTTGAACTCAAGGACGCCGACTCGGGGCTTCCCCATGTTGCGGGCAGTATAACATCCCTGTAAAAGCCCCTACCGTTTCTGCTTGCGAATCCCAAGACGCCGGAGGCGGGAGGCAAAGGTGGACCGGTTCAGGCCCGAATCCCTGGCCGCCCAGGTGACGTTCCAGGAGTTCTTTTCCAAAAGATACAGGGCGTAGTTTTTTTCCACTTCCAGCCAGGTGCAATTGCCGAAATCGATCTCCCCCGGCCGGGCATCCCGGGCAGGCAACCGGGCCTCCTGCCCTGGGACCTGCGGAAGCGGCATTTCGCCACCGCCACCGGTTCCGGCCCGTTCAAAATCAAGAGAGATCGCCTCGGGATCAATGGCATCGCCCTCGGTCACCACCATGAGGTACTTGATAAGGTTCTCCAGCTCACGGATATTGCCCGGCCAGGACCAGGCGGTGAGCCGGCGCATGGCCTCGGAGCCCACCCCTTTGGGGACCGCCCCTGCCTTTGCCCCCTCCTTGGCGAGAAAATGCTTTACCAAAAGCGGGATATCCTCCCGCCGCTCCCGCAAAGAGGGCATATGGATGGGCAGCACGGCCAGCCGGTAAAAGAGATCCTGGCGAAAGGTGTTTTCAGCCACCATCTTCTTGATCTCTCTGTGGGTGGCGGAGAGTATCCGCACATCCACGTGCCTCACCCGGGTGGAACCAAGGGGTTTGACCTCGTTGTTCTGGAGCACCCGCAGGATGCTGGCCTGGATATTCATGGGCATGTCCCCGATCTCGTCCAGGAACACGGTGCCGCCGTCTGCCGCCTCGAACAGCCCCTTCTTATCCTTGACCGCCCCTGAGAAAGCGCCTTTTTTATAACCAAACAGCTCGCTCTCGAGCAGGGTTTCGGGAATGGAGCTGCAATTCTGGACCAGGAAGGGCTTGTCTTTGCGAATCCCGGACCGATGGAGCCTCTCCGCCACAAGCTCCTTGCCGGTGCCGCTCTCGCCTGTGATCAGCACGGGAAAGTCAGACTTGGCATAGCTTTTGACAAGCTCCATGCACGACTGAAACGCCCGGCTGTGGCCCACAATGAGCTTCCCCTCCTGATACTCCTTCAGGGCGGTCTTGAGACTCTCGGTCTCCTGGAGCTTTTCCCGGTAAAGCACGGCATTGCCCAGGGCCACGGATCCGATGTCCACCAGGTTCTGCAAGTTTGCAAGATAGCTTTTATCAAGGTTGAGGTGACGCTTGTCAGGGCTGGTATCGATGACCTGAACCGCCCCATACACGGACCGGTCCTTGAGAAAAAGGGGAAAACAGAGGATGAGACTGCTCTTGACGGCAAGGTTCTCCTCCAGCTCCCGATAATGGCGCTCATCCCGGCCGGGATCGGAAACCGTCATCTTCCCGTTCTCGATCACCCAGCCCACGATGCTGGATTGCCGGGTGGAGAGGGTGACGCCCCGGATGTTGTCCCGCTCGTCCCCGGCGGCCTCGATGCACTCGTACATGCCGTTCTTCCTGATCCAGATCGACCCCCTGCTGACATCCTGAAGCTTTAGCAGGGCATTGAGAAACTTTTTTTGCAGGATCTCGGGATCGAGTTCCCCCGCAAAGGACTTAAACAGATCAAACGAAGAATTATCCATTGTTTTTTCCATGGTGAAATATCGTCATATTGACAAAATAGAACAATCCATACTGAATAGCGTCATCGGCACCATGGCGATTTTCGGGCAATCACCACGTATTCTCAATAATAATCAATAAATTCCGTGAGATCAAACTTTTTATTAATTATGGTACAAATTGTGAAATAGAAATTCTTCACACGGCCAGAAGTTCCGCGGCCGACCTTTTAGGGCAACCGGAGAGTCCCTCAACAATCAACCCCAATAAAACGGAGCAGAATATGGCAAACAGAATAGTGATAGACAGCCTTGACACAGCAACCCTGCACTGCCCCAATTGTGACCGGCAAAAGGTGATGCAGCTCTCCCAGTACAATATCCAAAAACCCATAACCCGTATCAAATGCTGCTGCGCCTGCGGCCACACCTTCCGCGCCGTGCTGGAACAGCGGGGCCGGGACACCAAAAACATGCATCTCTGGGGCACCTACGCCAGCAGGGAACATGACAGATGGTGCGGCCGCATGACCGTCAGACGGCTCAACTCCAGGGGGATGACCCTTATGTTGAACCTCAACCAGAAGATCATCCCCGGATACAAGCTCCAGGTTGAATTTGTTCTGGACGACGCCAAGCAGTCCACGGTGAAAAAAGAGGTGGTGGTGACCGCCGCGGACGGCCGCTACGTCAGTGCCGAATTCTCGTCACGGGAACACTTTGACAACCTTGGCCCCTATCTTCTTTTTAACAAGCTCCTGGGCTGACCCGCCTTTTTTCGCCGTCAGGACAGGGCATGGGAAAGGGCGGACACCTGCCCGGCCCCGGGTTTGGCCCCTGTTTGTCCGGCTGCGATAAAATTTTCAATCAGAACGTGCCCCTGATCGGTGAGAAAGCTTTCCGGATGGAACTGGACGCCGAACAGCCCGGCCCCGGGCAACTCCACCCCCATGGCGATCCCCTCGCCGTTCCAGGCGGTCACCGCAAGATCCGGGTTGATCCCGTCGATGATCAGTGAATGATACCGGGCCGCGGCAAAGGGAGAGGGCATGCCCTTGAAGATACCCCGGTCTTCATGGCTGATCCAGTCTTTTTTGCCGTGGACCGGCAGGGGCGCCCTCACGGTTCGTCCGCCAAACACCTCGTTGATGCACTGCATGCCGAGGCACACCCCCAGCACCGGCCGCCTGCCGCAAAAGGCGCGGATCATATCCATGGAAATCCCGGCATGGACCGGGTCCTTGGGACCGGGGCTGATGAGCACATAGGAGGGATCAAGGGCCTCTGCCGCTTCAAGAGAAATCTTGTCCGCCCGGACCACCACAATCTCAAGGTCGAAACCGGTGAACATCTGCACCAGGTTGTAGGTAAAGCTGTCATAGTTGTCTATGACCAGCAGCTTTGACACATGCCCTTTGGATAGAATTTCCATCAACCGCTCCTACATCATGAAATAGGGATCCACATCAATTCCAACCTTCACATCCTTGTTGGCAAAGGCTTTCGTCTCCGCCGCCATGGCCTTGACCAGCCGGTTCAACAGGGTGGCCGAGGCGCTTTTCAACAAAATCTGCCACCGGTACCGCAGGGCGATCTTTGGAATGCCCGCCTCTATAGGCCCCAGCACCTGGATAAAATGCCCGTTTTCCGTATCTTTTTCAAGCATCTTTTTGCAGATCGATCCCACCGATAGGGCGTGCTGTTTCACCTTGTCCTTGTCCGTACCCGTGATCTTCAGCTGGATGATCCGGGAAAAGGGCGGATAGGAAAGCCCCTTTCGAAAGGGCAAATCCTTGTGATAGAACTCGATGAAATCCTGGTTCTTGGCCGCCTCGATGCTGAAATGGTCGGGGTTGTAGGTCTGCATCACCACCCGGCCCTTCCGGTCCCCCCTGCCGGCCCGGCCCGCCACCTGGGCAAGGAGCTGGAAGGTTCTTTCCCCGGCCCTGAAGTCGGGAAAGTTCAGGGAGAGATCCGCGCAGACCACCCCCACCAGGGTGATAAAGGGAAAATCGTGGCCCTTGGCCAGCATCTGGGTGCCCACGATGATATCCACGGTCCGGTGCTTCACCTTTTTCAAAATCGAAACCATGGCCCCCTTTTTGCCGCCGGTATCCTGGTCAAGCCGCGCCACCCGGGCGTCGGGAAAGAGGATCTGGAGCATGTTCTCGATCCGCTCCGTGCCAAACCCCAGGGGCTTGATCTTTTTGGCGTCGCAATTGGGACAGCGCATGTTCATGGAGATGCTGAACCCGCACAGATGGCAGCGAAATTCATTCCGGTCCAGGTGCAGGGTCATGGTGAGATCGCAGAACCGGCACTTCACGGGCTCGCCGCAGGATTCGCACACGGGATAGGTGGCAAACCCCCGCCGGTTGAGGAAGATCAGGGCCTGCTCCCCCCGGTCCAGGCACTGGGCGATCCCCTTTGACAGCTCCGGGGTGATGATCCGCTCCCGGCCCCTATAATCCTTGTACTTCTTCAGGTCCACAAGCTCAATCTCGGGCAGGGGATTTTGATTGACCCGTTTTTCCAGCTTAAGCTCCTGGAACCGCCCTTCACAAACGTTGTAATAGGACTGGACAGAGGGGGTGGCGGAGCCAAGGATCACGGGGATACCGTCGAATTGGGCCCGGACCACGGCCATGTCCCGGGCATTGTACCGCAGCCCCGTCTCCTGCTTGTAGGAGGTGTCGTGCTCCTCATCCACCAGGATGATCCCAAGCTTGTTTATGGGCGCGAAAATGGAGGACCGGGCACCGATCACGATAATCGCCTCCCCGCTGACGATACGGTTCCACTGGTCAAGGTGCTCCCCCTTGGAAAGGGCGCTGTGGAGCACGGCGATCTTATTGCCGAACCGGGCCCGGAACCTGCGCTCGGTCTGGGAGATGAGGGAGATCTCCGGCACCATCACCAGGGCGCCCAGCCCTTGGTCAACGGCCTCGGTCACAAGCCGCATATACACCTCGGTCTTGCCGCTGCCCGTGACCCCGGACAACAAAAAACGCTGGAACCCCTTGCCCATGGTGGATCGCACCTGGTCCACCACCAGGGCCTGTTCCTCTGTGAGCCGGGGCGGCACGTCCGGGTCCACGGTATCGCCCAAGGGATCCCTGAAAACCTGCCGCTCCGTAATCTCGAGAAAGCCCGTCTCAAAAAGCAGCTTGACCAGCCGAGGCGCGGTGGGGAGATCGGCCTTGAGGCTCTGGAGGGACACCTCCCCCTTTTCTTCCACCATATCCAGCACCAGCTTCCGCTTGGTGGAGAGCCTCACCCCTTCCCGGCTCTTGCCGGTGGAGGAGATGAACTTCTCCGTCTTCATCTGGACCTGGTCTTTCTTGAGCTTGGAGACCACCCGGATCAAGCCCTTCTTCGCCATGCGCTTTACCAGGGCCGTGGCCGGGGTACTCCCCCGCCCCACGATATTCTTCACCGGCAGGGTGCCCCGTTTCTCCAGCAGGGCCACGACCTCCCGCTCCCGTGGGGAAAGGGTCGAAGGATCAATCGCCTCCGCCGTCTCCGTCAGGGAGACCACGGAAACGTCATACCGGTTCAACCCCTTGGGAAGGGCGGTCTTGATCACCTCCCCCAGGGGATGGATGTAATAGTCCGCAACCCATTGAAACAGCTTGATCATGGAGGCCGGGAACAGGGGGTCCATGTCCATCACCTCGTGGATCGGCTTTGCCTTGAACTCTACCGGCCCCAGGCTCTCGCCAATGACGTAACCGGTCACCCGCCGCCGGCCAAAGGGAACCAGCACCCGCATGCCGGCGGTGGCCTGGGCCACCATTGACGGGGGTACCTCATATGTATACGTGCCGTGGAGCGGCAGGGCCACGGCAACCTCGATATAGCTATGTTTTTCCATCCCCCCCTTTCACCACAAAACAAAAAAAATATCAACATAACACTCATTTTTCTTGACTATGGTGGCATTTTTTTCATATTCTTGGTGGATTTATCAATTGGACAACATTTATAACATATAAATACAAGGAGGCGATATGGCTGTCCACGTAGAAGACCATCCACTCATAAAGCATAAACTGGGACTGATGAGGCAGAAGGATATAACCACCAAGGACTTCAGGGACCTTTCATCCGAAGTCGCGCGGCTCCTCACCTACGAGGCGACACAGGATATGGAGACCGAGACCACGACCATCGAGGGATGGGCCGGCCCTGTGGAAGTAGAGAGAATCAAGGGTAAAAAGATCACCATCGTGCCCATCCTCAGGGCGGGACTGGGAATGATGGACGGCGTGATCGACCTGATCCCCTCCGCCAAGGTGAGCGTTGTCGGTTTTTACCGGGACGAAGAAACCCTGCAGCCGGTTGAATATTATGTCAAGACCGCAAGCGTCATGGAAGAACGGATCGCATTGATCCTCGATCCCATGCTGGCCACCGGCGGCACCCTGCTTGCCACCATCGATCTGTTAAAAGAAGCGGGATGCACCAGAATCAAGGGACTCTTCCTGGTGGCGGCCCCCGAGGGCATCAAGCGGATCGAAGATGCGCACCCGGATGTGGACATCCATGTTGCGGCCATTGACGAGCGCCTCAACGAAGCCGGCTACATCCTTCCCGGCCTGGGTGATGCCGGCGACAAAATATTTGGAACCAAATAACAATTGAATATCAAGGAGGAGAAGTTGAGAATGTCGGAGTGCAGAAATTCATCAACAGAGTATAATTTCCGGGTCAAGGACGCCCTGCTGGGGACCCAGATGCTCTTTGTGGCATTTGGTGCACTGGTGCTGGTGCCGCTGCTCACAGGCCTTGACCCGAACGTAGCACTTTTCACTGCAGGCGCCGGAACCCTGGTCTTCCAGGTGGTCACCAAAGGAAAAGTCCCGATTTTCCTGGCCTCCTCCTTTGCCTTTATCCCCCCCATCATGTACGGGGTACAGACCTGGGGCATCCCGGGCACCATGTGCGGCCTGTGCGCGGCGGGCGTGCTCTACATCCTGTTGAGCTTTCTCATCCGGTGGCAGGGAAGCGGCATCATCAAAAAGGTGCTTCCCCCGGTTGTCACGGGACCTGTCATCATGGTAATCGGCCTGATCCTGGCGCCTGTGGCTGTGCACATGGCCATGGGAAAAACAGGGGATGGTTCCTTTGTCCTGTTTCCTGAAAGAACCGCCATGATCATCTCCCTCTCCTCCCTTACGATTACCGTAATGGTCTCCATACTCGGCAAGGGTATCCTTCGCTTGATCCCCATTCTCTGCGGCATCATCACGGGCTACATCCTCTCCCTGATATTCGGGATCGTGGATTTTGCACCGGTTGCGGCAGCGCCCTGGCTGGCCCTGCCCAGTTTCACCTTTCCCGAGTGGAACCTCCAGGCGATTCTTTACATCGTGCCCATCGCCATCGCCCCTGCCATCGAGCACTTCGGGGACGTGCTGGCCATCAGCGGCGTCACGGGTAAAGACTATCTCAAGGAGCCGGGCATCCAGAACACCATGCTGGGGGACGGCCTGGCAACGGGACTTGCTTCCTTCCTGGGCGGGCCTCCCAACACCACCTATTCCGAAGTCACCGGCGCCGTGGCCCTGACCCGGGTGTTCAACCCGGCGATCATGACCTGGGCCGCCATTGCAGCGATCCTCCTGGCGTTTGTCGGCAAATTCGGCACCCTGCTCCAGACCATCCCGACACCGGTCATGGGCGGCATCATGCTCCTTCTCTTTGGAGCGATCACGGTGATCGGACTCAACACCCTTGTCAAATCGGGCGAAGACCTCACTGAGGCGAGAAACCTTGCCATCGTGGGACTGATCTTTGTTTTCGGCATCGGCGGCATGAGTTTTTCCGCAGGCGAGTTCACCCTCCAGGGCATCGGCCTTGCCGGCATTCTCGGGGTGGTCATGAACCTTGTCCTGCCCCGCAGCAAAGAGTAGCAACCGGAAAAACACTTCCCCCCTGCCCGGTTAGAATTTCCAAGGCGCGGGGGTAAGGAAGTTGAAAAGCATTCCAAGCAGGGGCTCCCGGAACCAGGGAGCCCCTGCTTTTGTTTTTAAGATTCCGGGGGATAAACCTTAGCCCCGGTATCGAACCGCCAGGCCTTTCAGGAAATTTCTCAGGAACTGATCCCCGCACTCCTTGTAATTCTTGTGCCCCTTTTTCCGGAACAGGGCTGAAAGCATGGATTTTGAGACATCCATGCCGGCGAGGCGGAAAATTTCCATCATGTCATTCTCCTTGAAGTTCAGGCCAATGCGCAACTTCTTCAGGATAATATTGTTTGTCAGGTCCTCTTTGGGGGCCGGCGTTCCCCCCTCCTTCCGGGCGCCCCGCTCATGGACGATAAACCCGTCCAGAAACGCCTCCATGGTAAGGTCATCAAGGGCGACATAGCCCTCCTCACCCTCTTTTCCAAGAAGCCCCCGGACCGTTTTCACATCCAGGTCCCGGCCGCCAAGGGCGAAAACCGCAGTCAGCTTTTCATCGCCGATCTCCATGGCATACCTGAACATTCGCAATATATCGTTGTTTGTCATCATCATATTTTCCTTACTATTGATTTAATGTCACACCCGCGTATCGGTATCCCCACAGGTGCCTCAATGATCCGCCACCGGGAGATGACGACAAAAAAGCATTTCATTACCCCATCCTCCCCAGATCCCGGCCCCTTTTTTATACCAAAGGCGCCCGTTTTTATCAAAGAGGACTTTACTTGCCCCAAGAAATGTTACATAATATCGCTTTATTGAGGCAGATGGAATGATTCAGGATTTCACCCCGGAACCTGCCAGGCACCCCCCGCTGAGTTCAACAAGGGGGCGCAGCAGTCATCCATTGCTCCACCCATCCGAACCGCTTAACATATGGAGATTGCCATGCGCTTTTTCGATCTAATCAATGGTCCCATGGTCTGGTTCTCATTCATATGTTTTTTTGCCGGCACCCTCTACCAGGTCATCGTATTCTACACCCTCAGCAAACCAAAGGCCAGGCACAGCCGCACCCAGCCAAGGCCCCTCATGGAGGTAAAAACAGAGCCCGGCCTCCTGGACCGCACCAGCCTGTCATACCGGTTCGCCATGTTCCGGCTCACGGTGTTCGGCAGAAATCCCGGCATGATGATCATCACCACCATCTTCCACGTAACCCTTATCCTGACCCCGCTGTTTGTCCTTGCCCATAACATTCTCCTGGACCTTTCCATCGGGATCAGCTTTCCGAGCATTTCGGAAAAAACCGCCGATTACCTGACCCTGGCGGTGCTGGCCTGCTGCTGTTTTTTTCTCTTGAGGCGATTCCTGGCGCCACAGGTCAGGGCGATCACCACCCTTTCGGATTTTGTAATGCTGACCATTAGCGCTGCGCCCTTCCTGACCGGCTTTCTCGCCTACCACCAGGTAGGCGATTACGACATCATGATTCTGGCCCACATGATATCAGGAGAGATCATGATCATGGTCCTGCCCTTTACCAGGTTCATCCACATGATCTACTTTTTCATCAACCGGTTTATCCTTATCCATGAGAACACCCTGGGCAAAGGAGGAAGCAGGGTCTGGCGATAAACGCGCCGGCCCTCCCATGCCATGACCACACAGAATCCGCCAGACGTAGACAGCCGGAAGATTCGCGAAATCCTCCGTGAACGGAAAAAGGAGGTGGCGGCCGCCCTCAAGACCTGCGCCCACTGCGCCCTGTGCGCGGACAGCTGCTTCCTGTACCGGTGCCGGGACACCGACCCCAAATTCATGCCCTCCCACAAGGTGATCAACAGCATCGGAACCATTTACAAAAAAAAGGGCAAGGTAACCCGGAGTGAACTTGAAGAGATCAGGGAGATTGTCTGGCAACGGTGCGTACTCTGCACCCGGTGTTACTGTCCCCTCGGGATCGACATTCCCTCCCTGATCGCCCTGGCAAGGCGGATCTGCCGGTCCCAGGGAGTGGTTCATGAATTTGAATAACCCAGCCTCCGAAGGTTGAGGGCATAAGGAAGAAAGAAATGATCAAGGTAACGCAAAAAGACCTCAAGGGGATTGTCGACGACGTCCGGGACTATGAACAGATCCTGATCGTGGGATGCGGCGGCTGCGCCTCGATATGCCTTGGCGGCGGGCAAAAGGAGGTGGACAGGCTCTGTACCGAGCTCAACCTGGTTTTCAAGGCGGAACAGCTGCCGGGCCGCGCCACCGGGTACACCATCGAACGCCAGTGCAACCCCGTCTTTCTGGAGGAGCTGAAGCCGGTCATCGGCAAGCATGACTGCGCCCTCTCCATGGCCTGCGGCGCGGGCTGCCAGTACATGGCCGAGTTCTATCCCGGGGTGCCGGTCTATCCGGCCGTGGACACCGTTTCCATCGGCATCGACCGTGACATAGGCGTCTACGAGGAGCGGTGCAGGGCCTGCGGAGAGTGCGTGGTGGGCTACACCGGCGGGGTCTGTCCCGTGACCCGGTGCGCAAAGGGGCTGTTCAACGGGCCCTGCGGCGGCACCAGCGGCAGCATGTGCGAGATACACCCCAACATACCCTGCGCCTGGGTCGAGATTTACAACCGCTTGAAAGAGCAAAACCGGCTGGACAACATCAAGAAGATCAAACCGGTCGTAAAGTGGCAGAACCAGTACCAGAGAACCCTGGTTCAGAAACGATAACCCCTATGGAACAAAAAACGGCACATCCGTAACCCAGAGAATCAAAAGCAAATGACCAAGAAAACCAGAACCAACAACTCCAAACGACCGACACCACCCTTTATTCACAAGGTTTGCCAGACCATCGAGGCCCACAAAATGCTCCTGCCGGGACAGTCCGTCCTGCTGGGGGTTTCGGGCGGCCCCGATTCAGTGGCCCTGGCCCTTGTCTTCCTCGCCATC
>JAAEMK010000856.1 GCA_024225635.1 Desulfobacteraceae bacterium | reverse complement strand
GGCGTGAGGTTGACTAGATCCCAATCTTCAGCATGAAGATATTCGTCGTCAATCTCAGGCGCATCTTGTTCTGGTGTGAACCAGGGCATGGCCGTAAGGGCATGTATTTTGGCCAATTTGACGTTTGGATGGGTGGGTCGAGGTTCGAACCACTTGCATCCCCGTCCAAGGATTTCTTTGGCCGCTGGTCTGTCATCGACCGGTGAAGGAGCCATTTGACCCGTGGAGGCACCGAATGGGGAAGGGGTTCTTCCAGGGAATTGCGAAAGTCCTCTTCCGCCTCCCCTGTACCTAGAACCACCTCGACTCGGTCCTCCTGGTCGAAATTCTTCGTCCTCAAAACTCGGTTTTCGTCCTCGTCCCTGTCCTCCAGGGGTTTGACGTCCACCTCGTTTAATTGGGAAGGTACGACCTCCGCGTGAGATCTGTGTTTGATCTCCAGAGTCGTCATACTCTTCGGGTTGTCCTTTAGAAGACATTTTGGATCGATCGCGTCTTTGCGATTTTTGACGGGTGAGTTGTGCAGAACCCGTGCGTTTGCGGGCATTGCTGGCAGT
>JAAEMK010000855.1 GCA_024225635.1 Desulfobacteraceae bacterium | reverse complement strand
GAGCACGGACGGAAGCGGCGCTTACGGGTTTACCGGTTTATGTGCCGGTACTTATACTGTTGAAGTGGATGAGACCACCCTTCCGCCGGATTTTGTAGCAACGCCGGTGGATCAGGGAGATGACGACACGGCGGACAGCGACCCCAGCCCCATTTCCGTGACCCTGAAGTATGACATTACCAAAAATTTTACCCTCGATTTTGGTTACAACTCCCCGTGTACGGGAACCCTGGGGGATTATGTGTGGCACGATTTGAACCGGGACGGTATTCAGGATTCAGGTGAGAGCGGCCTGGAGGGGATCAAGGTGATTCTCAAAGACGCAGGAGGCATGGTCATTGCTGAAGCCCGCACCGACCCCCATGGATACTACGGTTTCAACGGTCTGTGCGCAGGCGACTATTCGGTTGAGGTTGATGAGACCACCCTTCCGCCGGATTTTGTAGCAACGCCGGTGGATCAGGGAGGTGACGACACGGCCGATAGCGATCCCAGTCCCGTTTTCGTTACCCTGACAAACGACACTACCTCAAATCCCACCCTCGATTTCGGATATAATTCACCCTGTACAGGAGTTCTGGGGGATTTTGTATGGCAGGATGAGAACCGGAACGGCATACAGGATGCCGGTGAGAGCGGCCTGGAGGGAATCAAGGTGATTCTCAAGGATGCCGAAGGGCGGGTGCTGGCCGAGGTGACCACTGATGCCGACGGGTTTTATCTGTTCCCCGGCCTTTGTGCTGGAGAGTACAAGGTTGCCGTTGATGAGTCCACGCTTCCTTCAGGTATTGAACCTTCGCCCTGTGATGTGCCGGGCGGGGATGATGAAAAGGATAGCGACTGCAGCCCGGTTTCTATGGGGTTGACCGGTAATAACGACGAAAACCGGAGCGTTGACTTCGGTTATATGCCTGAAGAGTGCGGTGAGTGTGAAGGCAAGGTGACCGAACTGACCTTGAAGTATAACGGCAGTGAAGCTGCCGTGGTCAAGGTTAAGCAGAAAAAGGAAGGGACCATATTCAGCAAGAGATTGAACCCGGGCGACACGTTCACCATAACCGGTGCGGACAGAAAAGGCACCCTGGGAACCGAGATTTACATCTATGTGGGTTGCCGACTCAATACAAAGATTCACACCAGCTGCTCTCAGCCAATCGGTCCGGGCCTTGTCAGCGGTGATTTCGAGGTGCTTTCAGGGTTCAGCCTGAAAGGAGGCAAGCTGTGTCCGGTGAACCTCCCCCCTCCGGATGATGAGTGCGGTTGTGAAGGCAAGGTGACCGTGCTGACCCTGAAATATAACGGGAGCGATGTTGCTGTGGTCAAGGTGAAGCAGAAAGATGAAGGGACCATATTTTGGAGGGAATTAGACCCGGGGAACGGGAGCGCGTCGAGTGGGGAAGGAGAGAAGATCTCGGTGGGCGCCGTAACATAAAAAAAAAAGGGTTGCCGATTAAATACAAAGATTCACACCAGTTGTTCTCAGCCAATCGGTCCGTGCCTTGTAAGCGGTGATTTCGAGGTGCTTTCAGGGTTCAGCCTGAAAGGTGGCAAGCTGTGTCCCGTGAACGTGATTCCACCTGATGATGAGTGCGGGTGTGAAGGCAAGGGGTCTGAACGTAGCCTGAAGTATAACTGCTACTACGTTGCTGTGGTCAAGGTGAAGCAGAAAAATGAAGGGACCATATTTTGGAGGAAATTAGACCCGG
>JAAEMK010000854.1 GCA_024225635.1 Desulfobacteraceae bacterium | reverse complement strand
GTCCTGGACCACGGCGTCGTGGGCGTACATGTTGCTCACATATTTGCATGGGGGCTCGATGCAGTGGCGGCACTGTTCCGGGAAAAAGAACCATTTGAGCTTGCCCTGGCTGTCACGGCCCTCGTTGAACCGGACCAGGCGAATGGTCTTGGATGATAGATCCTGGGGATTCTGGTGGGAACCCACGTTTCTGGTCTTTTCCGCAGGCAGCTTTTTCCACTGCTTGCAGGCGACCTGGCAGCCACGGCATGCCGTGCAAAGGGACAGGTCTACAAAAATAGCTTTACCTTTCATTAGTTGTCACCCTCCTTCCGTTTGCGCACATTCACCATGAAGGCCTTGTATTCCGGGATGCCGGTGTTCGTGTCTCCAACGTTGGGTGTTACGATATTTGCGGAGTCGCCGCCGTCAACCGGGGTGACCCAGCCGTAGTGTCAGGGCTGCCTTATTTCTTTTCACGGTATGTAAGCCACCGTGGATAGTACAGCCCCCACTGGATGGCCGACGCCCTGAGTATAAAAATTACGCCGATAGCGTAAAGCCTGTTAAAATCATGTAGAGGGAAGTAATAACCTAACAGGGTAAATAAGATAGCTCCAAGAAGCGCAGGGGTTGCATAAAACTCTTTGCCTAGAAGAAGAGGCATTCTGCCTGCTAAGATGTCACGAATCATCCCGCCTGCAATTCCGGTAACGACACCCATCAATACTGCCACCGGGTTCGAAAAACCAAGATCAATGGTCTTTTCCGTTGCAAGAACCGTAAAAAGCGACAAGCCGAAGGCATCAATAAATAATAATAACCTCAGAACATGACCTACATGTCGAACCAGGAAAAATGTCAGGACAGAAGCGATTATGGATACCCAAATGTAACATAAATCAGCAATCCAGAAAACCGGACTGGTGTCCAGGATTATGTCGCGTAAAGTACCGCCACCGAGAGCGGTAACCACACCGAGTAAGATAATACTGAATATATCCATATCTTTTTTACCCGCCGCGATTACCCCGGTGATAGAAAAAGCAGCTATTCCAATTAACCCTAAATAATAAATCATTATTTCTCATGCCCTTCCTTGAGATCATATATATCAAGGACGACATCTATTCCCTCGGAAATTAGCCTGTCTGCCCAATGCTCAACTAACTCTTGGTGCGACTGATTGCTCCAGCTATATGAAATAAATACTTTTGGCTCCATAATCTCCTTTTGATGGAAACGGTCTGAAACTATGTCCACGGACCTTTGATTTTTATAAAACAGCAGTGCCGCCCGTGATCGGATCACGGGCGGCACTGGTTTCACCTTAATATAAAAGGTATCGCTTCTAGTTGAGGCCGTCCGAATGGCAGCCGGAAGCGGTGCAGCCTGTCATTTCCGGGTCGTTGCCGAACTCCTTGGTGTGGCAGGCAACACATGAGGCACGGTTGTTCTTCTTGATCATGTGCATGGCCTTGAAGTAGGGCTTGTAGCCCTTGACTGCGTTGACATCAAACTTGTCGTGGCAGGTGGCGCAGCTCCGGGGCTGTTCACCCTCCTTGAGCTGGTGGATCTTGTGGTGACATGCTGAGCACTCGAAATCCGCATGGCTTGAGTGGTTGAACTCCACGGAAAGATCCCGGTCGCTGTTGCCCTGGATGAAGTTGATCTCAAGGCCGTCTTCGGGCGCTTCGAACTCTTCGTCCGCATTGACGGCAAGGCTGGTACCAACCATGATGGCAATGAAAAGCAGGCACACAGAGTATATGTTTTTCATGTTTACTCTCCAGTAATGTTTGGGTTAAGCCTTGTTGGTCCTGGGACCGAACTTGCCAGTGATGAATTCCCTTCGGGTCTGTTTGGACCGTACGGGCGCCTTTGCCAGCAGTGCTCGCTTTTTCTCCGCCGAGGCCAGTACCGAGTCATGGTAATTTTCCGGGGGCGCTTCGCAAAGATAGATCACCCGGACCGACTCGGGGTCGGCAAGATAGGCGTCTGGGTTGGTCTTTTGGACCTCTGCCAGGCGCTTGTTGGCAAGCTCGAGCATCTCGTCCCGGTCGCCGAAGTTCATGGTGCCGGTGGGACAGCTCTGGACGCAGGCGGGCAGCATGCCGAGCTTCACCCGGTCGATGCACATGTCGCACTTGTTCCACAGGCCTGTCTCTTTGTCCAGGCGGGGCACGTTGTAGGGACAGAGCTGCCAGCTCTCAAACCGTCCCTTGGGCAGGATGGCCTTCTCCGTCATGACCACGGCGCCGGTCTCCTTGTCCTGGACCACGGCGTCGTGGGCGTACATGTTGCTCACATATTTGCATGGGGGCTCGATGCAGTGGCGGCACTGTTCCGGGAAAAAGAACCATTTGAGCTTGCCCTGGCTGTCACGGCCCTCGTTGAACCGGACCAGGCG
>JAAEMK010000853.1 GCA_024225635.1 Desulfobacteraceae bacterium | reverse complement strand
GGGGTGGGGTGGGTGCCTTTACGGCATCGAAGCAGGTTAGGAAATTATGACCTCAAAATAGGTGACTTTGATGGCTTCCGGGCGGCCGGTGGCGAAGGGCCAAAAGTGGCCAAAACAGCCAAATTGAAGCGTTTCGGAGCTTTTTGGCCCATTTTGGCACAGCCGCGCTCACTTTTTCGGAATGTTGCTGACGCTTCCATTAATTTCCAGCAAAAGTGCAGAAATGTTCATGGAAACCTGACAGAAATGCATCAAGGTGCGTCAACGAACGCCCCAAGTGGGCCAAAAGTGCCTCCAAGCTGGCCGAAAAGGGCCCCAGGTGGGCCCATTTCGGCCCTCCGGGCTCCCTTTGGAGGCCAGCTAGGCCATTTGTGCCGCTTTCCCGGCGCATTCTTGCGCCCTTTTTACCACGATGCGTGCCGCCTTCGTGACTCCGAATGCACTTTCGTGACTCCATGCGACTTTTGGTTGAACCTTGTGCAATAAATACAGCATTTTGCGCTCCACAGGGTAGCGACCGGTCGCCGTAGCACGCCGATTTGTCCGCATTTGCTTGAAATGCTCCTTTTGGGGCACCGGAGTGGCCATTTTGGCTCCTTTTGGGCCAAAATCGAAGGTACACGCATCGCTGGCGTCCCTGTGCGCCACCCCTGGTGAGCCGGGCGGCCATGCTGTACCACATGGTGGGCGAAGTACCTTACATTCATAAGGCACCGCCCACGGCCCCAGG
>JAAEMK010000852.1 GCA_024225635.1 Desulfobacteraceae bacterium | reverse complement strand
TTTTTCGGAAAAGAAGAATTTGAGTTTGCTTTTCATGATCCCAATAATGTACCGCAATTTTAGCTATTATCTCGTAGCAATTACAGGCCCAAATATAGTTCAAAAAATTTAGGCCGAAAAAACCTATTTTAGACACCCCAGGCTTAGTCCGTCTCCTCGGGGTCAGGCTTAGCTTATTGGCTTTATTCTTGGAAAACTGTAAGTCTTCGGCAATAAGCTAAGCCTGACCCCGTCTCTGTGCCCCCACGGGGCATCCCCCCATCTCCTTCCATCAGTGCTTGTTCGCGCAATTTCAATAGGTTGCATAAAAAAGGGATCTGTAGTATACAGCCCCTTCCTGGAACATGATTGTTGGCGTCGTTTTTTGGTATCCCGAGCCGGTAACAAACCAGGGGAATGGAGTTATTGCTCCCCGCATATGAATAGAGCCATTTTATTGCAGCAGGTGTTGCAGGCATCAATTCGAGTGCGAACGTCTCTAGTGCAGGATACCGGAAAACCGATACCCAGGAAAAAACCATGGATTCACACAAGGAACAACTTCAAAGCCGGCCGCGGTTCAGCAGCCGGTTGTCAATCATCGCCGTTGCCGCAGGCTCAGCCATCGGGCTTGGAAATATTTGGAAATTCCCCTACATCACCGGCAAGAACGGCGGGGCTGCCTTTATCGTCGTCTATCTCTGCTGTATCGCCTTGATTGGCCTGCCGGTGCTCATATCCGACTTCATCATCGGCCGCAGGGGAGGGGGGAACGTTGTCAGCTCCTTCCGGTCCCTGGCAGGAAAGCGGAGCCCATGGCTTCTGGGCGGATTTCTCGCCCTGTTCGGGAGCGCCACCGTGCTCAGCTTCTACGGGGTTGTGGCGGGCTGGTCCCTGGAATACATCGTTAAGGCCCTATCCAACGAGTTTGCCGGAAAAACCCCCGCCCAGGTGGGTGAGATGTTCGGCAGCTTCATTGTTTCCCCGGTGGAACCCATCGTGTACCAGCTGATCTTCATGGCCACCACTGCGGGGGTGGTCTATGCCGGGGTCAAAAAAGGGATCGAGTCGTTCTCCAAGCTGATGATGCCGGTGCTGCTGGGCATCATCCTGCTGTTGTGCATCCGCTCCCTCACCCTTCCCGGAGCAGGCGCAGGCCTCGCCTTTCTCTTCAAACCCGATTTCTCAAAGCTTTCTGCAGCCGGGGTGCTGGACGCCCTGGGCCACGCATTTTTCACCCTGAGTCTTGGGGTGGGCGCCATGATCACCTACGGGTCCTACATCGACAAGGAGGAGGATCTTGCCACCACGGCCGTTCAGATCTGCATGGCCGATACGGTCATCGCGCTTCTTGCGGGGATTGCCATTTTTCCGGCCGTGTTCGCCTTTGGGGTTGAGCCGGGCCAGGGACCGGGCCTGGTTTTCGTGACCCTGCCCAATCTTTTTGCCCAGATGCCCGGCGGATATTTCTTCTGCGTGCTCTTTTTCGTGCTTTTGACCGTGGCGGCCCTGACTTCATCCATCTCCATGCTGGAGGTGAGCGTGGCCTATGTGTCCGAGGACCTGGGAATGTCCAGGAAACGGGCTACCCTGCTGCTCACGGGGCTTATCTCGGCAGTGGGCGTGGTGTGCTCCCTTTCAATGGGGGAGTACCAGGAGCAGCTCACCTTTTTCGGTAAAAATGTGTTTGACCTTGCCGATTTTGCCGTGTCCAACATTGAGATGCCCATTGGCGGCGCCATTTCCGTGCTTTTTGTGGGCTGGATTCTCAAACGCCGCAAGGTGAACGACGAGCTTACATGCAATGGAAAGCGCAAGGTGCCCTTTGTGGGGGCGTTCCTGTTCACGGCCAAGTACCTGGCGCCCATGGGCATTGCCATCGTCTTTCTCCACTCCCTCGGCCTCTTCTAATTGCATAATCGGGGTCATACTCCAGGGGTCAGGCTTAGCTTATTGTCATTATTGTCGGGAGACCGTGCTGCTTTTGTCAATAAGCTAAGCCTGACCCCGTACCGGTTTTAATTGAAGAGGGTTAGCAGGTCCATGGGGGTGTCGGCCAGGAGGTCCGGTCTCTCCGCGATCAGAAGATCCCGTGACTGGAATCCCCAGGTGACGGCAACGGTTTTGACCCTGGCGAGCTTTCCCTGGCGGATGTCGCTGACGGCATCCCCGATCATGGCCGTGTCCCCAGGGGCTGAATCAAAATCGTTTTGGGCCATGGCGATGCGCTTGGCCTTTGACAAGCCGAGCTCGCCGCCCATCACCTTTGCCACGGTCCTGGAAAGGCCGTTCTCCTCAAGGATCTGGGTCACCGTCTCCGTGGTGCTTGCCGTGATCACCACGATCTCGTGGTCCCGGGCGAGCTGTTCAAACACGTTTGAAATATCGGGGAACAGAAAGGTGGGGGCAGGGGGGCGGCGTTCAAGGTCCCGCACCGTCTCGATGAAGCGCGGAATCTTGTCTTCCGGAATTTCGATGACCCTGGCAAGCTCCTCATAGGTCATATCCTCGAGGGTGGCAAAATCGTTTCTGGTGGGTGTTTTTCCAACGCCCACAAGTTCCCGGGCTTTTATGGTGAGGTCCAGAAGATTGCCCAGGGAGTCGACGATTACGCCGTCGTAGTCAAAGTTCAGCAGCATGTGTATCCTCTCTTCTTGATAAAGTCATTATCCATAACAGACAAAACCGCGAAAAGAGTCGTTCTCTTCCCGCGGTTTCGTCTGGTGCTTCATACAAGGGTTGTCAGCTTTTATTTCTCGGGAAGTACACCCTTGCCCTGTGCAACCGCAGCCCAATCCTCAAAGGCGGATATGTTGGCCGTGGTGTGGTAATCGACGTGGTAGTCACCGCTGCCGATTCTCTGGATAACGTCAAAGGCCTGGTCATCCTTGGGAATGTACAGGGGTTTGAGAACGTATTCCCTGTCCTTGGTTTCCTTGACGTACCGGCGCTGGGCCTCGGTATCCTTGAGGAACGCCTCCTCGCTGAAGAAGTTGAGGTTGTCCAGGACGCCGAAGCAGTGGCGGGAGTTGTGCACTCCGAAATCGCACTGGAGGGTACGGCCCCGGATGCCTTCCTTGACGGCTTCTTCGTTGGGATCCTTCTGCTCGCTGCTGCCGCCGGACTGAACCGTGGGAAGGCCGGTGACCCACATGTTGGTCCGGGCGATTGCCGTGTTGAGCATGTTCATGCCGTCGCTTGAGCAGGCAAGCTCTCCGTCCGGCTTGGTGGGGCAGGGCATGCCGCCGAACATGCAGAGCATGCCGGGGTTGACGGTCTGGGCGACTGCCAGCATAAACATGACCTCGGCCTGGTTGACGACCATGATTCCCTCGGGGGTCTGGGGCGCGGTGCGTCCTGCCAGGGCCATGGTGGTCATTCTCAGGTTGTTGCCCACCCGGGCGCACTTGACCAGGGCGTCCATCATGTCGTCCATGCAGCTCAAGGGGGACTTGAGGCCGCAGACAGAGTCGTGCCAGTCATCCCTGCCCTTGAAAAACTCCACGGCGTCCGCGTCGCTCATGTAGCAGCTGGCGGTGACCTTGATGCAATTGTCAAGTTGATCCATGATTTGGTTGCACTTAAGGGCATCTCCCTTGTGAACCTTCACCGGCTGGCTCAGGAACCGGACCACGTCCAGGTTCTCGCCTACCGTTTTAATCACGCGGTCGAGGTCTTCGTAGGTGGCGGGCATGGGGTACTCGTCGCTCTCCCTGTAGAGGAAGGGCGGGATACCGCCGATGCCAAGGGTGTTCATGCCCTCGTCCCCGGAAAATGTCTTTGGCGCCGAATCCAGTACCATGTCGATGAGGTCGGGAAGGAGGTGAATCCTGTTGGTGGACTCATCATATCCGGCGAGGCCCGTGCCTTCGAGAATCTCGATCACTTCCTTGTTCCTTGTCTCGATACCCACTTCGGACAGAACCGCCTTGGTGGTTTCCTGGACCCTTTTATAGGTCTCCCTCTCCTCTGCCAGTGCCTCTCTGTGTTCAGCAGGGGCTTCTTGGATCAATTTGTCAATGTCGATGAGCATTTTTCTTCCTATTATTATCGTGATACTTTTAATCCTTCTGGCCGGCCGGTCCATCCGGCCGTCCTGAAGCGAGGTGTCATATCAGGAGTGCGCTTGACTCCATGCCTTTGGCAGATATGCCAGACGGCTCAGGCCGTACTCGGGTCTCAGGGCGTCCATGAGCTCCTGTCTGTAAAATGGTTATTTGAGTCTTAAGGTTTCAGGGAGTCAGCGATCTTTGCCAGTCCCCCCTTGTTAGCTTCAATCCACTCCAACAGTCTGACATTGTGCTTTAAGTATGCTAGATATTCGTAGTCGTTTAAGTCCTCCTCTGCGTAATAGGCTGTGATGTCCCAGTTTAAAATATAAAAATTGGCCATGGCCATCATGGTTGGAAAGTTGTCAAGCTCGGTTTCGTTCATGGGTGCAAGGCCGCCCAGTTCTGTCAGGCTGGCCTGGTAGGACGCCATGAATATCTTGCATTTATCCAACAGGATGGTGCCGTCGTTATCCTCGTCCCAGCGACTTGCGCAGTATACGAGGGCGAGGCCGATCTCAAAAAGGCGAAGGTCTATCTTGGACCAGTCAAAGTCGAAAAGACCCACCGCCTTATTGTCTTCAAATTTGAGGTTTCCCGGATGAAAATCACAGTGGATGGGGTTGATGGGCATTTTTGCGACATCCTGTTCCGGGATGGTGTTTGCCTTGATGGCCGATATGATCAGGTCGATCTTGCCCTTGTAATACTCGTGGAACTTTGAGTCCCGCTCCTGCTGTGCGTAAGTGGTAAAGGTGTCTGTAAAGGTGGGAAGCATGTCAAGGATTCTCGGTTCTTCGCGAACCAATTTCCCGGGATCGAAATCCCTTGACGCATTGTGAAAGGTTGCAAGCACCCGGGCCGCGCTTTCATAGCCCTCGTCTTCCATGATGGGGTTGTCCCAGGTGTACTTGTCTTCTCCCTCGAGAAAGGTGTAGATGGCAAACTTGCTGCGGCTGTTTGCAGGAGTTACAAAGGTTGCGTCCTCCCGTGTGGGAATCAGGCCGGGGCAGATGCTCAGGCCGTGGGCGATGGAGTGGCTGATCATGGCATGCTCGAACAGTATGTCATCGTCAGAGATACCCCGTTTATATTTTCTCAAGAAATAGTTCTGTTTCTTTCCGTCTTTTTCAGTGACTATGCCGAAACTCCGGTTGACGTACCCGCCGAAGATTTCGTACGCTTCCAGCACCCTGCCGATGTCATAGGATCCCTCCACAATCTCGATGATCTGCTCGCGCAAGAAGGTTTTTTCAAGGGTCTCTTTGAGCTCCTTGGCAACCTTGCCCAGGTTGTGGGCTATTTCAAGCAGTTCATAACTTTTGGTTGAATCCATTTTCTTTAGACATGTCATTTTGCTGGTGTCCATTTGCCGCCTCTTGTCCTTTATATGGTGAATTATCAATTACGGGGCTGCCCCCGGAAGGACAGCCCCGCAAATCTGTCAGGTTATTATTTTCTCAGGCTTTCCCCCCTGGGATCGTGGAGGACCCTGGCCGTGACGACCGCCGGAACCATCTCTCCGAATATTTCAACGTTGACGGCTGTTCCTTCCTTGGCAAGCTCCAGGGGAAGGTATACATTACCGATGTTCTTCTTCACCGTGTGGCCGTAGCCTGTGCCCCTGAGGCGGCTTACAACCTCGCCGTTCACGACCACGGCTTCTCCGCCATAGAGGGGCAGCCACTCTTCGTCACCGATGGTGATGGTGCAGAGCTTCTGGCTGAAGCCTTTCTCTTTAGCCTTGGCAAGGGCGTCGCTGCCGAGGAACTCTTTTGTCTTGCACACTGTGAATCCGATACCTGCTTCGTAGGGGGTCTCCAGGGTGGTGATGTCGTCGCTGTAGTATAGGTAACCCTTTTCCAGCCGCAGGGAGTTCAGGGCTTTGTAACCGCATGCTGCAATGTCGAATTCCCGGCCGGCTTTCCACAGATTGTCCCAGACCACGATGGATTTGTCCACCTTTGTGTAGAACTCCCATCCGAGCTCGCCCGCATAGGAGACTCGCTGGGCCAGGGTTTCGACACCGTTGATGGTGATGGTCTTGGCGGTCATGTAGGGAAGGCCCTGGTTGGATACGTCGTCCCCGGTGACCATTTCAAGGGCTTTTCTTGCCTGGGGGCCCCAGAAGCCGATGACCGAGTATTCGTCGGTGACGTCCCGGATTTCGACTTCGGGATCGTCCTTGCGGACCTGGCTCTTGATGTGGCCGAGGTCATTGTCGATGAATCCGGAACCGGTCACAAGCCTGTAGTAATCCTCGCCCAGGCGGGTGATGGTCACGTCGGCGAGGATGCCGCCCGTGTGGTCGCAGAACTGGGTGTAGATGCAGGAACCGACGGGTTTGTCCATCTCGGAGATGGCGATGCGGTTGAGAAGGGGCAGGGCGCCGGGTCCCTTGAACTCGATCTTGCCGAATGCGGTCATGTCCACCATGCCGATTCTCTCACGGAAGGCCTTGCACTCTTCGCCGATGGTATCAAAGCTGGGAGCCTTGACCCATCCGCCGTATTCACGCTGATCCTCACCGGCACGGCGCCAGGGCTGGCCCTTGTCCACGTAGTTGACCCGCTCCCATCCGTTTTTCTTGCCGAATACGGCGCCGAGGTCCTGGAGCCTGTAATTGAAGGGAGTGATGCGCCTGGGACGCATTTCAGTGTCTTCGTCGCCGGGGTATCTGGTGTAGTAGTAGTACTTGTAGCACTCACGGCCGCAGGATGCCGCATAGTGGGGATCCTGGAAGTTCTTGCCGAACCGCCATGCATGGTAGCCAAAGAGATCCACCTCTGTTTCGCCGTCGATGATCCACTCGGCAAGGGCCTTACCCATACCGCCGGCGGCGCCGAATCCCTCCATGGAGAGACCGCAGGCCATCCAGAAACCCTTGACCGTGGGCCATGGGCCGATAAGGGGTTTTGAATCCGGGGTGAATGCGTCGGGATGGGCCACAAGGCGCTCGATGCCGGCTTCTTCAAGAAAGGGGAACCGTTTGATGGCGTTGACGAGCAGGTGCTCGTACCGGTCAAAATCAGATTGAACTTCCGTGGCGCTGTGGCTCCAGGGTACGCCGTCCTCCCAGATGGAGGGCGGGTTGATCTCCCAGCCGCCGAACAGGATGCCGCCGTGCTCGGGACGGCCGTAGATGAGCCGGTCCGTATCACGGAAGCAGGGGCCGCCGTCGGGAACTTCCTTGCCGGGTACGGCCTGGAGGGCGAGATGCTGGTGGACGACAGGGGTAGAGGGAACGTTGATGCCGACCATGGCGGCGACCTGCTTGCCCCAGAGGCCCGCGGCGTTGATCACGATGTTGGTCTTGATGTCGCCCTGGTCGGTGAGAACCTTGGCAACCTCGCCGTCGGGGGTAAGCTCGATGCCGGTGACCATTGTCTTGATGTATATTTCGGCCCCAAGATCCTTGGCTGCCTTTGCCACGGCGTAGGTGGTTCCGTGGGGATCGATGTGGCCGTCGTTGGGCAGGTAAACCGCGCTGTATAGGTCGTCGCTGCTGGCCCAGGGCATGATCTTCATCGCTTCTTCCGGGGAGATCATATCCACATCCAGGCCCACACCCTTGGCCGTACTTACGGCCCGCTGGAGGGTCATGTGCTGCTCTTTGCTGGCGGCCATGCGGAGGCTTCCGACCTTCTCATAGGCGCCCAGCTCGTCGTAGAGCTCTGAACTGTACTTTCTCATCCGCATCATGGTGGGGGATGAGTTGAACTGTGTAAGGAGTCCTGCCGCCATGCAGGTGGCACCGCTTGTCACCTCTCCCTTTTCGACCATTACAACATCTTTCCAGCCAGCTTTTGCCAGGTGATAAAGGATGGAGCAACCTACAATACCACCACCGATGACAACTACTCGTGCTTGATCTTTCATTGTACCTAGTACTCCTTAAAAAAAGTTGCTTTGTAGAAAGTGGTTCTAAGCAAAGGTTTATGCCGGCTTTTTTACGATGTTCTTTTTTTGTTCAGCGATGCCCTCTGCTTATTTTCCAGCTCGGTTATAGGCCCGGGGCGCGAAGAACGCGTCAGGGCCTGGTCGTTTGAACCCGCGGATGTCGTAATGCCGGCATGCCGATCAAGTTCGTATTTGTAAAAATCATCACCTCTGTCAGCGCTCCTGTACGGGAAAGTACCGGTTTTGCCTTCCATTGGACCGGAGTTTCTGATAAGAAGGTGGATTTTAGTGAAGCTTTGGGGAATGATTGTTCGATCTTTTGTGCCGCAAGGTGAGGATGATGTGTAAGCGCCCATGGAATGGCGGGGTGCCGGAGCGGCTGATTCAGAATTCCATGGTGACAGTGTTCTGTCGGCTTCCATGGTGCGGGGACTGTCAAATTGTCTTTTTCTGAACCAAAACATACAATCACCTTGTTTAATGATTAAGAACTTAATCAGTGTTCAAGTATAGAGTTCTATACAGGTGTAATTTGCTATCACTTTTTTGTCAACAAAAAAATATGGGTCTGGGGAAAAAAGGGTTGACCCCTGTTCCCAGGTGACGGACAATTCCCTTGTGGTCAGCCGTTCTTGTTTGTGAATCAAGGCGGTTACCGCCGTGTGATGAGGCATGGAATCAGGAAAGTATATCTCGATCTTTTTGTTGATCTCTGTTTAGTTGTGATGTATGGATGTATAACCGCCATTGAACCTGGCTTACAGGGCAGGGGGAACCATGGGGGTTTTAGCTTTTAACGGCAATCACAGGCCAATGAACCAAAGATGCGCGGATTTGTAAACCGCTTAAATCATAGGGTGTTGCGATGAAAATTGTGGATCTTGACAATCCTGTTCCGAAATATCTTCAGATCAGCCAGTGGTTGACGGAGCTCATCGATACCGGTCGATTCAAGGGCGGGGAGAAGCTTCCCTCCGAGGTTGAATTGTCAAAAATGTGCGGTGTCAACCGAAATACCCTGAGGCAGGCCATTTCCGAGCTTGTGGCCAAGGGGCTCCTTAAAAAGGTAAAGGGCGTCGGCTCCTTTGTGGCGGAGTCTCCCAGGGTGGAATTGCGCCATGATATCAACAAGATTGCAAGCTTTAAAGACTATTTCGGTTCGGCAAACCTTGAGGAGAAGACCATCGTTCTCGAACTCGAGCACGGGATTGCCGACAAGAATGTCGCGGAGCGGCTGCTCCTGGGCGCCGAACGGCGGGTGGTGCTCCTCAAGCGGTTGAGGACCGGCGACGGTGCGCCTTTTATATATGAAGAGAGTTTTTTGCCTTACAACATGTTCAAGGATCTTACCGCCGAAGATGCCGCCGGCTCCCTGTACAGGGTCATCACCGAAAAATTCAAGATCGACCTGGTGAAATCCCACCAGGTGATCCGGGCGGTCAATCTGGACAAAAAGATTTCAACCATGTTCAATCTTCCTGAGAAATCAGCGGGTTTGCTCATGGAGAACCTTACCTGCGACCGGCATGATACCCCTGTTGAGCTTCTTTACTCCTATTGCAGGGGGGACAAATATGTCCTGGAACTCGAGCTCGGAGAGTATAAACCCGGGGAATAAATTGCTGTTTGGCAACCTCGGTTTTCTGTATAGACATATATGCTGTAACTCCTCGCCGAACGCGGCTTGAATCACCGCCTGAACCTCCTCTCCCAAACGGCTGCAATCCCCGGGGCGATTCCCCGGGGATTGGTTTTACTATGCCTTCCATTTTTCAAAATTTCAGTTTGGTAAAATGATTTCAGCAGGTTGCAATAAACTCGATACTGTAGTATAAATCGTCCGGGTTTTGCTTGTCGGTGTCGTTTTGTTGGCATCCCGAGCCGGTGGCGGGCCAGTGGAGTTTATCGAGCATCAGGATGCCGGAAAACAACTAGATAGGAAACACGCATGGATTTACACCAAGGGGAACACCAGAAGCGGCCGCTGTTCAGTGGCCGGTTGTCAATTATCGCTGTTGCTGCAGGTTCTGCCATCGGTCTCGGAAATATCTGGAAATTTCCCTACATCACCGGTAAAAACGGAGGCGCCGCCTTCATCATTGTTTATCTTTTATGCATCGCCCTCATCGGCCTGCCCGTGCTGATCTCCGATTTCATCATCGGCCGCAGGGGAGGGGGAAGCATTATCACTTCCTTCAAGGCATTGTCGGGAAAACGCAGTCCCTGGCTCCTCGGCGGGTTCATGGCCCTGTTCGGCAGCGCCACGGTGCTCAGTTTCTACGGCGTTGTGGCGGGCTGGTCCCTGGAGTACATTGTCAAGGCCGCAACCAACAGCTTTGCGGGCAAGAGTCCCGCCCAGGTGGGGGAGATGTTCGGCAGCTTCATTGTCTCTCCCGTTCATCCCATCGTGTGCCAGCTCATCTTCATGTCCATCACCGCGGGGGTTGTCTATGCAGGTGTCAAAAAGGGCATCGAGGCGTTTTCAAAGGTGATGATGCCTGTACTGCTCGGCATCATCGTGCTGCTGTGCGTTCGATCCCTCACCCTTCCCGGGGCCGAGGGCGGCATCGCCTTTCTCTTTAAACCCGATTTCTCAAAGCTTTCGGCGGCAGGGGTGCTGGACGCCCTGGGCCACGCATTCTTCACCCTCAGCCTTGGCGTTGGAACCATGATCACCTACGGTTCCTATATCAATCCCAAGGAGAACTTGGGGGTCACCGCCGTTCAGATCTGTATCGCCGATACAGTCATCGCCCTTCTTGCGGGCATTGCCATCTTCCCGGCCGTGTTCGCCTTTGGTGTAGAACCGGGCCAGGGACCGGGCCTTGTTTTCGTGACCCTGCCCAATCTCTTTGCCCAGATGCCCGGCGGCTACTTCTTCTGCCTGCTCTTTTTCCTGCTGCTCACCGTTGCGGCCCTGACCTCCTCCATCTCCATGTTGGAGGTGAGCGTGGCCTATGTGTCCGAGGACCTTGGCATCACACGGAAGCGTGCAACCCTGTTGCTCACGGGGCTCATCTCGGCCGTGGGCGTGGTCTGCTCCCTCTCCATGGGCGAGTACCAGGAGCAGCTCACCTTTTTCGGGAAAAATTTCTTTGACCTTGCCGACTTTGCCGTGTCCAACGTGGAGATGCCCATCGGCGGCGCCATCTCCGTGCTTTTTGTGGGATGGGTGCTCAAGCGGGCCCGTGTCCGGGATGAGCTGACCTGCAAGGGAGCCATCCAGGTCCCCTTTATCGGGGTGTTCATGTTTACGGTCAAGTACCTGGCCCCCATCGGCATTGCCATTGTATTCCTTCATTCCCTGGGACTTTTTTAAACCCCGGGCGATGATGCCGTAATTTTCGGGGGGATGCGCTTTTGTGGCGTGCTCCCCCCCTTCCCATCTCTCCACCATGGGTTTCTCCTGATTTTATTTGCCGGGCTGTGTCTTGTCGCCCGGCCCGTGTTTTCCCCCGTCCTTGCTGCCTGCTCCTAGATTTCATTGACTTTTTTGCGCTGGAGAAGTATGATCGCGGGACATAATATATAAAGGAATAGAATTTAAACCATTGGTAGACTATAAGATTTTATCACGCAGAACCACCATCATTAACCAACTTGGGATGCATGCACGGCCTGCAGCAATGATTGCAAAACTGGCCCAGAGCGCCGAAGACGACGTCTGGATCGGGGACGGGGATAACCGCGCCGATGCTTCGAGCATCATCGACATCCTTTCCCTGGGCTGCTCAAAGGGGTATGAGGTTCTGCTGGAGGCGGAAAGTGAAGAAGACATCCCCATACTTGATTCGATCAAGGAACTTATTGAGACGGGGTTTGGAGAGGATGTAGATGAGTGAGTCAGAATCCGGCCAGACGGTAATCCACGGGATCAGCGGATCTCCGGGGATCTGTATCGGCAAGGCGTATATTGTCGACCGTGAGGGCGTGGATATAATCAAGCGGTATTTTATCTCCGATTCCTGGGTTCAGCCGGAAATCAACCGGTTCAAGGGCGCCGTCAAGAAGGCAAAAGACGAGCACGCCGCCATTATTGAATCCCTGAACGATGACCTGAGCTCCCAGCTCAACATCCTTGAGACGCACATGGTGCTGTTCAAGGACAAGATGCTCTACGGCAAGACCATCGAGACCATCGAGAAGGAGCGCGTCAATGCCGAGTGGGCCCTGAAAAAGGTGTCCCGCCAGGTAAAGACCATGTTCGAGAAGGTGGAAGATCCCTATCTCCAGGCCCGGGTCACGGACATTGTCCAGGTCTCGGAGCAGGTGATGCGCCATCTCGTGGGCGCCCAGGATATAAAAATTTCAGACATTAACAAGCGTGTCATCCTCGTTGCCCACGATCTCTCCCCGGCGGACGCAAGCCAGATTCAGCTGGAGCGGATCAAGGGCTTTGTCACCGACCGGGGCGGACGGGATTCCCATACGGGTATCATTGCAAAGTCCCTGGACATTCCATCGGTCCTGGGCCTCGGCAATGTCACCCAGTTTGTGGCCAACGATGACATCATCATTGTGGATGGCTCTAACGGGATCATCATCATTAATCCCGATGAGGACACCCTGTTCAAGTATGAGGAGCGGCGGGCCAGGTACGAAGAGTACCGTGCCGTCATCGCCCGGGACAGCCATCTGCCCGCGGTTACCCTGGACGGCAAGCGCATGTCCCTCATGGCGAACATCGAGCTCCTGGAGGAGGTGGTATCCGTCAAGGACAATGCCGCCGACGGGGTGGGCCTGTTCCGTACTGAGTTTCTATATCTCGATCTCAAGCGGTTCCCCACCGAGGAGGAGCTGTTTGACAAGTACAAGGATCTGGTGGAGCTTGTCACGCCCAAGTGCGTCACCATCCGGACCCTTGACATCAACGGGGACAAGGTGCTGCCCTATTCCCAGACAACGGAAGAGGCCAATCCGGCCCTGGGGCTGCGGGCCGTCCGGTTCTGCCTCCAGCGGACCGAGATATTCCTCACCCAGATCAAGGCGATCCTGAGGGCGGCGGCCTTCGGCAACATCAAGCTTTTGATCCCCATGATCTCCTGCGTAGAAGAGATCATCCAGGTGAAAAAAGTGATCGAGACCGCCGTGTGGGAGCTCGAGGATGAGGAGAAGATCTATAACAAGAATATTCCCCTCGGCATCATGATCGAGGTACCCTCCGCCGTAATCATGGCCGAGGAACTCGGGGAGCATGTGGATTTTTTCAGCATCGGCACCAACGACCTGATCCAGTACTCCATGGCCATTGACCGGAGGAACCGGCAGGTGGCCCATCTTTACAATCCCTTTAATCCGGCCGTGATCCGCCTGGTCAAGATGACCATGGACGCAGCCGAAAAGACCGGGGTGGATGTGGTGATGTGCGGTGAGATGGCGGGAGATCCCGTCAACCTTCCCGTTCTCATGGGGCTGGGGCTCAAGGAGCTCTCCATGAACCCGGGGTCCATCCCCATTGTCAAGCAGGTCATAAGAAAGCTTGATTCCAAGGACACGGAAACCCTGGTGGAGCAGATCCTCACAATGCGGGACGTATCGGGGATAACCGACCTTGTAAAAACACGGTATAAGAGCATACTTCCCCTGGAAGATTCGGATGAACAGCAATAGGTTGGAGTGGTAAAAGAGATGAAATCTGAACACATAAAGATCATAGCGAACAACAAAAAGGCGAGGCACGACTACCATCTCTCCGATGAGGTAGAGGCCGGCATCGTGCTCAAGGGCACGGAGGTGAAGTCCATCCGTGAGGGAAGGGTCACCATCAAGGACGCCTATGCCGAGATCAAGAACGGAGAGGTGTTCCTGCGGCAGCTGCACATCAGCCCCTATACATACGCCTATTATGACAACCACGATCCCTTAAGGTCCAGGAAGCTCCTGCTCCACAGTTCCGAGATCAAGCGTATCATCGGAAAAACAAAGGAGCGGGGATTCACCATCGTTCCCCTGAAGATCTATTTCAAGAACGGCAAGGTCAAGGTGCAGATCGCCCTGGCCAAGGGTAAGAAGCTCTATGACAAGCGGGAGAGCATCAAGACGAGGGACGTGAACCGGGAACTCGACCGGGCAAGAAAAAAATACAAGGATTGATGAATCCTGGTATTGACTTTGCATGGCGGCTACTGTATATTAGCCATACTGTTCTTTTACAATTTGGGGGCGAAAAGGCTTCGACGGAGATTACGAGGCTTTTGGTTGCATATCGAGCTTCTGCCGACTCGTAAAACTGGCGGAAAAAAAAGTAATCGCAGACGATTATAATTACGCTGTAGCTGCTTAAGGCGGCTTCCGTCCTGCTGGGATTCTTCCTACAGATTCCGGTAAAGGACGTCGACTATGTGGGACAGCCGTAAAAGGGATGCCTGATCCCTTTTAGGTTAAATTAATCAGGCTATTCCGGTCCGTATCCATCCCGGAGGAGACCATCCGGAAAAATTTAAATTTCGGGATAAGTATGTAGAGGCCATTGCTGACTGTTTTCGGACGCGGGTTCAATTCCCGCCGCCTCCACCATTTAACTCTTTGAAATGATTCAATTTTCACTTCATTGGGTCCTTTCAAATGGTGCTGACAATGTGCTGACTAATCAGCACGATTGATCAGCACTATTTTTTTGTCTTTTTTTCCCTTTACAATCTTTGCCATATCAAATGCCGTATCATCCTGATACTGGCAATATCGATCAAACGCGCGATTGGTTTCATGTGCGGACGCCTTTCTTGCGTTGGCCGTGCCTGCCTGCCGGGCGATCTCCGTTGTGGTCGTGTGCCGGGTACCGCCGTAAAGATCCAAACCCTCGACCCCCAGTTGCTCACACGCCCGTTTCCAACACTGCCTCAGATACTTGGGACCGAAAGGCTGACCCGCTTTGACGCTCTGAATCCCGCCATGGTGCCGGAAAAACAAGGTTTCAGGCAGGGCAGGGTATTGGGTCTTGATCTCCTTAAAAATCGCTATATGATGATCCAGGAGTCGTGTCACTTTCAGTTTGTTCTTTCGCTTGGTGGGATAATGGAACACAAGTTCCCCGTGTTCCGTGTCGATGTCCCCCTCTTTGAGTTTCAGAAGATCCCCGGGCCGAAGGTTCACATAGGTTGCCAGGAGATCGATCCCGAGCCAGATCTTGGGATTCAGGCCATGGGTCATCTCATATACCGTTTGGATGATCTCCTCCTGGGTGTCCATGTCGGTGATTTTTCTGTACCCCAGCTCAAAATCAATCTTGGGAAAGATCGGCATCTGGGCCAGGGAGATCACCTGGCGCTGGAGCATCCATTTCCAGAAATCATGCAGCCTGCTTGCATAGTTTGCCCGGGTCTTTTCAGACATGGGCAACGGTGCCGGCGCTTTTTCCGCTCCCCGTTTTTTCTTGGGGTGAATCTGTAACGAAAAAAGATAGTCCTCTATATCCCCACCGTTGATATCCTTGACGTTTCTATCACCAAAATATTGCTGGGCCGCCTTAATATGGCATGTCGCCTCTTTGATGGTTTTAAGAGAGCTTTTCCGGCGCAAGTATTTTTCAGACAGGTTTGTGAATGAATAGGGTTTGTCCGCCTGGTAGTCCTTGGCATCAAAAGACCCCTCGGACGTTTTAAATCGCAATCCGTTCAAGAATTGTGCTGCCAGGTCATAGGATCGGAATTGTTTCTGAATTTCCCGGCCAAACCGAACGGTAAAGTTTTTGACGGCCGCAACCTGGGGATGATCCGGACAAAACAGCCCATGGCGGCGTTCATCGTGTTTCAATGAAAGGCCACAGATAAAACATTTTTCCCTGCTTATAATATTCCCTTTCATGCACAATCCCCCAAAATATTGGTTCCTGGATCGCGCATTATTGGAAAGATTCTGTGAAAAAGTCAAGCTTTACACTCCCTGCATGACAGTTTGGGAGTGCTGGGAAACCCCGGTTCTTGGACATATTGTTGATTGTCACATTAATCGAACCTGGATTGTCTGATTATTTTGAACAACTTGAAATTTTCCAACATTATTTTGATCAGATTGCCATCTAAGAAGAATATATTCATGATATTTCAATCTTTTAGAGTTTATAGTCAGGTT
>JAAEMK010000851.1 GCA_024225635.1 Desulfobacteraceae bacterium | reverse complement strand
TTTTCGGAAAAGAAGAATTTGAGTTTGCTTTTCATGATCCCAATAATGTACCGCAATTTTAGCTATTATCTCGTAGCAATTACAGGCCCAAATATAGTTCAAAAAATTTAGGCCGAAAAAACCTATTTTAGACACCCCAGTCTATTCTTAATAGCTTATCTGTTTCCGGCGTACGTTTGTTGGTCGAAACCGCTAGAGGCGGCAGTAATCTCTCCGCCACTGAAATGCAACTGGATAATTTAAAAGTGCTGGGTTCTTCCTATAGTAGTTTCCTCGACATGATTCGGAACAATTCTTTATTTATGGGGGCCATGAACAGCGCAAGTTTACCCAGTCCATTTGAGCCATGTGATATCCCAGGCGCCAGGGAAGTGAGTTATCAACAAGGGGTTATGTATGCGGCTGGGCAAAACAAAGGAATTATGTTGAATTGTTTGCTTCAATACTATCAGAATGACAATTCAGGAAATTCAGCGTTGCCTATAAAGAACATCGTGTTTATTGACGACACACAAAAGAATGTAGATGATGTTTATAATGCTTTCAAAAACAGCACACGTTACCAGGTAAAAGCTCTGCATTACACAGCGCTTGACAACCATAAAAAGGCATTGACAAAAAAAGGAAAATTGGGAAAAACTTTACGAAACAAAGCGAAAAAACGATGGCATGCTATTCATTTTATGCTCTCCAAACAGTTGTTATCTCCCGCGACGGGGAAAAAGAAAAAAGGGACAACTACTCTTTTGAAATGATTTCATATAAAATCAAAGCATAACGAATAAGGATAGATCGTGTGAGGAACGAGCCACGATCTTATCCGGTTGTTGAACAAACCCGGAGGTGTTGAGCAGCGTTCTTATATAAGAAAATATCTTTTTTTTGAAAAGCGCATTATATCATAAGGTTACCCACCTCCTTTTAACGTTGAGGCCGGGCCCTTGCCTGAACGTTTTCTATCCCGGCCTCCTGCCTGCCGGCCGCCCCCCCCCACAACGACCATAGGAGTCTTGCAGCAGGAGCATTAAAAAACAGGTATTGCATTCGTTGCAGATACAGGCATGAGGGGGAGTATTGATGACTCTTGCTGTGTAGTTTCTTTATACATTTTATTTACAGGAAATACAAAAATGACACCATTTAAAAAATTAGACGGAAACTCTGGGAGTTTATCTTATGAGAGTTCTGAAGACTCAATCCAAGCCGTATTTAAACCTGGCCGGTTTTGTTATGATCTATGTAACAAAACCCAGGTGCAGCACCTGAAAACTGATGTTGATACAGAAACAAAACACCGTCTATCTGGATTGAGCATCTTCGTTTTGGTCATTGTTATAACTCTCTTCTCTTCGGTTTGCTGGGGATTAACAAAAACTGAAGTTTCTCAATTATATGTGACTATTTTCGGAAGGGCATCCGAGGGCTCCGGCAATGCCTATTGGCAGACTGACCCGAGCAGTACCTGCATGACCACGGCAGCCGATATCATGCTGAAAACTCAGGAGGCGAAAGATTACTTTTCCTCAAGTTATGATTACGGAAATTGGGAATTTGTTAATCATCTTTATAATAATACATTTGGTAAAACTTATGAGGATGATCCCGACGGCATTGAATACTGGAGATCTGAACTGGATTCCGGAAAGTCGAGAGGAGAAATCGTGGCTGCAATCATCACGGCAGCTCAGCTCCCTATAAATTCAGATTCTGGCCAGGATCGATTTATGAACAGAGTTGCTGTCTCTGACTATTGTGCAGATACCGTTATCGAATTCAGCGATTTATATAGATTCCGGCGTGCCATTGATGCTGTAACAGATGATGCTGATACAATTGATGCAGGCAAGCGGGTATTGGGAAATATGGCTCTTGAAAGTTCCTTTGAAATAACCCTTGGCAGCACAACGACTGATGAAAGAGTAAATGATGTGAAACAGACTGCAGACGGGGGATTTATCATCGCAGGGGCAATCGGACCCTTTAGCACAGAAAATTTCGGCCAGGAGAAGTTAGATGGCTGGCTCGTTAAAACCGATGGTTTGGGTAACGAGATCTGGTCAAAAACCTTTGGTGGGACAAGTGCGGACCAAATCATTTCCGTGGAACAGGCCACAGATGGCGGTTACACTTTTTTTATAAAAACCTATTCTGTTTATTCTTGTGCCGGGCTACCGTGTACCAAAAATCATCTTTACTCTTTGATCAAAGCCGACAGCAAGGGTAATGAGACCTGCTCCACAACATTTAATGCCATACCTCATTCTTATAGCTCTGGTATTGGTTATTTTCATCAAGTCGCAGAAGAAGAGTACATCATTGCCGGTACAGGATCAATTAATGCTTCTCTTTTTCTGGCCGGAATCAACAGCACTGGTGACATAATATGGTCAAAGGAATTCACCTTTGGTAACAACAGTGTGAATCGTCTGCAATCCATACAACAGACAAGGGATGGGGGGTATATCATTGCTGGGGAAACCGTATTCCCGGAAAACAATACTGATATCTATTTAATAAAAACCGACATCAACGGAAATGAAATATGGTCCAATACTATTGGCCGATCTAATTGCACAGAGCAAGTAAAATCTATACAGGAAACAGCAGACGGGGGATTTATTATTGTTGGAGAGATACAGGAGGATTCCTGTAAAAGTGACATTTACCTGATGAAAGCAGACCGAAACGGTAATGAACTCTGGTCAAAAGCCATTGGCGGCATAGGATGGGATCGTGGCTATTCAATAAAGCAAACTTTGGATGGCGGTTATCTCATCACCGGACATACAGATTCCTACTCGAATCTTGAAGGCCGAACTGATCTTTATTTGATAAAGATGGACTCCCTTGGAAACGAGGTCTCCGCCAAAATATTTGATGGGGTCTTCTCCATATCTATGCTTCTGCAGACAGCAGATGACGGATATATCGTTACCGGAACCAAACACACTCTTCCTTGGTCGTCCGGAGAGTCTAATGGCTATTTAATAAAAATTGACAGCGATAGTGCTCTAAACAGCGAGTGGTAGAAACGAACACTATACGATTACCACCTTGAATTTCAAATATTATATTTTTGTCGAAAACGCCTCACTGAAATTTCAAAAAGAAACAACAAAATGAAACTGGAAAAAAAGATAGCACAAAAAATAATATCACTCAGTGAATTAGATAAACATATAGTTATTGCTGTCTGTGGTGCTGCCGATCTGGGCAAATCTTTTTTGTCAGCAAAATTAGCTGAGATCTTAAACGCCATGGACGTAAGCGCAAACCATCTTCCCCTTGATTCATTCCTAATGAATAGGACAAAACGAATAAAAAATGGAATTAGTGGCTATCAGCCTGAATCTTACAATTTTAACGCTATTGAAAACCAGTTGATTAAATTCAAGAATGGCCATGATGTTTCTTTTTTTCCTTACAATCACTCAACTGGAGAAAAAGCTCAAGAAAGTATAACTGTCAGCTCATGCAAAGTATTAATAGTAGATGGTCTTCATTCTATGCATAAAGTGCTTAAACCGTATATTATGTTATCATTATTTATTTACACGGATGACAAACACTTAAGAGAAATCAGACGTGGAGCAGATATCATAAAAAGAAAACAATCTGCTGAATTCTCAAAAAAAGTCGAGGTTAAAGAATATCAGAACTATAAACAGTTTGTAGAACCTTATAAAGAACAAGCTGATTTGCACTTATACTTAAAAGAAAAATGGAAGTATTCTCTCAAAAATAAAAAAAAATAACATAAACCAGGCATTCCCCGGACTCGCAGAAGATCGCCGGCGAATTTACCGGTGTGCAAAAAAGAAAATGACAAACACAAATCAATTTTATGCCGGACTCGCTCCTCTTTATCATCTAATCTATCCGGATTGGGAGAAGGAGGATTTTTCAAAGCAACAGGTCAAACCCTATGGTATTCGGGAAGAAGATGGCATCCGTTGGTTGATCTGGCAGGTTTGGGACCCTCAACCTCCAACAATACAGACAAAATGAGCAATCCCAACAATTACAAAATTGAATCAGATCATCTAATCCTTCGAATTGTCTAAGGGATCGATTATACAATTGATCCTGCTGACAAAATAATCACAAGGACTTATCAAACCGATAAACCGGTCAGTTATCAATCCGGAGTGGTATTGCTAACCACCTTGACCAATTCCAAAGGGGTTCCGCCCAGTGGCCGGTGATCCATGACGGTAATAACCAAACTATATTTTTACATTGCGGATTTCAGTCGTTATATGCTATTCGATCATGTTTTTTATAATCATAGTATCTTAACTTAGCACGAGGGTATTGGCTGATAAAATGAATTCGAATATGGAACAGAATACAAAAGACAATCTCGAACAAATTTTCAAAAAACATTATTCAGCCCACAGGGAAGGTAAACTTTCTGAAGCAGAAAAAGGCTATCAGGAAATATTGAAAATAAGGCCTGACTGGGGACAGGCGCTAAATGCGCTTGGGAACCTGTATCTGGACCAAGAGCGGCCGGAGAAAGCCAAACCGGTATTTGAAAAAGCAGCCAGTCTAAACCCGCCTGATCTGTCAGCATGCTATAACCTGGGAAGACTGAAACAACTGGAGAATGATCATCAGGGCGCCATAGTTATTTACAAGGTTATGCTCGATCAGCAGCCGAAGATCGGCCAGGTATGGAATAATCAGGGAGTGGCGTACCGGGAAATCGGTAAGCTGGATGATGCTGTTGCAAGTTTTCGGGCGGCAGTAAGGTTCGCTCCTGAAATGGCGGAAGCCTGGAACAATCTTGGTGTGGCTCAGGACGAGCTTAATCTGACTGAAAACGCTTTAAATTCATATAAAAAAGCCATTGAGATACAGCCGGATTATCTATCCCCCCACTTAAATCTCGGGCTTGTCCTTCAAAAGACCGAACAGTTCAAAGAGGCTGAAAAACATTACAACAAGGTGCTTAAGATACAGCCGGACAATGAAGTCGCAAAATTCATGCTCCAAAGCATAGGGGGGGATGAAACACCTGATGCCGCACCGGTGGAACATGTTCGCGGTATTTTTGATCAGTGTGCTGAAAATTTTGAAACGATTCTGGTTCAAGGGCTGGAATATAAAACCCCTGAGCTTCTCTTTAATCTTGTGCGCCCCTATTTGACAGAAAAGATGTCGATTCTGGACCTTGGCTGCGGCACTGGCCTGGGCGCTCAACTATATCGGCCGTTTGCAAAAAGCCTGACAGGTGTTGATGTATCGGCAAAGATGCTCAAAAAAGCCTCTGAAAAAAAAATATACAATCGGCTCGAGGTTTTTGACATCCTTCAGGACTGGGTGTTTCCAACAAAATTTGACCTGATTTACAGCTCCGACGTCTTTGTATATTTTGGGAATTTGGATATGATTATCAAATCCGCATCTTCATACCTTGTTAACGGAGGGAAAATTGCGTTTTCAGTAGAAAACCTGAAAGACAATACAACAAGTTACCGACTTTATCCCAGCGGCCGCTATGCACATTCACGGAAATATATTCAAGAGTGCCTGAACCGGCATGAATTAAAAATAATTGAAATAAACAAAACCGATATCAGGAACCAGTCGGGAAATCCAGTCAAAGGACTATTGATTGTGGCAATAAAAGAATAAGGAATATGCCATCAAAAGCCATCCTGTTTCGTTCAAAAGAATGAAATGCACCGGGCAAGATGACTCGCTTGTGTAAACAAATTACAGGGGATGACATGGAGTTCATGTCTCAGTTCCTGATGCACGGGCTATTGCAATGGCAGCTGAAAATTGTTATTGAACCCCAGTGAATGAATCGGAAATCTAAAAAAGGAATGAGCTTGAATGTCACAGATCAATAATCCCATGGAAATCTTCAAGTTGTTGAACGGTTCTAACTGCAGAGATTGTAATGAACAAACCTGTCTTGCATTTGCTGTGGCCGTATTCAAAGAAAAAAAACCGATACATGCCTGTCCCCATTTGGAAAAAGAAGTGATTGATAAGTATGGGGGAGCCGTTGAAAAACCCAACACCGTTGACGAATATAAGTCAGAGGCCATTGAGGAACTAAAGCAGAAAATATCTTCGATTGATCTTTCCCAGGCAGCAAAGCGGTTGGGTGCGGAATTCTCCAAGGGAAAATTGAACATAAAAATTTTTGGCAAGGACTTCAGTGTGGATAGCGGGGGCAACCTCTCATCTGAAGCGCATATCAATGCATATATGGTTGTGCCGGCATTGAATTATATTTTAAACGGTTCGGGAAAAACACCCCGGGGGGATTGGATCACATTCCGGGAGCTGAACGGCGGGCCTTCCCGGTATGCCCATTTTCAACAACGGTGTGAAAAGCCGCTGAAGCGGGTGGCCGATACCTATACGGACCTGTTCAAAGATATGCTGGAAATTTTCGATGGAAAACAGATTGACAGCCACATTGATGCTGATATTTCAATTGTTCTGCATCCCCTGCCCCTTTTTCCCATAATGGTCTGCTACTGGCAACCTGAAGAGGGCCTTGAATCCAGCCTTCACATCTATTTTGATTCGGCATCCGATGATAATCTTGACATTGAGTCCAACTATACGATGAATGAAGGTATTGCTTTGATGTTCGAGAAGATCGCCTTGCGCCATGGTGCGTAATTAAATTTTGCTGAAAATTTTTCATTGTCGAGCAAGATGTTTGATTGGTCCGAACCTTTGCCGCAAAAAAAAGCGTTTATTCCGCCGGAGGCACCGGACGGAACAAACGCTTTTTTTGTAACAAGAAGGGCCCTTAAAAGGCGATGCGCCTAGTGGGCAAGGCCTCCTCCAAGCACCTTGTACAGGCTGACCCTGTTGGCCAGCTCCTGGCGCTGCAGGTCAATTTCGGCGGTCTGGGAAGCAAACAGCGACCGCTGGGCATCCAGCACGCTTAAAAAGGAGTCAATGCCTTCGTTGTACCTTTTCATGGAAAGGTCGTAGGCATCCCGGCTTGCCCGGACCAGCATGCGCTGGGCCTCCAGCTGCCGCCCCAGGGTCTTTCTTGCGGCCAGGGCATCCGCCACTTCCTTGAACGCCAGCTGCAGGGTTTTTTCATATTGGACCACGGCAATTTTCTGGTCGATCTTTGCAGCCTTTAACAGGGTCTTGTTTCGTTCGCCATTGAAAATGGGGATGGATATGGAAGGCCCGATTCCCCATCCGGCATTGTCAAAAGAGGAGAACAGGTCCCCAAGATCGGAGCTTGAGAAGCCAAGATTACCGGTCAGTGCAATACGCGGGTAAAAGGCGGCCCGTGCTGCGCCGATATTGCCTCCGGCCGCTTTCAGCGAGTACTCGGCCCCAATGATGTCCGGGCGTTTGAGGAGCACCTCGGATGAGAGCCCCACGGGGATCTCCTCCATGACCGCCTTCTCGTCAAGCTCTGTTGACAGGGAAATTCCCGAGAGCCCCTTGGTTCCCATAACGGCCACCAGGGCGTTTTTGTCCAACTGCACCAGGCGGGTATACAGGATCGTATTCACCCGGGCGGTTTCCAGGGCGATGCGGGCCTGGGACAGGTCCTGTTTTGTGGCCACACCGTTCTGGTAGCTTTTGTTCACCAGCTCGTATGTCTGCTGACGCGTTTCCAGGGACTCCTGGGACATCTCCAGGGTTTGCAGATCGCTTGTCAGCTGAAGCCAGGCATTGGCTGCCTGGGCGATCAGGGAGATGGTGATGCTCTTCCGGGCTTCATCGGTGGCCAGGAATTTGTTCAGGGCGACGTCGCCCAGGCTTTTGATGCGACCGAAAAAATCGACCTCATAGTACGGCATGGCAAGCCCGGCTTGATATTTCTCCACGGAGTTGCCGTGGAAATCGCTCTGATAGTCCCCGGACCCGGCGGCATTGAGGTCCGGCAGCAGTTTGGAGCGTTCAATATTATAGAGGGCCTGGGTTTTCCGGACACTGAGCACCGCGCTTTTCAAATCCCGGTTGTTGGAAAGGGCCGTCCGGATCACCGTTTGCAACTCCCGGGACTGGAAAAACGTTTTCCATGGAATATCGGTGGCAAGCCCCTGACCGGTTTTCTCTTTATCCGGGACTGCCTCACCCTGAATGGACGACCAGTCCGGGGCGGTCACATTTTCCGGGCGATGATATGCCGGGGCAAGGGAGCACCCTGAGATCATCAGGGCGCATGCCACGACCATACATGCAGTTCTTTTCATTTATTTCACCTCACTGAAGCCTGATTCCAGCGCTTTCTTATTCTTGGTTTTTAGGGATGAGATACGCTCAATGAGAACGAAAAACAGGGGCACAAAGTAGATGGCCAGAAAGGTCGCCCCGATCATCCCGCCGATGATGGCGATACCTATGGCGTTCTGACTGGCCGCACCGGCGCCGGAGGATTTGGCAAGGGGCAACACCCCGAGCACAAAAGCCATGGAGGTCATGATGATGGGACGAAACCGCAGCTTGAACGAGGTCAGGGCCGCCTCAACCAGGGGCGTTCCCGATTCATAAAGCTCCTTGGCGAACTCCACGATCAAAATGGCGTTTTTTGCGCACAGCCCCACGGTGGTGAGCAGGGCCACCTGAAAGTAGACATCATTACTCATGCCGAATGCGAGGGTGGCGATCACCGATCCCACCACCCCAAGGGGCAATGCCAGCAGCACGGAAAAGGGGATGGACCAGCTCTCGTACAGGGCGGCCAGGCTCAGGAACACAATGATAATGGAGATGGCATACAGTGCAGGCCCCTGGGAACCGGACAACTTTTCTTCATAGGAGGTGGTTGACCAGGCGTACCCGATGCCTTCGGGGAGTTCTTCAGCCAGCCTTTCCATTTCAGCCATGGCTTCACCCGTACTGACACCGGGGGCATTGCCGCCCTGGATATTGATGGAAGAATATCCGTTGAAACGCTCCAGCCGGGGCGAACCATAGGTCCAGTGGCCTTGGGAAAAGGAGGTAAAGGGCACCATTTTTCCGCTGCCGTTTTTCACATACCATTTTTCGATGTCGGAGGGCTGCATCCGGTCCTTGGCCTGGCCCTGGACATAGACCTTCTTCACGCGCCCGTTGTCCATGAAGTCATTGACATAGGCAGACCCCCACGCGGTCTGGAGGGTGGCGTTGATCTCACCGATGGAAAGCCCCAGCGCCCTCGCCTTTTCCATGTCAATTTCGATTTTGTACTGGGGCACGTCATTCAGCCCGTTGGGCCGAACCCCCACAAGTTTGGGGTTTTGGCGGGCTTCAGCGAGAATCTGGTTCCGGGCGTCCATGAGTTTTTCATGGCCCACGCCCACATAATCAATGAGCTGGAGGTCAAATCCGGAAGCCGTTCCAAGGTCAATGATGGGCGGAGGATAAAAGGCGAAAATCATGGCGTCCTTAACCCGGGACATGGCCCGGTTGATTTTCCCGGCAATGGACATCACCGACTCATCCCGGTCCTCCCAATCCTTTAGGTCCACAAAGGAGATGGCGGTGTTCTGCCCGTAACCGGAGAAGCTGAAGCCCACAACGGTCATGTACTCACGGAATTGATCCGCCAGGTTGCCGTCCAGGTAATCGGTATACTTTTCAAGGGCCGATGCGGTCCTGGATGCCGTGGAGGCTGCGGGGGTGGAGACCTGAACCATGAGCACGCCCTGGTCTTCATCCGGCAGGAAACCCGTGGGAATGCGAACGAACAAAAAGCCTAGGCCCACAAAGATCATCAGGTAGACGGCAATGGAGCGCTTCCAGTTGCGCGTGATCCGGCCTGACGCGCTGTGACTGATACTTCGGGTAAGGTTGAACACCCGGTTGAACAACCCGATAAAGCCGGTGGTTTTCTCCTGGTGGCCCGGGGCGACAGGTTTGAGAATGGTGGCGCACAGCACCGGGGTCAGGATCAGGGCCACAATCACCGAAAAGGTCATGGCGGCCACAATGGTCAACGAGAACTGGCGGTAAATGGCGCCGGCGGAACCGGAGAAAAACGCCATGGGAATAAACACGGCGCACAGAACCATCCCGATGCCGATGAGAGCGCCGGTGATCTGGTCCATGGATTTGCGGGTCGCTTCCAGGGGCGACAGCCCCTCTTCCGCCATCACACGTTCGACGTTTTCCACCACGACAATGGCGTCATCCACCAGCAGGCCGATGGCCAGAACCATGGCGAACATAGTTAATGTGTTGATTGTAAAACCAAAAACATGCAGGGTCGCAAAGGTACCCAGCAGGACGACCGGAACCGCCAGGGTGGGAATCAGGGTCGCCCTGAAGTTCTGCAAAAACAGAAGCATCACAAAAAAGACGAGGATAATGGCCTCAAACAGGGTATGGACCACCGATTCAATGGATATTTCCACAAAGGGCGTCGTGTCATAGGGAAAGGAGTAGCCCACGCCATCCGGCAGGTACTGGGACAACTCCGCAAGTTTATCCTTCACACGCCTGGCCGTATCCAGGGCGTTGGCTCCGGTGGCAAGGCTCACGCCAAAGGCCGCGGCTGGCGTCCCGTTGCGCTTTACTACGGTTCCATAGGTCTCCTGGCCCAGGGAGATGTCGGCCACATCCTTCAGGCGTACCTGGGACCCGTCTTCATTGACCCGCAGGATAATCTCCCGGAACTGGTCCACGTTTTTCAGCCGGGATTGCGCCAGGATGGTGGCGTTGATCTGCTGCCCCTGGACGGCGGGCAAGGCTCCGAACTGTCCGGCCGACACATCGATGTTCTGCTCGGAGATGGCTTGCAGCACCTCATTGGTTGAAAGATTGTAGGCAAAAAGCTTTTCCGGGTTGAGCCACACCCGCATGGCGTAGGGAGAGCCGAAGGTGTTTACGGACCCGACACCCTTCACCCTCGAGACGGGGTCCTGGATGCGGGAGGCCACAAGGTCCGCAAGATAGGTCTGCCCGATCTCCGGGTTGGTAGAGTGAAAACTGGTCACGAACAGATAGGAGGTCGAGGCCTTCTCCACCACCACCCCCTGGGCCTGGACGGCCGCAGGTAACAGCGGCATGGCGGTCTGTACCTTGTTCTGCACCTGGACCTGGGCGATGTCCGGATCGGTGCCCGGCTCCAGGGTGACAATGATCTCCACTTTACCGGTGGCGTCGGAGGACGAATTGAAATACCGCATGTTATCGATGCCGGTCAGCTGCTGTTCAATGACCTGGGTGACCGAGTTTTGAACCGTATCCGCCGAAGCCCCCGGGTAAAACGTGCTTACGGAGATCTGGGGCGGAGCCAGGGTCGGGTATTGTTCCACCGGCATCTGGGGGATGGATAGAATCCCCGCCAGCATGATGAGTAATGCGATCACCCAGGCAAACACCGGGCGATCAAGAAAAAAACGTGACATGATATGCTTCCTTATTGCATGGTGCTGTAAAACTATTGGGCAAGAGCCAGGGTTGACGGAGACGCTTCCACTTCAACGCCGGGGCGAAGTCTTTGAAAACCCTCCGTGACAATGGCATCGTTCTCCTTAAGGCCTGTGCTTACAATCCAGCTGTTACCGTAGGACCCCTCCACTTCAATGGGTTGGGGGCGGACCTTGTTATCCTTGTCCACCACCCAGGCCACCATTTTTCCACTGGGCTGCAAAATAGCCGCTTTCTGCGGAATTAAAAGTACCTGGGCTTTATCCAGAAGAAGTGTGGCACTGACAAAAAAACCGGGATACAGCTCTTCCGCAGGGTTGGGAAACAGCGCCCTCAGCACCACGGACGAGGTGGTGGGATCCACGGTGACCTCTGAAAACTGAAGCTCCCCCATGTGGGCGTACACGCCCTGGTTGTCCCCATAGTCGAGTCTGACCATGACCTTGTCTATGTTGATGCTTTTCTGTTTGAGTTCAAATAATTTCTTCCTGGCCTGCTGCATGTCCACATAAATGGGATCTAGCTGGGTAATCTCAGCCATCATCCTGGCCTGATTGGCCGTCACAAGGGCCCCTTCAGTAACCGTTGATTTACCGATACGCCCCGTGATGGGCGCATAGACCCTGGTATAATCCAGGTTGATCTTGGCCCGGACAACCGAGGCATTGGCCACGGCGACAGCGGCACGGGCCTGAAGCCATGCGGCATGGGCATCATCGTATTCCTGGCGGCTCACCGCCTTGTCTTTCACCAGTCGGCCATACCGCTTTTCACGGGCCTGGGCCGCCTTCAGCTGCGCCCTGGCATTGAGGAGATCCGCCCGGGCGGAATCGTACACAGCCTGGTAGGTTGACGGGTCAATCTGGTAAAGGGGCTGCCCCTTTTCCACCATTCCGCCCTCTTCAAAAAAACGTTTGAGCACAATTCCCGTGACCTGGGGTCTGACTTCCGCCACTTTAAAGGCGTTGACCCGCCCGGGAACGGTTTGTGTATATTGAATGGATTGTTTTTTCAATGTTATGGTGGAAACCGGGGCTTTGAAGGCGGCCCCTCCCGCTTTTCCCGCCTCCTGGGCCAGGGCGGAAGTGGTGATCAAAACGAGCCCCAGAGCCATGGGAAGAAACAGTCCCTTGAGTCCTGAAGGCCGATGTAAACGATAAAACTGGGATTTTATTTTTCCAATCCTCATGATTGTTCTCCAAATCTTAAGATATTTTATGACGTACTCCCCCGCTAAAACCGGGGGTTGTAAATGATGAACCGCGTATAAGATAACCACGCCTGATCGACGCACGGGTTCCCATTGTGGGCAAACAGCCGTATCTCAAAAAAAAAGACCCTCGGCAATGGCGCCGGAGGCCGGTTTAATTCAGTGAAAATTCAATTGTTGTTTTTGATTTATTAGAATTCAAATTCCAAATTTGACAGGATTCGAAGGTGGGCCTGATGCATCACCTCAAGCTCCTCCTCGGATAACCCGTTGAACACCAGGGCTGAAAATTCAGCCACGACGGGAGCATATTCTTCCAGAACCGCCCGTCCCGGGTCGGTGAGGAACACAAGCAGACGCCGTTTATCCCCGCCATCGGAACGTCGCTGGACATAGCCTTTTTTTTCAAGGGCGGCGATGATGCGGGTCATGTTGTGCCGGTTTTTGTGGGTGAGCCTTGCAAGCTGACTTTGATGAACCCCATCTTTTGTCGCGAGCATGCCCAACACCATATAGTTTTCCGGGGTAATGGCAGCTCCCGCAGCTTCGAAACGCCGCCTGATCCCTGCATTGATTTCAAGATCCATCAGATGGATAATCATTCCTTTGGCATCCCTATTGGGAAAAACAGGGTTGTCGAAAAGTTCGGACTCTTTGAATTGTGTATTTTTCGTTGTCATAGTAACGTTACTATAGCAACGAATCACAGGCGGGTCAATAGCGTTATTTTATTTCAGGGACTTTCAGGTTACTTTTACACTCCAACTTCTTCGTACGGTCCCTCGCGGTCCGGGTCCGCCCTTGTTTTCGGCCAATACTTGTGTTAACCATAATCAGTTAACAAGACTCACGTATAGGGGACTTTCACCCCATAAGTTCACCAAAATCGCTGACAGGAGCACAGCATGAATGAATCAGGCTCACAAATCTGTTTTGTGGATATGCCGTTCGGAAAAAAGGCCGACCTTAAATCAGGCATTGAAATAGATTTTGACCAAATATATGAACAGGGAATCAAACCGGCAATTATAAACATGAAATTGATACCGATTCGCGGAGATCGTGAGGAAACCGGTGGTATCATTCATACCGCCATGTTTGCCAGGTTATTACTTGCTGAATTTGTAATTGCCGATATGACCACGGCCAACCCCAATGTGTTTTATGAATTGGGTATTCGGCACGCAGCAAAGCCCTATACGACAATACCCCTGTTCGCCACCCTCGGCGCACCTCCCTTTGATGTCAACATGGTTCGTGCAATTCCCTATGAACTCTGCGATGGCGCCTTGCCTGAAGAAAATGCAAAAATACTGATTAAGGCATTGGAAGAACGAATCCAGCGGGCGTTAAAAGGGCCTGTGGCAAAGGACAGTCCCCTGTTTGACCTGTTTCCCAAATTTCCCGGCATCGAGATGAGCCACGAGCTGACAGACGTTTTCCGTGACAGAGTAGAGTATTCCATAAAGGTAAAGAATGAACTGTCGGCTGCCCGGGCAAAGGCAAAGGACTCCCGGGAGGCCGGTTTAAAGGAGATACGTGATATCGCTGAAAAACTGGGCAGCCCCGAGGTTTTGGAACGCGGCGTACTTATCGATCTCTACCTCAGCTACAGGGATGTCGAAGCCTGGGACGACATGATTGCACTCTACAAATACATGCCGGCCAGTGTACGGGATGCCACTTTGACGCGCCAGCAGCTCGCATTTGCCCTGAACCGCCGAAATAAGGCTGGTGACAGAGACCGCGCTATAGATATTCTTAAACAACTTATTGACGGGCAAGGAGAAAGCGCAGAAACAATGGGGCTTCTTGGACGTATCTATAAAGACCGCTATAAGGAAGCCCAAGAAAAGAGTGATCTTGCCGCACCAGCCTGGCTCGACCTTGCCATTGAAGCATATACAAAGGGGTTTGAGGCGGAACCGGCTGACTATTATCCCGGTGTCAACGCGATTACCTTGCTCCTCCAGAAAGGCGGAGCTGAAGCCCTGGCCGAGGTTGACCGTCTTGCGCCCCTGGTAACGTTCGCGGCTGTTCGCCAAGGCGGGGAAAAAGCAAACGACTACTGGACAGTGGCAACGGTCATTGAACTTGCCTGCGTCAGCCGGGATTATGACCTTTGCCGGCGCTGTCTGCCGCGAGCACTTGCGCTTGGCGATGTTGGCTGGAAATTCAAGACAACCGCCGACAATCTGCGCCTGATTGAACGGCTGCGGCCGGAAGACTCCGAAAGAATAGACGCCATCGCATCAGCCCTCGAAAATGTGCAAAGGTAAAAATATAGCAAGAGATATTAAAAAACACAGTTCCACTCTGATGACAGATCCCGGGCAATAACGGCAAGCCGCGTGTAACCCTGGATCTGCCGGGCGTGTTGGATGAGGGGTGTTTATTTGACGGCCTTAAGAAGGCTATCCAGTCCCAGGCGGGCAACCATATGGCCGGACCGTTCTCCTTTTTTGGCATTGTCGCAATAGTACCCAAGGCATTTTTCCGCCAGCCGGATCACTTCATCATCGCTCAGTTTGTCTGCGATCACATCCCCGATGCGCGGTCTGCCTGCGGCGTTTCCTCCGAAGATCAGGGTCCAGCCGGATTTTTTGGCGAAAATTCCCAAGTCCCGGACATACCCTTCACAACAGTTCAAGGCGCACCCTGAAACAGCCACCTTCACTTTTCCCGGAACCACAAGGCCGGAAAATGTTTTTTGGAGTCTTTCCCCCATATTCAGGGTATCTCCTTTTGCACAGCTGCAAAGGGGAGAGCCGGAACAGGCCTGGACATTGTGAAGCCCTACCTTGGCATGGGGGGTTCCTGAAGGAAGGCTGCCGCCGAGCTCCTCCATGATCAGGGGCAGGTCATCCTGGTCCGCCCCCAGCATTTTCAGGTGCTGGCCGGTGGTGATTTTCAGGGTTTCGACCTTGTATTTTCTGGCAACCACGGCCATTTTTTCGAGCTGATCCGGTGATACGATCCCCATGGGAGTTCCTGGAAGATTAGGTGTGTTTCTTTTCAATCTATTTCTCCAATCCTTCTATCTGTTTGATCTATTATTTTTCGAAAAAGCAAAAATTTTTCCAAAAGGCAAAAAAAGGGCTAACATATCACAAACTACCCGACAAATCACCTGATTATGGGAAAAACAAATCCAAAGGAGAGGGAAGCTCACCGGAAAGGAGGGTGGGATCGGCACCGGCACCGGGTGGGGGGGACACGGGGCAGCCCTGGAGACGGGGTCCCCGTCGTCCAGGCGCCGTTATGATCCGGGTGGTGATGAAACGTTTAGAAGAAACTCTTTCCCCTTGCCTCCATGATATTGAGATAGGTCTGGGCCCCTTCCATGGGCGGCGTGTAGAGCTCTTCCTCGGATTTTTTCACCAGCTCCATCGCCTCGGTGGGACAGGTGGTCACGCATAGACCGCAGCCGATGCACCGGTTCAGGTCGATGGAGGCGATATCGTCGATGGTTATCGCTTCCATCTGGCAGCGGTCCAGACATTCCTCGCAGCCGGTGCAGGCATCTTCATCCACCTCGGCGAAATAATTGCTCTTTACCGCCTCGGCCGGTGAGGGTTGCATCTTCAGGGAGCGGAGCACGCCGCAGCAGCATCCGCAGCAGGAGCACATGCCGCCGATCTTCTGTGAGTTGAATGGCTGCATGACGAGGCCGGCCTCCACCCCTTTTTCCACGATGGCCTTGGCTTCGGGAAGTTCTATAAAGCGGCCCATTTTGTTCTCCACGTAATATTCCGCATGGGCGCCGAAAATAAAGCAGGTCTCCTTGGGCTTGTCGCAGCTCCGCTCGTTCACCTCGGCCATGGTGCGGCAGACGCACGGCGCCACGGCAATTTTTTTCTGGTCCTCCAGGATCTTGACCACATCCTCGTATGGGGCCACGGGCCACTTGGCCACGATGCTCTTGTCGATGGGGATGGTACGGAGGATCGGCGTCCCGTGGGCCTGGATCTCCTTGCCGAAGACCTCCTCGTAGTACTCATCCAGATCCGCGGACAGCTCCTTGGTAAGGTTGTTCAGCTGGAATTCAAATACACCGACGACAAAGGGGATGCCCGCATACTTGGGTTTGTCACCACGGTTCAGGCGGAAGAGCTGCCCCTTGCCCGCCATGGTCGCAAGGAGCGCTGCGGTGTTTTCCGGGTCCAGGGAAAAGAAGGCGGCCACATCTTCGGCAGCGGTGAGAATCGGGGACATAAGGGTAAACATTTCCGCCTCTTCAGGGGTGAAAATCCGCTTAAGGATTTTGATGTCCAGGCCCCTCTCGGATTTTGGGAATCCGGGTCCGAACTCATCCAGCTTTTCCTGCAATTTCCTGTAAACGTCCTGTTCCATGGGAATTCTCCTATTTTAAATTTAAAAGTCCGCAAGCAGGCGGTGGTATCACACGATCTCAATCATTTTTTTTCGGCGCTTTGATCCTCCGCCCCGCTCAGGTCGTCCTTGAGCCCCTTGAGGGACAGGATCCTGAGTTGAAAAGCCCGGTCCATGACATAGCCCCTGAGTATCCGGACGTTACGGGAAAGCTCCAACGTGAGAGCCGCATCCTTGTCAAATGGGAGGTCCCGGGTGAGCTTTTGCCGGTATTCGATCTCTCTTGTGGAAAGCTCCGAGGCGATCTCTCCGTAAAAAGCCAGGTCCTCGGGCCCGCTGCCGCCCTCTTCCACCTGCTTCAGTAGACGGCCGATGGTAAGATCCTCGGAATCGAATTTGCCCTCCTGTTTCGGAATGAGTATCCCGATTTCCATCCACTTTTCCACAGCTTCGGGGTCGAGTCCCGAGGCTTTGCAGAACTCCTCGAGACTCAAATCCCGTGAATCGGATCGCCCGAACAGGCTGTCGTGGAGTTCCACCAGGATTTCCGTGAAACGTCCCTTCTCACGCTCCCGCATCAGTCCCTTGATGGATGAAAGGGGCAGGCGATACCGGGCCTGGACGCTCTTGATAAAAAGGATCTTTTCAACACAGTCCGGGTGGTACCAGGCCATGTTGCGGGATTTTTCCTCGGGCTGGGGCAACAGTCCCTCGTTAATGTAGTGAAGGACAGTCGCTTTGGGCACGCCGGACTGCTCCATGAGCTCTTTCATTTTCAGCAGCGGGCGTCCGTCTTTTGTGAATTTCTTCAGGGCCATTGATATCCTTTTGTCTGTTTGTGAACATGGGATAGCATACCCTCCCTAATTGTGTCAAGTGTCACCTTACACTTTTTCAATACCAAGCGATCGGAGGCTTAAGTCGAAGAATAACAATATCCTTGCTATTCTTCAGCTGTTATTATATTCGAGATGAACTTTTGCTCCATATACTGAAATACGGCATTGGGGGCGTCACCCGGGAACACTGTCATTTTTAATGGGGTGGCCCCTTTATTTACACAAAAGAAGGACAAACCTTGGATCATGAATAAGCAACAAACAAAAAACCCGCTCCACGGCGTAACCCTGGAGCAGATTGTGAACAGCCTGGTTGACCATTATGGATGGGAAGACCTGGGCAAACACGTCGACATCCGGTGTTTCAACAACGACCCCTCCGTGAAGTCCAGCCTTAAATTCCTGCGAAAGACGCCCTGGGCAAGGAAGAAAGTCGAAAACTTGTACATCGCCACGAAAAAGGGCGAGCGGAAATGGGGGCGTAAGGGTTAACCCCTTTACTCCCCCTGTGTTTCCATCCCGCCCCGGCAGGCCGGGCATCAGTTCCTGAGACTACAGACCAAAGGCACGGGCCAAGGCTTCAATCCGTTCAGCAACACCAGTGCCTGATAAGATCATCAATGCAATGTCCCGCCCGTCCACGTCACGGTCTTGATCCATATCCGGATTAAAGGTATGACATTCATCCGCCCCTATATCCGCCGGGATTCCTGCCAATCTTGCTTCTCCGTCTATATCATCCGCCGCGAAAGCGCTTGCCGCCACCTGGTCAATGGGAGGTGTTCCCCGGACCAGGTGAAGATCACCCCGGCCGTCATTGACAAACCATTCAGGGTCAGCCTCGGTCAGGTTGTCCCGCACCACTGCCACGGCATTGTTCCTTGATATGATGGGGCCGTCCGTGAGGTTCGCCAGGAACTCTCCTGCCGGCTGCCCGTTTTCCGCCTGGTACCTAAATTCCATGGTCCATGGAAAAGTATTATGGTGCATGACCGTATTATGCAGAACCTTGGCATCGGATGCATGGTTGAGGCTGACGGCCACATCACCTTGACCTGTACGGTGGAAAAAATTATTTCTGATAATGCCGCCGTCATGGTCGACACCGTCTCCGCCGGGATTGCCAAACTGTATACCCATGTCACATTCAATAAACCTGTTTCGTTCGACAATGGTGTTTTTGCATTCATGCCACATGAGGATTGCCGCTCCCGCAATACCGTCCGGTGATTCCCCGTCGTGGGGAGCCCGGATATTGAAGAAGGTATTGTCCCGGATAATCCAGCCATCCCCCCCCAGTACATCCACGGCATCGGTATAATATCCCAGGGACGGCCAATATTTCGCATGGGCGGTAAATTCAAACAAACACCTCTCAACAATTCCCCGGTTGCAGAAAAGCTGCCCGGCAGTGCTTCGGGTCACCTTGATAAACTGTTCACCGGCATCGATGATATGGAGGTTCTTGAACCGGGGGCGGTTGCCGCCCTGTTCTCCCTGGACCTGGATGGGATGATAGAACACCTCCTTAAGGGTCAGGTCGGCCAGGGTAAAATCCACAATGTTCCGGAACAGGAACATGACATTGGCATTCCCTGAGGCGTACATCCCGGTTCCCTTGAGAACCACGGCCTCCCGGTTACCGCTCCGGCTGCGAATGACAACGTTGGAGATGGTGCTGCTGTTTGCCAGACGCCCCCCCACCATCATCATGGATAAAATATTGTAGGTTCCGTCCATGATGAGGATTTCCCGGTTGGATTCAAGGGAGGCGACGGCGTTTTTAAGCTCTTCAACGGAAGAGACGACAACCCTGGTTCTTTCAGGAACAATGCGCTCGATGGTAAGGGTCTTGACGGTCGAATGCCCCAGATGATCCAGGGCCGTGATGGTAATGGTATTACCGCCCTCGGCAAGGTACAGTCCCGCGACCTGCCATGCCCCCGGCTCCAGCCGTACCGGACGTTTTTCTGTTGTATTGTCAGGATAGGTAATGGTGCAGGCGGCCGACGCGACCCCCACATCGTCCGACATATTGCCGGACAGGGAAATCACGCCCTGTTCCTGGGTCAGCCCGCCTGAAGGTTCATTTATGGTAACATCCGGGGCTGCGGCATCAACGGAGACGGTAATGGTTTCTTCATCGGAAAGAGCACCGTCGCTCACGGTAAAGGTGACCTCATGATTGCCCGGGGACTGGTTGGCGGGCGGCCATGAAAAGGTGCGGGTACCCGGATCAAAGGCGGCGCCCTGCGGCAAGGAGGATGCGCTGAACACAAGGGGATCATTGTTGCCGTCAAACCCGTCTATGGTAAAAACCAGTGGCTCCCCCCGGCCGATAAGCTTGTCACCGACGGGGTAGAGCACGGGTCGGACGGGTTCCTGGCCGGATGCAGGAATTATGATCAGTTTGTTTCCCATGGGGGTTTGCCTGACTTCAAACCCGGAAATGGTGATAAGACCGTTTCCATGGGCGGTGACCAGGCCGTTCCGGATGACCCGGTCATCTGACAGGTCTTTATTCTCCCAGTAATATTCCCTTCCGGCCGTGACCGCAAATTGCTGGAGCTTTCTGGGGGTGATATCAATGAACGCATGGGTGTGGGGGGATGACGGTTCAACACGAAATGCCATTTCATAGCGGGCCGGCAGGTCCACAAGATCATCAGCCGCATCCGTCTCGCTGAACGGCTTAAGGGACCGGGACCACTCCAAAAAGCGGTATCCGTTGATAGTACCCTGGATATCCCCTGTAAAAACAAGGGGATCGGTTGAGACAACAGCGGTCATGCCCGTGGGTTCGTGGATAATGCCCGGGTCCCCATCCATGGATACGTTTTTCAGGGCCGGAATGCTTTCATTTTTCAAAAGGGTTGCAAAGCGGGGATCAAAGGAGGAACCACCGGAATGGCCGCCGTCATAGAACTTTGCCACAAAGGCATGCCCTGCTTCCTTCATGTCATTGTAAAACCGTGCATGGGGAAAAAAGACAATGGAACCGTCCCGCTTGCCGTTTGACATGGAAAGAAACGGCATATCCCGGCCGGTATGTGTTTTTGCGTACCATCCCGCATTCATCCAGTCCCATATGGGGGTGCCGTTTTCATGGAGAACCGCTTCCCCCTGCCCGCCCCACAGCCTGTTGCCTTCGGATCTCCATCCTTCCCTTACCACGGCATAGGCGTCATCAATTTCATGGATGTTGAGCCGCCAGTTGGGACAACCAACCGTGGAGGTCACCGATGCAAAGACTTCAGGATGTTTGAGGCCCAGGCTCATGGCCCCGGTTCCGCCCATGGAACCTCCCCTTAGATAGATGCGGTTGGAATCGATATTGTAACGCTCCCGGGCCACACCGATGGCATGTAGAATCCTGTTTTCCGTGTAAGGGACAAATACGCCGTCACTGAGTTTGTTCTGGGTCTTGTAAAAGGAACTGCATCCCGAATACCAGGTTTGAAGGGAATCATACAGCCGCCCGTTGGCAAGATCGGGAAAAACGCTCCCATCCTGCACCCCGGCCAGGGGCATGTTTTTCGTGGGAGGAAGATAATCCGAATACCAAATGGTGACCATATTCCTATACACCCATGTTTGCCTGTAACTTGCGCCTCTGCCGGTGAGTGCGATCTCCAGGGGCGCGGCTGTCCGGGAAGAATAATTGCCGTCCAGGTTCACCATGAAATTAAAACCGTACCCCGGCCGGTAACTCATGGTTGTATCAGCCCAGTGCACAAACTCCTGTACGGTATCTCCATTAGTCTCCCAGGCATTCTGCAAGACCGCCCCGGGTGTTTGAACATTCTCCGCCACAGCCAGGGCTGTGGCATTCCCACTTGAAAAATCCCTCCGGTTTTCATGCCCTTCTTCGGAAAAAGTCACGGCATAAAAGAAATCCCCTGCCTGGGATGGTGTGTATACAAAAAGACCGGTGGAGTCGGCAAGTTCCGGTTCATCTTCAATGATCTTATAGTTGTGACGCTCTCCCGCCCTGTAGGAACGGTTCGCATTATGGGACGAGCCCTGTAAAACCTCTCCCACAACCTGGGCCTGGTCAAGGTTATGCCGGTCAATGGGGGCGGTATGGCGGTAAATCCTGTAGTTTACGTCATAAAATTGTCCGGTATAACCATTCTCCTGCCAGGTGATAAAAGTCTGTCCGGATCTGTGAAACACGTCAAGCCCTGACACCTGGTCCGGCGGTTCGGCGGCAGGATTGTCATAGGTGATTTCAAGGTAGGGTCTCAAATGTGGGTTCTCCATCCTGTCCGACACCACGGTACAGTCAAAAGTGACCCCCAGGTTTGACTCCGGGCGATCAACCCATTCCTGCACAAGACCGGTAATATTGAAATAATAGAACTGCACCGTTCCCCGGCCCACACTATAGACCGTGTCCACGGGTTCAGGGACAATGCAATCGGCAAAGGTGCCTCCTGCATCTGCCCAGGGAATCGAATCCCCTTGTTCAGGACGTCGTTTATACCTGGAGTTCATGGTTTCCCTGTCCCAGGCGCCTGTGCCTGACGGATCAAGTATCCTGTAAAGGGAGAGGCCCTGGTCATAGGTGCTGCTGTTCAGCGGATATGTTTTACTGGAAAAGGGAAGTACATAGGTGGCTTTAATGATATTCGTGCCCGGAGAAATATCGCCCAGGTCAATTCGTATGGCCATCCTTCTTGCCATTCCCTGAGCCGGTTCAAATGGTTTTCCTCTTTCGCTGTATAAGGTTTTGGTTGTCGTATTTTGCGAATAGTATCCGAACCAGACATCTTCCATTACATCGCTTATATCCAGTGTGGGGGCAGATCCGCCAAAGCGTTCAGTCACCCGGTCCGCCCGGGCAGTGGTGGTTAGATTAAGAATAAGAACAAAGGAACAGAGAATCAAAAGGTAACATGGTACGGCAGCCGTTTTTTTCATATTTATCTCCTGAAATCGTTACTATGTTATCCGTGCTATCGCATGAACAATTATTGTAATAGCAATTATAGTGCCGATTGGAATAGGATACCCTGTATTGCCTTTCCGGCAAGGGTTTTGATTCATGTTCCAGGTAAAAGTTATCTTAGGTGGAAGGTTTTTTCATACAGTTTCAATCCCCGGGACTGAAGGTAATAACCTTCACCGTATATGGGCTCCATCAAATAAACAGCCAAACATCGTTAATTCAACAGGTTACCCGATCTAAAACCAAGATATGCGGTGAAGCGATTTCCCTTCACCGCACCAGGGCGCATCCTTGACGATCAATTTCGACACCTGCGAAAACGTCGTCGCTTTCGCCGATCGGGCCAAGGCCCGGATTCAGTCCGGCTGAATGCCTCCGGGGAGCGGATTTAAGAAAAAAAGAGCTGACTTGATCACTTTAAGAATCAATCCGGAACACAGCAGATGCGATTCTGCCATCTCTGCATGCCGGACACTTCCCTGGTTTCTTGAATGTTTTCCTTTTATTGAATTTGAATCCGCAATCCAGGCAATAATAGGGCTCCAAATCTATTCTTTTTTTCCGGCGCCTGAGGGTTTTTTCTATGAAGGTCAAATGATGGTAAACATCCTTCTCCATGATACCAACCGATTGTGAAATCTCCCGCACGGTCATGGGGCCGTTTGTAAGAAGGCTTATGATTTCATGCCTGATGGTCTGTTGTCTTTCATTGCTCATGTTGAATGGCCATCCTACCATTGATTTTGAATTTTTTGGGGCCTTATTGAGAATAAATCTTTTTTTTTATGTTGACAAACGAAAACCGATCGGATAAAAGACAACTCGTTTTTGAAGTGGGCCGTTAACTCAGTCGGTAGAGTATCTGCCTTTTAAGCAGAGAGTCACTGGTTCGAGCCCAGTACGGCCCACCAAAAAAGCATATACAGCGTCCCCATCGTCTAGCCCGGTCCAGGACACCGCCCTTTCACGGCGGCGACAGGGGTTCGAATCCCCTTGGGGACGCCACTTGAAAATAATAGGGTTGCAGGATTTTCCTGCAACCCTTTTTTATTTTTCGGGGGTTGCGTATTACCTATTTTTTCCCAATCGATCCGTTACAACAAAACCAACGTTAAACGCAATCATTTTGCGGGATATGCGAGCGTTCATGGCCATGGGGTTGAATAGTTCCGTTAAAATCAAATTTGAAAACCCATTTGTGCTGAAATTTTAGCTGCGAGTGTCTTGAAATCTTTTTTTGCGTCCTGTACCGCATTGGCATGGCTGCCAATCGCACCATCGGCAGAGGTCAGGTTAAAGATTGGCTTTCGATGTTCTTGGCCCATGGGAATCAGACTGCGGTAGTGCTTGATGGTCGCAAGACAATAAGGATCTTCTTCTTGGCGGTATTTCTTGGTAACGTTCTCATTTAATACTGATTCACGATACACCTCAGGTATACGCTGAACCCATTTGTCATAGGCCATCACAGGACGGGTCAGCCGAACACTGTGCTGCTGACACAAATAACCCAAGGGCTGCATTTGTCCTTTTGGCAGTTGGAAATCCGGGAACTTTTGTTTTTCAGGATATGAATCCCAATTATCAAGTCTCTTATACCAAAGATTTTTCCAGCTTCGAAGGGTGGGGCCCAGATTTTTTAACCCCTGAAGGGAAAAAAGATCTGCCCCAAGTGGAATCACGACATAGTCGGTCGCAATGAGCACAGAGCGATTAATGGCCCCCAAATTGGGTCCGATGTCTACCAGTATGAGGTCGGCTTGAACTTTTCGGGCAGCCATTTGCATCACTTGCCAAAAAGAGCTGAGTATCCTCATGGGACGATAAAGGTTGTTATCCCCCATGCTGTTAGGCCATTCAGCAGACAAGGAATCTTCATATCCGGAAAGATTGACATCCCCGGGAAGCAGATACAAATCCGTGGCAATGTTCTGAAGGACCGGCTCGACAATATCTCCAACCCCCATCAGAGGTTTGACACACTGAGTGATAGTTGATCCCTGATTCTGTTGATTCCAGATTTCTTCAATTTTTTCTTCATCTAAAAATGCAGCGGTAAGGTTCGCTTGCGGATCGAGATCTAAAATCACAATCCGTTTGCGCAGGCTGGCAAACATCCATGCAAGATGATAGATGAGGGAGGTTTTCCCGACACCGCCCTTATTGTTAAAGAATGTCAGTACCGGTGAATTCATTACTTGCCTCTCAGTGTGCAGACAACGACACTTTGAGTTGTTGTAAACTCAAGTGGGGGATTCCCATTTTTTTCCATCTCTCGTTCGGATGTTGCGATACCCCGTCCGAACGCTTGAATAAAACCAAATGTTTTCAAAACATCTGCTATGTTTGGATTACGGTAATCGGTAATACCCGGTTTTCCAAAATTTTCACTTGTAACATTTCCATAGGGACCGCCGGGGCTGTTTACTTCAATGCGATCGTTAAACCAAAATACACGCACCGGAGCATTCGTTCGTTCATAAGTGCGGTGCAAAATCGCATTGTATAGAATTTGCTGAAGAGCCACCGGAGGATAGGGCCTCTCTTTCTGATGGGTGGGAGCTGATGTTATATCCACGGAAACGCGATTATGGGCGTTTAATTTTTCTTCCGCACGTCTGAGCATTTCAACCAAGGCACCACCAATCTCTGCTTCGTCCGTCACAGGATCGGCGAGTTCAGTACCGTCAATGCGTAAGAACTGAATGTACGCACCAGGCAAAAAATCCTGCGGGCTTTTACCCATGGCAAGTAAGCCGAGTACCGTAGGGGTTGTGTCGTCGGGTGACACAATCATTTTACACGATGACAATCTTTCTTCATAGGTTCGCCCATTGGCTTCCAGAACGTCTTCTGCAAATGCCTGGGGCAGATATTCATTTTCAAAAATGACCCTGGAAAGATCGTTTATTTTGGCAATTGGTATCGGATAAATATCAAATGGAAGGTTCTTGTACCTTCTTTTTTCATTGAGAATACGTTCTTCTTGTTCACTTGCGATGGATCGGCTGGGGCCTGTCCGAATCCAGATACGCCCGTCGTATTTTACAGGTGGCATATCAGAAGGCATAACTGTAACCACTGCCATTTCAGCGTTTTTTAATATCCGTTTATCTATCGACAAAACAGGTAACGGCAGAATATTTCCGTCGGTTTTTATATGGGCAAGAGTGGTGAGAAGTTTGTCGGTTATTTCTAAATCACTGGGTTCTCCATTATCTTTTGCGCCGATAAATAGAACACCGGGTTCGTTATGGCCGGGCAAATCATTGCAAAAGGCACAAACCGCTTGATATGCTTTTTTTTTAACATTCCCTGCAAAGGATTCCTTTCGTTCGGCTCGATCGGATTCCGTATCGTTTAAAAGAGCCAATAACTCTTCATCTGATAATCTATTCATAGTTTCCTGCTTTTTTACACCAAGATAATTGAAAAAAACAAATTCTTATTTTCCGGGAACTGGTTTGTCCGGCTTATCGGCGGCTCCACCAGAACGAACCCACTCATCAACGTCCTCTTGTTTAAACATCCACCGGCGGCCGACCCTGTTGCCAGGCATACCTCGTTGTTCTATCCATTTGTAGACAGTCTCGTTGCTTACATTTAGATATTTGCACATGTCCTCGACTGTCAGCCATCTATTTTCCATAATCTCCATCCTTGGCTTACCATATTTGCAAAAAATGAATTCAAATATGTTCTTTATGCATTTTATCAGGGTACCTGAATCATTTATCGGAATCAAGCGTTTTATGCCGAATAGAGACGGATTTTCCAATAATAGAAGTTAACAAAAGGATCTGTTAAGCCGCTTTTTGAAAGCATCTTTTGGCCGCCATCGGGAAACTGGTGGCGGAACGGGTGGGAGAAGCGATCATCGCAACAGCCGACGATCCCCGCCTTGAATCCTGGCTTGCGTTCATGGGCTGTTCTTCCCTGCTCTCCAGGCACCACGCCCAACGCCCCATCATAAATCTGGATATCGGCGGCGGAACCACCAACCCCGCCCTGGGGCAAGGAGGCCAGGTAACAGAAACCGGCTGTTTTTTTGTGGGCGCAAGACATTTTCAGTTCGAACCGGGGACCTACCGGTTAATCCGAATGTCCGGCCATGGTGAAACCCTTTTGTCCCGCCTGAACATTTCAAAAAAACGGGGTGACGTGCTGGAACCGTCTGAAACGGATGCCATCCTGGATTTTTACATTGCTGCCTTGGAAGCCATGGTCATGGGGGAAACCTCCTTTTTCAATACCCCCCTGGGAAGGCTGCACCAGCAATCACCCTTTGTCCTCCCCCCTGCCGCCCCAAAACCGGGGATCACATTTTCCGGGGGGGGCGGGGAACTGGTTTACCGGCTGGCCCGGGGGAAAAAACTGCCGGACACCACCCATTACGGGGATCTGGGAATCGATCTTGCCCTGAGAATAGTGCAATCCCCCATCCTTTCCCCCGATCTGAAAACCCTGCTGCCGGAAAACATGGGCCGGGCAACGGTTTACGGCCTGACCCTTCACAACACCGAAATATCCGGCGCCACCATGTTCCTGCCCCGCCCGGACCTGCTGCCGATCAAGGACCTTCCTTTGGTGGCGCGCCTTCCCATTGATGCGGACCCGGAGCAGGTAACCCGGACGCTCTCCCTTGTCGAAAAAAGCCGGCACGGAGGCTGCGTACAGATCACCTCGGATATGGATAATAGAAAGGAAAACCAGGTTCTCAAAGCGCCCCCCTGTGAAACCCTGGCCCGGGTCAAGGGGCTGGGACTAGCACTTGCCGAAGGCTTTAAAAAGGTTTCCATTTCCCCGGACCGCCCCCTGGTCATCCTTGCCCCCCAGAATTACGGCAAGGCCCTGGGCAACTATGCCACCGACTGGCGGCAGTCCCCGGTCAATCTCATTGTGATTGACGAAATTCCGGACCGGAACGCCCATTTCGCAAACATTGGAAAAACACATAACAGTATTGTCCCGGTTTCATTTTACGGAGTACATTAGAACAGTCAGAAAAAAGAAGGATACCATGAAAGAACTCACCCCACTGGAAAAGATCCATATTCCCTCCCCGAAACCGGAAGAGCTGTATGTCTGCACACTTCTGGACAAGGAATTTTCGTTCCGGGGCCTGAAAAAACTCCTGGGCGCAGCCGACATCAGCAAAGCCGGGGACCGGACCACGGGCCTTGCCGCGGAAAATGAGATGGAACGGGAAGCCGCACGATCAATTCTCTCCTCCCTGACCGTACAGCATATCTACGACTCCCCCCTCACCGGCGATAACGGCCGGGTGGATTCAGTCATGCGGGCGGGGTATGACATCGACAAGGCCGAATTTGAGAAAATCTCGGCCCTCACCCTGGGGGAGCTGAAAGACATGCTTCTCCGGAGTGATGGCGCCCGGATCATGAACATAGGCAAGGCATTGACCCCGGTGACGGCCGCAGCCCTTGCAAAACTCATGGATGTCCATGAACTGGTGTTTATTCCACGGAAAATCTTCAAGCCCACCCGGGCCAGGACCCTGATCGGCCTGCCCAAAACCCTTTCTTTCCGGCTTCAGCCCAACCACCCCAAGGACAACCTCGACGCCATCTCCATGCTGATATATACGGATCTTTCCATGGGTATGGGGGATTGCCTGATCGGCGTGAACCCCTCCGACGGCTCGGTGGACAACATCGGCGCCATCCTCCGGAACCATGGTTTAATCTTGAACGATGCAGGTATGAACAAGGAAATTATGAATCAATTTAAAAAATATCACGAATCCATAAGAGTTCCGATACCTGTCCGCCTCTGCTTATCTCTTTTTATCGGATTTATTTTTCTGGCTGGTTTAACCTGGATGATGTATCCCGGTACCGGAAACTTGCCGGCATTTTTCCCTTCCCTGATAGTTGTTTCGGCTTTTGGAGCGGTAGCGTTTTTATTGTTGTCTCTGTTTTATAAAGTGTCAATCCGGATATCAAAAAAGTGGCTGGCAAGTAGTGGAGAAAAAGAACTTATATTAAGGATTTCCGGCATTAAAAGAGGAAGCGGCTCCTACATCCGATGTAAAAACATTCAGGCCTTGGATATTCGTTCTTACAATGTTTCCGGATTTGCCTGCATTAATCCTTTTTATCCAGGAAAAGGTGATGGGGGGGAACAGATCATTCTTTTACCCGGCCATAATGGAGACGGGATATTGTTAACCTATACCTATGAAACTTTCTTTTCACAAGAAAAGAAGACGCAGACAATTCTTTTTCCCACTAATGACGCCCAACGCTTACTCGAAATTTTAAATCCCACGTCCGGAACAAAAGCATACCAAGGCAAGCCTCGAAAAATCAGCGGTTGATTTTTTGTGGTTGACAAAAGGGAACCTATCGGATAAAAGACAGACTCGTTTTTGAAGTGGGCCGTTAACTCAGTCGGTAGAGTATCTGCCTTTTAAGCAGAGAGTCACTGGTTCGAGCCCAGTACGGCCCACCAAAAAACGGATACAGCGTCCCCATCGTCTAGCCCGGTCCAGGACACCGCCCTTTCACGGCGGCGACAGGGGTTCGAATCCCCTTGGGGACGCCACTTTCCTTCTCCGGATCTTGTTTAAAAATCAGTTGGTCACCTCGAACCCGTCCACAAGGGCCCCGGATTGACTGTTAGGGTTCGTCACAACAACATCCCGAACTCCGAAAGCCGCTTTCTTATTGATTCTGATGGAGCAATCGATTTCGCTGGAAGATTTTACGGTGGTAAACCGTACCGTAATTCCATCTCCGAAACTTACCGAAGCGCCCGTTTGAAAGTTCTGTCCGGACACCGTCACCGTAAGTCTTTGCCCCTGGCTGCCGGAATCCGGAACACACCCTGTGACTTCGGGAGCCGGAGGTAACTGCCCAATGGTCAGGAGGGATTCGGTCACGTCGATCTTTCCGTATCCCCAGTCGTTGTTTCGATCCTCCGCATCGTTCGGATCGAGTCCGGTGTATGGGTCGTGATTCGCCCCCAGCTTCAGATAGGACCTCACATCATCCGGTGTGGGTGAAAGCCCCTTGTTCATCGCCTCTTCTAGAAGCAAAGCCAAGGAACCTGTGGCGTGGGGGGATGACATGCTGGTTCCCTGGAGGGTGCAGTAGTAACCGTTGTATTCCACCCGGTTCATGAACCGGAAATACTCCTCATCAGGATCATTCAACGCCGTTTGTGACAAGGACGCCACGATACCCACCCCCGGAGCCGAGATAAAGGGTTGAATCCGCCCGTCCCGGCTCGGACCACGGCTGGAAAAGAACGCAATATCGTGCATGTAGTAAGGATCGTAATAATCGATGGGATACACGCCATACTCCATCCAGATAAGGCTATAATAAGAGTTCGGGTCCGTCCAGTCGTCGTATTTCCGTGCCGGCCAGACAGCCTTGGTCTGGTACGCCCCCACGGAAATGGCGGAGAACGCGGTGGCCGGTTTCCCTATGGTCATAAGGTTGTCCGACAAGGACGGATCGGAATAATCCCCCCAGGTATGGTTCGCGGTTCCGCTGTCATACCAGAAATAAGACTTTCTCATGCTTTCGCTGTGCCCGTGCCAGGCATGGTAACCGCCGTTCCCCTTAATGGGTATAATCTCTATGACCCAATCTCCGGGGGAGGGGTTGACGTCGAAGTAGTCCGAAATCTCCACGTAGAGACTGTTGTCCCCGTTATCTGTTTCCCAGAATGTCCCGTCACCCGCCATGTTTTCCACATAGATGGTCCCCTCTGGTGTTGATATCCCGCCCTGTATGCCGTCGGTTTTCCAAAGTCTATTGTATTGGCCTTTGAAGTTAGGGGGATATTTCACTCCCGAGGGAGTGGTGATCTGTACGCGGCATTTGTCTGATCCGGAGTACCAGGCGGAAAAAAAGATATAATCATCCGGGTCCCCCGGATCATCCGGAGTGTAATCAGGGCTGGTTGCGAGCACTATATCGTAGTTCGTGTTCATGTTTCCGCTGCCGTGAATGGGGCCTCCCCAGGTGTTGAAGGCGACCCCGTCATAGGACCTTCCACCGTTTCCGGCCGAGATGCAGATGATTTTGTTCTCCCCGGTAAGATCGTCGATGCCACGCTCCTCAGCGGTGGAGCCGTCGTGGGGCCCGTAATCGCTGCCCAGGCTCATGTTAATGACGCAGGGCTTTCCCTCTGCGGCGGCTTTCTGATATATCCAGTTGATGCTGTCCAGAATCGCTGTGTCGGTATTCCGGTCCTTTTCATTATCAAAATCGAATTTGACAATGAGGAGTTCCGCCCCGGGCGCAAGCCCCACGTAAGGTCCCCCATAACTTGCCCCGGAACCGTTCCCGGCGGCAGTTCCCGCTACATGGGTTCCGTGTCCGTCCTTGTCGCGGTGAAGACAGGAGGAGTATCCCTGCTGAATCAGGGTTCGGGGCCATTCCGTGCCATAGGTGAAACCGGCCGGATTGCTTGCTGCGCCGCCCACATCCACCGGATCGAGGGTATGATCCCATATGGCGATAATCCTCGTATTGCCGCCTGAATCGATAAAATCCGGATGCTCGACGTCGATTCCGGTGTCGATGACACCCACTATCACCCCGGAGCCGGTGTTTCCAGGCCGGGGATAAGCGGTGTCCGGCAAGTTGACACCGCCCGGACCGGCGCTTCGGTCCATGAATTTCTTCACCGAATGTCCGGCAGAAAGGCTTCTGACACCCGCCGTGGCCGCAATGGCATTAAGCTTTTTCACCGGAGCGACGGCCGTCATGACTCCGCTTTGGGTCACTGTATTGATTTCAACGCCCAGGGCCCTGAGGACCGGGATCGATGCTTGATCCGCATCGATAAATAAGTGGGCGAAAACCTCCGCCTTTCCCTGTACTGCACGCTCAAAGGTTCTGGCGAATTTTCCGCCCGCAAAGTTGCCTTTTCCCATCTTTACCATTCGTTCCATATGGGGGCCCATGGGACCGGCCCATGCAGGAATCGATATGGCGATGACGGCTAATAGAATAACCAGGTTTCTAAACTTCATGATAAACCTCCTTTGATTAATAGAAGTTTGAGGTCTTTCCCTTTAAAAAGGAAAGACCACCCGATAAAAAAGGGCTGTCTCTCTTGAGTCAACGACCTCCGGCAAAGCCGGAGGCTTGTATTGGGAACCGCTCAAAGCGGTCATAAAAGCATGAGCCACCTAAAGGTGGCTAAAATAAATCCAATTGTTCCATCCTTTTATCTGCGGCTTCCTGTTTTTGGATGTA
>JAAEMK010000850.1 GCA_024225635.1 Desulfobacteraceae bacterium | reverse complement strand
ATTTTCGGAAACGCAATTTTTTTTTAAATGTCCGAAAAGTGCCCAAAAAGTGCACCTGATCGGAAATCGGAAATCACCATCGGATGCGCCGTTAAAAACTGCGTCGGATAGGATAGAAAAGAAATTTGAGTCGCTTTCGTATCTTTGTAATTAGCGTCTTGAGCAAAGTAGGGCATTTTCAAACTTTGAAGGTCCCTCCCTCCCGAGGGGGGGCAGGTAGGAGAAAAAAATTCTTGGAAGGAGGTCCACCCATATACCCCTACAACATATGTAAATTTCAGCGAAATCGAAGAGGTCGACCCGATAGGTTATCCAAAAAAATCTCACTTCTCTCACAGAACGTCTCTTAATGGCCTGTTGCGGCAGAGCGATTTGGACGAGACGACAGCGAAGGCGACGAGGTGCAGCGCAACATCAAAACGACGATTTGCTTCAACGGGACAATGAAAAGCTATCTCCGCCAACATCACCACCGTCGAGAAATTCGGAAGCTGCGGAGTTCGCCGGTTCCGATGTGATCGAGTTGGGAAATCTTCCCGGCGCTTCTCGCCAATATGCGCCTGTTAATATTCCGTCTATTCGGATGAAACTGCGTCCACTAGTGTCGCCGACGGAAGTTGAAACTTCTCGTTTTTTCGCCCGGCCCTCAGGCCGAGGCGAAATACAGTACTAGAGGCTGTGTACGTACGTACGTACGTGCGTGCGTCTGTCCCCCCCCCCCTTATCTCGCTCGCGGGAAGAGCTAGAGCTCTGAAACTTTGTATGCTTACTACACTAGTGCTCAAACTTGGGGGAAAT
>JAAEMK010000849.1 GCA_024225635.1 Desulfobacteraceae bacterium | reverse complement strand
GGTGGCAGTAGTTATTAATCGGCCTCGAAAGTCACCAGATCCACATCCGCTGCCTGGGTGCGTAACGGCACCAATGCCTGATAGGCAGGGGAATTGTGCCAATCGGTGGCGGAATCCGCATTGGGAAAGCGGATAACCACCGTATCGGTGTGCCGGTATTGCCCACTCAGCACCTTTGCCCGTGTACCCCGAAGCACCAGCTCCCCATCCCAGGGAACCAGCGTTTCCGGAACAAGGCTGCGGTATTCTGCCCATTTCTCGGGGTCTTTTACGGTGATGTTGCCGATCACGTAGGCGGTCATTGGCGTTCTCCGGTTTTTATTGGGCTGATGTCCATGAAAAATGAAAATGACTGTATGTATTACTGGTTCAGGATATCTTCGATCCAATTCAGGAATTTGGCCGCACTCCTCGTTTCGAAGCTATCCCTACCTGGAACGTAATAGCACAAATCTGATGTTACCGATTGCGTGTCGAAGTGCTGCAGAACGTTGGCCTTCAACAGCCGTTCGACGAGCGTTGTAGAGCAGAACACCAGCCCGTTGCCTGCCATAGCCTGTTGGATCCCGAAAAGCTCCTGATCAAACGTTTTGAGTTGGATATTTGCCCCCTGCAGTCCATTTTTTTCTAACCAATCGGCGAGGGGAGGGGCCGGTAACGCTTGGTTTTTCCACTCCGTGGTAAAAAGGGTTAAAGGGGCATTTTCCCAGGAGGGAGGCGTCATTCCATAGGCACCAAATACATTGAATGACTCAAATCGAATGACATCAGAAGGCTCAGCAACTGAGACATCCCCGAATCGAATGGGAATGATGTAGGATTGGCTGTCGACCGACTCGCCGGTCGATATTTCCACAGAAATCTCGGGGTTGGCTTGTTCGAAATCGTGCTGGGAAGGGATCAGCACCATCGCTGCCAAGGATGATGTCGTCGTCACCCTGACTGTATTGCCTGCCTTCACCACCTCTTCCAAAGCGCTGTCGATTTTCCGAAACCCTTCCGAGGTCGCTTTGGCTAATCGGATACCCGTTCCCGTCAAGGATATCCGTCTTCCTTGCCGATGAAACAGGCTCACATTCAATCGGTTTTCCAGGTTGCCAATATGGTGTGAGATGGCTGTCGGCGTCAGCGAAAGTTCTTCTGCCGCCAACTTGAAACTACCCCGGCGGGCAGCCGACTCAAAGGCTTTCAGCGCCTGTAATGACACCTGCAATGTGAATCTCCAGGTCAATCACGAGTTCATGAACGTTTGGATGAGTTTAATTCATCTGCAAGTGTAATTTTTCCGTTTGTGCAAGTCCATCCAGCGCCACAAACTAGCTCCTGTCATCAATCAGCCAAGGAAATGAACATGAGCACACTATTACACATTGATTCAAGCGTCAGAGCCGCGACAAACCCGAACCCGGATCACGATTCCATCTCGAAAAATGTCGCCCGCCGATTCATTGATACCTGGAAACAGAACCGGCCTGAGGATGAATATATCTATCGTGATGTTGGCGTGAACCCACCCGCTTTCATCACTCAGGATTGGATTGGCGCGGTGTTTACCCCGGAGCAAGATAGGACCCCGGCGCAGCAGGAGACACTGGCACTCTCTGATACACTTATCGCTGAGGTCTCAGCAGCCGACGTTATTGTGATCTCCTCACCCATGTACAACTACGGTATGCCGGCTCAGCTAAAAGCCTGGTTCGATCAGATCGTACGTATCGGCAAAACGTTTGATTTCGATCTCGAACGAGGGGACTTCCCGCTGCAGCCTCTGCTCTCCGGTAAGACATTGATCATCGTGACCTCCAGCGGAGAGTTTGGCTTTGAAAAAGGCGGAATAAGAGAAGAGTCTGGCCACCTGGTGCCGCACCTCAGAACGTTGAGCAAATACCTCGGGGTGGACACCATTTACGAAGTCACCGCTGAATATCAGGAATTTGGCGACGAGCGGCACCGCGTGTCAGTCGCCAACGCCAAAGCTCGAGCCGAGAGCCTTGCTTCAGAGCTGAGCCTTTCAGCCCCGGCGTTATCGTCAAGAAATGAGGTCACCGATGCGTGACCGAATTGATGAAGAGCGTCTGGCAACCTGTGGCGAAAGCGCCATTGATCTGGCTATTAGCAATGTAAAAGCCGGTGGTTTGCCGTTTTCCGCTGTGATCGTCAATCAAGATGGAGACGTTGTCGGCAAGGGGGTAAATCAGGTTGCCGACCATCTGGATTGTACCGCACACGCAGAAATACAGGCGATAAGGGACGCTTCACGGAATGAAAATAGCGTCTCTTTGAAAGGGGCGACGTTGATTGCTTCAGGAGAGCCTTGCGCTCTCTGTTACATGGCGATCCGTATGGCCGGCATTGGGCATGTCCGTATCTTGTTGGATCGCTATGAGGCGGCAGAAAACGGGTTCGATTATCGGTGGACTTACAGGTATTTGAACCCCAGCCTCATTAATGAGCTCGATGTTGTGACTTTGGTTAACGAAAGGAAGTTCCTCCCATTCCAGATGGCCAAAATGGGTCTGATTGATTGAGAGGAGCGGGTAATGGCGTGGCGGCTCAAACCAGAGCCGCCACGCTGGCATTTCCAGGTCTGTCTGGATAGAAACGGAGCGCCGACGCAGTTGGATCCTGCAGCAGTCACTCGTTATGCGGACTAGCCCGTAACAATCTGGAGGTTGAATGCCTCCGACTCTTCAGGCGGTTCAAAGTAACCCGTCACCATTCTAAAGACCTCCTCCGTGTCGAACTGTGCTCGTTCAGGTTGTTCTTTCTGTCGCTGTTTCAGCTGTTTTAAACAAACTTCATCGTCTACCGACAAATAGTACAGCTCATGAGGTATGCCGTGTTGCGAGTAGATATCCTTGAACCAGGCTCTTTGCTTGCGGGTGTTGCCAGGAAAGTCCAGGACCACAGAGGTGCCAGCCAAGAGCACTTGCTCGACGTGTGATTTCAGCACTGGCTTGAGCCGAGATGAGTAACGAATGTAATCATTGAAATCATTGATCTCGCCGGGGAACAGAGCGGCCAGCCATTCATCCTCTGAAATAAGCACGGCTCCCCGCTCACGAGCGATTTTGCCAGACAGGGTGCTTTTGCCGGCTCCCATCTTCCCACAGAAGAAGATCAACGTTCCGTACGAACTCATTGCTTAATCCTTGGGTATAACGCCTAGCTGAACGGCGCATCGTCAGATGCGTCCGTTTGCAGCTTTTTGTTAGGTGTTGATAGCTTGCTAAGCTTCCGTAATAAGTTTGGCCTACCAGAAATACCCCTAGCACCTTCTCTAACTACTAAATATTTCTCAGTTTTTTCTTGGAAACACTTAATCAGTTGCTGTAAGGCTTCTCCGAAGCAACTAACGAGAACCTCTAACTCTTTTTCACGGGTATCAAGGAAAGTATCAAGGAAAGTATCAAGGTAATCTGATGTTACTACGTCAATTACCGTATTCAATTGCCGCCTTTCATTTCCTTTCCAGCGCAATCGAGCATGATTAATACTATTCAGTTGTAATTCGTCGCTTTCAGGAGCATATGTAGCTTCGTGAAGACCTCCCTCAATCACAATTAATGGAAGAGTGATGACTGCCAGCATATGATCTTCTGGCGCAAATTCGTACTCGTCATAAAACCTAGTAATATTTAGGCAGTTGGATACAACCCCCTGAACAGCTTGGTAAAAAAGGTCATTACCTTTTGAAAAGGCTTGTCGCCCTGAAAAAGAAAATCCCTCCCCCTTAAACATGCCCAGCTCTTTAAATTCCTCATTGCCAGCGGCGGCCCAAGCTATCGCTTGGCCAGCCGATGAAGAGATAAGCTGAGCTGCCAAAGCGGAAGTGGCAAAACGTTTTTCGTCTTTAAATAACACCCAAGGTTTGTCTTTACTCCATTTGCATTCAACTACATGCTTAATTCGGAGAAAAGAGCGGCCGATTGGAACATTGGCAGTTGCTAGAACATCAACCTCTCGGGCTTTGCCATTTTCATCTTTTGCAAAATAACTCTGCTCAACGGAGAACCTTCTTTTCTTAAACTTGTGGGCAGTTGAAAATTCTAATGGGTACCCTTCTTTCTCTACCCACCGCTTTACTTTCTCGTCCAAACTGATCTCCATAGAACACCTAATGCAGATAACGCTGGCGTAACGGGCCGATTTGTGGAGCGGCAGCGGAACAAAGCGGTCCCGTTGACGCGCTTGGTTATGTGGTGACTTACTCCCAACCTCAACCGATGACGGACAATTACCAGCCATCAATCGGTATACCGTGCTT
>JAAEMK010000848.1 GCA_024225635.1 Desulfobacteraceae bacterium | reverse complement strand
TTCGGAAAAGAAGAATTTGAGTTTGCTTTTCATGATCCCAATAATGTACCGCAATTTTAGCTATTATCTCGTAGCAATTACAGGCCCAAATATAGTTCAAAAAATTTAGGCCGAAAAAACCTATTTTAGACACCCCAGATTTAATCGTACTAAAAATAAAGGAGCGTAACATGTCAAACTCTATTTTTATTCAAAACCAGATCAAACAAAACACGCAAGTAATTGATGTTTTTCCTGTTTCAGATCTAATTAAAGCCTGGGAGCAGACTACAGGTGAAAAAATCGGGCAGGTAGTTGGAAAAACAGCCCGTTTGGCCGCTAATCATACCGCGACAACACTTGATGTCCATGTAGTAATAAAACTAATAAAAGATCTTGGCATTGACGGCAGGGTCATTTTAAAAACAACGAATGGAAAACAATATGTTATTTTTAAAGGATATTCGGGTACCCGTTCCATATTCACGGCTACACGTTACCTCGCAAATAATCCCAAGGTCGTCGATATGGCTATCGGAAAAATGGGGGTTAACCGTTCAATTATGTCCGGTGCGCGTTTGACTATTTTTTTGGTTGTTCCGGTAAATGTACTGAACCATATCCTCAGTGATCAGCAAACAATGACCCAGTTAATAGGCAGCACCGCAACCGATCTGGTTAAAGTAGGCGCTGCATCGGCTATTGCCTCTTTAGCTGCAACAACTACAGCAACACTCACAACATTGGCCGCAGGGCCAATCGTTGTAGCTATTGTGGTTGGCTTTGCAGCAGCATTGGCGCTTGAAGAATTGGATCGGCAATTTGGTGTCACCAAAGCTCTTATAAAAGCTCTTGATGATGCTTATGACAATTCAGTAGGTGAATTGGGACGACAACTAAATCAGGTTGAACGACGACTGAAATGGCAAATTTTTAATGGCCAATTAGTCGGTAAAGGTATTTTTTATTAAGTGATGAATAATACTACTGCACATATAATACTTGGGTTCTTTGATGTTGCTGCGCTGGGTGCCTGTTATTATGTTTTTACTCAGTGGAACACTATTGATCAACAAATAATTGGCAGCGCTGAAAGTATAACTTTTCAAAATCTTATTGGTTTTTATACCATGATGATTGTTGTACCTGTAACTCATATATTGTCTCTGTTTCAATGGCAAGGTACTGCAAAAAAGTGGGCCAACCGTTTTCTAATTTTCTTTTTTATGCTGATGATAGTTGGCGGATTCACCTTATCTTTATCTTTTAAGAATAAGCTCTTAAACGCCGGTTATCGTTACTGTGCCAGCCAAAGTGAACGGATGACCCTTTCAGAATTTAAAACCTATCTAAGGGAAGATATGAAATGTTCAGATTAAGCTGCCTGATTTGCTTGTTTTTAGTTTTTACGTCTCTTTCTTCATATGCTGAAGAGAAAGGCAAATCGATTATTCCTCTGAAGTTACAATGCAATATCTCGTTCATGGATTTTGATGGTATTGATCATGCGGTCAAATCCGTTGAGGTAATCCTGAAAGAATTAAAGCACAAGCCCGGCGGCATGATTCTGGTCAGCCAAACGGAGGATTATGAATTCTGGGTCATGACCCATGGCGTGCAAACGATTAATGGGCGAGTCTTTATTAATAATTTTCAGGTTGCGATAAAAGACAAAGCAAGCAAATTGTTCATGCATGCTTTAAGTGACACCACTCACACATCGGAAAGACCTCCAAAACATGCCAGAATCAGCCTGGTAGACTATTACCCGGATTCATCCCTTGAAAAAGGTGAGTTGTTATTTGAGTGCAGGCATATTGAGTGAATCTCATCCTTGAGAACTCCTTTCCCAAGTGTTAATATCCATGGATACCCGGCAGACAATCCACGAACGTTCCTACTCCCGGTAACCCCATGATATAAGCACCTTCGGGGGAAAGATGAAATTCTTAGATTTTCTTGACAGCAGAAAGAAGATGCTGATCAGCGAAAAGGTGGCGGAGACGCCCTGCGGAACCTTGGGAAAGGTATGCCTGGGGTTCAATTCCCTGGTGGGCATGGTAACCCTTTTATGGCTTGGATTGCGGTTCAGGAAATTTGTTCTGGCGGCAAGGCCCTTGACCCTTCATCTGGAAAAACAGATATTCCCCGAGCTTGTGGCCAAACGGCAACGGTGGCTCAGGTTGACCCTGGAACCTGAACCGGACACGGACACGGGATATACCGTATCCGGGAAGGGTGGGGACAGGTTCTACCGGTTTCCCGGGACCAATGATCTGGCCGTTTTTTTGAAAGAAATGGGGATCAGGGAGATGCGGCTCAACACCAGCCTGGATTACGACCAGATCCTCAAGGCCCTGCTTCTATATCGTCATGTGGCGGGATTGCTGTTTGCCGGGGTCTCCTGTCCCTGCCGGTGCGATTCCTGTAAAAGAAAGAGCATGGCCGGGTGCATGCTTTCTGAACAAGGGCTTCACAGGTTCTGCTGCGATATCCGGTTTTCCCCGGCGTCCGGTATGCTGGAGCTGGACTATACCTATTGCGAGCTGATGCTTTCCCGCATGGTCAAAAGTTTTGTAACGGATCGGAGCAGGTTCGGGGACCATCGGGTGTTTTTTGCCAATGCGCCGGTGGTTGCGGGGGTCGCTTTCCTGGTGTTGTTGGTTCCCTTTTTATTCGGGGCCGGGGGCATGAATCTGATCACCTTTTCCTGGCTGGGAATGATGGTGGTGGTGCCGGGATTCCTGTGGTTTGTCATGTACCTTTTGGGATCGTTCTTTTATGAAAAAGAGCATGACGAGCTTTTGAAGTCGGAATATGTGCGCCAGGAGCAGGTCCTTGCGCGGTTTCCTGAAACCAACCCCAACCCTCTGGTCAAGGTGGGGGAGGAGGGGGAGGTGCTGTATGCCAACCCCGCCGCCTTGAATCTGGTGGAATCCGTTGCCGGGGCTTTGGACCCGGAGGATATTCTGCCCAGGGGGTTCGGGGAGTATGTGGGAAGAGAGGCCCGGGCCGGGCAGGCCATGGAGGAGGTGGTGATCGACCGCCGGTATTTGAGGTATATTATCTCCCGGTTTGCCGGGGATTTTTCCGCCATATTTGCCGGCAGTGATATCACGGATCTGCGGGTCACGGAAAAGCGGCTGCGGCATCTTAACGAGCATCTTGAAAAGCTTGTTGATGAGAGGACGGTTCAGCTTGCCCAGACCCAGGACGCCACCATCGTCTCCCTTGCGGCTCTGGCCGAGGTGCGGGACCCTGACACGGGAGCCCATATCGAGCGGACACGAACCTATGTGAAACTTCTAGCGGAGGAGCTTGGGAAGAAAGAGCCCTACAGGGCGGTTTTGCCGGATGCCGTGATCCAAACCCTTTATAAATCGGCCCCTCTTCATGATATCGGAAAGGTGGGTATCCGGGACGCCATTCTGCTCAAGCCGGACCGGCTGACCCATGGGGAGTTCGAGATCATGAAGAAGCATGCGGAGCTTGGGGCCCGGGCCCTGGATGTGGCGGTTCAACGGCTGGGGTTTGACTCTTTCCTGAACATCGCAAAGGAGATCGCCTGGTTTCACCATGAGAAATGGGACGGCAGCGGGTATCCAAAGGGGCTTTCCGGGGATGAGATTCCTCTGTCAGCACGGTTGATGGCTTTGGCCGATGTCTACGACGCTTTGCTCAGTGTCCGGGTCTATAAACAGGCGTTTTCCCATGAAAAGGCTGTTGACATGATCCGTGCCCAGCGGGGAAAGCATTTTGATCCCGACATCGTGGACGCTTTTGTGGCGATCCGGGAAAAGTTTGTGGCCACGGCTGAAAAGTTTAAAGACCCCGTGACCTGACGGTTTTACGCTGTACGGCGTCAATTACTTGATAAAAAGGAGATAATTATGGCCATGGACAACATTGATGTTGCAGTCTCTGCCGGTTTTTTTACCTCTTTTTCGCGGCTTCCTAAAAGCCAACAGGTAAAGGTGATGAATTTTGTGAACAAGTTTCGAACAAACCCCAGGTCAACGGGGATCAACTATGAAACCTTGAGTGGCGTCAAGGACAAGAACCTGAGGTCGGTGCGCATCGATAGGAATTACCGGGGCATTGTTTACAAATCGCCCAAGGGGAATCTCTACCTGCTCCTGTGGGTGGCGGGCCATGATGAGGCGTACAAGTGGGCTAAGAACCGTGTGTGCGACGTCAACCCGTTCCTGGGAGCCTTGCAGGTCTACCAGGTGAGCGAAGAGGTTGTGACGTCCGGGCCGTCTTACCGGGAGGAGCTTTCCCTGTTTTCCTCCATCCGGGACCGGGAGCTGCTCGGGCTTGGTGTGCCGGAGAAGCAGCTGCCCATGGTTCGCGGCATTATGACCGACAAGGATCTTCGGAAATTGAGCGAGGCCTTTCCCTCCAATGTCTTTGCGGCATTGAGCTGGCTGGCCCAGGGAGAAAGCCTTGAAGATGTCATTGGAATCCTTGCCGACTGCGGAGGCGGTTTTGAACAGGCGGTGGACACCGAAGACTATACCAAAGCCTTGTCCCACCCCATCTCAAAACAGCAGTTTCAGGTGGCGCCTTCGGAAGCGGAGCTCATGAAGATGCTCGATGCGCCCTTGGAAAAGTGGCGGGTGTTTCTTCATCCGGCCCAGAGAAAGCTGGTGGAAAAGGACTGGAACGGCCCGGTCCGGGTCCTTGGGGGGGCGGGCACCGGGAAGACCGTGGTGGCCATTCACCGGGCGAAATGGCTGGCGGAGCGTATTGGGCCGGAAGAAAAAATTCTGTTTACCACCTTTACCCGGAACCTTGCCACGGACATCAAGGAGAACTTGAGGAAAATTCTTTCCCCCGGTCTGATGAACCGGGTTGAGGTGGTCAATCTTGATAAATGGGTTGTTTCCTTTCTTCGGAACAATGGATACGACAAGGAGATAGTTTATGGGGAAAAGATCAGGCCGCTGTGGGAGACAGCCCTGACCGTGAAGCCGGATAGGCCCATGCTGCCGGATTCCTTCTACAAGCAGGAATGGGATCGGATCATCCAGCCCCAGGAGATCACCGGGTTTTCACAATACATGAAGGCGCCGAGAACCGGTCGTGGTGTGCGCCTCAGTTTGACAGGCAGGAAAGCCGTATGGCCGGTGTTTGAAGAGTATCAAATGGTGATGGCGGAAAATGGGTTTCGGGAACGGAGCGATGCCATGGTGGATGCCCGCAGGCTGATCCAGGAGCGGCGCATCTCCCTGCCTTATACCTCCGTTATCGTGGATGAAGCCCAGGATATAGGCATCCAGGCCTTCAGGCTTTTGCGAAAGATGGTGCCTGAAAGCCCCAACGACATGCTCATTGTGGGGGATGCCCACCAGCGGATCTACGACAGAAAAGTGGTACTGGGACAATGCGGCATCAAGGTAGTGGGGCGAAGCCGGAAACTCAGGATCAACTATCGCACCACGGAAGAGACCCGGAAATGGGCGGCCGTCCTGATGGATGGCGTTTCCGTGGATAACCTGGATGGAGGGAGTGATGCCATGGATGGGTATATCTCATTGCTCCATGGTGTGGAACCCATGGTGGGGCACTACGACTCCCTGAACGAAGAAATGGAGGCCATATCCGCCCATTTAAAGGATATCCGGAATAACGATGAACCCTATCGGTCCACCTGTATCGTTGCCAGAAAAAAGAGCCAGCTCGATCAGTACGAGACGTTGCTCAAAGCAAAGGGGATACCGGTTCACAGGTTGACCGGATTCGACCCGGAAGATGCCTCCCATGGCGGTGTGCGCATGGCCACCATGCACCGGGTTAAGGGGCTGGAATTTGACCGGGTTATCCTGTGCGGCATCAATAAAGGGGTTGTTCCCCTGGGCGTACGGGAACTTTATTCAAAAGATCCCGCTGTTAGACAGATGTTTGAAGCCAGGGAGCGTTCTCTTCTGTTTGTCGCGGCCACCCGTGCCAAAAAGTCCGTGATGGTAACGAGCCACGGCGAAAAAAGTCCTTACCTGTAGCAGGCATGCCTGGGGGGGTACGCCCTGCCGATGATGAGGCTTATCAGCAGGGCAGACGGTGTTATTCAACAATGATCGCCACCTCTTCACTGTCGGTCTGGTCACCATCCGAGACTGAAAACAGGACCCTGTGAATCCCGGCGTCACTGCTGTCCGGGAGCCATTGGAACAGGCCGGTGCCGTTGTCAAAGGCCGCGCTTTCCGGCAGGTTTTCGGCCAAGTAAACAAGGGTGTCACCATGATCATGATCCGTTGCCTGGATGGTGAATTGAATCAGGGAATCGGCTGAAATGCGTTTTGCACCAATACCGGATAACACCGGCGTCTGATTATCTGCGCTTGCTTTTGCCGTCTTGAACGATTTTTTTGGATATTCATTGACGTTCCCCGATTCATCCGTGCAGGTGATGGCGTACACATACAAGCCGTAGGACGGAGCATCGGTCAAATCCGTCAGCGTGAGGGCATGGGTTGTTGTGAATCCGGGATCACTGACTTCTTTATCGACATGATATTGGGCGCCATAATCAATTTTGCCGTTTGCGGGTTCATCTGTTTTCCAGTGAACAACGGCACTGCTTTCCGTAATATCCGTGAGGTATATATCGGTAATCAGGGGGATTCGGGAGTCGGTGCCGGAAAGGGTCGCCACGGATAAAGGGGCGCTTGGAAGACTTCGGTTATCCCGAGCATCCCATGCGACCACGGTGTAATCATATGTGTTACCCGGGTTTACCCTGTCATCCGTGTAAGACGTTGTTACTGAGGTATCAATGGGAAAGCCGTTGCGGTGGATGATGTAGCCCGATAAGTGGTGATTGTCCGTTACCGGGTCCCAGGTAAAAGTTACTTCATCGGAAGTAACGGACGAGGCGGAAAGGTTGACCGGGGGTGACGGGGGGACCAGGTCAGCCGGTTCGTCGGAGTCCCGGACTTTGAAAACATGGACGATAGGTTTTCCGGGGGAATAGTACCCTTCAACATTTTTTTCCAGGACATAGAGAAGGTTGTTATCCCTGTCATAGCCGACACCTGCCAGGGATTTCCCACGGGTTCTGATGCTTTGGACGGAAAGATCCATATTGGTTGTAAACAGGATGTCCTGCACATTCAAAACGGCATAGGGCTGCACTTCGCCCGGAGAAAGATCCCCTTGGGCGACATATGAGAGCAGTACGGGATCATAGAACAGCATGGCGCCGTAATCGGGACATGCATGATATCCTTTGTATTTTGAGTAATCATCCGGCTGAGGTCCGCCATAGGTCTCAAGATTGCTGTCTTTGGTTCGCAGGCCCCTTTTGCCTGCAATCATGACAGCCGATTTTTCCCCGACCGTCAGCCAGGCGCCATCTACCCAGTCATCATTGTGGGTGAATCCCCGGACATTGGTTTCAGTCCCGTATTTCAGCAGTTCCACCGCATCGAGGGAGCTTCCGTCAGAAGGCGGATTCCCATCATTCCACGGACCAAACACATATAGCGCAGGTCCACAGCTTCCGTTATTGGGAGACCTGAACCTGCCCCCCGCAAGGTATTTACCCGGCGTAAAAGTATCCGCCCAGGGGCCGGGTACGTCAAACAGGTACTTGCTTGTGGCGGAGGAGGGGAAATCACCAAGGCGCCAGAGCCCCTGGCTTTGCGGGGCGGACAGATCAAGTTCCGCCCACCCGTGATAGGGATCTTCAAACTGGGGCAGGTAATATTCATATAAGGTCCAGTAAAGCTTATCCGTGGATTGGGAACCCTGCTTTGGATAATACTGGATATCCACAAGGGTCGTGCCGGTTAGCCCAAGGGTCTGCCTGCCTTCGGTGATGTCTGAAAAAGGTTGCAGGGTAGTTGCCTGGGGCAGGTCATCCAGATCTTTGGTGTCCGAGACAACCGGCGCCGGGATGGAGAATTCAGACACATGATTTGCATAGGTATGGCTTATGCTGAAAAGTGAACCTGGATATCCGTCATCCGGGCCATGGGAGTCACCCTTGGGATAGTAGGTCATGCCGCGCCCGCCTCCGTTCCACTTGGCGGCGGGATCTTCTCCCCGCTCATCCGGGAGTCTGAATGCACCCAGATAGCTCAACGCATGCTCGGGCTGTATCAATCCGGTGTGGTCCTTTGCCGGTGGTTGAGGCGTTTTTTCTTGATCTTCCGAATCGCAGGCGGCAAAAATAAAAACACATAACACAATCATGTAGTGAAAAAATCTGTTCGCCATAACAGTCACCCTGTGATTTTTATTATTGAATGATTAAAATCAATTTAGAGAAAAGGGGAGAATGAAAACCAGAAGCATAACCCAGATAAAAGATACGTTGATTGAGTTAAGAATGCAACAGCTGTGAAAAAAATAAAGAACCGGCATGTTTGATATTTCGCTAAGTGGTGGCGAGATTTAATCATTATGCTTTTATAAAACAGATCGATTGGGCGATAATGATGTCAATCCGGTGGAACGGGTTTAAATTAAAAATGGGCCGTACCCCATGAACCCAGAGATTTCTTCTTAAAATTGTTTTTGGATAACACTATGGTATGGCCTTTGCGGAGCGTTTACACCCAGTGGCGGAGAAAAATAATATGGAAACAATTATTTTAAAAAGAGGTAAATGATGAAAAAGCAATTTTTCTCGGTAGCATTGATGGTAATGGCAATTTTGATCGGTTTTGGACAAACAGCCATGGCGAATTCGGTATATGTCGATGACGGGTACGCTCTGTATGCCAATGGTGAGCTTCAGCTGTTCAAGGTTGCGGAATCAAATGAACTGGAGCCGGTGGATGTTGTTTTTGAAATCACGGACGCGACCGAAGTTACGGTTTCCGATGGAAAGGCGTTTGTTACGACTTTGCTGGGAGAACTCAAGCTGGTTGATGTCTCCGCCTATTTCGACATTGAAACTCCCGACCAGGATGATGATTCGGATTCCCAAGCCTCCGGACAGACTCCGAGTTCCCAGCTTGACCTGATTAACGGAGTGCTGACGATTACCGCCCTTGAACCGGTTAGCGGCAATAGTTACTCAATTACGATGAAACGGCGAGGCAATTCTTCCAATTGGGCGCTGCTATCCTTTAAAAAATCTGCTGAGGAACAGCCGGTCATCGATAATGGTAATGACGATGACGACGACGACGACGACGAAGATGATGATTATAGTTCCGGTCAGACCAATTGATACCGCTACTTATTATTATAGGGTAAGGTTGGCATCACGTCATTTGACCGGCACTATAACTCCTGATATCATTCCCGTATACGTTATAAACTCGCCATTCTCTCCGGCCCGGAAGAGAGAATGGCGAGTTTTTACGTTCAATAAACAAAAAATAGATGCTGTCAGGGGGCCAGGATACTGATTTTAGACAGATCCACCGTATTCACGGGTTTGTGCGAACTTGTCCAACCGGCAACCCGCTGCCAGTCTTTCCGCTTCTCTGTGGCAACTCTTCTTTCAACTGTGAATTTTTCGGGGTGATCCGCCTTTCTGCGATCCCTGGACGAACGGTTCAGAAGTTTTTTATTTTTCAAACCCATGCTGTACCTCCTGTTTTAGAATCCTTGTTCCTGACAAAAAGCTAACTCTTTTTACCCCGATATTCAATCCTGCATTTAAATTAATTTTATGGTGAGTCCCGGACGCCGGGAGACCCGGGAAATCCTGAATGGGGCCGGGTAAATTCAGTCGTTCTGTTCGACACCGTATTTTTTTAATATTTCCCGATATTGTGAAGATCTTTTGAAAGATTCCATTTCATCGGCAAAACGCCTGCCGAGATGTTCATGGTTTCTGATTTTTGAAAATGCGATATAACACGGTATGCTTGTTAAATACGGCTTTAAAAAAATTATTTCGTCACTTACTCCTTCTTTTTTTGCAAAATACCGTATGGAGACCGTGCTTCCGATCCCTATGTCAAAGCGCCGTTTTATAAATTTGAACAGTAACTGAGACGGATGCTTGGCACCATCATCTTTTCGCAGATAAGTTGCCTGTTCAAACAGGTTTCCGTAGTCGTAACCGCGTATCATGCCTATTGTATACTTCCGAAGTGGTTTTAAATCACCGTTGTATTGAAATTCATGTTCTCTGCTCTTCAGGACAAAGAATCCGTTTGTTACCGTGCTTAGAATGTTACCGTCAAAAAAACAGGCGAATTCTTTCCTTGTATCGGTTTTTGACAGATATGTGATAGCGTCCGCCTTTCCTTTTTTCATCATGTGAATAGCTCTTTTCCAGGGAACGCTGTTAATTTGAATTTTCAAATTCAGCTTTTCAGCAACCGCATTTACCATATCAATATGAATGCCTGTAAGTTGAGAATCATCTGTCTCCATTTCATAGGGTGGATAAAAACCATCACCTCGAACTACCAGTATGTTATCCGGATCCTCAGCAAATACCGCTGAAGCGGTAAATGCGGAAAGAATCAGTATTCCGAGTATGATTCTTTTCATATCTTTCTCCCTTGGAAACAGAGCCATTATTCGGATATAACGATATGATTTTTCATCCCATAACGCAACTCCTGTTCAGAATTATTATATTTGATAAAAGGTTGAAGCAGGAGGGAATCATTGATTCATAGATAGATACCTTTGACCGGGGAGATGGGAGATCCTGTATGGGGCTGGGCTTCCTCTTCATACTCTTTTCTGATCTCGATTTTCTTGAAATCATACCGCTTTTTCAGGTCATACTCCGTGGCCGCAAGTTCCAGGGTCTTGTCCAGAAGCCGGGACAGACTGTGGGATGATACCTGGGCGTCGCTCTTTCGGGCAAAACTGAGCATATTTTCCACAATGGCCGCAACCCGGCAGCCCGATTCCTGAATGGTCGACAGCATTTGCATGATATTCCGGGCTTCCATGAACTTTTGTATGGCTTCCAGGGAAGTGCCCGCTTCCAGGGCCGCCTTCCGGCTGGCAGGGATATCAAGCTTTTCCTCCAGGCGGTTTGCCCAGGTAATCCACCCCTCCCATGGAAAATGCTTTTACTTTATCGGTCAGTTCATGTCGCGCACTGATGAAGATGATGGGAATTTCCCGGAGGGCCGGATCAGCTTTGAGCCGGCGGCAGACCTCGAAACCGTCCATATCCGGCATGCGAATATCCAGGATGACCAGGTCCGGGAGTTGATGCCTGATTGCCTCAAGGGCTATGGGGCCGGAGAGTGCCGCCCGGACCCGGCCTCCCCGGGCCTCCCCGGGCCTCCAGGATTCGCGACAGCAGGCGCAGGTTTTCAGGTATATCGTCCACAAGCATGATATCGTAATGGCTGAGATCCTCCACGGTCTCGCCTTGCCCGTGAAATCCCTTGACCCTGACGGGAATTCATGCTTCTCTAATAGAGCACCGCATTTCGCGACGTAAGGATTTCTCAGCCTTCACATCTTGGTAAGCACGCCGGATTTCGGGATTTTTCCATGGGACATGGAGATAAAATGAATACACTTTATAACGGGTTCAAAAAGCTTATTCTCTGGATTGATGCTCTGTTCAGCGGTATTCCCCTGCCTTTCATGGAAATATTGGGGCCGGTGGGGTTCGTTCTGGGCCTGCTGCTGGCCATTGCGGCCTTCGGCGGTTTCACCTTTTACGTCAACGGCCGGTGGTGTGTCGCCCGTGAGTATTATCGTCCGGACAACAGGTTTATCGTCAGTATCGCCCTTACCATTGTCTTAATGCTGGGCGGAGGGTTTGTCGGCAGAAACATATGGCTGGTTCCCGGGGCCCAGAGCCTGGAGTCGGTTTTTGATCTTTTCGTGTTTCTCTGTGCCGTCCTGTTCGGATATCCGGCCCTCATTGCCATTCCCCTGGGCTACATCCTTTCCGATCTTATCGGCGGCATCTCCTTGCACCAGCTGCTGGCATGGTTGCCCGGCCATCTGCTCATATCGGCCTACCATTGGGTGGGGTATTCTCTCATGGGCCGGGATCCGGATTTTCGCAAATTGCGAACCTGGGGCCGGTACCTGTTATTTGTTCTGCTCTTCCTGTCATTCTATCCCATCTACTGGGGGTTCGTATGCGGCCCCATGTCCGGGGTGTTCCCGGCCGATATTTCCTACACCAGAATTACGCCCTCCATCTTCACGACATTCCTTTTCACCTGGGCGCTTGCCCCCCCGGCCATGCTTGTCGCCTATCCCCTGTGCCGCAGGCTGGGACTTCACTGGGCCCAGATCCAGGGGTACGTCAAGGTGCGGCCCGTGGGCGGACACAAGGTCATCTGGCAAAGCGGCCGGGCCCAAAACGGCCGTTTCCGCGATGTTTCCACAGCGGGCTTCCCCATCTGGTCCTGATGGACATGCGGATGCCGGTGATGGGCGGCATGGAGGCGACCCGGCGGATCAAAAAACTTGAGGCCGGGCGGAAAACACCGGTCATCGCGGTTTCGGCGAGTGTGTTCGAGGAGGAGAAGGAAGCGGTGCTGGCCGCCGGCTGCGACGATTTTCTGGGGAAGCCGATCCGGGAGGAGCAGCTATTCAAGACAATCGCACGGCATCTCCCGGTGCAATATATTTATGAGCACGGCCCGGAGGAGACGCTCCCGTCAGGCGAGGCGCCCCCGGCCGAAAGAGACCCGGCATTCCAGCGCCTGGTCTTACTTCCGAAGGCGTTGCGCAGGGAACTGAAACATGCCCTGGCTATATTGGATATTCAACAGATCAACTCGATTCTCCAGGAGATTGAAGCGCGTGATCCCGAATTGTGCGCAGCCATGAGGCCCTTGGCGGATTCCTTCGATTACAGGCGCTTCCAGGACCTGATCGTTCCGTATATGGAAACCACGTGACATCGATCCCCGGCCCTTGCAATCCGGTTAAAGATTACCTGACAGGGCCGGGATATTTTTTTTGACTTTATAGATCATGGGGTGGGGTGTCAAATTTAACTTTCTCGCCGAGAAGTTCCCTTCCTGAACGAAGTGAAGGTGGGGGATGAATAGGTGTATTCATCGTTGACATTATCTTCCGTTATATATAGCATATATTCCATGAAGTATAAGATTGATAAAGGTTGTCATTATGTTTATTGTATTCAGTTACACCTTGTTGTTTCGCGTGAAATATCAACGCAAGGTATTGACGGATATAGTGTCAAAAAGCCTTAAAAGCCTTGTACTTGATATTGCCCCAAGATTCGATGTGAAAACCAAGGTAAATGATCATGGATTTGTTGACCAGAAAATCTTTCAAATACCGCACCTATCCAACTAAAG
>JAAEMK010000847.1 GCA_024225635.1 Desulfobacteraceae bacterium | reverse complement strand
CCTTTGAGTCTGAGTTCATAACAAAATTAAACACAGACTCCGGGTTAAAGATGGCAAGCGGCACCAGGACATTTGACGGTGTGATCAGCTTTTATGTGTTACGGCGTGGTGAAGTTATGGGAGATACCTGCCTTCGCTGCCACAGTACTCCCGATGCCGCCCCGCAAGAAATGGTTCTCCAATATGGACTTGAGCGAAGCTTCAAACGCGAACTTGGCGAAACCGTATCCGCAATATCGATTCGAATACCATTGGCAGCCGCATATAAAGACGTAAATGCCGTTTCCGCCGTTATTTCCGTTGTATTAACAACAGTGCTCCTGATGATATTTATCATACAACACAGATTAACCCGCAGAATTATCGTTGAACCCGTTGAAGTGATCAGGACGAAAGCCTTGTCCGTAGCGAACAATAGTAAGAATATCGGAGAGCAAATTCATCACACGGCAGGAAAAGAACTGGCGGAATTGATAAGCGCGTTTAATGCAATGTCACTGAATTTGAAAAAACATGCGGACCATTTGGAAGATATGGTGGATGAAAGAACCCATGAGTTATCTACCGTAAACGAGAAGCTGAGAAGGGAAATTGAAGGGCATCATCAGACAGAAGCTGCGTTGAAAAAAGAGAAAGATAAGCTTGCGGAAGCACTGGCCAAGGTCAAAACATTGAGCGGATTGGTTCCCATCTGTTCTCAATGCAAAAAGGTCAGGGATGACAAAGGGTATTGGAATCAGATTGAAACATATATCGAAACCCATACGGATGCTCTGTTCAGCCACGGTTTATGTTCGGAGTGTGGAGACAAACTCTACGGAGAACAGGAATGGTTCAAGAAAAAGAAGAGAAGAGAAAATAAGAATAAGTAGTTCTTGCCACCATGCTTGCAGAGAAAAGAAGGAGTACCTGGGACAGGAACGGGTATGGCCCGCTCCTGTCCGGGAGGATTTTCTAGAAGTGATAGCTTAAGGTCATGCCGTAGCTCCACACTTCGCCTTCCGCGTTGAAGCTTGCCAGTGCGGGACTGGTGGGGTCCATGGGATTGGCGTTGCTGTGGTTGAGGCTTTCGCTCTCGCCGTCGATGTGGCGTTTTCCGTCGGTCTTGGAGTAGGAAAACACCGAGTCGAGGGTGTAGTTGCCGAACTCAAATCCGGCGCCAAAGGACCAGGTCTGCTTGTCCGCATCGGGCCAGATGAAATCCATGGAGGAATCCGGTACGGGTGTGGGATCATAGAAGTAGCCGAGTCTGAGAGCAAGATAATCCAGGGCCTGCCATTCGGCGCCGAACCTGAACTGGGTGGTGTCCTCCCAGTCCCTGGGGATATTTTCGTTCCAGTTCTTTGGCAGATGGACCGCCTGGTAGATGCCCTCTTTGAACGTCAGGTGCTGGTCCTGGGCGGAGTTGATGCTCCAGTTGGTCCAGACCACGTCCATTTCAAGGGACAGGGTTTTGTTTTTGCCCGCAAGGTAGCAGATACCGGCCTGGACCTGTTCGGGATGGTCGTAGTCGAGTTCTACCTTGGCGACTTTGCCCATGCCCGCAACCTCAAGGTCTCCCTCAAAGTCGGTTTCCGTCCTGCCCCGGTAGGTGAGGCCGAGGGTGAGCCTGTCCGTGGGGAGAACCATGATGCCGAGGTTGAAGGAATAGTTGAAGTCATCCTCTAGGGAGGCCTCGTTTTTGAGACCGCCGAAGCTTGCGCCAAAACAGTCGTTGCCTGATTTTGACCGGCCAAGGGAAACGCCGCCGCCGATGGAGACACGGTCCGAAATCCTGTAGGCAAGGGACGGGGAGACCACCTCCCTGACGTAGTAAGAATGATATGAGTTGTAGGCGCCGGGGGTGGTGGAAAGATCATCTTCCCATTCGATCTCCATGCCGAAGGGTGCATAGGCGGCAACGCCAAAGGAGAATCGGTCGCTCACGGGCATGGCAAAACCCAGGTGGGGGCTGACGAGGCGCTTGGTCTTGTTATCGAAATCCCTGGGGGCCTGGAGTCTTGGGTCCTGGGTGGAGATGCCGCCTTCGACCTTGTAGTCGTAGACCGTCATGTCCGGAGAAACCACAAGGGCGCCGGCACTGATCATGGGTTTTTCGATTCGGGCAAGCCCTGCCGGGTTGTAATAAACCGCAAAAGGATCATCGGCCCTGGCTGAAAAGGCGCCGCCCAGGGCGGTTGCCCTTGATCCTGTTCCGTAATTGTCTACCATTCCCCCAAAGGCTGTGTGGGAGGTCATCACCAAAAGAAATACCAGCAATCGTTTCATCATGCTCCGTTCCTGCAAAAGTTTCAAAAGTCAACATTATTTTCCTGCCTGTATGGTTTCCGAGCGGCACGGGCAGGAGAGCAGAGCATGTCACAATGGGGGAAAAAGACAATGCCGGAAGAATATAGGGACAGTATAGGGGAAAACCCCATATTGTCGGCCGCCCTGGATCAGGAGAGGGAGAGCAGGTGGGTCCTGAGGTTGACTTTTTGGTTTTTGATGCCGGTCTTTGTCCGGATGTTGTCCCGGTGAAAATCGATGGTCCCCTTGGAGAGGTTGAGGATTTCGGCGATCTCCTTTGTGGTCTTTCCCTGCCTCACAAGGCCTGCCACCCGCATTTCCATGGGGGTCAGGTTGTGGTGCCTGGAGGCAAGATTCCTGGCAAAGGGAGATACGATCTCGTTGAGGGTGGTTCTGGCCGCCCCCAGATAGGCGGACTGTTTTTCGGTAAGGGGCTGGGAAACGATTTTGTCCAGGTAAGGAAGCACCAGTTCCTTGACGTTGGAGACCACGTTGTCGGAAAGTTCCTTGCGGTCGTGTTCCCTCTGCTTCAGGAGCACCCTCAGTGCCGTGTTGGACTCTTCGAGGTGAAGGGATTTTTGCTGGAGCTCTGCCTGGCGTTTTCGAAGGGCGTTTTCCATCTCTATCCGGTAGGAGATGTCATGGTAGGTGCCGGCCATGTGCAAGGCTTTTCCCGATTCATCCGTCTCAACGATCCTGCCCCGGCTGGTGACCCGGATCCAGTTGTCGTCACAGGCCCTGAGCCGGTGCTCCACCTGAAAACTTTTGGACTCTCCTTTTAAATGGGTGATGAACCCCTGTCTGACAAGTTCTCGGTCTTCGGGATGAATCCATTCTTCCCAGGTATCGAAATTGATGGTTTGGGTGGCGGAAAGCCCCATTTTTTCTCCCCACTCCTTTTCCATGGACAAGGTGCCGGTTTTTATGTTCCAGTGCCAGACGCCAAGGTCCGCGCCGTTCAGGGCGAGCTTGAGGTCGTCTTCCTGTTTTTTCAGTTCGTTTTCACGCTTCTTTCGCTGTGTGATGTCAACGGCAATGCCGTGGATCTCCATGGGGATATTGTCTTCAAATACAATCCTTGCCTTTGTTTCTATCCAGATGTGGGTTCCGTCTTTTCGCTGGACGGAAAAATCAATGGACTCGGTAAATCCGTTCATCTTGTTCCTGTCCATGAGAATGTCCTTGGCAAAGGTCATCTGCTCCCGTGGGATGAGATCGAAAAAGTTGAGGGCGTCGAGCTCCTCCCTTGGGTAGCCGAGCATGCGCAGTGCGGAACGGTTTGCGTCGATGAAATTTCCGGAATAATCAAGGATGTAAACGGCGTCCAGGATTCTGTTGAAAAGGCCTGAATAGCGCTGGGAATCGGGCGTTGTGAGGTCCGTCTGCCTGGGGCGGGTCTTGAGTTCCTCTTCAAGTTCGTGGATTCTTTGTTTAAGTTCACTGATTGTGTCGGTCATGTAAAAGGGGTTACCTCGCTCTGTTGTTTTTTACCGCAAAAAAGGGACTATAAAGGTATCGCTGCAAAAGTCAACGGTTGAATCAACATTAAAGGGTCGTTTCCCCATGACGCAAGTGCAGGCAGATTGCAAGCATGGTGCTTGCAATCTGCTTGCATAAACCTTGAAAGTGTACTATCTAAACTGACGTTTACCGCCATTTTTAAGTAGATTAAGGAGCATATATGATCACCCCCGTAATACTTGCAGGAGGTTCCGGAACCAGGCTGTGGCCTCTTTCCCGGGAGCTTTACCCGAAACAGATGCTATGTCTCAACAATAAGCACACCATGCTTCAGAACACGGTGCTGAGACTGGAACAGCATGATGACGTTTCAGACCCCCTTATCGTCTGCAACGAGGAGCATCGGTTCATGGCTGCCGAGCAGCTCAGGCAGATAGGTGTGAAACCATGCTCCATCCTGCTTGAACCGGTTGGCAGGAACACGGCCCCCGCCATCTGTGTCGCTGCTCTCAAGGCGCTTACCCTTGAGCAGGACCCGGTTCTCCTTGTGCTGCCGGCCGACCATATCATTGAAAATATTTCAAACTTTCACCTGGCCGTCACCCGGGGAAAGATCCATGCGGACAACGGCGACCTTGTAACCTTCGGCATTGTTCCGGACTCCCCGGAAACAGGCTACGGCTACATTAAGAAAGGCGGTCAGTTGGAAGGCTCCACCCACGCCTTTTCCATCCAGGCCTTTGTTGAGAAACCGGATCTTGAAACCGCCCGGGATTACCTGGACTCAGGAGACTACTGCTGGAACAGCGGGATGTTCATGTTCAAGGCGTCCGCCATCATCAAGGAACTTGAACTCTTTGTCCCGGATATTGTCCGGAGCTGCAGGAACGCCATGGAAAAGGGGGTCGAAGACCTTGACTTCTTCAGGCTTGAAAAGAACAGTTTTGCCTGGTCTCCCTCGGACTCAATCGATTATGCCGTGATGGAGCATACCGATAAAGGAGTGATGATTCCCTTTGAGGCCGGCTGGAACGATCTTGGTTCCTGGAATGCCCTGTGGAAGACCGGGGAAAAGGATGAGAACAACAACGTGATCAAGGGGGATGTGCTGCTTTCCGATGTGAAAAACTCCTACCTTTATTCGGAAAACCGGCTGATTGCGGCTGTTGGACTTGAAGATCATGTGGTTGTGGAGACAAAGGATGCCGTGCTGGTGGCTTCCAGGAGCAAGGTCAAGGACGTGAAAACCCTGGTTCAGGCCCTGAAGGAAGAGGGACGGCCCGAGACCATAAGCCACAGAACGGTCTACAGGCCCTGGGGATGTTACGAGACCGTGGACGATTCCGAACGGTTCCAGGTTAAGCGGATCACGGTAAAACCGGGCGCCAAGCTGTCGTTGCAGAAACACTATCACCGGGCGGAGCACTGGACCGTTGTTTCGGGCACGGCCATCATCACAAAGGATGATGAGGAGATCCTGCTGAAGGAGGATGAGTCCATATATATTCCCCTGGGGGTAATGCATCGGATGGAAAATCCCGGACGGGTTCCCCTGGAACTCATTGAGGTCCAGTCCGGCACCTACCTTGGGGAGGATGATATCGTCCGGTTTGAGGATGTTTACGGAAGGCTCAAACAGTGATTTGAGCGTCAGCGGTCGGTGTAGTCGCCCCGCTCCATCTTGAATTGTTCAAGGGTGGCCGTTGAAAGCATATGATCGACAATGGCCGAAAGACGGGTGTCAACGGAAGGGGTGTCTTGAACCTGCTCTGCCAGGCGCCGGGCCTGCCCGGTCAGCTCCGTGAGAACCGGAGCAATGTCCCTGAGGCTCTTTGAGGCATCCCCGAGCAGGAGGGTGTAGCGTTCAAAAAGATCCAGGGCGGTGTCGATCCCGGCTGGAATGTCGATGCCTGGCTCGTCCATGGGTAAGACCGGTACGGGGGAGGAGATTTCCCCAAGGGATGACGGCGCAAGGGTATCAGCGGGATCGTTGTCGGCCAGGGTATTGGAGAGAATGGTGTCAAATCCGCCGGAGGGTTTATTTTTCCCGACTCCGTCCGTGTTTTTCGGTGTCCTGTTGGAGATCCTGTGTAAATCCCCAATGTTAAACCTGGTCTCTTTCATGGCTGATTCCGTCCCTGCAATATCAGGGGCATAAATTAAGATAAAAAACATTGATAATTACATTACTATCTAATAATCTGATACAAATGGGTTCATGTCAAGATTAAATACGGAGCAAACAGATGTCTGAAAAAACTACAGGTTTTTTAAAAGGTCATTTTCTCATGGCCATGCCCGGACTTCCCGACCCGAATTTTGCCCAGACTGTAACCTGCTTGTGCGAACATAACGAAACCGGGGCTCTGGGATTTATCATCAACCGGATACACCCGCTTTTGACAGGCCGGGAATTGTTTGAGGATCTTAAGATCGATTTCGACAACTCGATAGATTCCATCCAGATTCACCTGGGAGGGCCGGTTCAGCCGAGCGGGGTGTTTGTGCTCCACGGCCCGCCGTTCCACTGGCACGGGTGCATGAACGTGACCCCCTGGCTGGGGTTGAGCAACACCCGGGATATTCTGGAAGCCGTGGCAAAAAACAAGGGACCGGAAAATTTCCTCATCCTGCTTGGATGCGCAGGATGGGGGCCCATGCAGCTTGACAACGAAATCAAGGACAATGCATGGTTGACCCTTGCCATCAACGAGGAGATTCTTTTTAAAACCGACATTAACATGAGGTGGGAACAGACCATGATGCAAATTGGAACTCTTTCTGACTCTGCTGGACAGGCCTGACATTTAGTTTATGACGATCAATGAAAAAATCCTAGACAATATCGAGACAATAGCTTCGGACCTCGCGTTGACCCTTGAAACCATGCGCGATATTCCCGGAATGTATGACGACAATGCCGACGACGCGGTAAAATTCTGTTGCGCCCTTCCGGAAAGAATCCGGTCGGGAACATTGAGAATCGCGGTGGTGGGCGCCATAAAATCCGGCAAAACCACCTTTGTCAACGCCTGGCTCAAGGATGACCTGCTGAAGCGGGGGGCGGGGGTGGTCACCTCTATTGTAACCCGGGTCAGAAAGGGCGACGGGCTGAAGGCGCGGATCTTCCTGAAATCATGGGACGAGATCAACCGGGAGATCGAGCAGGCGCTTTTCCTGTTTCCCGAAAAGAGCCGTCCGGCAACGGGTGATGGTTCCGGGTTTGATTTGAGGCGGGAAAAGGACCGGGCGTTTTTGTCCGCCTTTAACCAGGAGATTTTCTCTGACATATCCGTGACTGAAGACGGAATCCGTCCGGAATCCGTCACCATTACAAGGGCTGTGGACGGCTATGAAACCGTGAAGGACCTTGTGAAGGCGGACCGTTCCAGCCTTGAATTTTCAGGTTCCCGCTTTGAAGAACACAAGCGGTTCACCGGAGATGATGCCGTCGCCTTTTTTGTCAGGGACGTGGCCCTTGAAGTGACCTCCGGGGGGCTCGACCCCAAGGTCGAGATTGCAGATTGCCAGGGCAGCGATTCAACCAATCCCGTGCACATGGCACAGATCCAGGACTACCTCGCATCGGCCAACATGATCATCTACCTTATCAGCAGCCGTTCCGGGCTGAGGCAGGCCGACATCAATTTTCTCAGGCTCATCCGGACCATGGGACTGATGGAGAATATCGTCTTTGTCGTTAACGCCGACATGAACGAGCATGAGAACCTGGAAGACCTCCAGGGGGTCGAAGCACGGATCAAAAGGGAGCTGACCTATATTAAAAAAGATCCCGAGCTTTATACGTTTTCATCCCTTTACAACCTGTTCAGCCGGGACGGGGCAACCTTGAACCGGAAAAGCAGGACCAGTCTCGAACTCTGGAACGGGTTCCCTGAATTTGTCGAGTACACCGCCGCCATGACAGGCGATTTCAATCAAAGGCTTACCCAGAGACTCGACACCGAAGGATTTTACCTTGCCGTTGCCAACCCCATGGAGCGGGTGCGGCAGATTACCGTCAATTCCCGGCAGAGGCTCTCCCTCTTCAAGGACCTTCTCTCCTCCGATCTTTCCAAGGCTGTGACGGCTATGGACATGCTCAAGGAGATGCTCGAACGGACCCGGAAGCTCGAGGCCATCATGGACAACTCCATGGAGGGCGCCGTGGAAGTTCTTGAAAAAGAGATCAGGGCCGGGGCCGACACCCTTTTCAATCCCGATCAGGGCTCTGTCGCCGGGTTGGTAATACGTTTCATCCAGGGGTATGGAACGGACTTGTCACGGTATGAAACCACTCTCAGGGAGCAGGGATTTGAAAATACCCTCTACCTCATGTTCCAGGAGTTCAAAGGGGCCCTTGACACTTTCATGACCCAGACCGTCAGCCCTGAGATCACAGGATTTGCCCGTGAACAGGAGCAGGCCATTGAGAGCTATTTCAAAGCCCTCTACCGCTCCTATGATATCAATCCCAGTGAGATCTCAATGGAGTTTGCATCCATGGTCGAGCAGATGCCGGAAACAGCGCTTTTCACGGAGCCGGTTTCCGATCCCATCGATATCCGGTCCATCCGGGGTATACTTGGGTTGAGCCTGCCAAAAGCCGGGTTCGCAACCCGGTACAGCGCCAGGATCCGGTTTAACTCCATGGCGCGGTTCGGATTCTTCACACTTGCCGAACTCCTTGCACGCCTGTTGAAAAAACGATCCCTCCGGTCCGGCCCCGTCGCCTTGAACGCCGCGGAAGCAAGGATCAAGAAGGAAGCGCTTCGATCCGTGCTTGGCCATCTCTCGGACTACAGTGACACGGTCACCAACGATTATCTCATACCCCTCGCAAGGGCGATTTCACGGGATTTCCGGGACAAGCTTCTGGCAAGGTTCAAGGTGTGTGATGTTGAGATCGAAACCATTGAAGGACTGGTTGCTTCCGGCCGGGAGAGCAAGAACGCCCAGAGCAACACCCTGGAAGCCATGGAAACAAAGCTCGAGGATGTGGCGCAGCGAATTGCGACCCTGCCCATCCACTACCTTAACTGAATAATCGTGCAGCACCTTGTTGTCAATTAATGCTTTATATAGGGAGGCTATTTAATGACGATCAAGAGAATTCTATGTTGTGTGGATTTTTCATCAAATGCGGACGATGCATTTAAGGCATCCATTGATATGGCGGAAAAGTACGGGGCCCAGCTCCACCTTCTCCATGTGCTTCCGCCGGTAGTCAACCCGCTGGTTACGGATATCGACATCGCCATTCCGGAAGAGTCCTCCAAGGCCCTTGTCCAGAAACTGGAAGAGCAGATAATCGAAGAGTACGCAAACAAGATCGACCCCGCCATAGACCATGTGGTTGCCGTCAAGGACGGGCATGTTTCCACGGAGATCCTCAACTATCTTCTGGACGAAACCATCGATCTTGTCATCCTCGGCGCCTACGGTCTTTCCGGAGTAGAGCTGGTCCTCTTCGGGAGCGTGGCAAAACGAATTGCCCACAAGGCGCCCTGTTCCGTAATGATCGTCCGGAAACGGGAGTAGGCGCCTTAAAAAAACGCTAGCTGTTCAACATCCGGGTGTAGGCATCTTTGATCTCGATGAACTTCCGGTTGGCAAGCTCCTGGAGTTCCTTTCCCAGGTGGGCAACCCTGTCGGGGTGGTATTGTTTTACCAGGCTCCTGTAAGCTGCCTGGATCTCTTCCCGGGACGCGTTTTTGTCTATTCCAAGGATCTCATGGGGCGCCCGCTTCGGCATTTGCCGGGATTGCGACGCTTTTGCCTTTGTCTGGTTGTTGGCCGATGCCCTGGATTGTTCGGCGGATGGGCCGGTCTGTTGTTGCGTCCTGCCGGGCCGTTGCCCCGCCCCCCTGTAAAAGAAATTGGGCAGCCTGCCGAATCTCAGGTAGTAGATGAGAAGACCGATGAGAAAGGTGTCATCGATCCATCCCAGAAACGGTACGAAGAGATCCGGGATGAGATCGATGGGGCTGGCCAGGTAGGCCAGGGCAATCAGTATCAACAGGAATTTATGGTAGGTGCTCAAGGGACGTCCCGCTGTTAAGACCGGTTTGAGAGTTTGAGGACATCGATCATGGTATAGACCTTGCCAAGGTTTTCATCCGGGGAGCCGTGGGTCAGGCGTTGGTTCAGGAACAGGGCGCCGTCCAGGGTGCCGTCGATGTAGATATTTCTGCCGTTGATGTTGTGCTTGAACTGGAAACAGGCCGACCCGTCCGGGGAGGTGAGGGTGTAGGTGTGCCATGCATGGCCGGACAGGTGCTCTTCGGGAATATTCCATTGGTTTTTCTGGATTTCAGGATTCCTTACCTGCTCGATGTCATCCTCTGAAAAGGGAATGCCCAGGCGGTTGTAGTAGCCGACCATCGCCTTTGCGGTGCCGCTGGTGTCCGCCTTGGTCTGCTGGTGGCTCTCCTCGATGGTGAGGGAATAATCCTTGAACAGATCCGGAAAGGTTGTGGCTGCATAATCCATCATGGCCTGGAATCCCACGATCTGCTTTGCCATGTTGGGGGCGATCAGGGCCGGAATTTTGCCCTGGGCTACGGTGGCTAAAAGTTTTTCCCTGTCCCCGCCCGTGGTTCCCATGACAAAGGGAAGATCGTTGTTCACGTAAAATTCGCCATTGGCGTTTACGGCCGTGGGGTGGGTGTAATCGATGGTGATGAACCCCGGATGCGCTTTAATGATCTCCTTGATCAGGGTGTCGCGCTCACCGGGCTTTACCAGCCGTACCTCGACCCCGTCGATGGTGTGGGTGTCAGCCTCAATTTCAGGTCCTGTCAGGGAGAAGGGAACTAAAGTGAACCTGTCGTCGGTGATGACGTGGGATGCGATTGTCATTGCCAGGTTTCCCGGAATGCCGTTGATCATCAATTGTACTTTTTCCATTGAAACTCCTTATAGTGCCGCTATCACACGGTTAAGCGTTGGTATTTTCTCTTTTTCCAGGTAAACAATGCAGGCCTTCAGGGTTGAAAGGGCTGCCGGGATGTACTCCTTGAAATGGTGTTTTCCTTTTACCATGCTTAAGTAACTGAATGCACCAAGAATCTGAAGATTCCTTGTGATACAGCAATGGCGAAAGCATCGGACGAATTCTTCCGTATCAAGGTCAATGCGCCGGGCCAGGGCGCTGACACAGTGGTTGAGTACCTCCTCCCGGATCTCCATGTCAAGATTCACATAGGGATCTATCAGCAGGGAGGCAAGGTCGTACTGCAGGGGGCCTTGCCTTGCGGATTGAAAGTCGATGAAAAAGATCTCTCCATCCTTTACCATGATATTCCTGGATTGGAAGTCACGATGCATCAATCCCCGGCAGGCTCCTGTGAGGGCCTGGTCCGCAATATACTCGAACTCCGGGGCGGGAAGCAGAAGTTCCGTGGGGGGGGACTGGTTCAGGTATCCTTTTAAAAAGGCCTCCGTAAAATAAGCGCACTCCTTTTCCAGGATCAGCTCCCGGGAGTAGGTGGGGGTCTGGAAGGCCCAGGCCGGGTCAAACCCCTCTATTCCCTTGAGGGAAAAGTCTATAAGGCGGTCCACCACCCGGCAATACCATTCCTTTACCCGGGATTTCGAGGTCAGGGAACGGATGACGGCGGCAAGGTGGGTGTCCCCCAGGTCTTCCAGGGCCACCATGCCGGAGAAGCGGTCATGGCGGATAATCCTTGGCACGGGAATTCCTTTTGAATGGAGGTGGTTGCCAAGGGAGATAAAGGAATCGATCTCACAGACAGGGTCATCCGTGCAGATGCCGTGGTCCGAAATCACAAGGGAACGATCCCCTTTTTTTGCACGGAACCATTTTCTGTCGGAACCGTCCCCGGCAAGGGGCTCGATCCTGACGCTTTTCGGATCTTGATCCGAACTCTCAAACGCCGCCAGGGCAAGAAAGCCGAGGGCGGTCCGCTGATAGGCGGCCGGGGTGCCCATGTCTTCCCAGTAGGGGGCGTTCGCCACATAGGCCCGTACACGTCCGCTTTTATGGGCAAGGTTTTCAAACACCTCGATGCTCGAGAATACCTCTTTTTCCGGCATGTGGTCAAAGAATGCCGGGCTGAGCACCTGGATGCCGGTGAAGGCGAGCAAGGGTGACCCGTTCACGGGCTTTTCCGGATCGTTGCCGGCCATGAACCCCGAGATAAACCCCTGGTTGTCCACCGCAATCTTATTGAACTCCCGCCGGTCATGGAGAACAAGGGTGGCGGGCCAGTTTCCGTTGCAATGGAATTGCCACACCGATTCAAGGTCGATGTCCGTGACAATGTCGGCGTTGATCACCATGAAGTCGGAAGCGCCCATGAAATCACGGACGTTTTTAATGGCCCCACCGGTATCGAGGATACACGGCTCGTACCGGGTCTGAACCGGCGCCCCAAAGCCTGCGTTGCCGATGAACGCCTCGATCTGCCCGTGGAGATGATGGGTGTTGACAATAATCTCGGTGCAGCCCATCCCCATGAGCTTCTCAATGGTGATTCCCAGGATCGGGTTGCCTGCCAGGGTGAAGAGCGGTTTTGGCCGTGTCCGGGTGTAGGGCAGAAGCCTGGTGCCGAACCCTGCCGCAAGGATCAGCGCCTTCATGGGCGGTTCACCGGTGCAAGCTCGAGGAACTGGTCGATGATCTCCCTGAACGTCCTGATCTGCTCGATGTCTTCGGATCCCTCAATGCCCTTGTTGATAAAACAGGTGCAGGCGTTTACATAGTTGACCTTGGACAGGGATTCCTTGAGGATGATGTCCTGGCGTTTGTACATCTTCATTCCCATGGACTGGATTTTTCTGATTCTCTCCTTTGCGTCGAATTTGTCCCTGGGGTAGGTTTCGAAATGGACCAGGGCCACCTTGTAGGATTCAAGGAAGGGGTTCAGGAGGCTTGAAAAGAGTTTCAGCTTTCTGAATCCTTCGCTGGTCAGGTTGAAGGTGTCGGGCAGGTCCTGGTTGGGAACGATGATGCCGTCCTCGATAAAGGCCTTGAGGCAGTGGTTGATATGATCCTCGCAGGTCTTTTCCTCGTCAAAGGAGAATTCATCCACAAACAGGTCCTGGAGAAAGCCGTAGGTACCGGCCAGGTCCTGGGATGAAAACTGGAAGGTGTCCGTCTTGAGGATGGCAAATGCCGTATACGCTGAAGGAACGAAGAAGGAGATGGCGTTGTTCTTGTAATATTCGAGGATGGGACGCTTGTTGTCCTTGACAATGAACCTGGTGGTCTCGCTGATATCGGTGTCCGACTCATCGGCAAGTTCGATGAATTTCCTGGACAGAAAGGTGTTGACCACATGGTTGAACGCAAGGTCCGGGTCAATGGTCAAGGTATCGGCAAGCTCCGCGCCAAAGAAGGTCAACAGGTTCATGTAGGCGTCCACCCTGAACATGAGATCCTTGTAGGAGAACCTGTTTCCCGGGGAGTTGAGGATACTGCTTGCAATGATGCCGTGGGGGGTCACGATGGAGATGGTGTTGATGGAGTTGATAAGCTTGTACCCCATGCCCTGGCATACCTGCTTGTGCCCGGCCTCGTCCAGGTTGTCCGGGTTTAATCCGCTCTCCTGGATATAGTCCTTCAGGGAAATGGGGTCGTCAAATTTGATATAGACCTTGCCGTATTTTTTCTTGAGAAACTTTCGCGCCCGGATAAGCTGGGAAAGATTTTCAGGGTTCTTCTTGCCTCCCTCTATTTCATGGAGATAGGCATCCTCTTCAAGGACCCGGTCATATCCCACATAGATGGGAACAAAGAGCAGGTCGTCGCAGGCCCTGTTTTGTTTGGCCTTGAGGAGCATGGAGAGAAATCCTAGCTTGGGGGAAAGGAGTTTTCCGGTCCTGGAGCGGCCCCCCTCGATGAAAAATTCCAGGTTAAATCCCTCTGAGAGCATTTTTTCGATATAGGCGGAAAAAATCTTTGAATAGAGCACCGCCCCTTTAAAGGTACGCCTCAGGAAAAAGGCGCCGCCCCCACGGAAGATGGGACCCAGGGGCCAGAAGGAGAGATTCTTTCCCGCGGCGATGTGGGGGCAGGGCATGGAATTCTTGAACATGAGATAGGAGAGCAGCAGGTAATCGAGGTGGCTCTTGTGACAGGGGACAAGAACCATGGGAGCTTTCTTGGACGCCTCTTTGACCATGTCCAATCCGTCCTGGTCCACCACAAGCCCTTCGAAGATGTTTTTGAAGACCCAGGTCAGTACCTTTTCAAACATGTAGATGGTGTTGAGATTGTAGCTTGCCGCAATCTCCTTGAGGTAGGCCGTGGCCCTTTTACGGGTGTTGACCAGGCGCTCTTCCTTTGTTCTTGAATGCTCCAGCATGAATTCCTGGAGTTCCTTGTCGGTCAGGATATCCTCGAACAGTTCGTCCCGGGTTTTTAATACCGGTCCCGTAACGCTTCGCTTCTGGCGATTCGTGAGATCCGTCAGGTGGTTTCGAAGGGGCTGCACCTGGAATTCGGAGGAGAGCATTCGAATGTCCTTGCGGTCAAGGAACTCCTTCAGGTTCACCGGATCGGATATCTCTACGCTGATCTTTTTCGGACTCTTTGCCAGGGCGATCAGGCGTCGTATTTTGCCGGGCTTTTCATTGCTGCCAAGAAAAATGTCGAACAGGCCCGGGGTGCGCCTGATGGGCGTTGCGCTGAATACAATGGTCTGGGGTACAAAAAAGACCGGGGTTGACTGTTGTTTCTGAAGCTCGATCAGAACCAGGAGGGGATCGGGTTTTGATTCGACGAACCGTCGATAAAACGCCTTACTTTCAATGAGGTAAAGAAATCCGCATCGCCCTTTGGACAGTTCGGTGGCAATGTAACCGGAATGGTAGGGATCCTTGAGTTTGAAAGTGTGGAGGAAGTGGTCCAGTTGAGAAACAACGGTTCGAATTAACCTTTTCAACGGGGTGAGAAAAAGGAAGCCGATATCCATTCCGATTTCAGGGTAGGGCAGGCCGGCCCGCTTCATGGCCCAGTGAAAGTAGAGAAATTCAAAACGGGTCTTGTATTTTCCCGAATAGACGACAATCCCTTTTTCATTGAGTTTGCGGAGCTTGTCCATCTTTTTATGATCAAAGCGAATACGTGAAAAAATTTTATCCAGAAAAAATGAGGCAACGGGGCTTTTACAGCCCGGATAAAAACAGGAGAAATAGTCGCTTCGGTGATCGAGAAACCCGTCAATAGTGTTGCGCACGGCTTTTCTCGTTTTTGTGACGGTTTGGTTTAGTGGTGAGGCAAGTTTCATTATTATCTTCCTTTGACCTTCCCATCAAGGTCTGGAATGGCGGTTGTTCAAAATAAAGTAACATCTTTAACAGAGGTTGTTTTCGATGGCAACAGAATAGTTGTGCGTAAAAAATTGCCTTGATTTACTCTGTTTCATATGATAGTTGGTCACACTTAAAAGATGTGAAAAAAGGTAGTGTCTAATTATTATCATCGATCTATATAAAGTACTTTTACTTAAGCTGTAAGGAGGACAGGTATGAAGACATTGATTGGCGGTGCTGTTGCGGTACTTCTCGGTATTATTGGCATAGCGATTTGGTTTGGTGCATTTTTGCAGCTCCTGGCTGGCGCTCTGCCTCCCGTGCTTCTGCTCGGTGGTGGACTGGCTCTCTATCTTGGGTTCGACGAGCTCAAGGATAGCTGGAAGAAGGATGAGGGTGTAGAGGCTCCCGCGGCAGATGACAAAGATAGAATCGAGGAGCTTGAGAAGGAGCTTGCAGACCTTAAAAAGTAACTGCACTCGTTTTCAGCGTTTTTTTTAAAGAAGAACCGGCCCAGGCCGGTTCTTTTTTTTATTTTTTTACAGCGGCAGTGGCAAGGCTGTCCGCCCTTTCATTGCCCGGAATCCCGGAATGCCCTTTGGTTTTAATGAGCCGGATGCGGCTGAACCTGTTCATCAGGGTTCTTATTTCACTGATCAACCCGCTGTTCATGTTCGGTTTCCATCCCTTTGTCAGGACACCTATACAATAGGAGGAGTCCGTGTGGATCTCAACGGGAAGGTCCATTCTCTTCAGTTCTTCGAGGGCGCGCTTTATGGCCGTAAGTTCCGCCACGTTGTTGGTGGCGGTCCCGATGGATTCACTGAGCTCCTTTTCATGGCCGCCATACAAAAGCAGTGCGCCTATGCCCGCCGGGCCGGGGTTTCCGGACGAGGCCCCATCCGTGTATATCACTATTACCCCGGGCGGCGCTTCCACGGCGGGAGGTCCGGGCTCCTTCCTGGGAAGGAAGGATCGCGGTGCTTTGGTTTTAGCTTTCTTCTCTTTTTTTGATGATTGTTTGGGTACGGCGCAGCTTTCGGGCCCCAGGCTGTCGGGGCTTACCTGGTATTCATAGTCCTGGTTGAGGCTGTACTTGATCCGGACCTTGCCCTGGTTTACCAGCAGTGCTTCCGTGTCCGATACTTCGGCCCATACCTTGTTTCCCTTGAAGCTCATCCGTTTCCATGAACTCTTGTCGTTGCTATCACCCATACAGCTGGAACTCCCGGGACATTTCCTTGAACTCGTTTGCCGGCCCTTTCCAGGAATCCTCCAGGGCGTCGATGCCGTCCATCTCGAGCAGCTGGTCCGCAAGGCGTTCATTCCCCAGGATGAGATCCATTGGCCGCCTTTGGTATTCATACTCGTAGGGGGGCTCTTTCCATTGAAATCCGTCGGGATGAAGCTGCATGATCTGCTGGAGGAGCATCATCGATGTTCCATAGGACCTGTATGTCGCGGGAGAGGTAACGTGGATCTGAAATCCCTGGCACACATGGTTCTGCCACTTGCCCGAGCAGGGCTGGAAGCAGACCGGCCTTAACACGGCTCCGGAAATTCGTCCTTCAAGGTTGGCAAGGATCGCGTCCGTATCCACAAAGGGAGCGCCGAACAGTTCAAAAGGCTGGGTGGTTCCCCGGCCTTCGCTGAGATTTGTCCCTTCAAATATCACCTGGCCCGGGTAAACCATGGCCGAAGCCGGGGTGGGAAGGTTGGGGGACGGTGCGATCCAGGGCAAGCCGGTGTCCTCAAAAAACATGTCCCGGGCCCAGTTCTCCATGGGAACCACTTTAAGGTCGGCATTGATGCCGTGTCGTTTGTTAAATAAAAGGGCTATCTCGCCGACCGTGAGGCCGTGGCGCATGGGGATCGGGTATCTTCCCACAAAAGAGGCGCAGTTCTCCTCCAGGATGTTGCCCTCCACCCGGACTCCGCCAACGGGGTTGGGGCGGTCCAGGATCACCACGGATTTTCCGTACCGGGCAGCGGCCTCAAGGCAGTAGGAGATGGTGTAGATAAAGGTGTAGACCCGGGTGCCCACATCCTGGATGTCGATCATCAACAGATCGATGGCGTCCATCATCTCCTTTGTCGGCTTTCGGGTGTTGCTGTAAAGGCTGAATACAGGAATGCCGAGCTCGGGGTCCATGGTGTGGCCGGATTCGATCATGTTGTCCTGTTTTTCAGCAAAAAAGCCGTGCTGGGGAGAGAAAAGCGCCTTGAGCCGGTCCGGGTAGAGGTCGTTGATCAGGCGTGAGGCGTGCCGGAACTTTCCGTCCACCGAAGCCGGATTGGCAAGCAGTCCTATCCTGCAGTCCTTTGGAAGGGAAAGGGGGGTGCGGCATAGATTCTCAAGGCCTGTCGAAGTGGTATGTTTCATTGGTTCTCCTAATATAATGGTGCCCGTTCCGGGTGAATACTCCGCACGGTCAGGGTTGAATAATCCGCATTGTTAGGGCGCATATCCTGCGCAGCCAGGAGCGCGTTTTGCGCGCGTTTCAGGCCGCATATTTACCATAAAAGTTGACAAAACGGCAAATCCAAACTACTTAAGGGGCTTAAAAAAAGGAGACACTTCAGAATCATGAAACTCACGATACCGGAACAGATACTGTCCATCGCCCCCTATGAGCCCGGCAAACCCATTGAAGAGATCGAACGGGAATATGGGATTGAAAAGAGCGTAAAACTTGCTTCCAACGAAAACCCCCTTGGTCCGTCTCCCATGGCCGCCGCCGCGGTCCAGGAAAATATCGGCAACATGCACAGATACCCGGACGGGTCCTGGCACCGGCTCAGGAACAAGCTTGCCGAAAAGTACGGGGTGGGCCGGGATACCATTATAATTGGAAACGGGTCCGACGATATCATCGCCATTCTCTGCCATGCATTTCTTGGTCCCGGAGACAATGCCGTGATGCCGTTTCCCTCATTCCTCATGTACGATATATCGGTGAGGGCTGCCGGCGGGACACCTGTAAGGGCGCCGCTCAACGGCATGGCCATCGATCTCGATGCCGTGGCCGGGGCGATTACCCCCATGACACGTATGGTTTTTCTGACAAATCCCAACAACCCCACGGGCAGCCATTTTTCAAAGAATGACTTTCAGCGGTTCCTCAAGGCCGTTCCGGAAGATGTCCTTGTGATCGTGGACGAGGCCTATGCCGAATTTGTCAGGGATCCCGAGGCTTACAACGCCCTCGAGGTCCCCCTGGCAGACCCCAGGATCGTCTGTCTCAGGACCTTTTCAAAGGCCTACGGCCTTGCCGGGTTCAGGGTCGGATACGGTATCATGGACCCGGCCGTCGCCGATATCCTTCACCGGGTCAGGCAGCCGTTCAATGTCAACTCCCTTGCCCAGGTAGCTGCGGCCGCCGCCCTCGATGATGTCGAGTTTCTCGAAAAGAGCGTCAAGGTCATGCTCCAGGGGGTGGATTTCCTTCAGGCGGAACTCACGGCCATGGGGCTTACGGTTCACCCCTCCCAGGCCAACTTTTTTCTTGTGGACGTAAAGACCGACGCTTCCAGGGTGTTCCAGGAACTCCTCAAGCATGGTGTCATTGTCCGGGCCATGGGATCATACGGGTTTGAAACCTGTCTCAGGGTCAATGCGGGCCTTGATTCGGAAAACAAAACTTTTATCTCGGCCCTCAAGCAGGTGCTATAGAGGTTCGCACGTGAATCGATACCCGATCACCTTTATTAATGAGAAATGGGCTCAATTCATATGCGAAGACCTGTAAATGGGGGGTCAGGCTTAGCTTATTGTGACTAGCGATTACGCCAATAAGCTAAGCCTGACCCAGCCCTTAAGGAGAAAAAACCACAATATGGCAACAAAGATCATCACCATTGACGGACCCGCGGGGTCCGGCAAGACCACGGTCAGCAAGGCCCTGGCAAAACGCCTGGACTGGATATACGTGGACACGGGCGCCCTCTACAGGGGGGTCGCCTACGAAGTGACGCGCACCGGAACCGATTACAACGACGACAATGCCCTGGAATCCCTGCTGGCAACCCTTGCTCTTGAGCTTGTCAATGAAGCGGGGGCGTTAAGGCTCTTGAGTTCCGGGCGCGATATCACCGACCTGATACGAACCCCGGAGATCTCCATGCTGGCCTCGGCTGTCAGCGCAAAGCCCCGTGTCCGCGCCGCCCTGCTGGATATGCAGCGGAGCATCGCCACAAAAACCGATGCCGTGTTTGAAGGAAGGGATATGGGCACGGTGGTATTTCCGGGGGCGGATTATAAGTTTTTTCTGTCGGCCGATCTTGCCACCCGGGCCATGCGCCGCCACAGCGAGGGTTCGGGTCAGTCCCTGTGCGAGGTTGAAAAAGATATCGCAAAGCGTGACAAAAACGATTCCGAACGTGAACAGGCACCCCTGAAAGCCGCGGATGATGCCGTTTTGATCGACTCCACGGATCTCACGGTGGAAGAGGTGGTTGGACGAATTCTCCAGGAGATCGGTTAATAAATAGTTGGTTTCCCCCAGTTTTTTAATAATTTCTGTTGCTTTTATTTTTTACTTCTGCTATAAAGACGCAATTATCCTTATCCTTTCGGGGAAAAGGATAAAAATTTGTTTAGGGGGAATTAATATTAATGAATAACATTGCTGAAACAGGCGAGAACAACGAAATGAACAGTGAAGAATTAGAGACAGCCCAGGACCAGGAGCCCATGGAAAACGCAGTAGCCAAAGGAGATCCGCTAGCGAACCTCACCGGTGAAGAGACCATGGAAGAGTTGATGGGCATTTATGACGAAAGCTTCAGCAGCTTTGAAGAGGGTCAGGTTGTAACTGGTACCATTATTGCGGTTGACAAGGATCACGTCCTTGTAGATGTGGGTTACAAATCAGAAGGCCAGATCTCTATTCACGAGTTCAGGGACGAAGAAGGCAATGTCGATGTCAACCTGAACGATCAGGTTGAAGTCATGGTCGAAGTGTGGGACGAAGAGGCGGAAACCGTAATCCTCTCCAAGGAGAAGGCTGCCAAAGTCAAGGTCTGGGATGCCATCAAGGACATCTATGAGGCAGACGGCACTATTGAGGGCGTTATTACAAGCCGGGTCAAGGGCGGATTTTCCGTGGATATTGGTCTCCCCGCATTTTTGCCGGGTTCCCAGGCAGACCTGAGACCCATCCGAAACATGGATGAGATGGTCGGCCAGACCTATACATTCAAGGTTTTGAAATACAACAGGAAGAGAAGCAACATCGTCCTTTCAAGGCGCGTTATCCTCGAGGTAGAGCGCGAGAAGGCAAGGACCGAGACCCTGAGCGCCATCGAAAACGACAAGGTAATGGAAGGTGTTGTCAAGAACATCACCGAGTACGGTGTCTTTGTCGACCTTGGCGGCGTGGACGGTCTGCTTCACATCACCGATATCTCCTGGGGCAGGGTGAAACATCCGTCAGAGCTCTTCTCTGTTGCGGATAAGATCAATGTCAAGATCCTTTCCTACGATCTTGAGAAAGAGCGTGTATCCCTCGGTCTCAAGCAGCTGACACCTGATCCCTGGACAACAGCCCAGGATAAATACCCTGTCGGCTCCAAGGTTGTCGGTAAGGTTGTCAGCCTCACTGATTACGGCGCATTCGTCGAGCTTGAAGAGGGCGTTGAGGGCCTCATCCACGTATCAGAGATGTCCTGGACCCGCAAGGTCCGTCATCCTTCCAAGATTGTCTCCGTAGGCGAAGAGGTAGAGGCGGTTGTTCTCGATCTCAAACCCGAGAACCGGAGAATTTCTCTTGGTATCAAGCAGACTGTCGAGAATCCCTGGGAAGTTATCAGCGAGAAATACCCCGTTGGTACCGTTATCGAGGGTAAGATCAAGAACATCACCGACTTCGGTCTTTTCATCGGAATCGACGATGACATCGACGGTCTTGTTCACATCTCCGACATCTCATGGACAAAACGGATCAAGCATCCTTCCGAGGTTTACAAGAAGAACGACACTGTTCAGGCGGTTGTCCTCGATATCGACAAGTCAAGCGAGCGCTTCTCCCTCGGTATCAAGCAGATTCAGCCCGATCCCTGGGAAACTGTTGAAGATCGTTACCAGGTCGGAACCGAGATCAGCGGTGTTGTAACCAACATCACGGACTTCGGCGTGTTCGTTGAGCTTGAAGAGGGTATCGAAGGCCTCGTCCATGTTTCCGAGATCAGCAAGGAGAAGATCAAGACTCCTGCAGGTGTCTACAACATGGGTGACACCATCACCGCCAGGGTGATGAACATCAACAGCGATGAGCGTCGCATCGGACTCTCCATCAAACGTCTGGACGAGGAGGAGGATGAGACGGTATTCAAGGACTTCACCAAGAACATGAAGCCTGCCACCTCATCTTTTGGTGAGCTTCTGAGGGACAACATCCAGGAGCAGCTGAAGAAGGACGACGATACAGAAGAGTAGTATATATACCTTGACCATCGTCCTTAAAGGGCGCAGATCAAGATAGAATAGGGGCCGGTTTCAGGATGTTTCCTGAAACCGGCCTTTTTTTTATTATTCGTAACCATCAAGGAAATGCCATGTTTTCAAGACGACATCCGTTCATGTTTTTCACCCTTGCTCTCTCATCTATCCTTGCTGTATTCCTTATTCTCCTCGTGGCCATGGTGGTTGGAAGCTCGGTCATGCTCCGTTCCGCCATGCCTGACGCCTTCACCCCGTCCCGGGGCAACGTCGGCATCGTGGAGATCACAGGCGTGATCACATCGTCAAGGAAGACCATCGAACAGATAAAGACCTTCAGGGATAATTCGTCCATCAAGGCGATCGTTCTGAGAATCGACTCCCCCGGCGGCGCGGTCGGGCCTTCCCAGGAGATTTACAGGGAGGTGATAAAGACCCGCAAGACAAAAAAAGTGGTGGCATCCCTTGGATCTGTAGCGGCTTCCGGCGGTTACTATGCAGCTTCCGCCTCGGACGGCATCGTTGCCAATCCCGGCACCATCACCGGAAGTATCGGAGTGATCATGGAGTATGCCAATTTTCAGAAGATCATGGAGAAGATCGGTCTTGCTCCCGTGGTTATCAAGAGCGGCGAATTCAAGGATATGGGATCTCCTGTCCGTGAATTGAGTAAGAAGGAGCGGACGATCCTTCAAGGGGTTGCCGACGAGATCCATCAGCAGTTTGTCAGGGATGTTGCAACGGGCCGCCGCATCCAGCAGGACCGGATCGGCAAGCTTGCCGACGGCCGGATCTACACCGGTGAAAAGGCGGTGGACCTCCACATGGTGGACAGGCTCGGGAACCTGGACGACGCCGTGAACTGGGCCGGAAAGATGGCCGGAATCAAGGGGAAAATAAAGCCCGTCTATCCCAAGGAGGACAAGATGGGCTTTATCAGGGAAATTGTTCAGACCCTATTCAAACAGGCTTACGTCGCCGGCTCCGTGTCGGATTATTTCAGGTACGTCGTCAATTAGGGAGACCACGCTGGAGGCTCTTCCCGTGACAGGGCCTCCATCGATCACCATGTCGATCCTGTTTCCAAACCAGTCGTGGAGCAGGGACGGGTCTTCAAAGACGTTTCCGTCCGGGTCGGTGGCGCTGGTGGAGAGCACGGGGTTGCCAAGCTCCCTTGCGATGGCAAGGGCGATGGCGTTGTCGGGCACCCGGATGCCCGCTGTCTTCCGTTTTGTCAGCATCATCTTGGGCACCATCTTTGATCCTGGCAGGATAAAGGTGTAGGGGCCTGGGAGAAGCCGTTTCATGTTCCTGTAGGCGACATTGCTCACCTTTGCATAGTCGCTGATGTGCTTGAGGTCCGAACAGATGAAGCTGAAGGGTTGATTCTTGCTGCGCTGTTTGAGCAGGTAGACCTTTTCTATGGCCTTCTTGTTCATGATATCGCAGCCGATACCGTAATTGGTGTCCGTTGGATAGGCGATAACCCCTCCCTGTTTCAGCGTATCCGTAATCTGGCTGATAAGCCGTGGCTGGGGGTTGTCGGGATTTACTCGTATTAACATTTCTTGATTCCGTCTCTGGTGTGGTTGATCCAAACCTCCTACCGTCAGGTTCGAAGGTTGTGTTTGCCGGCAAGAAGACTTTATTGCCATATTGACAAAATGTCAACAAGAACAAGATAATCATTGCTTTAAGTTGTTTGATCTGATATTTAAGTCTGTTTATAATCACGATGACGCGACCGGCTTTTCAACAATGAGATTAACCGGGCCGGCACCACATACACTTTTAAAAAAATTCCCGGCAGGAGGTAGTTTATGTCACCCAAAATTTATAGTGATGGTTTATCCTTTGATGATGTTCTGCTTGTACCTGAATTTTCAGCGATTTTGCCCGACGAGGTCGAAACTAAGACACGGCTCACCAAAAATCTTGAATTGAACATCCCCATCGTAAGTGCCGCCATGGACACCGTAACCGAGGCGCGCACCGCCATCAGCATGGCCAGGGCCGGCGGAATGGGATTCATTCACAGGAATCTTTCCATCGAGGAGCAGGCCATCGAGGTGGACCGGGTCAAAAAATCAGAGAGCGGAATGATTGTCGACCCCATCACTATCTCCCCTGACGTACCCCTTTCAGAGGTCCATAACATCATGGCAAAATACCGGATCTCCGGTATTCCCGTCACCGAGGGAGACAAGCTCGTGGGTATTGTGACCAACAGGGACCTGCGGTTTGAGACCCAGCTTCAAAAGTCCGCAAGCGAGGTAATGACAAAGGAGAACCTGGTGACCGTTTCCGAGGGTGTTTCCCTGGAAGAGTCTAAAAAGATGCTGCACAAGCACAGGATCGAAAAGCTGCTCGTGGTGAATACCAGTGGCAAGCTCAAGGGACTCATCACCATCAAGGACATAGAGAAAATCCGCAAATACCCCAACGCCTGCAAGGATTCCATGGGTCGGCTCCGGGCCGGTGCCGCCATTGGTGTTGGATCGGACATGATGATCCGGACCGAGGCCCTGTTGAGGGCAGGGGCGGACGCCCTGGTGATCGACACCTCCCACGGCCATTCCCATAACGTTATTTCCGCTGTTCAGAAGATCAAGCACGCCTATCCCGACTGCCAGATCATCGCGGGTAACGTGGCGACGGCCAAGGGCGCCAAGGCCCTCGTCGACGCTGGTTCCGACGGTGTGAAGATCGGTATCGGACCCGGCTCCATCTGTACCACAAGGATCGTTGCCGGTGTGGGTGTGCCCCAGCTGACAGCTGTCCAGAACTGCAAGGAGGTCTCTGACGAAACAGGGGTTCCCCTCATCGCCGACGGTGGTATTAAATTTTCAGGAGACGTTGCAAAGGCAATCGGGGCAGGCGCCCATACGGTAATGCTGGGCAGCCTCCTTGCCGGTACCAGCGAGAGCCCCGGTGAGATCGTCATCTTCCAGGGAAGGAGCTACAAGGCATACAGGGGCATGGGATCCGTGGAGGCCATGAAAAAGGGTTCCAGCGACCGCTACTACCAGCGGGACAGCAAAGAGGACGAGACCCTCGTTCCCGAAGGTATTGTCGGACGGATTCCCTACAGGGGAACGGTCAAGGAGAATATCCACCAGATGATCGGCGGCCTCAAGGCCGGTATGGGTTATCTTGGGGCCTCCACCGTGGAAGAACTCAGGCAGAAAGCAAGCTTTGTCAAGATTTCAGCCGCGGGCCTCAGGGAGAGCCACGTCCATGACGTTATCATCACCAAGGAAGCTCCCAACTACAGCGTCGACAGCCTGAATCAGTAGTCGTTGCAGTAGCCGTAGCAGAAAATATTGAGTGAATTGAGTCCGGAGCTTAGGCTCCGGACTCGTTTGGGGATTTGCATTCAATGACAGAACAGTCAACACCATTTTACCACCTCCACGTTCACACGGAGTTTTCACTCCTGGACGGAGCCATCCGGCTCGATTCCCTGCTGGATCGAAGCAAGGACTTTAACATGGATGCGGTGGCCATGACCGATCACGGCGTCATGTTCGGCGCAGCCATGTTCAACGAAAAGGCAATAAAGGCCGGCGTCAAACCGATCCTGGGCTGCGAAGTTTATGTGGCTCCAAGGACCATCAAGCACAAAACCGCCGAGGACAACAAGGGGCTCAATCACCTGGTTCTCCTGTCAAAGGACCGGGTGGGTTACTCCAACCTGTGCAAGCTGGTTTCCATTGCCCAGTTTGAGGGTTTTTATTACAAGCCCAGGGTGGACCGGGAACTTTTGGCCCAATACAGCGAGGGGCTCATCGCCCTGTCAGCCTGCCTCAAGGGAGATATCCCCCAGAAGATCATCAATAACAAGATGGACGATGCGGATGATGCCGCCCGTTTCTACCTCGAAACCTATGGCGAGGGCAATTTCTTTCTGGAAGTGCAGAAGAACGGCATGGCGATCCAGGAAAAGGTCAACCAGGGCCTGGTGGACATGAGCCAGCGGCTCTCCATTCCACTGGTGGCCACAAACGACTGCCATTATCTTTCCAAGGATCATGTCCGGGCCCACGAGGCTTTGCTTTGCATCCAGACCGGAAACACCCTGAACGACACCTCCCGGTTCAAGTTCGATTCGGACCAGCTCTACTTCAAGTCTCCCGAGGAGATGATCGCCGACTTCAAGGGCTTTGACGGGGCCATCGAAAATACCCGGCTCATCGCCGGCCAGTGCAATGTGGAATTTGGCGACAAGGTTTACCATTTTCCCCAGTACACCTCCGAAAACCATGAAGATCCCGAGGAAAGCGCCGCGGTTCTCTTCGACCGCCAGGCCCGTGAAGGGTTTGCAAAGCGCATGGAAATGCTCAAGCGGATAAATCCGGACATCGATGAAAAACTCTACCAGGAGCGCCTGGACTATGAGATCGGCGTTATCCTGGACATGGGATTCCCCGGTTATTTTCTCATTGTGGCGGATTTTATTCGTTATTCCAGGAAGCAGGGCATCCCAGTCGGCCCCGGCAGGGGCTCGGCCGCCGGCAGTATGGTGGCCTATGCCATGGAGATCACCGCCCTTGATCCCATCGAGCACGGACTGATCTTTGAGCGGTTCCTCAACCCCTCCCGAATATCCATGCCGGATATTGATGTGGATTTCTGCATCGAAGGCCGGGAGGAGGTATACAAGTACGTTATCGACCGGTACGGCGGACCCGACTATGTTTCCCAGATCATCACCTTTGGCAAGCTCAAGGCCAAGGCGGTCATCAGGGACGTTGGAAGGGCGCTGAGCATTCCGCTGCCCGAAGTCGATGTCATAGCCAAGCTGATCCCGGACACGGCCAAAAACCTCCAGCAGGCCCTGGACGACGTGCCGCAGATCATGGACCTGGTGGGAGAGGATCCAGTCAAAAAGGACCTCCTGGAGATAGCACTCACCCTTGAGGGCCTTCCGCGCCAGGCCTCGACCCATGCCTGCGGTGTTGTAATTTCGGACAAGCCCCTGGTGGAATACCTGCCCACCTACAAGGGAAAAGAGGGCGAAGTCGTGACCCAGTTTGACATGAACTTTGTTGAAAAACAGGGTCTTGTCAAGTTTGATTTCCTGGGTCTTCGCAACCTTACCGTTATCAAGAACACCCTGGATCTCCTGGAAAAGCAGAATAAGGAGGTGCCCGACCTCCTGGAGCTTGACATGGAGGATAAGAAGACCTTCGAGCTTTTGTGCAGGGCCGACACCACAGGGGTATTCCAGCTGGAAAGCTCGGGCATGAAGGAGCTGATCGCAAGGCTCCAGCCCGCCGCCTTCAGTGACATCGTTGCCCTGGTTGCCCTCTACCGGCCCGGTCCCCTGGACAGCGGCATGGCCGACTCCTATGTGGAAAGAAAGCAGGGCCGTGAAGAGGTCGTCTATCTTTTTCCCGAGCTTGAATCCATCCTTAAGGAGACCTACGGGGTTATTCTCTACCAGGAGCAGGTGATGAAGATCGCAGGCGTCCTGGCCAACTACACCATGGCGGACGCGGATGGTCTCAGAAAGGCCATGGGTAAGAAGATTCCCGCCATGATGGAGGAGCACCGGGGCCTGTTCACCAAGGGAGCCAAGGAGAACAACCTGGACGAGGCCAAGGCCACGGAACTTTTCGACCTTATGGAGAAGTTCGGCGGATACGGGTTTAACAAGTCCCACTCCGCCGCCTATGCCCTGATCTGTTATCAGACAGCCTACCTCAAGGCCCACTATCCCCTTGAGTACATGGCCGCCATCATGACCGTCGACATGAGCAACTCCGACTCCGTGGTCAAGTTCATCGAGGAGTGCCGGAGCCATGACATCAATATCCTGCCTCCGGACGTGAACCAGAGTGACTCGGTGTTCACGGTGGAACCCAACGCCATACGGTTCGGCATGGCAGCGGTAAAAGGCGTGGGCGCCGGCGCCATCGATTCCATCGTGGAGGTGAGGAATCAAGGGGGACCCTTCACTTCCATCTACGAGTTCTGTGAACGGGTAAACCTCTCCAAGGTGAACAAGCGGGTGCTCGAGGCGTTGATCAAATGCGGCGCCTTTGACAGTACCGGCGACAAGCGCAGCCAGCTGATGGCCGTGCTGGAAGATGCCCTGGAGCACGGAAACCGGATACAGAAGGAAAATGCCGATGCCCAGATGGATCTGTTTGCCGATTCCGAAGGGGGAGAGGCCCTGCCGGTGAGCATTCCTCCCATGCCGAACATCGAGGAGCTGGATGACAACGAGCTCCTGGCCATGGAAAAGGAGACCCTGGGGTTCTACATCACCGGCCATCCCCTGGACCGGTACGAGGAGCTCATCAAGAAATTCGCCAATGTCAATTCTGAAAACATTGCCCAGAGCGGTGAAGGCATGAGCGTTCGCATGGGCGGCGCCCTGCGTCCCCTCAAGGTGTTGAAAACCAAGAAGGGCGACATGATGGCCTTTGCCGCCCTCGAGGACAAGCAGGGAACGGTGGAGGTGGTGATTTTCCCTGAACTCTACCAGGAAGTGCACAGCATGCTTTCCGAGGAAACCCCTGTCATCCTCCAGGCCGAGGTTCAGAAGCGGGAGAACAACGTAAAGCTGCTGGGTGAACGCATCGTCCCTATTGACATGGCCGAAGCCGAATGGACCGCCAGCATCGTCATGAACATGGATGCGGAGCGCTCCGACATCAAGACCCTTGAACGGCTTAAGGCACAGCTTCACCGATTTCCCGGAACCTGCACCGCCTTTCTCGATATTACCATTAAGAATGGGTCGGGCGTAGTGATTCAGCTGTCCGAGGATGAGCTCGTGAGTCCCGATCCCGCGCTTTTTAAAGAGGTTGAAATGTTGCTGGGTAAAAATTCCATCCGGACACGGTGTGCCCCGGTAAAGCAGCGGGAAAAAAAGAAACGGTGGCAGGCCAAGGCAAAATCCCCGGCCTGATCACGTAATGGTTCCTCGCATATGAATGGTGTCAATCCATTCATATGCGTTGAATTTTAAGAAAGGCTATTGACCGGTGATGGTGAGGTTGTCCTGTACCGCCACCGTGCCGGAACACGCTTTTGCAATGGCCAGGACCCTGTCCCGTTCCGACGGGGTGCCGACAACGCCGGTGAGGGTTACCCGCCCCTGGTTGACATCCACGTCGATGTTCAGGGATCGAATGCCGGGTTCTGCAATGAGTCCGGATTTGATGCGGTTTCCGATGATGGTGTCGTCCATGGTCTGCCCGATGCTCTTGCTCCCCACGGTGAGCAGGTTCTTGACCCTGAGCACACCGGGTGTGGCCCGGGCGATGTCGACTGCAATGCGTCGTTCGGACGCAGTTTCAAGGACACCGGTGAGGGTCACCACCTGCTGTACCGTATCCACATCGATCTTCAGGCCGTTGACAAATTCGTCCGAGAGCAGCCTTGTTTTTACCTGGCTGGTGATCACTGAATCGTCCAGCATGGTTCCGATGGTTCGCGTGTCCGTGGCGCCCTTATAAGTGCCCACGGCCGCCGTTCCCACCATGGCCGGGCCGCAGCCGTGACAGAGAAAAGGAAGGATGGTTAAAAAACACAATCCCGTTTTTCTAATATTCATATTGGTCTATTCCATTTCATCGAGATCAAGATCATCAAATTCACTCAGGTCGATGTCGTCCAGCAGGTAGTCGGCCTTTGAAAGGGAGGCCTTGGGCTTTTGCCCCGGTTTTCCGGTGGGTTTTTTCCTGCCCTTGGCCGGGGAGACTTTCTTTGGTTTTCCCCTGTTTATCAGTGCCATAAGAAGCATGAGCACCATGAAACAGATTCCGGCCAGATTGAGTGATATGATGATGATTCCTGTTATATTTTTAGCTATCATTGTCCTAGGCTCTCTTACGGATTTTGAGTTTGACTCTACACGTCATGATGTGTTTATATATAAAGACTTTGGCTGTTTCACACAAGGATTTTAATTAAAAAGGAAAATATATGGGTTGGCTTGGAAAAATGGTCGGCGGAACCATCGGTTTCGCCCTTGGGGGCCCCATCGGTGCTGTTGCCGGTGCGGCATTCGGCCATTCATTTGATAAAAAAGAGGCGATTTACCTTTCCGGTCAATCGTCCCACGAGCGGCTCTCCACCAACGAAGAGGCCCAGCTTACATTTTTTGTGGCTGCCTTTTCAATGATTGCCAAGATTGCAAAGGCCGACGGGGCGGTAAGTGAGAAGGAGATTGCGTCCATCGAGGAGTTCATGTGCCGTGATCTCAACCTCAATGCGGAGAGGAGAAGCTCCGCCATCAATATCTTCAGGCAGGCCCTGAACTCAACCGAGCGGTTTGATGCCTTTGCCGTCCAGTTTTACACGGCATTCAGGAACCAGCCCAGGATCATTGAGCTGATGATGGACATTCTCCTGAGGGTTTCAGCGGCAGACGGAGCCATCAGCGAAAGGGAGGAGGTCCTCCTGATGACGGCGGCCCGGACCTTCAATTTCTCCGACACCGATTATGCAAGGCTCAAGTCCAGGTATGTCAAGGAGGTCAACCGGTTCTACGCGGTTCTCGACTGTAAAGAGACGGCCACCAACGAGGAGATAAAGAAACAGTACAGGAAGATGGTTTCAGACTACCATCCCGACAAGATCGAGGCAAAAGGACTGCCCGAGGAGTTTGTCAAGTTTGCCAACGACAAATTCAGGGAGATACAGGAGGCCTACGACGCCATCAAAAAGGAGCGGGGATTTAATTAAGAAGCTTAAGAAGCTCTCGCTATGATAACCGCAATGCCTGCCGGGTCAGAAGCTGATCCGGCAGGCATTTTTTATTTTAAAGCTATGGTTGAACAATGGTTCCGTGGAGGGTTCCGGCCGGAACAACCGATTCAAGGGTGACATCAACGGCGCACCGTTTGAATTCATCCCCTCCTTCCACAAGCAGGGTAAGGTAGTTGGATGTGATGGCCTTGAGCATGCCCGTGGACCTGTCACGCTCTTCCTGGATCACCCCTTCGAGTCTCCTGCCAAGGTTTTTCTGCTCAAAGGCCCTCCGTTTTTCAAGCCCCAGGGCACGCATGGCCGCGCACCGGCGCTTCAAGGTCTCGGAATCGACCTTGTCCGGATAATCATAGGCCGGGGTTCCTTTTCTTGCGGAAAACGGAAACACATGGAGATAGGAGATTGGAAGTCCGGCCAGCAGCGCATGGGTTCGTTCAAATGCCTCTTCCGACTCCCCGGGAAATCCCTGGAGCACATCGATGCCCATGGCGGCATGGGGCATGGCTTCATGGATCTTCCAGATAAGCTCCTTGAAGTAACCGGTGTCGTAGGGCCGTCCCATGCGTTTCAGGATTTCGTCATCACCGCTCTGGAGGGGGATGTGAAAATGATCGCAGATGATGGGGTTGCCGGCGGCAAGGCCGATGATCTCGTCCGTGAGTTCCTTTGGTTCAATGGAGCTGATCCTGATCCGGTGGATGGGGTCCTTTTCCACAATGGTTCTCAGAAGTTTTGTAAACGAGCTTTTATCAGCCAGGTCCAGTCCCCAGGCCCCGGTGTGGATTCCGGTGATCACGGCTTCCTTGTACCCCTTCCGGTCCAGGTGTTCCAAATGGGAAATGATATCCTTCTCCGGCATGCTCCTGCTCCTTCCCCTGGCATAGGGGACGATGCAGTAGGTGCAGAAGGAGTTGCACCCGTCCTGGATCTTGAGATAGGCCCGGGTTTTGTTGCCGGTCACGGCGGGCTCGAATCCTTGAAACAGGGTGGCCGAGCTGAAGGGTTTTTGGGGACTGGGCAGATCGTCAAGCCCCTCGTCCGCAGCGATGATGGCCTCGGCAATCTTGAATTTATCCGTGTGCCCAAGGACGGAATGAACATTTTCGATGCCTTTGACAAGCTCAGGTTCCGTTTGGGCATGGCATCCCGTGACAACCACTTTTGCCTCCGGGTTGGAGCGGATGATGCTCCTGATTTCCTGGCGGGACTGCATGGCGGCCCTGGAGGTGACGGCGCAGGTGTTGATGATGGAGATGTCGGCCTCCCCGGGTGAGTCCACCCGGAGCCAACCGTTGCTGATCAGGGCTGTTGCGATGCCGTCGGATTCGTACTGGTTCACCTTGCAGCCAAGGGTGGTGATGTAAAATTGGTTCATTGAATAATTCCAGCGCCAAGGACCCGCTCTTCCTGGTAAAAGACAGCGACCTGGCCGGGTGTCACAGCAAACTGGGGTTCGTCAAAGGTCAGTGTTGTCCGTTCGTTGGAGATGTTCAACGCTGCAGGTGCTCCCCTGTGGCTGTATCGTATTTTTGTTATAACCTTTCCTTGGGATGTAAAAGGGGCTGCAATCCAGTTGAGGTCGCTTAAAACCACGTCTGTTGTGTAAAGCTCCGTTTTCACCCCCACAACAAGGGTGTTGGTGGCAAGATCGATTGTTTTCACATAATAGGGTTCCGGCCCGGGGCAGTTAAGGCCCCGTCTCTGGCCGATGGTGTAACAGTGCAATCCCCGGTGCCTGCCGATTACCCTATGGTCGGGCAGGGTGATATCACCGGGTCTTGGGTCAAGTTGCAGCTTGTCCGCGATGAACTCGGAAAAGGACCGGTCCTGTATGAAGCAGATATCCTGGCTCTCGTTTTTTTCCATGGGAACAAGGCCGTTTTCTTCGGCAATCCGCCTGACCATGGTTTTGGTCAGCTCTCCCAGGGGGAACACCGCCTGTTTGAGCTGCTGCTGGGAGAGCATGGCCAGGAAATAGGATTGTTCCTTATCCGGGTCCCTGCCCTTGACAAGGGCAATGGAGCCGTCGTCATTCCTTTGGGTTCGAACGTAGTGGCCGGTTGCAATCCGTCCTGCGCCAAGCTTTTCGGCCTCATCCATGAGGGCGCCGAATTTTATGGCCTTGTTACAGAACAGGCAGGGGTTGGGGGTTTTTCCCCGGGCATAGGTCCGCACAAAATAATCCACCACCCTGTTTTCAAAGACGGTGCTCAGATCAACGGTATGAACCGTTATGCCCAGGCGTTCTTCAATGGGTGAAAAATCGGTCCCGCAGGCTTCATATCCTGTCTTGAAATGGATGCCGACCAGGTCGGCACCCTGTTCTTTCAGCAGGTGGGCCGCCACCAGTGAATCGATCCCGCCACTCATGGCTATTGCTATCTTTGAATTCACGAAAGGATCGATTCCGCATTTTTTGAAAACAGGCCCATGGCCCGGCTTGGACAGGTCAGGATGCAGAGTTCGCAAACGCTGCACTTCTCCTTGTCAAAAACGATTTCCATTTCAGGGCGCTTGACGGACAGGGCGCCGGTGGGGCAGACCCCCGTGCATGCACCGCAGTGGGTGCACTTGTCCTCGTCCCTCCAGATCTCCTGCTCGGCATAGCTTACCCGCACACCCTGGTCCTTGAGGTAGCGGACGCCCCGTTTGTAGTTTTCCCTGGTGCCGCTGACCTCCAGCACCATGATTCCGTCTTCCTTGGTAGAGAACTTGGCCCCGAGGATGTTGAAGATAAGATCAAAATCCTTGGTCAGATAGCAGACCACTGCATTCTGGGCCACGTCCGGGGGAAAGTGAAGAATTAAAATTTTTGAATACACCCGTATCCTCCATGGCGATGGTAAATATTAATGTTTTGACAGACAGTTAACTTAAGTAATATTATATCTATGGTCAACCCTTATGTTTTAAATTACATAAAGGAGGGACTTTGAACCGTATAGCATACTACATGTCCGGATATACCCTCAAGGCCTTTTCCGGTTTTTCCAAAGCCCAGATTCACATCCATGGCCGGGAGAACGTCCCGGACGCTTCGGTGATCTTCACGGCAAATCATTTCACCCGCATCGAAACCATCTTCCTGCCCTACCATATCCATGGTATCTCGAAGAAACCGGTCTGGTCCCTGGCGGACAGCGAACTTTTCGAGGGGGCTTTAAAAGGGGTGCTTCCCAGCATAGGGGCGGTGTCCACCAAAGATCCGTCCCGGGATCTTGTGATCGTCAAGAACCTGATATCCGGCAATGCCCATTGGATTATTTTTCCCGAGGGCATGATGGTTAAAAACAAGAAGCTGGTTCAACACAACGAGTTCAAGCTCTTTGATGGAGAGGCGGTGTACCGGCCCCACACCGGCGCCGCAACCATCGCTCTCAGGACCGAATTTTACCGGGAGCGGCTCCGGCGCATGAAAACCATGAATCCGGACGAGTTCAACAGGCTTGTGGAGCTTTTCGAGATCAGCGATCCCGGCAGGGTGCTTGATATTTCCACGGTCATTGTTCCGGTCAACATCACCTACTACCCTGTCCGTGCCAGGAGAAACGTGTTGAGCAGCATTGTCCTTAATTTCATGGACGAGCCGTCCCAAAGGATGCTGGATGAACTCATGACCGAAGGAACAATGGTGCTCTCCGGTGTGGACGTGGATATCCGGTTCGGCGATCCCATCAGGATCGAGGATTATTTTCACAACTCGTTCATCGAAAGCGACCTTACCTCCCGGCGGCCCATCGACTTTTCCAGGCACATCAGTTCAAGGCCGGTGATGCGGGCTTCCTCCGTCGGGATCATGCAGCGCTATATGGCGTCGGTCTACGGGATGACCACCCTCAACTACGACCACATCTTTGCGTCCATTCTGAAGTACATGCCGGGCACCTACATCGACATCCATGATTTCCGGTGCAGGGCGTTCCTGGCCATCACCGACGGGATGATGGAACCGGACCGTAATTTTCACCGCAGCCTTCATCTCAACCAGATTCATCTTCTGACCGATGACAGGCATAACCGATTCGGAGATTTCCTCCAGACAGCCCTGGATACCGGGAGCGTCTCCCTGGACCACGGGATGCTATTCAAGCACCGGGAGCGGTTCAACTCCGATTCGAATTTCCATACAATCCGAATTGACAACCCCGTATCGGTCATGGCCAACGAGGTTGAACCCATGGCAAGGATACAGGCGTTTTTAAAGGAGATCGCCCGGAAAGATCCCAAGGAAATCTCAATGCTCGTGAAAAACCGTCTCCTTGAAAAGGCTGAACAGGAATTTGAAACCGATTATGACACCTATTACCTGGAGGGGGAGTCAAAGCCAAGGGAGGCGGGCAGCCCGATCCTGCTTTGCTCGACCACGGGGTCGACAACGGGTGTTCTTCTCATCCACGGGTATATGGCGGCGCCCTCTGAAATGAAAGAGTTTGCCGAGTTCCTCAATTCCCGGGGATACACCGTGTATGTGCCAAGGCTGAAAGGCCACGGCACGTCCCCGGAAGATCTTGCCCGGACCGGTTATGGCCAGTGGATCGAATCGGCGGAAGAGGGGTATGTCATCCTGAGTCATATGTGTGACAGGATTTTTGTGGGCGGGTTTTCCACGGGGGCGGGTCTTGCGCTGGATCTTACGACACGGGTGGACGGCATCGAGGGGATGTTCGCCGTTGCCCCGCCAATGAAGCTGATGGATTTTGGCTCCTATTTGATTCCCGCCATGACCATCTGGAATCAGATGATGAAAAAGGCAAGGCTTGGCAGCATTGCAAAGGAGTTCTTCCGAAACGATCCGGAAAATCCGAGGATCAACTATCTTCGAAATCCCGTGGCCGGGGTGCGGCAGCTGGAACGGTTCATGAATTACCTGGAGCCGAGGCTTTCCACCATCGATGTCCCGGTGCTGGTGGTGCAGTCAAGGAACGACCCGGTTGTCAACCCGGAAGGCACCCAGAAGCTGTTCAGGAAACTTGGCGCCGAGTTAAAGGAGTTTTACCTGTTTGATTTTGACCGCCATGGTATCCTTTTGGGCGAGGGAGCGGGCAGGGTGCACAGGGCCATTGCGGATTTTCTAGAATCCCTGGAATAAAAAAAACCGGGGCCGTCCCTGAAATTCAGGGACGGCCCCGGCAAGAAGGAAGGTCATCGGGAAAAGGAGATCCTTTTCCCGGTGAAGTCCTTTATTTGGTCATCATGGTAGCGGGATCTATCATGAATCTCTGGTTTGCCCTGTCTCCGTCCTTCAGGATGACAGCTTCGATCTTTTCTTCATTCGGCTGAAGAAAGAGCGCCTTGTCAAACCGGTCTTTTACCGCTTCAAGCTGCTTGGGAAAGCCGTCTGCGCTCAGGGGCTCGTCCCTGTGGCTCTGCATGGAGAACCAGAAGGCGGTGGAGAAATCCTCGGAGATCGCCTTGAGCTCGTCCAGGATGCCGCTGAGATCAGTGTCAAAATCCAGGCCGTCAACGATGATCATGGCCGGAATCCTGAGATCCCCTTTCTTGAGGGTATGGAGATAGTCCCTCAGCTTTTCCGATGTAAAGGTCGACTCGTTATATGCAATACCCGTCTTGCAGGGGGCGATGTCTTCCCACAGGCGGTTGGCCTTCTGGGGGTCGACATAGCCGATGCTGTCGATGAGGCTTGTGTAAGCCTCTTTGTAACGAATATTGATTTTGTCCATGGGATCGCTAAGGCTGATATGAACCGTATTTTCACCTTCAAGAAGCCTGGAGATCGCCATCTGGACAAGGAACTGTGTCTTGCCGACACCGGCCCTTGACAGCACGGCACCAAATCTGCCCTGGTGAAGATTCTCACTGCCCATGATTATGATAGCAGGGCTCTTTTGAATGAGGTCGTTTTTAAGCATATTTCCCTCTCTTTTTATTGTGTTGGACTCTTAATTCTTCTTCTTCTCTTCTTCTTTTGCCTTGACAAGATCATCGGAGACGGACTGGGGTACCTGTTTGTAGGCTGAGAACTCCATGGTAAACTGGGCCTTGCCCTGGGTTGCGGAACGAAGAACCGTTGAAAACCCGAACATCTCGGAAAGGGGAACCTGGGACTCGACGACTGACATCACGCCCTCTTCCTGGGAGCCCTGGATGATACCCCGGCGCTGGTTGATCAGGCCCATGCAGGCACCCTGGAACTCGTTGGGGGTCTCGATGACAACCTTCATGATGGGCTCGTGGATAACCGGTTTCGCCTTGTTGTATCCTTCGAGGAATCCGCCCCTTGCAGCAGCCTGGAAAGCCATCTCGGAAGAGTCGACCGCATGGAAGGCGCCGTCTTCCAGGACAACCCTGACGCCGGTGACCGGGAACTCCATCTTGGGTCCCTTTGTCATTGAGTTCTTGAATCCTTTTTGACAGGAGGAGATGTACTGGGTGGGAATTCTACCACCGGTAACCTTGTTCTGGAACTCAAACTCTTCTTCACAGGGCTCCACATAGCCCATGACCCGTCCGAACTGACCTGAACCACCGGTCTGTTTCTTGTGGGTGTAGTTGAACTCTGCTTTTCTGGTGATGGTCTCACGGTAGGCAACCCGTGGCTTACCTGTGATCACCTCGGCCTTGTACTCACGCTTCATCCGCTCGACGTAAACCTCGAGGTGAAGCTCGCCCATGCCCTGGATGATGGTCTCGTTGGTCTCCTTGTCCACGAAGGTCTTGAAGGTCGGATCTTCTTTTGTGAACCGGTTGAGGGCCTTGGACATGTTGATCTGTGACTTGTTGTCCACGGGCTGGAGGGAGAGGGAGATAACAGGATCCATGACGTGCATGGCAATCATGGAATAGTTGACTTTTGGATCCACGAAGGTATCGCCGGAGGCGCAGTCAACGCCGAACATGGCGCCGATATGACCTGCCGGGATCTCGGTGACATCCTCCATCTCGGATGCGTGCATCCGGATGAGGCGGCCGACCTTGATCTTTTTGCCGTCCCTGGAGTTGATGAGGGTATCGCCTTTTTTCATGCAGCCCTGGTAGACGCGCATGTAGGTCAGCTGGCCGTACTGGCCGTCCTCGAGCTTGAAGGCAAGGGAGACAGTGGGTTCGTCGAAATCACTGGAAAGTGGGACTGTCTCTTCCTCGTTGTCCAGATCGATGGCAACGTTATCGATATCGATGGGAGCGGGCAGGTACTTGAGAACTGCGTCGAGCAGGGGCTGAACACCGGTGTTCTTGTAAGCGGAGCCCATGAAGACGGCAGTCATTTTCCGGGAGAGGGTTCCCTTGCGGACAGCCTCATTGATGAGCTCTTCGGTGATCTCGGTCTCTTCGAGGATGGCATCCGTAAGCTCGTCGGAGAACTCGGAAACAGCGTCGATCATGATCTCGCGTTTCTCGGCAGCCTCATCGGCAAGCTCGGCGGGGATCTCTTTGACAACAACGTTCTCGCCGTTGTCACCCTCAAAGTAGTATGCCTTCATGGTCACGAGATCCACAACACCTTCGAGCTTGTCTTCCAGCCCGATGGGGATCTGCAGGAGGACGGAGTTATGGCCGAGTTTCTCACGGAGCTGGCCTGCCACACGGTAGGGGTTGGCGCCGCTTCGGTCGCACTTGTTGATAAAGGCGATACAGGGAACCTCGTACCGTTTCATCTGCTGGTCAACAGTGATGGACTGTGACTGGACGCCGGATACGGAACAAAGAATAAGCACAACGCCGTCGAGCACCCTCAGGGAACGCTCAACCTCCACGGTGAAATCCACATGGCCCGGGGTATCGATGATGTTTACGGCATTTTCCTTCCACTCACAGTGGGTGGCGGCAGAAGCAATGGTGATGCCGCGCTCCCTTTCGAGCTCCATGGAGTCCATGACGGCACCTGCGCCGTCCTTACCTCTGACCTCATGAATCTGATGAATTTTATCTGTGTAAAACAGAATTCTCTCTGTAAGTGTTGTTTTACCTGAATCGATATGGGCGCTGATTCCGATATTCCTTACTTTCTCTAAGTCCTTAAGCATGATCAAACTGTCCTTTGACTAAAATTAATGCACACTCCATTATACGCAAATAATGGAAAAATGTTACCGCTTTTTAATCAATTTTTAATTATTGATAATTGGTATCGGCTCTGTTAATATCAGTGTTTTGGTTAAGGCGGTACACTGTTAAAAAATTCCGATATCCTATAATGTTGTGGTGATGAAGTCAAGTGAAAAAGAGATGGATAAGGGTGCGTCCCTGTCCAGGCAAGCCCTCCTGGAAGGGCTCAGGGCCGTGTGGCCCGTATGTTTTGGTTATTTGCCCCTGGGGCTCGCCCTGGGCGTTCTTGCACAAAAATCCGGGATGACTCCCCTTGAAACGGGGTTTATGTCACTTTTTGTCTTTGCCGGGAGCGGGCAGTTCATAGCTGTTTCCATGCTGGCCCAGGGGGCCGGTGCAGCGGCCATTATCATGACTACATTCATGGTCAACCTGAGGCATCTTTTGATGAGTTCCTCCCTTTCGATATACCTTGGAGGCAGCAGCAAAGCCAAGCTGACCCTTTTCAGCCTGGGGATAGTGGACGAGACCTTTGCCGTGAATATGGAGCGGTTTATCAACTCTTCCTGGGACATCAACCGTGGGCTGGTGGTCAACTTTGCCGCCTGGTCCGCCTGGATTGCAAGCACGGTGATCGGCGGCATGTGCGGCCAGTTTGTTGAAAAAGGGGCCTATGGCATCGACTATGCGCTCATTGCCATGTTCATCGGGCTTCTTGTGTTTCAGCTCAAGGGGTGTATCTACTGGGTCACGGGCCTCCTGGCAGGGGTCATTGCCGTGGCGTTTTCCCTTGTGGTCCCGGGCAACAGCTACATTGTCGTGGGCTCCGTCCTTGCCGCAACCCTTGGGGTTGTGATCAGGCGGACCCTTGGCAGGCATAGCTCACATGGTAACGAAGAGGGGGTGATCCTGTGAATCCGGAACTTGTCATCATCATTTTTGGAATGTCGGCGGTCAGTTTTATTCCGCGGTTTGTTCCCCTGTTTTTTCTTTCAGGGAAGAGCCTGCCCTCCTGGTTCAAAGAATGGCTGGATCTCATCCCCGTGGCTATCCTGAGCGCCCTTTTGGTGCCGGCACTGGTGGTTTCCGGGGAGCCCGCCCGGGTGGACTGGTTCAACCTCAAATCCCTCGTAGCCATCCCGACCCTTGCTTTTGCCCTTAAAACACGGTCCCTTGGCGGCACCATCATTCTGGGTATGGTGCTATACTGGGCCGCGGGCGTATACCTGGGGTAGACCTTTAATTTGGAACACTGATATGAAACAGATATTTGATACTGAATGGAAAGAAATGATTCGCCGGGGCGCCGGGGAGCTTGGGCTCGATCTTGGGCCGGAAAGCCTGGATCTCATGGCTATGCACGCCCGGGAGCTTATACGCTGGAACAAGAAGTTCAACATAACCTCCATCGTTGACCCAAAGCAGATGGCAACCAAGCACTACATCGACAGTATTGCCATAGCCCCCCATATCCCCGAGAATGCTTCGGTTCTGGATCTTGGGTCCGGCGGCGGATTTCCCGGGTTTCCCCTGAAGGCGGTAAGGCCCGATCTTAAGATTGTCATGGCGGATGCGTCTAGGAAGCGGGTCTCATTTCTCAACTTTCTGGTGCGCCAGTCCGGGCTTGAATCGTTGAAAGCCATCCATATCCGGGCCGAAGCCCTTGCCGGGGATGATGAATTTGCAGGACGGTTTGACGTGGTGACATCCCGGGCGTTCACCGCCCTGGAACGATTTGTTACCCTTGCCCGTCCGTTCCTTTCAAAAGAGGGCGTGATTCTTGCCATGAAAGGCGGGGCAGGGGAGGAGGAGGCCGAGGGGCTGTCGGAATCCGATTATCGCATTTCGTTGATTCCCTATCTGCTTCCCCTGGAGAACCATTCCCGCAACATTATCAAGGTCAGGCCCGTGACCTGAACCATGGGAGCCCCGGCTCCTTTACAAAAAAACCGTTCGGTTTTTCTATCCGTCAATGGATAGATCTTGACTTTTGCACGGAAATTGACTTAAATTTGTCATTTTACACTTAATTACATATATACAATTGCTATCCGATTTTTGGAGGATCCATGGATTATAAAAAGACGCTGAACCTGCCATCAACCAAGTTTGCCATGAAGGCGAACCTGGCCAACCGCGAACCAGCCCAGCTCAAGGCCTGGGATGAAACCGGGCTTTACAACAAGATTAGAAACGCCTCCAAGGGAAAACCCAGTTTCATTCTTCACGACGGCCCTCCCTATGCCAACGGCCATCTTCACATCGGACACGCAATCAACAAAATTCTGAAGGACATTATCATCCGGTCAAAGCAGATGGCCGGGTTTGACGCCCCCTACGTTCCCGGATGGGACTGCCACGGTCTTCCCATCGAGCACAACGTTGACAAGAAACTGGGCTCCAAGAAAAGGGATATGACCCCGGTTGATGTCAGAAAGGCCTGCCGTGAGTATGCCAAGGGCTTTGTCGACATCCAGAGGGACGAGTTCAAACGGTTTGGTGTTGCAGGTGAGTGGGATGAGCCCTACCTCACCATGAATAACGCCTACGAGGCCAGGATCGCCAAGGAGTGCGGTGAGTTTGCCCTGAGCGGGGACATGTTCCTCGGTAAAAAGCCCATCTACTGGTGCTGCAGTTGCAAGACCGCCCTGGCCGAGGCCGAGATCGAGTACAAGGATGTGAGCTCCCCCTCCATCTATGTAAAGTTTGCCGTAAAGGATGACCTGTCGGCCCAGTTGCCGGCCCTTGCCGGAAAAGATGCCTTCTTTGTGATCTGGACCACCACCCCCTGGACCATTCCTGCCAACCTTGGTATCTCTCTCCACCCCGAGTTCGTTTATGCGGCGGTTGAGACCGAGAACCACGGTGTGCTCATCATGGCAAAGGAGATGGTTGAAGATGTAATGGCCACATTCGGCATTGAGTCATACACCATCCTCGGGGACCTTGATGCAAAAAATCTTGAAAACGTCCGGTGCAGCCATCCCATGTATGAGCGTGAATCCCTGGTGATCCTTGGAGAGCACGTTACCCTCGAGGCTGGAACCGGCTGTGTTCACACGGCTCCCGGCCATGGCGCAGACGATCATATTGTCGGACTCAAGTACGGCCTCGAGCCCTACTCACCGGTCCTTGACAACGGCTGTTTCTCCGATGAGGTTGAGGATTTCAAGGGTCAGTTCATCCTCAAGGCCAACAAGGGCATCATGGAAAAGCTGGACCAGCTCGGGGCGCTGCTGAAGCATGCGGATATGAACCACTCCTATCCCCATTGCTGGCGCTGCAAGAAACCCGTCATCTTCAGGGCCACCCCCCAGTGGTTCATCTCCATGGACAAAAAGGGTCTTCGTCAGAAGAGCTTGACAGAGATCGATAATGTCAACTGGATTCCCTCCTGGGGTAAGGCAAGGATCTATTCCATGATCGAGCACCGTCCTGACTGGTGCCTGTCCCGTCAGCGCTCCTGGGGTGTCCCCATTCCCGTGTTCCACTGTGAGAAGTGCGGAGAGGTCCATGTGACCCGGGAGTCCGTGGACAAGATCCATGAACTTTTTACCGAGCACAGCTCCGATATCTGGTTTGAGAAGGACGCCAGGGATCTCATGCCCGAGGGCGCGGTCTGTGAAAAATGCGGCGGCGACAGCTTTACAAAGGATCACAACATCCTGGACGTATGGTTTGATTCCGGTGTAAGCCATGCAGCGGTCCTCGAGGAGAGGACGGGTCTCCAAAGGCCCGCGGATCTCTATCTCGAAGGCAGCGACCAGCACCGGGGATGGTTCCACAGCTCCCTTTTGACGGCCGTGGGAAGAACGGATCATGCGCCGTACAAGTCCGTCCTCACCCACGGGTTTGTCGTGGACTCCCAGGGCAAAAAGATGTCAAAGTCAGTGGGTAACGTTGTCGCCCCGGAAAAGATCATCAAGACCCACGGGGCCGACATCCTGCGCCTCTGGGTTGCATCCGCCGACTACCGGGACGATGTCAGGATCTCCGACAACATCGTGAAGCAGCTGTCCGACGCCTACAGGCGTATTCGAAACACCTGCCGGTTCATGCTGGGCAACTTCTATGACTTCAACCCCGTGACCGATGCGCGGCCCGTGGCAAACATGTCAGGCCTTGACAAGTTCATCCTCCACAAGCTCCATGAGCTCCTTGGACGATGCCTTGCCGCCTACGACAACTACGAGTTCCACACCATCTATCACTCGCTCCACAACTTCTGCGTGGTGGATCTTTCCGCCTTCTACCTGGATATCATCAAGGACAGGCTCTATACCTCGCCCTCCACGGACGATGCCCGGCGGGACGCCCAGACCACCATGTACATCATCCTGGACAACATCACACGGCTCATGGCCCCGATCCTTCCGTTCACGGCCGAAGAGGTGTGGAAGCACATGCCCGGGGTTGAGGGCCGTCCCGAGAGTGTTCACCTGTCCGAGCGTCCGGTTGCCGATGACGCCTGGAAAGACGACGCCCTTGCCGCGGACTGGGAAAAGATACGTGAAGTGAGGGCCGAGGTGACAAAGGCCCTTGAAGAGGCCCGGACGGCAAAACTGATCGGCCATCCCCTGGATGCAAGCCTTGCCATAAAGGTTCCAAACGACGAGCTCAAGGCGCTGCTGGCAGGCTTTGGCGAGGACCTGAGGGACATCTTCATCGTCTCTTCCGCAGTCCTGGCCGATACCCTGGAGGGCGACTGCTACATGAGCAAGGAGATGGAAGGCCTTGGCGTTCAGGTGAGCAAAGCCCAAGGTGATAAGTGTAACCGCTGCTGGAAGTACGACACCACCGTGGGAGACGAAGCCTGCCACGAAGGCGCGTGCAAAAGATGTTCAACCGCACTGGATACCATAGCGACCATTGAAAGTTAAATTCATGGAAACAAAAGCCCTGGTAAGGCTTGGTCTGGTAAGCTCCGTCATCATTCTCCTGGACCAGGCCACCAAGGCTGTTGTTACAAACACGCTGGCTCTCTATGAAAAAGTCCCCTTGATTGAGGGCTTTTTCAATCTGACCCACGTACTGAACCCCGGGGGGGCGTTCGGGCTTTTTGCCGAACACTCTCCCGAGATCAGGCGTTTTTTCTTTCTATTTGTGAGCTCCCTGGTGGCCCTGATGATCCTGTGGTACTACAGGAAAACCGCCGCCACCCACAGGGCGCTCTCCTACGGGCTTGCCTCCATCTTTGCCGGGGCCGTGGGCAACCTCATCGACCGGTTCAGGTTCGGCAAGGTGGTGGATTTCCTGGATTTCTATTTAGGCGCTTACCACTGGCCGGCATTCAATGTCGCTGACATGGCCATCTCCCTCGGCATGGCGGTCTTTGTTTACCATGTCGTTCTCAACAAGGTCCCGGACCTTTAGGAAATCCCATGCATCCTGTACTCTTTAAAATCGGCGGCATCACCCTCTACACCTACGGACTTTTTGTGGGACTCGGATTCCTGGTGGCCGTGTGGCTCACCAACCGGCGGGCCGCAACAAGGGGAATCGCCGCCGAAAAGATATCCGATCTCTTCTTTGTGGTTCTTGTGGCATCCATTCTCGGCGCCAGGCTTTTTTACGTGGTGCTGAACCTTTCGGAATTCACATCAGACCCCTTGAACATAGTCAAGATCTGGAACGGAGGACTCGTCTTTTACGGCGGCTTTATCACAGCCCTTGTGACGGCCATGGCCTGGGTGAAGAAACAGGGCCTGGACCTTTGGAACACGGCCGACCTTCTGGCGCCGCCCATCGCCCTCGGCCATGCCGTGGGCCGTCTGGGATGCCTGTTCGCAGGCTGCTGCTACGGAAGGGAGTGCCATCTTCCCTGGGCCATTGAGTTTCATAACCCGGATTCCCTGGCTCCCTTGGGGGTTTATCTGCATCCCACCCAGGTCTATTCGGTTCTTTCCAATCTTTCGATCTTCCTGATCCTGCTTATGATCGACGGAAAGAAAGGGTTCAAGGGCCGGGTCTTCTGGTCCTACATCCTTCTTTACGGTCTGTTTCGTTCCTTTATAGAGATGTTCCGGGGGGATTTCAGGGGGGATTTTTTCCTGGAGATTCTTTCGGTTTCCCAGACCATCGGTATCATGATGTCGGTCTTTGCAGCCTTTATGCTGGTTCGGCTCTCAAGACAGGGAATCCATGACAGAAATTAACTACAACGACCTTGCGCAGTTCCTTGCCACTGAAAAGCCGGAGACCCTTCCCCGGCTTTTTCTTGCTTTTGGGGAGGAGTTTCTGACCCGGAAGGCCTTTGACCGGATCATTGACAGGCTGGTGCCGAAGGAGAAGCGGGAGCTGTCCTACGAACTACTCGAGGGTGTGGAGGCGGCCCTTCCCAATGTGATGGAACGGATTTCCACCTACTCTTTTGAGGAGCTGCTGGTGGTTGCCGTGAAAAACGCGCCCATTTTTTCCGGGCCCGGCACCCAGAAGCAACCGGGATTTTCAAAGCCGGAGATAGAGGCGTTCCAGGAGTTCATTAAAACGCCCTTTCCGGACGGCCACTTCCTCGTTCTCACCACGGACTCGGGGGACAAGCGCCGGGCGCTCTACAAGGCCATCAAGGGAATCGGCCTGGTGGTGGACTGCACCGTTCCCAAGGGGAGCCGCCAGGCGGACAAGAATCAGCAGACGGTACTGCTTCGCACCACCATGGAGGCCGTGCTCTCAAAGTCCGGCAAGGGGATGGCCAACGACGCCTTTGCCTGCCTTGTGGACCATACCGGGTTTGACCCCAGCACCTTCAGCGACAACCTGGAGAAGCTGGTTTCCTTTATCGGGGAGCGCAAGCGCATCACCGCCGATGATGTAAACAGGGTGGTCAAGCGCACCCGCAAGGACGCCATCTTTGAACTGACCAACGCGGTCAGCGAACGGAATCCGTCCACCGCCCTGTTTTTCCTGAAATCCCTGCTCAAGGGCGGATTTCATCCCTTGCAGATACTCACCGCCCTGATAAACCAGATGAGAAAACTGGTCCTGGTCAAGCTCTTTGTCGCCGATTGCCGGGCAAAGGGAATGCCGGGCTGGCAGCGGGGCATGGATTACAATCGGTTCAGGCAGGAGGCTATGCCTGTGGTGGAACGGGCCGACGCAGCCGTGGCCGCAAAGGCCAAACTATGGGAGGATACCCTGGCTGTGCCGGGGGAAGGGGAACCAAAGAAAAAAAAGAAGGTTTTAACCGATCTTTTAATTGCCCCTAACAAAAAAAACACCTATCCTGTGTACCATACCTTCCTGAAATCCGATAAGTTCACCCTGGAGGAGCTGTTCAATGCGCTCATCCAGCTCAACGAGGTCGATCTTAAGATGAAGAGTTCGGCAAATGACCCTGAAATCATGCTGGACGACCTTGTCATCCGGCTGTGTACAAAAGGAGAGATCCATGAATAGAAAGACCAAAATCGTCGCTACAATATCGGACAGGAACTGCGAGCCCGGGTTCCTGGAAGAGCTTCATAAGGCCGGAATGGATGTTGTCCGCCTTAACACCGCCCACCAGACCCATGACGAGGCCCTGAAGGTGATCGAGAACGTCCGGAAGGTCTCGGACAAGATCGCCATCCTCATCGACACCAAGGGTCCGGAGATCAGGACCTGTGAGGCGGAAGCCCCCCTCAAGGTCGCCTATGGGGATTCCATCCGCATCAAGGGCGCGCCGGGCGAGCTTTCCCGGGGAGACGTTGTGTGCGTATCCCACGTGGATTTTGTAAAGGATGTGCCGGTGGGAAGCTCCATCCTCATCGACGACGGCTATGTCGCTCTCGCCGTCATGGAAAAGCACGGGGAGTACCTCCACTGCGTGGTGGAGAACGACGGGGTGATCCACGGCAGGAAAAGTGTCAACATCCCATCCGTCCATGTAAAGCTTCCCGCCTTGAGCGAAAAGGACAAGGGGTTCATCCGGTTTGCGGCAGAGCAAAAGGTTGACTTCATTGCCCACTCCTTCGTGCGCCACAAGGACGATGTCCTGGCCGTGCAGAATATCCTGGACGAAACAAAGAGCCCCATCAAGATCATCGCAAAGATAGAGAACAGCGAAGGTGTAGAAAACCTGGACGAGATCCTGGATTATGCCTACGGTATCATGATCGCCCGCGGCGACCTTGCCGTTGAGATTCCCGCTGAGAAAATTCCCCTGGTTCAGAAATCCATGGTCAGGCGCTGCATCGAGAAGCGCGCGCCCGTGATCGTCGCGACCCAGATGCTCCACTCCATGATCAAGTCCCCCAGGCCCACCCGCGCCGAGGTATCCGACGTGGCCAATGCCTGCCTGGATTCCACGGACGCACTCATGCTTTCCGGTGAAACCGCCAACGGCGATTATCCGGCCCTGGCCGTTCGGACAATGGCAAGGATCGCATCCGAGGTCGAGTCAAACCGCAGCACCTTTATCGACACCCCCTATGCCGAGGATAACATGGTCACAGGTTACCTGGCAAAGGCCGCGGTAAAGGCATCCATCCGGCTCAACACCGAGGCCATTGTCGCGGACTCCATTTCCGGTACCACCATCCGCGCCATTGCGGCCTTCAGGGGAGACAACCCCATCTATGCCCAGGTTTACGACCCCCAAGTTATGCGGGAACTTGCCTTGAGTTTCGGGGTTCATGCCGATTACATCGACAGGGAAGAGAGTACGACCATACCCTTACGAAAGGCGATCTCCCGGCTCCTTGACCAGGGCCGTCTCGATGACGATACCCTGATCACGGTTCTGGCCGGTCATTTCGGAGCGTCCCATGGGGCGTCCTACATTGAAATAAGCACGGCGAAAAAGATGGTGACGCGCGGATGCTAAAGTTCCCGTTTGTTCCGCTCCGATAATTCAGTCCATCGGCTGTATGGGATGGAGGTAATGGACTTGAGATCGTGGTTCGGTATGAGTCCGAAACTGGGGGAGGCTATATAGACAACCGTTGCATGGCCGGGTGTCAGCTCCTCCTGACCTCCATCCTGGATGGCTACCTGTTTACCTACAAATTTCAAAGCTTTGTCTGACAGCTTTGCGGTTTCCTGCGGTGCGTAAATAGCTTCGTAAAACATTTTGAAATCCTTCACAAGATTATCCAAGTCAAACTAACAAATCAGCATCGTGAATCCTTCTATTGACATACAGCATCCCGGGGATTAAGTCAACCGTCCCTTCGCCGAAGCTCCGGGGCCTGCAATTTGGTTACAGGCCCTGTAGGCAAGCCCCGGCGAGTTTTGAGATATCGCTTATTCGCAAAAAATTAATACTAGTCCAGGATTTCATAGCTGGAAGCGGTGACCGGGGCGTTGAGGTTGGGCAGCACCCGTTCCAGGAACACCCCTTCCCGGGAGGGGCAGGAGTAGCCGAAGGTGGTCCGGATGGCTGTGGAGACAAAATGCACCGACCTGTCCAGGGCGATGGGCAGGCTGTCCCCTTGAAGCAGGCTTCCCACGATCACGCTGGCAAAGGCATCCCCGGTTCCGGGGTAGTGAGCCGGGATATAGGTGCAGTCCACCTTCCAGAACCGGCCGTCTTCACGGTCAAAGGCCACCACCGACGACACCTTTTTATTGCCCGGCACGGGCACACTGGTCAGGATCACCGTTTTCGGTCCCATTTCCGAAAGCCTCAGGAGCATCTCCTTGACCTTTGATTCGCTCACCTCCTCCCGGAAGGGCTCGTCGAGCAGGAAGGCCGCCTCGGTGAAGTTGGGGGTGATGATGTCCGCCTTGTTCACCAGGGTCCGCATTTTCAGCATCAGCTCCCGGGTCATGGTGGCGTAGGGCTTGCCGTTGTCCCCCATCACCGGGTCCACCACCACCAGCTGGGACGGCCTTGAAAAGTCGTCTATGAACCCGGAGACAATGTCCACCTGCCTTGAAGAGCCCAGAAATCCCGAGTAGATGGCGTCAAAGGATATCCCAAGTTCCTTCCAGTGATTTATGATGGCCGGCATGGCATCGCTCAGGTCCGTAAAGCTGTAATTGTCAAATCCCCCGGTATGGGTGGAGAGCACCGCCGTGGGCAAGGGACATACCTGGACCCCCATGTTGGAGAGGATCGGGATGATCACCGTGAGGGAGGCTCTGCCGAAGCCTGACATGTCGTGGATGGCGGCGGTTCTTGGGACGGGATTTTTCATGGTTCTCCTTTCTGAATAACGCATCGTAAGTTCAGTCCGCATCTATACCAGAAAACCATTTTTAAGAACACCGGTTTTCTTGCCCCGTCTCCGTCTCTCCTTTCAACTTGGAGATAAACCTTTTTGCAGCTTGCACCGTGGGATGGGACGCATTAAATACCTGCAACAAAATTTTTTTTGCCTCTTCGGCCATGGATATGGCTTTGGGGGTGTTACGACTGGATTCCACCTGGGCATACAAGAACATGATGTTACCTATATAGAAAGGAAGTCCCAATGCCTTGGCAGTGGATAAGGCCCTGTCCATTTCACTGCACGCCTGATTGATCAGTCCCATCTTTGAAAATGTTATCGCCAAGTTCGTCAGGGTGGGGAGAGATTCAGGATGTTCGTCACTCCCGTATGCCTGTTTTTTGATTTCCAGTGATTTATTATATGCCTCAACGGCCTCTTCATATCTGCCTAAGCTTGAAAGAGCGTTGGCAAGCCCGTGAAGCGATGCGGCGTATTCAGGGTGTTCCTCAGTGCCGTATGCCTGTTTTTTGATTTCCAGTGATTTATTATATGCCTCAACGGCCTCTTCATATCTGCCTAAGCTTGAAAGAGCGTTGGCAAGCCCGTGAAACCCTTGAGATTCTTCAATGTTTGGGGAGTCCCGTTTGCTGACGGATTCGATCATAGATTGAAAATCATCGGCGGCAAGCTCGTATCGGCCGAGATCGTTATAAAGGTTGCCCCTTGTTTGGAGAAGAGGTTCGAGCAGTTCGTCGGTGGGAGAAAGGGAAATGACGGAATCCAGCACATGCCCGGCCTCGGCGTAACGGAGGTTTTTGCGGTAATGGCGTGCCAGATCTGCTGCCAGGGGGGCGGCTTCATCGGCCTTTCCGGATTCCACCAGGTGGTAGACAGCCTCCTCGGCTGAAAGCAGTTGTTTATCAGCTTCGTAGGCATCTTTATACCAGAGGCCGATGGGTAAATGGTCTTCCGGGCGGGCCTTGCCGACCTGTTTTTTCACGAAGCCATGGACAACTGCATGCATGCTGCGGAACTCCCCGGGAAACCTGGTGAGCAGTCCCAGGTTTTCGAGCCGGGCGGTTTGGTCTCCGAGTTTTTTTACGGCATCCAACGGAGCGGGACGCCTCAGGGCGGTAAGGGCTCGCAACTGGTTTTGGGCCGGTGGGTCGAGGCGTTTCCAGATGTGTGATAGCAACAGGTCCTCACTCACCAGTTTTCCCTCTGTTCCGGGCAGGGCTTCTTCAATGGCCTTCCGCCATGTGTCGGCGGAGATATCATTTTCCGGGGTAAGCGGATCTATGATTTCTTTCAGCAAACCTTCGAGGTAGATCAAGGCCCGGGCATGGCCGTTGAGCCATTCAACTACGTTTTTTTTCTGTGCATGGGGCATTGTCCGCAGGAATGGAAACCAGCGCATCATCCGCGCAATATCCGCGGAGCGAAGTACGCCTACGGCCCAGCTGTTTTGCCTGTCGGAGTCTTTCAACAGATAGCGGGTCGTGGCTACCAGGGTGAGGGGGCCGCCATGGGTTGTGCCGGTGGCGGCAATGCGCCACCATTTATCCATACCGGGGGAGTCCCAGGCGCCCAGGTCGCCTGTTTCAGATGTTACATGGGTTTGCAGGGACTCGGCGTTGTCCAGATAAATGAGCCAGGGTTTGTCCGCATCCATATCCTTGATGAGCGCGTCGAACATTGTGAGCGGGTCTTGGTTCTCTTTGTGGGCATCGAGTATTCTTGCCAAAAGACCGGGGAACGCTTTTTGAATTTGATCTGCCAGCTGTTCCCACAGGTCTTGAACGGGATCGGCTGCTTCTTCCGCCCGGACGGCATCGAGAAGCATGACCCTGTCCGGCTTAACCCTGAGTTTTGGAATCAGGTTGACCGCCAGGGCGGTTTTGCCGATGCCCCCCAGGCCATGGAGGACGAATATGCGCCTGCCCCTGATGTGGCGCTGCCTTAGCATTGCCAGGTCTTTGCGCCTGCCGATAAAACCGTCTGTGCCGGACCTGAGCATATCCAGGGAATGAACAGGTGAATCCGCGCGGTACAGTTCCTGCTCCAGGGCATGGAGATCATCCGCAACGGCGTCTTTTTCGGCGATGGGGAGATCGTCGCCCCGCAGGTAAAGTGCCAGCTGGGCCCAGCCCAGGGGGTAGCGGTACATGAGATCTTTTTCCCCCAGGGGCCTGGCCATGGTGATGCGGGCGCTTCTGACGGATTCGGTGAGCCGTTTGCCCTTGACCAGGCCGCCATAGAAGGCTACCTCCGCATGGGTGGACAATTGATCCCCCACGGGACCGAAATAGGCCACAACCGCAGGGCATCCCTCCCTTTGCAGGGTGGCGGCGGTGGAAGCGCCTTCCCCTTTGACAGCACCCAGTTCGCTGAGCTGCTTAAAGCCTTGGGGAGCCGGGGCGGAGGCCGTTTTGCCGGATGCCCCGTAACAGGACGCCAGATAGAAAACCCGGGGCAGGGCCGGTTGCCCGCCAACGGCAGAGGTGCGCAGCTCCTTGAGCAATTCCGAAATGGGGACCTCGATCCTGTCTCCCGTTTTGTCTTCGAAAAGCAGTGTGCCCGGACTGCCGTGGCCCGTAAAATGAACCACGGTGGGATCGATGCGCTCCACGCCCCGAACCAGGTCCCTGACACTGCCCAGGTCGGTAAAGGCGACAGCGCTTCCGGCGGCTTGCTGCATGGAAAGGACAAGGCGGTAGGCCTCCTCTTCGTACATCAGGGCTCCCTGGCCCGCGTCATCCTCCGGGGCGGCAATATGGACCAGGACCTTCAGGGCCGATGACCGGGGATCAAGGCCCGGCGCATTGGCTTTTTTTACCTCACGGACGATGTCCAGTTTTGCCTCTTCAACCGGGAACCGGCTGTCCAGCCATAAAAGTTCCCAGGGCAAGGCAAGGACACGGTCGGCTTGATTACCGTCAACGACGATGCGCAGCAATGGAATGGTGTTGCCGTTCATGGCTGCCAGGACTGCCCGCCGCCCTTGGGCATCGAGAATACCTGCCAGGGCGGTGCCGATGGAGACGGCGTATTTGCAAATTTCCGCCTCCAGTTTCTTATCTTTGTCTTCCATGACGCCTTTGGAATCGCAGGGCAGGGGACGGTGGATCATATCTTCCAATTGCTCAAGCTTCTGTATGAATCCTTGGTCATCCAGGGGAAGCGCAGGTTGTACAACTTCATGGCCGTCCAGGGTGACCGGCCAGTTTCCGGGTGCGGATTTGTCCGTTGTATGGATATTGAGGATCAATTCCTGCCTTTGGGTATCGTATCCGGCGATCTTCCGGGCAATGTTTTCGAGCCATAGGGGCAGGGTGGCGTAATCGGGCAGATTCAGAACGTGAAAAGAAATTTTGTGCAGAATCTCCCAGGCAGTGCTGCCGGAGGATCGTTCGTGCTGCTTGAGTATCTCCTGATCGGAGGTGGTCAATATGGCCATCCAGCTGGGGACTAATTCCGCAGCTTCGGACGACAGGGCCTCAAGCCAGTCTAAAACCCGGTCGTCCAGCATTGAACAACCGATGAAGAGCACCGGGTTTTGGGTAAGGAGGGTATTGAACTGGTTGTATAAAAACCGGTAACGGTCCTTGAATGTGCTGTAGGACTCCCCGGTCAGAATAACTTTTTTCCAATCGGAAACATCCCCATGGATTTTAAACAACCGCAGGCGTTCGTCTTTCCGGATTTCCTGGTTGCCGTCCAGTATCTGAGGCAAATAATCCACTTCGTGCTCTGCAAAGGCATTGTCCACCAGTTTATCATAGTTTGTTGTGATGACTTCGGAGAAACAGTCCGCTTTGGCCATGCGCGCCAAAGCGTGGTGGGAAGGACGTGTTTTGACACCGGCCGGAATAATCTTTGACAGGGCATGGTTTAAATCCCCCTTCCCCTCCTGCCTATGGAAAGCATCGATCAAGGCATAGGGGTCTTTTTCCGGCGGCTTTGGGGTAAAGGCATATTCATCCCAAAGCTGATCCGCAAGCCGGCCAACCGTTGGAAGCCCGGCGTCAATGGAAAGGCCCGCGCCAACCCATAAAACAGGTTTTTTGATTTCTATGAAGCGTTTCAGTGTATCTGATTCGGCCATTCGCGTCTCCCTCATTTTCAGATCTGCAGAGTCTCAGGCAGGTGCTTACCACTATAACGGTTATCCAACATTTAGATATAGGATTACAAGAAAAAACTGTGATTTTCTGAGAGTTGTTATTTCTATTTTTTTTTGATACCTAACCCGGAGACCGTCATTAACTTTATAAAAGGAAAAGAGACAATGAGAAGAATTTTTCTTACATTATGTATGCTTTTTTTTACCCAGTTCGCCAGCTCTGCCTGGGCGGCTTTAACTCAAACCGAAGTATCACAGCTTTATGTTTCGCTTCTCGGTAGGGCTTCCGAGGGGGATGGCAATGCATACTGGATGAACTCAACCAATATGGATGAGGCAGCCGGTTCCATGCTGAACTGTACGGATGTAAAAAATTATTTCGGAACGGCCCTGGACTCAAACCAGGCTTTCATTGAGCACATTTATTTTAACACCCTTGGTAAAACCTATGCCGATGATAAGACAGGTATTGACTATTGGGTGGGAGAACTCAACCGTGGAGTGTCGAAAAGCTCCACAATCACCAGCTTGATTAACGCAGCTATAGAACCTGTGAACGCCGGTGCGGCCCAGGATCAGTTCAACAATAGAGTTGAAGTGTCCAACTATTGTGCTGATGTCATTGCGCCATGTACTGATCCGCATGGGTTCACGGGTTTTATTGCTAACGTGACAGATGATGATGCCACGATTGCATCGGCAATGGAGTTGATTGACACTGCACTGCAAAAGCTTTCTTTCACTGCGAATTTTGGCGGCACGGATGACGATTATGGCAATTCCGTGCAGCAAACCGAGGGTGGCGGATACATTATTACCGGATGGACAGAGTCCTATGGTTCCTCTGAATCTGATAGGGATGTTTATTTGATTAAAACCGACGGCATCGGGAAAAAAATCTGGTCCGCCACCTTCGGCGGTTCGGATAGCGACTATGGCAATTCCGTGCGGCAGACCACGGATGGGGGATATATCGTTGCAGGAACGACAGAATCTTTTGTTTCTCAGGGGTCACAAGTTTATCTGATTAAAATCGACAGCAGTGGCAATACAATCTGGACTAAAACTTTTGGTTCCAAATATTTCAATAGCGGAAAGTACGTGCAACAGACCGCGGATGGCGGATATATCATTGCCGGATCGACAAGTTTGTATGACAACACCTCGGATTTTTATCTGATAAAAACCGACGGCAGCGGTAATGAAACCTGGTCTAAAACCTATGGCGGCACGGATAACTATGAAGCTCTGTCCGTGGAGCAGACCAAGGATGGCGGATATATCATTGCGGGACCGAAGGGATATTATAAAGAGGGGTATCTGGTCAAGACCGACGGCAGCGGCAATGAAACCTGGTCTAAAACGTTTGGTGATAAAGCGTGTTATTCCGTGCATCAGACCACGGACGGCGGATATATCATCGGCGCCAATGAGCTGGGGGGCACGGATTCATCCCTGATAAAAACCGACAGCAGCGGTAATGAAACCTGGTCCGCTACCTTTGACGGAATAAAGTTCGAAAACGGCGATTCCGTGCAGCAGACCACGGATGGCGGATATATTATCGCCGGATGGACATCCGGATCGGAACTTCCTCCCGGCAGTACCGTCTGGATCTCAGATGTTAATCTGATCAAAACCGACGGCAGCGGCAATGAGATATGGTCCTCGACCTTTGGGGGAAAATGGTCCGATTCTGCCCATTCCGTGCAACAGACCGCGGATGGCGGATATGTTATTGCCGGAAATACCGACTCCTATGGCGGGGGAGCTGATACGAATGTTTATTTGATTAAAACCGACGGCAACGGGAAGTTAATTAACGAGTAGATAGACCCTGTGTGACTGGAGGCGATACTGCCAGGGCGCCCCTTGGTTGAACCAAAGGGTGCCCCTGTCCTGCTTTTAGCGTTTCCTTGCTGCAACAAACACCCGCAGGCTTGTGTCAAGTAAGGGTATGACGGATTTTGCCTCCTTTATTATTGGCGTAGCGTGCTTTTTACCCATTTCGTGTATCAGCTCCTCCTTTGAATCAAGGATGCCATGGTAGACCGCAAGCTGCCTTTCCTTCCATCCGGGTGTTTCCCGGTAAACCTCTACCTCGAATCCTGAATTTTCCAAAAGCCCCTTGTGATCCTTGGGCATAAAAGGAATGTTGCCGTCCCAGGTTGTAAAGACAAATCTGGCGCCGGGTTTCAATATGCGGGCAATCTCCTCCAGGGCCCGGGTTTTGTCGGGGGCATGCCACAGGGCGTCTATGCTGACTGCGCCGTCACAGCAACTGTCCGCCAAGCCGGTTTCATAGAAATTTCCGGGCCTGAATCCGGCCCTTTTTTCAAGGCCGAAGTGCTGAATCCTTTTTTTTGCCGACGCAAGGGCGGATGTTGAGATATCGATGCCGATGAGATCGGCGCCGGTCCTGCGGGCGATCCACATGCCCGGGCCTCCCCGTCCGCAGCCGAGATCGGCAAAGGTTTCTCCCCGGGCGATATTGAGATGGGCGGCCGTCTCCTTCAGGTCCGTGAGGGTTACAAAGCTGAACGCATCCGCATCCTCCGGGAATTCATCACCAAACGCGGTCCGGACTATTTTTTTGAAACAGTCGCTTCTGTCATGGCCCTGGTAGATGAGGTCATGGGCTTTTTCGGCGCTCCATTGGCCATAGGACTTGAGGCAGATGAGTGACATCATGGTTGACTTCAAGGCATGCTTGATCATTTTTCTACTCCTTATATTGTTTAAATAACGAGGCGAGAAGTTTGTTCTCCTGTAGAAAATCCGTGATCTCTTTGTTGTAGGGCGGTTCCCGCTCCCCGTTCCCGGTTTTCAACTTGTTCAGGGTGGGATATCCTGAAGGGTCCACGCCCTGGTAGTTCCTGTCCGCCACGGCTTCTTTTTCCATTTCCAGGATTTCATCCATGAGGGTCTCCAACTGTCCGGTGAACGGCTCAAGGTGGGGGGCAAGGGTTGCAAAGGTGCGCAATGACCTCGTGACTTGCTGATGAAGGGTTTTCAGGGTCTTCAGGTTTTTTGCCCGTCGCTCGAGGGAATCCATGGCCACCTTTGCAAACAAAAGGGGGGCGGTCTCGACAATGCTTCCCTGGGTGGTGCCTGTCTCCTCTGCTGTTTTCTTGATCAGGACCTGGGAGAGGGGGGAGATGCTGTAGGACATCTTTTTCCTGGAACTGCCTGGTGCGCTGGAATCGGCCAGAACTCCGGCTAATTTGACGACCAGTTCGTTGATGTCATCCTGGTTCCAGGAGGAATTGGGTTCGCCGGTGAAAATATCGTATTTTGAAATGTCGATTTTCTTGTCACTCATGGTGTATTCCTGGGCTACGGGTTGTGTTTGTTCTAAGTTATGGTTATATGGGTGAGAAAAATTTGTCAATATTTAATTTTTGGTGGTATGTGGGCCGGATTTTACATCACCGTATATTGAAAAAGTGTATCTGAACAAAAGTAAACACATCTAACATGGGCTGTTTCTATTTGAAAATCATACGGACGGAATAAAAATTCCGACTATGCCGGGGGTTCCATAAATGTTGTTTACATAATCAATCGATTGACAATCATTGCTTGACAAAAAACAACGTCCCATCCTACAAATAAGCTTTCAAGGTCAATTATGGTCAATCCAGGTAATCTGCGGTGGAAATAATGGCGATGGAGAAAGAAGCAATTCCATGTAATGACATATTATTTCTTCACCTCGGCAATAAAGGCGGGCAGAAAACCGATCTCAAACATTAAATTATAATTAAAGGGGGATTTGAAATGAGAACATACAAAATCCTTGTTTTGTTCTTTATCGGTTTATGCCTCTGCTCAAGTCCTGTTTTTGCCCGGCAGCCAATCATTATTGGAAGCGATGCCGCCCCCCCTCTTTCCACTACTGAACAGACCGGGATGCTTGATCTGTTAGTGAAAGAGGCCTTTTCCCGGATCGGGGAAAAAGTAATTATAACTCCATTACCTTCGGAACGGTCGCTCATCAATGCCAATCGAGGCATAAATGACGGAGACCTTGTCAGAATTAACGGAATGGACAGGCAGTATCCAAATCTTGTTAAAGTCCCTGAAAAAATATGTAATTTCGAATTCGTTGCTTTCAGTAAAAACAGAGATCTGAAGCTGTCTGACTGGGAAAGCCTTAAGCCGTTCAGTGTTGGAATAATCACTGGATGGAAAATTCTTGAAAAAAATGTACAATCTGAAATTCTGACCATGGTTGAAAAACCGGAACTTCTGTTCAAACTGATCATAAATAACCGTGCGGATATGGTTATCTATAACAGGCATGAAGGTTATGGTGTTATCAAAACCATGAATCTTCAAGGCATTCATGTTATCGAACCGCCGTTAAAAATACGGGAGATGTTTCTCTACCTTAATAAAAAACATCTGAAGCTGATTCCACGACTGGCAAAAGCCCTTGGCGAAATGAAGAAAGACGGAACGTTTTCCGCCATTGTAAACAAATCGCTAAAACCCTACCTTCCGTAAAACCCAATGCTTTACGACGATAAAATAATTTCTAAAATCCGCCATGGAGTTGCGGCAAAGTTCCTCCTGTTTGTGGTACTCGTCTCAACAGTTGTTATTTTATCAACAACAGCGGCGCGCATCTATTCCGACTACAAAAAAGCAATAAACACTATCAACTTACAACTGCTGGAGATTCAGGAGAGTTATATAGAGGTCATTACTTCCTATGCCTGGGTTGCAAATACTGAAATGCTCCAAAAACAGATAGATGGAATCAGCCGTCTGCCGAACATACGGTTTCTGGAATTGAGAATTCACGAATCACCCATAATAACAGCGGGGAAGAGAAAACCTTTTTATGACATAACCCGTGAGTACCCTCTTGTATGGAAATACAGGGAAGAAGAGATTGTTCTTGGCTCGCTCCGGGTAAACCTCTCATTCGATGCTTTGATGAAATCCTTAAAGTATGAAGCCGTTGAGATCATATCAGTTCAAATTATAACGATAATTGTCATATCCGGACTTATTTTTTACCTTTTTTATTTAATGGTTGGCAAACACCTCAACAGGATGGCTCGATATACGAAATCCCTGAGTTTGAACAGATTGGACATTCCACTTGTCCTGGATCGTTCAAAAATCAGTGGAAACTCCCAGGACGAGCTTTCTCTCCTGTGCAAATCAATAAATCAAATGCGGGAAAATCTAATTACAGACATTAAAAAACGCGAAGTGGCTGAAGAAGCGTTGCGGGAAAGTGAGGAGAAATACAGGCATCTTTTTGAATCTTCAATGGATGCCATTTTACTGTTTGACCCGGGAAACGGATATCTGGATTGCAACCCGGCAGCGTTTGAGTTGTTTGGCATTAAATCAAAAAAACAACTTTCAGGCCTGACTCCGGCTGATTTATCCCCCAAATATCAACCGGGTGGTACTTTGTCATCGGAAAAAGCCAACAAAATGATCTCAATGGCTTTCGAAACCGGTTCAAATTTATTTGAATGGAAACATGCAAATCTGGATGGTGAAGAATTTTATGCAAGTGTTCTTGCTACCCGGATAAAAATAAACGGGCAAACCATAATTCAGCAGACAATCCGGGATATATCCGATTACAAACGCACCCAGGAGATGATGGTGCAATCGGAAAAGATGCTTTCCGTGGGAGGTCTTGCCGCCGGTATGGCCCATGAGATCAACAATCCCCTGGCTGGTATGATGCAGACCGCGGATGTGATGGCCAAGCGTCTGACAAACGTTAAAATGCCGGCCAACATGCGTACGGCAAAAGAGATCGGCATCGACATGGATGATATCAATGCCTTTATGGAAAAAAGAGACATCCCGCGTATGCTCACGACCATCAATGAATCAGGCCGGCGGATAGCCGCCATCGTGGGTAACATGCTCGGTTTCGCCCGGAAAAGTGATACCCGGGCATCTTCACATGACCTTGCGGAACTTCTGGATAAGACACTGGAATTAGCAGTCTCCGACTTTGATTTGAAGAAGCATTATGATTTTAAAATGATTGAAATTAAAAAGGAATATGATGGCAATGCCCCTCCTGTTCCATGTGAGCCCGCCAAGATCCAGCAGGTTCTGCTTAATATCCTGCGCAACGGTGCACAGGCCATGCAGGAGGCCGGGACTGAAAAACCTGTTTTTATCGTCAGGACTCGCTTTGATAAAAAGCAGAAGGCAGTCTGTGTGGAAATAGGGGATAACGGCCCCGGCATGGACGAAGAGATCCGTAAACGGGTATTTGAACCATTTTATACCACCAAACCGGTGGGGGTTGGTACGGGGCTTGGCCTTTCCGTATCCTACTTCATCATAACGGAAAATCACGATGGAGAGATGAGCGTGGAGTCAACTCCGGGCTCGGGAGCTATGTTTATAATCTGCCTGCCATTGGAAAGGAAAGAAGCATGAGCATTTAAGTTTATGCAGATCTCCAATACAATGGCATGGCAGGCCCACGGGGGAGGGTGGGGGGAGAAAATTATTCTATCTTTGCTTGTGGTCCTTGTCGATTTTTGAAAGATAGTATTCGTAATCACCGTTGTATACGGTCATTTCTCCCCGGTCGATCTCGAAAACCCGGTCCACGAGGCTGCGGAGAAAATACCGGTCATGGCTGACCAGGACAATGGTTCCGGTGAATTCCTTCAGGGCGTTAAGCAAGACTTCCCGGGACTGGATATCCAGATGGTTGGTGGGCTCGTCAAGAATCAGGAAATTGATCGGCCGTCCCAGGAGGGTCGCCAGGACCACCCGGCTTTTTTCTCCGCCGGAGAGGTGTTTTATCCGTTTTTCCACATCATCACCCGAGAATAGAAACGCGGCGCACAGGTTCCTGATCACACCGATACCCGCCTGGGGCAGGGCGTCCTGGACGGTGTCAAAAACGGTCCTTTCCGGCTGGAGGATATCCATGGCGTGCTGGCTGAAGTACCCGATGTTGACACTGGCTCCGATTTTAGCGCTGCCCTCCGTGGCTGCTGTCTTTCCAGCCAGGACCTTCAGAAATGTTGATTTACCGGCGCCGTTGACCCCGACCACGGCTATTTTATTCTGCCTGTTGATCAGGCCCGAGATGTTGCTGAATATGGTTTTCGGATCACGGTCCGGGCTTTCCCATGTTTTTGCAAGGTCCTCCATGAGCACTACATCATCCCCGGCCCGTGGGGGCTCCGGGAATTCAAACTTGATGACCCGCTGCTGTTCCGGCAGTTCGATCCGTTCTATTTTTTCCAGTTTTTTGATACGGGACTGCACCTGGGCCGCATGGGAGACCCGCGCCTTGAAACGGGCGATGAAGTTTTCTTCCTTGGCGAGCATCTCCTGCTGGCGCCTGTAGCTGGCCAGGAGCTGCTCCATCCTGATCTCCCGCTCCCTGATATAGAAATCATAGTTGCCGCCATAGGTGGTGGTCGTGTGGTTTGCCACTTCAATGATCCGGGAAACCACCCTGTTCATGAAATCATGGTCATGGCAGGTCATGAGAAGGGCGCCCTTGAAATCATTGACCAGCCAGTTCTCCAGCCAGATGATGGATTCCACGTCCAGATGGTTGGTGGGCTCATCCAGAAGCAGGACATTGGGACTGATGGTCAGGATTTTTGCCAGGGCGATCCGCATCTTCCACCCGCCGCTGAATGATTCCACGGGCCGGGTGTAGTCGGCGGGACCGATCCCCAACCCCGTGAGAATGGTCTTGGCACGGGGTTCAAGGTCATAGCCGCCCCGGTTTTCAAACTCCTCGGTGGCTTCTCCGTACTCTTCAAGCAGGGTTGCCATGGCGCCGTCATCCATGGGTTCCGCCATGGCGGCTTCCATCTCTTTCATTTTGTCACCCAGCTTCATTACATCGGAAGCGGCGGACATCACTTCGGAGAGGGCGGAGCCGCCGGACATCTCACCCACTTTCTGGGAGAAGTAACCGATCTTTATCTTTTTGGAACAGGAGATATCTCCGCCATCGGCTTCTTCTTCTCCCGTGATCAGATGAAAGAGGGTTGTCTTGCCCGTGCCGTTGGCTCCCACAAGCCCGGTTCGTGTGCCGGGTAAAATCTGCAGGCTCGCATTTTTAAAAAGAATCTGTGATCCGTGCTGTTTTGATATATGTGTCAGATGAATCATTTTTACCGCTCCAAAAAAATCGATAAAAATACCATACCCATAGGTTTGGTTGCAAGAAGAAAGAACAACTTTTCGGCTAAACCTGGAAAAAAATGATTTTATTTGTTGACACCCTTTTTATTCGCAGTGTAATCTATAGATTACGCAGGTTCTTCCATTCAAATATCGGAAATTATCAGATGAAATACATAATCAGCTTAGTGGTGCTTCTTTTATTAACGAGTCCGGATTGCTGGGCCATGAGAAAGAAAAATCCCGCAGGCAGAATAAGCCGACTGGAAGGGTCTGTTGTTATTGTCAGGGAAGGAAAAGAGCAGCCGGCCCTGGCCAATGTACAGATTTTCCAGTCCGATGAAATAAAGACCGGTCCCGACAGCCTCGTGGAATTTACTTTTCTGGACGGCAGCAACCTGCACCAGGGCCCGGACAGCAAACTTGTGCTTAGTCGGTTTTTACTCGGCCTTGTAGAAGACAACCCCCGCTTTATCTGCCGGATACTAAAAGGAGTATTTGTTTACATATCCGGTACCATCAGCAAATTCCAACCAGGTGCGGTAAAGTTTGAAACCCCTGACGGTACTGTTGCCGTCAGGGGAACAAAATTGCTGATCCGTGTCATGGAACATGGTTCCAAGCAAAGAGATTCCGAGAAAACCATTGTAGTGCTTTTAAAGGACCCTAACGGTGTGGTCGGCCAGGTGACTGTTTCTAACCGCTTTGGACAAAAACTGATAGTAAAGGAAAAGCATTCTATCACGGTTTACAGGGATACCCCTCCGCCGGCCCAGGTATTCATGAACAGGAATACAATGGAGCAGCTGGTTCCTGTTCTTCTGCATCCGCCTGTTTTTGAAGATTATACACCGGGATTGCCCTATACCGAGCCGGTTAAGTCTTTATTCGAACTGGACCCCATTGTTCCGGAGCCGATATTTAACAACCCGACGACATACCGCTGATAACTCATTCTTTAATAAATACGTTGTCTGTGATTTACGCCGACTCTGATTTCCCGGGTGAAGGGGTTACAGAATATAGGGAATTTTCATGTTGAAGGATTTGTATACCACAAATGATTCGACGGAGCTGACACCACGGATGGCGGAGATTTCATCGGTATAGAATTCCAGGAGTCCGAAACCCTGTTTTAACAGTATATGGACCATGAGATCGTATCTCCCCGTGACAATGCTCACCGAGATCACGCCCCTTAGTTTTGAGATCTCCTCTCCCTTCTTGACCAGGTCCATATCATCGAGCTTGATGCCGATTACGACGGTCTGGTGGCCGGGAATGCTCGAGGGGTCCACCAGGCCGCAGATGTCCAGGACGCCTTCATCCGTCAGTTTGTTGACCCTGGCCCGGACGGTGTTTTCAGTGATGTTGAGTTTTTCCGCGATTAATTTGAAGGATTTGCGTCCCTCTTTCAGTTCCTTGATGATGTTGATGTTGACTTTGTCGATTTTCATTTGTGTCTCGTTTAAATAAGTTAAAGGTCTTGCAAAAAGGGAAACCGGGTGACGGCGTTTTGCCATCACCCGGTTTCCTGTTACTGGTTGTTCAGGTGGTCATGGATGTTTGCATTCGAATTGATATCTATTTTACCTGTTAGAACAAAAAACAGACTCAATTCATATCCGAAGAGCCAAAAACTATTTTGAGTATTTCGGGTAAACCCGGTCCGGGTCGGCAAAGTACTCTTTTGTCTTTTTTACCACAAGGGGACTCAGGAAGATGATACCGATGAGGTTGGGCCATGCCATCAGGGCGTTGAAAATGTCGGAGATGGTCCATACGGTTGTCAGCTGGGTGGTCGCACCAATGGGAATGATGATGCAGTAGAGTATCTTGTAGGGTTTTACGAATTTATTTCCGAACAGGTAGTTTACGCAGCGGTCGCCGTAGTAGGACCATCCGATCACCGTTGAAAAGGCGAAGAAGATGATGCTGATGGAGACGATGTACTCGCCGCCGGCAAAGGGAAGCCCGAGGCTGAAGGCCTTTGCCGTGAGATCGGAGCCGGACAGGGCCGCTCCCGCCTTGTCGACCATGGTGTAGGCGCCGGTCATGATGATGGCAAGTCCGGTCATGGTGCAGATTACGATGGTATCGATGAAGGGTCCGAGCATGGCCACAAGACCTTCCCTGACCGGCTCTTCGGTCTGGGCTGCGCCATGGGCGATGGGGGCGGAACCAAGGCCCGCCTCATTGGAGAACACGCCCCTTGCCACACCAAAGCGGATGGCCTGGGCAACCACGGAGCCGGTAAAACCGCCCACTGCGGCGGACCCGGAGAATCCGTCATGGAAGATCATGGCAAAGGCCTGGGGTACGAGATCCAGGTGGGTGACGATGATGATCAGGACGCTCGCCACATAGAAAAGCGCCATAAAGGGAACGATCTTACCGGCAAAGCTGCCGATCCGCTTGATACCGCCCACGATGACGGCAAAGCAGAGAACCGCCATGACAATACCCGTTGCAAGTTTGGGAACGCCGAAGGAGGTCAGGAGGGGTTCAGCCACGGAGTTGGCCTGGACCATGTTGCCTATACCAAAGGAAGCCACGGCCGCGAAAAAGGCGAAGGCCACTCCCAGCCACTTTTTCCCGAGCCCTTTTTCAAGGTAGTACATGGGACCTGCGCCCACGGAGCCGTCCTCGTGGATGGTCCGGAAGTTGAGTGAAAGAAGGCATTCCGCATATTTCAGTCCCATGCCGAAGATGGCGGTGATCCACATCCAGAAGATGGCGCCCGGGCCTCCGATGGCAACGGCGGTTCCAACGCCCGCGATGTTACCCGTTCCGATGGTTGCAGACAACGCCGTTGCAAGGGCCTGGAAATGGGTTACCTCACCCTTGTCATCTGGATTGTCAAATTTGCCTGAGATCAGTTTCCAGGCATAGATGAATTGGCGGAACTGGATGAATTTCATCATAAGGGCAACTAAAACACCTGTTCCAACAAGCAGGCAGATGGTTACCGGGCCCCACATAAAACTGTCAAAGCTGTTCAAAAACTCAGTCATGATACTCCTTCAAACACTGTTAAAAATGTTCACAACATGCTGTTCAGGGTGGTGAGTCTAATTTCTTACCAATCAGATGTCAACCGGTCATTGGTCGACACGATCCCTGGCAGCCAAACTATTACAAGGAACGGCCCCATGCCGTCCCTAAAAAAAGCACGCCTTGCCCCGGGAGGGGGGCGAACCTGGTGGATACTTCATGTTACCTCCTTGTTTTTCCCAAAAAAAATAAGTTATAACCATTGAAGCCCCTAAAGGCGGTCCTCTACAGCCTTTAAGCGGATACCATGACAATGGTTATCAAAGCAACACAAATATCATTAAGCAAAACACTGATATATTTAAGGAAAATAAAATCTTAGCAAAAATCAACAGTATTTTTGGAATTTTGTCATGAATCCCGTAATTATTTCTATAAATAGTAACGAAAACATAAAAAAATAAAAAATTGCTACTTCGGTGGTATTGACACTGTTTTTAATCGCATTACTTTGTGTGTGTAAATACAAAAACTCATAAGAATGGAGATGCCATGAAATTTGACAAGCTGACCATCAAATCCCAGGAGCTGGTCCAGGCCGCACACGATATTGCCCTTAGAAAAAACAACCAGGCCATCGAGCCGGTCCATTTCCTGAAGGCCATGTTTGAGGAGGAGGGGGGCGTTCCCCTCTCCATCCTGAACAAGATCGGGGTATCTGTTGATAATATCCGTGCAAGGACCGATCAATTGCTCGATACCCTTGTCCAGGTGGAAGGCGGGGAACCCTATTTTTCAACCGATTCGAAAAAGCTTCTGGATACGGCCTTTCTTGAGGCAAACGCTATGAAAGATCGGTATGTGAGCCAGGAGCATCTGCTTCTTGCCCTTTGCGCGGGCAAGGGCAAGACCCGTGATCTGCTGGGGAATGAAGGGGTCACCAAGAATGTCATATTAAAGGTATTGAAAGAGATCCGGGGGGGGCGGACCATCGATACCCAAAATCCCGAGGATACCTTCCAGGCCCTTGAAAAGTACGGCAGGGACCTCACTGAACTTGCCCGGCTTGGAAAACTCGATCCAGTGATCGGCCGGGACGACGAGATCCGGCGGATCGTCCAGGTGCTCTCCAGGCGGCGGAAGAACAATCCCGTGCTCATCGGCGAGCCCGGGGTCGGCAAGACCGCCATTGTTGAAGGGCTTGCCCAGCGGATCATTGAAGGCGATGTATCCGAAACCCTCAGGAACCGGCGGGTGATAGCCCTTGACATGGGGGCCCTGCTTGCGGGCGCCAAGTTCCGGGGAGAGTTTGAGGAGCGGCTCAAGGCCGTACTGAAAGAGGTGGAGCAGGCCGAAGGCCAGGTGGTTCTCTTTATCGACGAGCTCCATACCGTTGTGGGGGCCGGCGCTTCCGAAGGGTCGGTGGACGCCTCCAACATGCTGAAACCCGCCCTTGCCAGGGGAACCCTGCGCTGCGTGGGGGCCACCACCATCAACGAGTACCGTCGTTACATTGAAAAGGACGCAGCCCTGGAGCGGCGGTTCCAGCCCATCCTTGCCAAGGAGCCGAGCGTTGCGGACACGGTTTCCATTCTCAGGGGATTGAAGGAGAAGTATGAGGTCCATCATGGTGTAAGGATCAAGGATTCGGCCATCGTTGCCGCGGCCACCCTTTCCAAACGCTATATTTCGGACCGGTTTCTACCGGACAAGGCCATTGATCTCATCGACGAGTGCGCCTCCAGGCTCAGGATCGAGATCGACAGCATGCCCCTTGCCATTGACGAGATCGAAAGAAAGATCATCCAGCTTGCGATCGAGCGGCAGGCGCTTAAAAAGGAGAACGACGAATCCTCCCTGGCGCGGATGGAGAAACTGGAGCGGTCCCTGGCGGAGATGAGGGAGGAGGTGCAGCCCATGAAGCTGCACTGGGAGAGGGAAAAACGGCTCATCCAGGAGATCGGCAAGATCCGGGAGGAGATGGACAAGGCCGTTACCCGGGCCCAGCGGGCGGAACGGGAAGGGGATCTGGCCCTTGTCGCCCAGCTCCGCTACTCCACCATTGCCGATCTTCAGACCCGGATTGGCGGGAAAAAAGAGGAGTTGAAGAATCTCCAGGCGGAGCGGAGAATGCTCAAGGAAGATGTGGAGGAGGCGGACATTGCCGAAGTGGTTTCCTCCTGGACCAGCATCCCCGTGGCGCGGATGCTCAAGGGGGAGCGGGAAAAGCTTGTCCACATGGAGGAGTATATCGAAAAACGGGTGATCGGCCAGAACGCGGCCATCCGGTCGGTATCGGACGCGGTGAGGCGGGCCCGGGCAGGCCTGAAGCCCCAGGACCGTCCCATCGGCACCTTTATCTTCATGGGGCCAACGGGGGTGGGAAAGACAGAGCTTGCCAAGGTGGTGGCGGAATTTATATTCAACACCCGGGATGCCATGGTGCGGGTCGACATGTCCGAGTACATGGAGAAGCATTCGGTGGCGCGGCTCATCGGTGCGCCTCCCGGCTATGTGGGGTATGACGAGGGGGGCTACCTCACCGAGGCGGTCCGGCGCCAGCCCTATTCCGTGGTGCTGTTCGACGAGATCGAAAAGGCCCACCCGGATGTCTTCAATGTGCTGCTCCAGGTGCTGGACGACGGACGGATGACCGACGGCCACGGCAGAACCGTGGATTTTACCAACACCATCCTCATCATGACCTCCAATGTGGGGTCCCGCCTGATCCAGGAGTCCGGCGGCGTAGGGATCGAAGAGAAGATCAACCGGGCCATGGGCCAGGCGTTTAAGCCCGAATTCCTGAACCGGATCGATGAGACCATCATCTTCCATGTCCTTGAGCCAGGCCACATCAAGACCATTGCCGATATTCAGGTCAAGGATCTCAACAAGCGGCTTGCCGACAAAAAGCTTTCCATTGTTCTGGACGGGGAGGCAAAAACGTTTATTGCAGGGGAGGGGTATGATCCGGTGTTCGGTGCACGGCCCCTGAAGCGGGTGATCCAGCAGCAGATAGAAAATCCCCTGTCCATGGCGCTCTTAAAGGGAAGCGTCAAGGAAGGGGAGACGGTTACGTTTACAGTGAATCCGGCCGGGGATTGTCTGGACCTCGTAACAGGCTAGGTCAGAGCCGTTTGCTGGGGGGCTCAAGCCCCAGCTCGGCGATCTTGTACAGGAGGGTCTTGTAACTGATTTTCAAGATCCTCGAGGCCTTGGACCGGTTCCACCCGGTCTTTTCGAGCACATAGCCGATCACCTCTTTCTCCACCCGGTCCACGGCCTTTTTTTTGATCTTTTTCAGGGATATGTCTTCAAAAATGCTGTCCGCGCTCTTGGAGACATCCAGGAATTCAGATAGCAGTGAATTGGGGTGGATCGGATGGTTGACCGCATTCGGGCCCTGGCCGGGCATGGGAATATGCTGTTCAATTTCGGAATTGTTCACCCGGGTCAGTTCGTCAATCACCAGGTTCCAGTTGTTGAGCACCACCTGTTTTTTGATGCTGTTCTGGAGCTGCCTCACATTGCCGGGCCATGGAAAGGCGCAGAGTTTATCCAGGGTTGATTTGTCCGGCTTTTCAATCTGTCTGTCAGGGTATTGGGACGCATAAAGCTTGAGGTAATATTCCACCAGGGGGGGGATGTCATCGGGCCGTTCCCGCAGGGGCGGTATCTCAATCTTTATGATGTTGAGCCGGTAGAACAGGTCCTCCCTGAACTCCTTGTTCTTGATCTTGTCTTCCAGCTGGCAGTTGGTTGCGGCAATGACCCAGGCGTCGGTCTTGATGTCCTGTTCCGATCCAAGGGGAGAGAATTCTCCGCACTGGAGCACATGGAGAATCTTGGACTGGAGGGAGAGGGGCATGTCACCGATTTCATCCAGGAACAGCACTCCCTTGTGCGCCATCTGGAACTTTCCCCGTCTTTTTTTCTGGGCGCCGGTGAACGCTCCCTGCTCATACCCGTAGAGTTCGCTTTCGAGCAGGGTTTCCGGAAGGGCCGCGCAGTTGACTTTTACAAAGGCGTTTTTCGATCGCGGAGATTCCCGGTAAAGGGTCTGGGCGATCACCTCCTTGCCCACGCCTGTCTCACCCGTAATGACGATGTTGAGACAAGTGTCGGCAACGTGCCGAATCAATTCCTTTATCTTCAGTATCTGTCTGCTTACTCCGATGATGGGTGGGTTCATAAGTCTTCTTATTTGCCGGCTTTAGTGTTGGTAAGAAGGGTTATCAGAATCTTTTCAATTTTGAAAAGATCCACTGGTTTGTGAAGGACAAGATCGGCATCCGCCTCCGACGCCAAGGCGCCGGGCTGGTCTCCCCAGCCGGTGATGGCGATGATCCGCATGTCCGGGTACTGGCTCCTGGTCATGGCGATCAGGCCGACGCCGCTGATGTTGGGCATCACAAGATCGGTGATCAGGGCGTCGAATCCCTTTGAATCGTCTTTGAGGATCTTCACGGCGTCGAGGCCGTTTGTCGCGGTCTTCACGCTGTAATCAAGTGAGGTGAAAAAATCATAAAACGAGAGAAGGATATCCTCGTTATCTTCAACAATAAGAAGTCTGTAAGATTGGGACATTGCCGCCTCGCAACATGATCGCAACTTTCACGGCCCCAAGGGGCCCGGATCTTGTTTTTCAGGTTAAAAAAAACCGCATTGATACAATGTTAAAAACACTCTGAATTGTAAAATTGTTATACCCACAGAGAGAATATAGCAAGAAAAAAGTACATTTATTTCCCAGGTTCCGCTGAAAACCGCTATTTCAGATAGGAGATCAGTATATATAGGATAAAGAGAATAATGAAGCCAATCCCGGTTTTCCGGCCGATTCTGCCCTTTCCGAATGCGATGGCCGCCAGCAGCACCGCAATGAATACCATAAAGGGAAATTCAAAGGTCATGAGGCTTTTTTGCACCGGCATGGGATTCAGCAGTCCCACGGTTCCCATGACAAGGCAGATGTTGAAGAGGTTGCTGCCCACGATGTTTCCAACGGAGAGATCGCTCTCACCCTTTGATGAGGCAACGGCGGAAGTGGCAAGTTCCGGAAGGGAGGTACCCAGGGCCACCACGGAGATGCCGATGAACGCTTCGGAAAGCCCTATGCCCCTTGCCATGACAATGGCCGACCGCACCACCATGTCAGCTCCCTTGGCAAGTCCGATAAGGCCGGCCACCATCATGACGGAGTTGATGGCGATGGCCCTGACGGAGCGTTCCTTAGGTGCTTTCTCACTGTTCCTGTCCTTTGCGTTCCTGATCCCGAAGAACAGAAAGATCACCAGCATGAGAAAGAGCAGGGCGCCGTCGGCAAAGCCGATACGGCCGTCCATGCAGAGCACCCAGAAAACGACACTGGCGGCGAGCATATAGGGCAGCTCGAACCGGGTTATCTGCCGGTTGATGGTCACCGGCTGGATCACGGCGCTGATGCCGAGCACCAGGGCGATGTTGATCACGTTGCTTCCAAGGATATTACCCACGGAAATTCCACCGGCCCCCTTGACTGAAGCCACAAGGCTTACCAGGAGTTCCGGGGCTGAAGTGGCGAATGCCACCACGGTGAGCCCGACGATCACGGGCTTGATGGAGAGGAGTATGGCCGTTGAGGCCGCCCCCCTGACAAGAAACTCAGAACCAACATAGAGCAAAACCAGTCCGACAACGAGTATTCCAACTTCTATAACCACTATATTTCCTTTGTATATCCTGTTTTGTTGTCCGGCTATTGCCTAAAACAACGTTTTATTATAGTATCCGGACACTATAAACATTGAATCATTAATATCAAATACTGTTTTGAAAAGGAAGCATATATGAAGAGAACAGTGATCAGGGGAACCGGCCGGGCACTCCCATCCCGCCTTGTTACAAACGACGACCTGACTAAAATAATGGACACCACGGATGAGTGGATACGCCAGAGAACAGGCATCGAACAGCGCTACTGGATTCCGGAAGGCGAGGAGGTGGGCGCCTCGGATCTTGGCCTTGAAGCGGCCCAAAAAGCCCTTGACAAGGCCGGATGGGCGGCCGAAGATCTTGACTTTATCATATTTGCCACCTTGAGCCCGGACATCACCTTCCCCGGTGCTGGCTGTCTTCTCCAGGCCAAGCTCGGCCTCAACTCCACCCCGGTCCTTGATATCCGCCAGCAGTGCACGGGATTTCTGTACGGGATGGCCACGGCAGACGCTTACATCAAGACCGGACTTGCCGGCAAGGTGCTGGTTGTTGGAGCCGAGGTCCACAGCACCGGGCTTGACAAGAGCACCCGGGGCAGGGACATCACCGTAATCTTTGGTGACGGCGCCGGCGCCGTATGTGTGGAAGGCATCGAGACCGATGAGAACGTGGGCGTCATTGCCTCCTCTCTCCATGCGGATGGAACGGCGGCGGACTCCCTCATGCTGGAACTTCCCGCTTCCCGGCTGCCTGACAGGCTGCCCCCGGACGTGGCCGTGGACGACCCCCGCTACTATCCCAGCATGGACGGCAAAAAGGTGTTCAAAAAGGCTGTACGGAAACTTCCGGAAGTGACAAAGGAAGTGCTTGTAAAGGCACAGGTGCCCCTTGAAGACATTGACATGTTCTTCCCACACCAGGCAAATCTCAGGATCAACCAGGCCTATGCCCATTTCATGAAGATCGACGAGTCAAAGGTCTTCAACAATATTCAGAAGTATGGCAATACCACGGCGGCAAGTATTCCCATCGCCCTTGACGAAGCAATGGAGCAGAATCTTGTCGGCAAGAAGGACGATACGATTCTCTTTCTGGGACTTGGCGCCGGACTTACCTGGGGAGGCCTCCTCTACAGGTTCGCGTAAGTATCCCCACTCTTTATAAAATAACCGGGTGTCACGGGGGGGAAACACCGGCACCCGGTTTTTTTTATTCTTTCCGGGTTTCTCCCGGCCATGTTTTTCTTGACAATCTTCTTGACAACACCAGGGATAGACCATTATTTAACCGGTATGATCACAAAAACAGCAATAGAACGATTGATTGACAAAGGTGTTCGGATTCCCAACCCATCATCGGTTTTCATCGGGGAGGATGTTGATCCGGACAGGATCTCCGGCCAGGGGGTGATCCTCCATCCCGGAACGAGAATCCTGGGGGAAAAGACCCTGATAATGGCGGGCTCCACCATTGGATATGAAGCCCCCGTCACCCTGGACAACACCATGGTCGGCCCGGATACCAGCCTCAAGGGCGGTTTTTTCCAGGATGCCGTGTTTGCGGGCCGGAACGTTTTTGGCTCCGGCGCCCATGTCAGGGGCGGCACCATCCTTGAGGAGCAGGCCTCGGCCGCCCATACGGTGGGCCTGAAACAGACCATCCTGTTCCCCTTTGTGACCCTGGGAAGCCTGATCAATTTTTGTGACATCCTCATGGCCGGCGGCACCAGCCGGAAGGATCACAGCGAAGTGGGAAGCTCCTATATCCACTTCAACTACACCCCGAACCAGGACAAGGCCACCCCTTCCATGCTTGGCAACGTCCACCAGGGCGTCATGCTCAACCAGCGGCCTGTTTTCCTGGGAGGGCAGGGCGGTCTTGTGGGGCCATGCCGGCTTGCTTTCGGAACGGTCACGGCGGCGGGAACCATCTGCAGAAGGGATGAACTCCGGCCAGACCGGATCGTGTTCGGCGGGGCGCTGAAGGACGGCTCCATTCCCCGAAAGGAGGGGGTCTACACCAATGCCAAAAAGATCTACGAGGTCAATTGCGAATATATCGCAGGGCTGATCAGCCTGATGAACTGGTACAGGCATGTAAGATCCCGGTTTGTATCGGACCCCCTTTCAGATAAGCTGCACCAGGGAATGACGGACACGCTTCAGGTCTGCATCGATGAACGGATCAAAAGACTCGGGGCGTTCTGTGGGAAACTGGAGGGCTCAAGAAAGATCCTCATCTCCCGGGCAAAGGGTGAAGTTACCGAATCAATCCGCATCCACGATGCCATCATCAAAAAATGGCCCGATGTACAAGCCGTTTTAATCAGCGAGACCGGTCATGACTACTCGGCCGGCCTGCCGGAGCCGTTCCTGGATGCAGTCAACGGGGACACCGGTTACATCGAGACCATAAAAGGTCTTGATGGGGCCACGGCGGCCCTTGGCAGCGATTGGCTCAGAACCATCGAACAGACAATCATGGAAAAAGTAAAACTCTAACATCGATACAAGACAGGTCCATACATGGGAAAACTATTTGGTACAGACGGAATACGGGGACTTGCAAACCGCTACCCCATGACGGCTTCGGTGGCCCTGAAAACAGGGCAGGCTGTTGCACGCTTTGTAAAAAAACAGGGCGCAGGCATTGTTATCATCGGCAAGGATACACGGCTGTCGGGTGACATGCTCGAGTCGGCCCTTGCCGCAGGCATCACCTCCATGGGGATCGATGTACTGCTTGCAGGTGTCATTCCCACACCGGGAGTGGCGTTTCTTGCCGCAACCGTAAAAGGCGCCGGTGCAGGCGTTGTGCTTTCCGCATCCCACAATCCCTTCCATGACAATGGAATAAAGATTTTCAAATCCGGCGGGCATAAACTCACCGATGGGGAAGAAGCGGAGATTGAAGCATACATCCTGGAACCGGGCAACCGGGAGCCTGACACTGGAAACAATGATCCTGTCATTGAAACAGGCACCATTGCAAGGCTTGGTGACGCGTCGGAGCGCTATGCAGCGTTCCTGCGGAACAGCTTTGAAAAAGACGCCAATGAAACAGCGCCTGCCCCCAAACGCTTCAGCATGGTTATCGACTGTTCCAACGGTGCCGCGTCCAGGGTGGCGCCCATGCTATTTTCCAAACTTCCGTTTGATGTTGAATTCCTCTTTAACACCCCGGACGGGAAGAATATCAATCACCAGTGCGGCTCCCAGCATACAGAGGCCCTCTCCCAGCGGGTCGCGGCCAAAGGGGCCGACCTGGGCCTTGCCTTTGACGGCGATGCCGACCGTTTGATCGCCGTGGATGAAAACGGCGTTAAAATAACCGGGGATACGATCCTCGCTATCTGCGCAAGCCATGCCAAAAGCCTGGGAAGATTGAAAAACAATCTCGTGGTCAGTACCGTCATGAGCAACATCGGCCTTTCAATGGCCCTTAAGACCCTTGGCATCGACCATCTGAAAACAGGGGTCGGTGACAGGGAAGTACTCAAGGAGATGTGGGAAACCGGCGCCGTCATGGGAGGTGAGGATTCCGGGCACATGATATTTTCCGAATTCCACACCACGGGAGACGGAATCCTGTCGGCCCTGCGCCTTATCCGGGTGATGGCAGACACGGGAAAAGCCCTCTCCGAGCTCGCATCGGTCATGACCGTCTATCCCCAGGTGCTCATGAACGTGGAAGTCGATGCGTCCAGGCCCGATTTCATGAAGATTAAAACCATAGCGGATGAAATTGAAAGTGTGGAACAGGCCCTCAAGGACTCGGGCCGCGTCCTTGTCAGGTACTCGGGCACCCAGCCCCTGCTCCGTGTCATGGTCGAAGGGCCCGACCCCCGGATAACCGAAGCGTACTGCCTCAGGATCTGTGACTCCATAAAGGCCGCGGCCATCTGATCCGCCGCCGCCTGCAACCTCAAACAGGAAAAGAATGTTGAAGAAACGACAATGCCAGCGATTCAATGTCAGGGGAACAACCCTTCACTATAAAGAAAAGCCGCTTTTATGGGGAAAGGGCGAATTCTCCCGGGACTACTACCCCGTCCTCGACATCAGCAGGGGAGGGCTCAAGTTTCTCAGCAACCATAAGATTCCCGCAGGTTCCCGGCTCACGCTCCGAATCAACTTCCCCGGCCTTGATCACTCCAAGGAGATCAAGGCCGTTGTACGGTGGATATCAAGAAACCGGGAAGCAAGCTACCGGTATCAGAACGGCGTCTCCTTCAATGCCTACGGCTCCGGCAGGCAGGAGAACCATGTGGAAACCCTCAACTTCCTGAAATTACTTGAATCCAAGTACTTAATGTAGTGTTTTTGAGGCTGTTTTCTGTTGTCTGGAACGGCTCAACCGGTTGAAATCCGCCGTTCCCAATGCCTGCTGCCCAAAGTCGGTCATGTAACCGACCAAGCGGAGCTGCCTACAATTCATATGTCATGGAGGATTAGATGTAAGAATCCTTCAGGGATAAAAAATGCTATGATTGTCCCAAAATGAGAATATAACCAAAATCGAGCTGTAGAGAATCAAAAAAGTGAAAAAAGAATTATCCCCTCTTTCAATAGTTCTATCACGTTTTAAACAACTGTTTTTTTCACAATTGCGGTTAAACATGCTATCCGGGGCTATTTCAATGGGGATCGGGATTGTTGCGTCCGCAATAAAATACCCGATATATATCCATTTTTTAGGATATGAACAGTATGGGGTTTGGCTGATACTTTCTACAATTTTAACCTTTGCCCAAATGGGGCTGTTAGGTATCGGTACAGCCATTAACAAACTTGTTGCTGAAGAATATGGAAGAAACAATGTTGAAGCGATTCAAGCTTATTTTATTACCGCATTGTCCATGTTGACGGTTATAAGCGTTCCGCTTTTGGGATCAAGCATAGTTTTTAAGCGGCAGATTGCTGCTTTGATGGGGCTGCAAGGCGAAAATTTAGTTCTCGTTGCTGGTTTGCTGACCTATATGGCTATATTTAGTATCGGTGTATTAGCCTACCAAATTTTAAACTCTGTTTTAGCAGGGATCGGTCGTATTGATCTCGCAAACTATTCCCAATCAACGCTCCAAATTTTGCCATTACTCATATCAATACCTTTATTAATAGCAGATAAAGGCATTGTCAGCCTTTTATTAGCGAATGCTGTTGCTTATGTGGTTGTTTTTGCTCTTGATTTTATACGTATTAATCGGATAGTTCACATTGATCTGCTGTCAATAAAATCTTTTTCCTGGCAAAGTCTTCAGAGAATGATGTCTTTCTGTAGTACAATCTTCATGGGTTACATGTCGACTATGATTGTTCTCCCTATTACTAAAATTGCGATTACCAGATTGATCGGTGTTGAAGGAGTTCCTGTTTTTGAATTGGCTTATCGTATAGGGATGCAAACTCGCAGCCTTTTTGAAGTTGCATTCAAAGCACTAATGCCGGAGATCAGCCGACTCTCCTCAAGCTGGAGTCCGGAAAGTAACCTCAGGATCGAAAGCATTATTTCAAAAGCATACCGTATTATTTATTTTTGCGCGATACCTCTATATCTCATAGTATTGATGTTTGCTGAAGATATTTTTAGAATATGGTTAAGCGCAGATTACAATTCTATGATAACCGATGTATTTGAAATTATGTTAATCTCTTATTTTATCAGCGTTTTCGGATTAATCAAGTATTACACCTTAATGGGTATGGGGTTCATTAATAGAATACTAATTGCCCATCTTCTCAAAGCAAGTGGCACACTTGTCCCAATAGGAATTATTTATTTCTATTATCCAGGAGGTACAATATGTTCTTTTGCATGGTGCTTCGCCATAGGTGCTCTGCTTTCTACGAGCTGGTTACTGTTTTCTCCAAAAAAGGAATTTAAATGAAGGTCCTCTTAATGTCACTGGCTGTTTCAAATCGTGGAGACGAAGCCATAGGCAGATCCATGTTAGAAGCGTTAATTAATACCGGTTTGATATCTGAGATTACAATTTTATACAACGGAACAATCTCGCCAGAGGAAAAGATCACCCTGTTGGCCGATTATCCTCATGTGAAAATTAATCACAGGTCTTCCAAAAGACTCAACTTCTGGGAAAGGAAAGTAATTTACCTTACATTTCTCCTGCCTTTTGTTTTGAGTAAACTGCTGATTAAAACTTCTTCATCCTTGAGGGAAGAATCTAAGCTGATCCAAGAATCAGATCGTGTTATTAATGCACCGGGAGGCGTAGATATAGGTCCATATAAATCCTGGAATCTGTTGTGGAGATTATTTGTCTCACAAGAACTAAAGAAACCAACTGCATTTTATGCAAGGTCATATGGCCCTCTCCCTGAAGCTGAAGGTTTTAAAAATAAACTATTTCGAAAAACAGCCAAATCTATTTTGGGAAATTTAGACTATGTTTCTCTGCGGGATACAGGCAGCCAGTACTACGCAAATCATAATGATATCACCCACAAGCCTACGGTTGATTGCGTTTTTCTTGATAGAAACACTGTATCTTCCTGCAGTGTCCGCAACGTACGGGAACAAGGAAAAAATAATTATGCCGTTGTTACGATTAATGCCCTTGGTTTATGGCATCCGTGGTATGATAAGGCTAATGAGGACTTGTTAGATAAATTATATGTTGATATTATATCTTTTTTTACATCGAAAAAGATAAAAGTATTTTTATTGCCCCATCTGTATGCGAAGAACAACGATAAAAAATATTGTAAGAAAATAATTTCATTATGTGAAGATTCAAACTTAGTTGAATGCTTAGCTGACACATTTGATTCATATACCCAGGAATGCATAATCCGTAATTCTTTATGTTTGGTATCTGCACGATTTCACTCTATTGTATTTTCAATTAAACAGAATACACCATTTCTGGGACTTTCCTATGAACATAAAACGCATAAAACATTGCAGCAATTAGGCTTGACAGAATTTTCAATAAAATTGCAATCTTTTTTCAAAGATGAGGTTCCACCAAGCAGAGAACCGGATTACGTGATCAACAAACTTGAAAGTCTATTCAATAATATGACTCGCAATAAAATTAGAATCAAAGAAGCTGATAAAAATGCATTCAACATAGCCTTGGAAACTTTTAATGATTTCGTTATCAACTTTTTAAAACCGTAATTGTATGACATCTCTACCATATTTAGTGCAGCCGACACAACCTTTCAAGCAAAGCAAAATAGCCCAATAAACCCATGAATTCCAACCTTCTGACAAAAGACAAAATTATTACTTGGTCCCTGACTATTGCGGGGGCAATTGTTGCGGCTAATATTTCCGTGACGGGAAGTAAAATACTATTTACCCCTTTTCTCCTTTTGGGGCTTCTGGGCTGGATTCGTTTTTCCCGGAGATTTCCTGCAGTTTCTCTGATGATAATCATTTTTTTTGCTGAAGATTGCTTTGATATTTATACCTTCGGCTTTCGCCAAAGGCTGCTGTCTGATATAGGAATTGGATTGATGCTGCCCATTATTCTGCTAAATGTCCGCAAAGTGTGGCACCACATTGTTCGAGACCACTCTCCTTATGCTATTGCCATTCTTCTTTTTCTCTTTGCAATCGTAATTTCTTTGTATTTTGGTTCTGCCTTGACGTTTGGTCAACCAATGACGGTAGGTTTAACCGTTGCCAGAAAATATTTGCTATTTTTAAGTTATTTCTTTATGGTTGCTGTCGGAGCCAATCGAAAAGAATGCTACGACTTTATGAAATATCTCGCATGGCTTGGAGGTATCATAGCTCTTTTGTTAATCATTGAAGTTTCTCTGGGTGGTGGTGTCATCTTTTCAAACTTTTATGCCATCAATCAGGAGCGGGCAGGGTTACTTCGTATTAATATAGGTACTTTCCTGATAGTGTTTTCTGTCATTTATTCTTTTATCAGGTATCAGTATTTGCCCAAATTTAACCCGCAGCGCTTGTGGTATTTGTTTCTACTTGTATTAGGGCTATTCACCCTTGGATTTATAATCATGACCAGGGCTGCAATATTGGGACTTTTAGTAGCCTTTGCATTGTGGGTGGGGCGCAAAGTCACCGAAAAAAAAATAATGTTTCTTTGTGCAACAGTTTCCTTAATTGCCATATTCCTTTTATCCGGATCTTCAACCGGGATCCTGCTCAACACTCCCGCAGGAAAAATTGTCCGCCAAACCACAACTGAGCTTGGTTCTGAAAAAGGGAATATTGCCATTAGAAAAAATGGTGTTCAATATTTCATAGATCTGCTATGGCATAATTCACCTTTGACCGGTATCGGCCTTTTTAGTAAAACAAACTATCCAAACAATCCGGTAGATATGATCGCAGAGCATTGTTATTATTATATAATTGATGTTAACGGCATAACGACTGTCATCTATTTTGGTCTTCAGGGGGTATTGCTGCTTACTTTTTTCATCGTTAAGTCATTTGGGGACACAAATATGGTATTGAAACATGATACGGGTTTTGAAAAATTTAATTATGAGGTTCTATTTTTTATCTTTGTTTACACATTGGCTACCCCAACATTAAATAATATTATCGTGGTAAGAATGCTGGTCTACTCTGGTGTTTTTTTCTATTTGCTTTTTATATCAAAAGATAGTGCTTTGGGGAACAGGATGGAAAAAATACGATGAAAAAAGTTCCAGTGACCGTCATAGCTGTTTTGTATTATTCAAAACACTTAATCCCATCTTTTCTTGCCAATATTACCCAAAAAATTAAAGATATAGATGAAATTATCCTGGTCGATAATTCCAATGAGGATCTGTCGGAGTTTAAAATCCCTTTGGTACGGATTGTTTATCCCTCAAAAAATATCGGTTACGGGGCAGCTATTAATTTAGGCGTCAAAATTGCCCGGAATGAAACCATTATTGCCATGAATCCCGACGTGACGATTGAAAGGTTTGATTTCGATTTGGCCACCACGTTGACCAAAGAAGTCATTCTATCAGGACAACCGATTGAATGGTCAACTGCAAGATGCCACCCAACACTTATATTCGACTTCCTGCGCCTTGCGCTATTCAATTTAGCGCGCATATTTAGACGGGTTAACCTGTTATCTGAAAAGACAATCTTAAAAGGTTTAAGTGGGCCGACATTGGTCGATTGGATAAGTGGTTCTTTTATTCTAACAAATAAGAGAACAATGAACCATATTGGAGGTTTTGATGAAAAATATTTTCTATTTTATGAAGAACTTGATCTTTGCAGGAGAGCCGAATCAAAAAATATTTTTAGCTATATAACGCCTGAGATTCTTTTCAGGCTAAATCAAGGGACTTCATCAGCGACGGATGTGTCAAAAATCAAATTTATCCATGAAATGCACTCCGCGCAAAGATATCACCTCAAATATTCAGGTGAAGTTTCAACACGCTGTACGTTTTTCATATTAAAATTGTATTGTTATTTCGTTACGTACACTTTAGGCATGCTTAACACCGTTTTTCAAAATATTGATTTCCAAGCTAAACAGGAGCAATACAAAACTTATGCCGATGCAATTTAAAAATGCTTTTCCCGGTAAAATTAAAATTGCGACAATTATATGGAAGGATGGAATCGGAGGGGCAGAACGTTTGTTAACCGATATAGCCGCTACGCTCGACCGCAGACTATTTGACATGCGGTTCTACTATCTTTCCGGTAATCCTGGGCATTTTGCTAAAAACATACAACGGATGGGTTTTAAAACCGAGTTCTTAAAATGGAAAAATGGTTTTGATGTCCAAGGTCGATTTGAGTTACTCAAAGAACTAAGGAAGTTTAACCCACATATCATTCATGACCATATTGTTCCCCTCTTAACCCGCCCAATTATTAAAATGCTTATCCGCAGGCCAATACTCAATACTGAACATGGTTGTGCTTTGAAGCGTTCATTAGGTGTCGGGGAAAAATGGCGTAAGGCAGTTGAATGGTTCGATTTTTTGTTTTGTGATTATGTCGCTGCCAATTCAACCGCAAGTTTCGAAGCGCTTAAAATCGCTTACAGCTTACCGGATTCAAAGATAGGCGTAATTCATCTAGGAATAGACACTATTTCTTTTAAACAGAATTTGAAGAAACGGAAAAATAAGAATAGCAATCTAACCATCGGATATGTTGGCCGAATTGTCAATAAATATAAGGGGGTTGACTTTCTTCCCTTGATTGCACGGGAAATGAGAGATCAGCATAACCTCGAGTTTAAATTTGTAATTGCAGGGGACGGCCCGGACCGATCTGTTACAGAACAGCTTTGCAAAGAGTTAAATGTCGAAAATGATTTTGATTTTCTTGGATGGGTTTCCGATGTAAAGTCTTTTTTAGAACAAATTGATATTTTGATTGTTCCTTCCAAAGTTGAATCTCTAGGATTAACCGCCATTGAAGCACTTTCCATGAATGTACCTGTCGTTGCCTTCGATATCCATGGGCTGAAGGAAATACTTTCAGGTTGCCCTATGGGAAAACTTGTACCCTTTGGAAATATCCGTAAAATGGTGGAAGCCATCCTTTATTTTCAAAAATACAGAAAAAATCATGATGATTCCGGCAGACTCTTTGTGCAGGATCGGTTCTCAAATTACAAAATGGCTGAGAGATACGGAGATATCTATTATTCTTTCATTGATAATAAAATTACCAATGAAAAATCAAACTGAATAGATGGTTAACAAAATGAAAATACTTCTTATTAACAAGTTTCTTTATCCCAAGGGCGGAGATGCCATCAGTACCCTGACAACCGGAAAGATCCTTGCGGCACATGGCCATGAAGTTTTTTTTTGGGGTATGAACCATTCGAACAATCCAGATTATCCCTTTCAGGATTATTTTGTTCCACAAATTGATTATGGTACCATATCCGGGTTACGTTCTAAAACAATTTCGGCATTGAATATTCTCTATTCGTTTGAAGCACGGAAAAAAATTACAGCCCTGCTTAAAAGAATCGAACCGGATATAGTGCATTTAAACAATTTTGCCCATCAGATAAGTCCTTCTGTACTGGATGTTATAAAAAAACAAAATATTCCAACAGTGATGACTATGCATGACTACAAAATGGTCTGCCCGACATACAGTATGCTTGCCCAAGGCAAGATCTGTGAAAAATGCAGCAAAGGCCATTATTATCACTGTGGAATTAACAAATGTAACAAGGGAAACTTGTTTAAAAGTATTGTGAATGTGTGTGAAATGTATTTACATCACAAAATGCTTCATATATACGACAAAATTGATATTTACATATCACCAAGTTGTTTTTTAAAGAACAAGGTTCAGGAAATGGGTTTCAAAGGAGAGGCGGTTCACCTTTCCAATTGTGTGGATGTCGGGGACTTTCAGCCTGCCTATAAATGGAAAGATGATCTCATCGTCTATGTGGGTAGATTGTCCCAAGAAAAAGGCGTAGAAACATTAATCAATGCAGTGAAAGATATTGATGTTAAATTGAAAATCATTGGTGACGGTCCGTTGAAGGATGAGTTGCGGAAAAAAGTTCAGTTTGAAAAAATAAGGAATGTTGGGTTTGCCGGATACAAAACGGGAATGGATCTGCACAATGATATAAAAAACGCCATGTTCATGGTCATTCCTTCTGAATGTTATGAGAATAATCCCCGCACCGTGATCGAAGCTTTTGCGTTGGGCAAACCTGTTGTCGGTGCGCGAATCGGGGGGATAAGCGAACTTGTCAAGGATTGGGAAACCGGAATAAACTATACCTCAGGTGATGTGGCCGATTTAAAAGATAAAATAGGGCTTATGCTGAAATATAAAGCAAGGATTCCGGAAATGGGTAAAAATGCCCGGAAATTTGCTGCGCAGGAGTTAAATGCAGAAGTCCACTATAGGCAATTGATAGAAATTTATTCAAAAGCGTACTTAAAAGCTAAATCCTTCAAAATGAATTAATTTCAAGAGGAAAGTATGAAAAATATTGTTCAAGGAAGTATCATTACAACATTTAGATGTAATGCCAAATGTCATATGTGTGATATTTGGAAATATCCGACCATACCTTCCGAAGAAATCAATCCCAAATTATTGGAAAAACTACCTGATGGCCTGCGAATTAATATAACAGGCGGGGAACCCACAATCAGGAAGGATATTGATGATTTTTTTGAAATTTTGTATCCCAAATCAAATTTACTTGAATTAAGTACAAATGGATATAACACGGATAAAATTGTTGGACTCGCAGAAAAATTTCCCAATATATTAATTAGAGTCAGCATCGAGGGACTTCCAAAACTAAATGATAAGTTACGCGGTCTGCCTGATGGTTTTGATCGTGCATTACGGACGATCCTGGAACTCAAAAAAACAAAATGTAAAAATATCGGTTTCTCCGTTGTCATATGCGATAAAAATGCTCAAGATTTAGTGAAATTACATGAGTTATGCTCTTATTTAGGGGTTGAACTAGGGAATTCTGTAATGCATAATTCCTGGTATTTTCATAAATTTGATAATTTTGATGAAGACAGGGAAAAAGCGGTTAGGATGGAAAAACAATTTATTTCTTCACTGCTTCAATCTCCGCGAAATAATATTAAAGGGAAGTTAAAAGATTATGGACGTGCTTATTTTAATAAAAGCATTCTAAAAAGGCTTGCCGGAGATGAATCAAATTATAGACCCCCCTGTGGAGCCGGGGAAGATTTTTTCTTTATTGATCCTTGGGGAAATCTTTTACCTTGTAATGGATCCGATAAAAAATGGATAATAGGTAATCTCAACGACGCTTCATTTGAAGAATTAATGACTTCACGCAATGCAACGAAAATCATGCAAAAAGTTAAAGCTTGCAAGAAAGACTGTTGTTTTATTGTTACTGAACGGCACGATATGGTGCGAAAACCCTGGAAACCAATTTATTGGATAGCTAAAAATAAATTGAAATTGGCTTTCAATATTCAAACAGATTTTTTATAAAAATGAAAATTTACGTTATAGGAACAAGAGGTTTTCCAAATATTCAGGGTGGGGTGGAAAAACATTGTGAATCACTTTATCCTGTAATTTCAAATAGGGGGCATTTTGTTAAAGTTTTCCGAAGGACTCCATACCTTACAGCAAATCATAGTCCCCGGTTTGATTGCATACAATTCCAGGATTTATGGACAATAAAAAATAAATATTTTGAAACAATACTCCACTCTGTCTTGGCTGCATTTATTTGTATTTATAAAAGGCCTGATGTTGTTCATATTCATAATATCGGTCCAGCACTAATTCTCCCGTTATTAAAACTGTTTAATATAAAAACTGTTGTGACATACCATAGCCCTAACTATCTGCACAGCAAATGGAACAAATTTGCACAGTTTATGTTAAAAACAGGTGAGAGACTCGTTGAGGTTCTATCTGATACCATCATATTTGTTTCAGAAATACAAAAAAATCTATCCGGTGGAAAAAATACCGAATTTATTCCTAATGGAGTTGATAATCATACACGGTCACTGCATTCGGATTATCTTGAACAAATAGGCGTATCGGAAAACAAATATCTCTTGGCGGTGGGAAGGTTCAGCCAGGAAAAAGGTCTTGATCTGCTTGTAAAGGCTTTTCAAGCAATAGAGACTGACTATAAACTTGTTATTGCCGGTGATGCAGATCATGAAACTGAGTACGGCAAAAGCCTGAAACATATGATCGATAAAGATTACAGACTGATTAGAACCGGATATATTACAGGAGAACCACTAAATCAGTTGTATTCCCATGCACGACTGTTTGTTCTGCCATCATTTCATGAAGGTTTACCCATTGCCTTGCTTGAAGCCATGAGTTACGGACTGTCAGTCCTGGTGTCTGATATTCCCGCCAATCTTGAAGTTGATCTTTCAAAGGATAGATTTTTTAAATGCGGTGATATCAACGATCTGAAGATAAAAATTGGAAAACTTCTGGATAAGGATATATCAGAAAAGGAAAAAAACAGTTTTCTTCTTCAGATAAAGAAAAAATACAATTGGAATACAATTGCCGAGCAGACAATCAGGGTTTATGAAAAAACAATTGCTAATTAAAGAGATGGAAGTTGTTCTTTTATGCGCAGGCAACGAGATCTCAACAGCCGGAAGAGGCAGACTGAAAAGGATTGCTGAAAGGGGAGTTGACTGGGATCTGGTTGTTAGAATCGCACTAAAACATGGATTATGTTATTTTTTGTATAAAAATTTGAAAAGGATATGCCCGGAACTTGTACCAGAAGATAATCTTTCTCAATTGCAGGCTTATTATTTTCAAAACAGTAAAAGAAATTTATTTTTTTGTGCCAATCTTGTTAAAATCGTTGCCCTGTTAAAAGAACAATGTATTACCGCAGTACCATTTAAGGGGCCGGTTCAATCTGAGTATCTTTATAAAGATATCGGATTGAGATCCTATACTGATCTTGATATCCTTGTAAAAAAAGAGGACGCCGTTAAAGCAAGGGATCTTTTTATAGAAAATGGTTTCACAACAGATGTTTACATTCCGGACAATCAGTTAAATAATTACCTTGATAAAGAAAATTTTTTTAACCTAAAAGGTGGAGATGGTTCCATTGTAATTGATCTCCACTGGGAGATTACAGGCAGGTATTCTCTTCACCCTTTATATATGAATGACCTGGAAGGGTATCTTGAGAGTGTAAAACTGGTAGGCCAGGATATCCTTTCCCTTTCATGTGAAGATATGTTGATTCAATTATGTATTCACGGAACAAGCCATTGCTGGGATAAAATGGAAATGGTCTGTTCTGTTGCAGAAATTGTGAAGTCCACCAGGATCGATGACTGGAACAGTGTAATACGAAGAGCAACCAAATTCAAATGCAAAAGAATGGTCTATCTTGGGCTTCTGCTTGCCGAAAATTTGCTTGATATTGTTTTACCGGGTGAAATTGCAACCGATATAATCAATGACATTAGAATTAAAAAGTTGTCAAAGCGCCTTACTCAAAATATTTTAAAAGAAGAAATAGCTTATACTGAAAGCTTGAGCTGGAGATTTTCGCCAACACATTTCCTTGTGCGGGATAATATACCGGATACGTTTCGTTATCTGCTCAGGCTTTGGTTTCGACCAACTGTTCGGGAATGGATCGAGTATCCCCTGCCGGATTCATTGTTGTTTTTTTATTATGTTTTGCGTCCGTACAGATTGATAAAGGACGGGCTCAGGGGAAAAAATGCTTAGGGAACATGGAACAATAACCACCGGGATGCAGAAGGTCCTGGATATTGTAATAACTGCATCTTCATTCATAGCAGCCTACTATATCAAGAGGAATCTACCGGGAGGGTGGGATAATTTGTCCATCGAACCCAATTATTACGTGGTTCTCCTGATGATAATCATTACCTGGTATATCTCGTTTCAATGGACGGGAATTTATATATCATATCGAATATCCACCTTCTTGGATTTTTTATTGATAATTATCAAATCCGTATTTTTGGGATTGGTGCTTTTAAATATCGGACTGTATGTCATTCATCTCCAGGACATAAGCCGGCTTTTGATGGGAATTTTCCTGGCGCTTAATATTTTTCTGCTGACTCTCTACAAATTCATTGTTTTTATAACCCTGAGAAAATTGAGAGCAAGAGGGGTAAACACCAGGAATCTTTTGATCGTTGGAAGCAAAGAGCGTGCCATTGACCTGATCCGGTCTGTTGAGAACCATAGGGGGACAGGGTATAAAATTCTGGGATGTTTCGATCTGGATGCTGATATAATTGGCAACACCGTTGTCAACGGTCACAGGGTCATCGGCTCCATGGGGGGACTGGAACAATATTTGATGGATAATGTCGTGGATGAACTTGTGTTTGCAATGCCTTTAAGACTGATCGTGTACGCAGACAGGTATCTTTCAATGGCTGAAAGCATGGGCGTAAAGGTGAGAATCATTCCCGACTGGCAGATCCACTATCTTATGTATCAACCGGGCATTGCACATATCCAATTCGAAAATTTTCTTGGGGTATCCACCATGGCCCTTCAGACAACCCCGCAAAATGAGGGAAAACTGTTTGTCAAAACCCTCATCGATTATGGAGCTGGGCTTGTTTTTATCGTGCTCTCCCTTCCTCTATTCATTGTAATTTCTGTTGCAATCAAACTGATATCCAAAGGCACTGTTTTTTACAAACAGGAGCGGCTGGGACTTAACGGCCGCAGGTTTATGGTCTATAAATTCAGGACCATGGTCAATAACGCCGATGAGCTTCAAAAAGAACTCATTGAGATGAATGAGGCGGACGGGCCTGTATTTAAGATTAAGAATGATCCAAGAATCATTCCCTGGGTGGGTGTTTTTTTGCGGAAAACCGGTCTTGACGAATTACCCCAGCTGCTGAACGTCTTACGAGGAGAAATGAGCCTTGTGGGTCCGAGGCCTCCCATTCCTTCCGAAGTGGGTGAATATTCCATCTGGCAGAGAAGGCGGCTCTCCATGAAGCCCGGACTAACCTGTATCTGGCAGATCGCTCCCAGGAGGAATGATCTGAGTTTTGACGACTGGATGAAGATGGATCTTGAATATATTGATACCTGGTCCCTTTTTAATGACTTCAAACTGCTGGTGCTCACCGCAAAAGCCGTACTTATGGGCTCCGGCCGATAGGGCCGGGTATCGATTGATACTATGACCGGAAGGTGCGCACAGGCTCTATATAAAAATCAGCAATAGGACGAGATGAATATAAAATTTTACAGCGTTGCGGGAATAACCATCAAGGTTAGGTCTGATTATCCAATCACCGATAATACCTTTCATTCCAAGTTCAGGCAATTTGAGGTTGATGGACCCGGGGACGACAATGTGGTTATAAACCATCATTTTCATATGCCCGATTCCATAAATGTGCCGTGTGAATATGAGATCTATAATAAATCTCAATGGCAGGTATTTAAAACAGATACCGCATGGATCTTCAATTATCACTCGGTCTTACCGGAGGACTTTCCCCATTCGGTAATGGGGGTTTTTAATTCAAATTACACCGTATTGGATATCTATTCGGATGATATTGACCAAGAATCTTACAAAAATGGAAGATTCAATGCGTTGACGCTATTCAACACAGACCAGATCCTTTTTGCAAAGCTTCTATGTGATCGAAACGGGCTGATAATTCATTCAAACGGGTTTGATATTAACGGAAATGGTATCCTGCTTGCCGGCGATTCAGGGGCGGGCAAGAGCACCTTATCCGGCATGTTAAAGGAGCGCGGGTTTGGCATCCTCTGTGACGATAGAATGTTTGTGAAAAATTTACAGGATGTTTTTTGGCTCTATGGGAATTGGTGTCATGGAACAAAGCCTGATACTTCTTCCATATCAGTGCCCTTGAAGGCGGTTTTTTTCCTTGAACAATCAAAAACAAACAAGGTAATCCGCATAGAGGACAAAAAGCAGATTGCCAGAAAACTTGTCCGATCCATGGTAAAACCGTTTCTTACTCCTGAAGACTGGGGTAAGACCCTTACAATCATAGAACGTATTGGACGGAATGTTGAGTGTTATGTTTTACAATTTGATTTATCCGGTGAAATATGCGAAGAGATAGAAAAATTGTTTCAGGGCGATAGTAACCTGCTTAAAGCGGACAAATGAAAAAGTTATTATATTAGTATGAAAATCGATATTAAAAGATGCTATTGTATTTCGGATAATGTTATTGCAAAAGAGATTGAAGGTGAACTTGTCATCGTTCCGATGATTGCAGATGTGGGCAACCTTGATGCCGAGATGTATTCCTTAAACAGCACCGGGTTAGCTGTTTGGAAACAGCTTGACGGGGAAAAAGATCTTGAACATGTAATAACGGCCCTTTCGGAGGCCTTTGCCACAACCTTTGATCATATTAAAGATGATGTTGTCGAAATTGTAGAACAATTATTGAAAAAAGGGTTGGTTTTTGAAACCTAGATCCGGGGACATTTGCCCTATGATCAAACAGGTCGACAAAGTTGAATTTTCAAGCGTAATCGCGGGAATCCTTGTCTGTGAGTTTGTTGATAAAGGAAAAAATATTACATTCAAGGCAAAGGGCAATAGTATGTTACCGTTTATCAAGGATGGTGATACCATAAAAATTGCCCCATATATCGAAAACACCCCTGAAGTCGGTGATATCGTTGCCTATATTGATTCCAATACCAGGAAACTTGTCGTGCACAGGCTCATTCAATTGTCGGAAGAGCAATTTATTGCAAAGGGAGACAACTGCCTCCACCGGGATGGCCCCCAGTTCACGACTGATATCCTTGGATATGTTGTAAATATTCACCAGGGATTGGTCCTCTTAAAAAAAATGATCACTTTTTTGTCCCTGATACGAGGCTCTTTGATTTTAGGCATGGCGGTAAAGCGATTGGGCTCAAGGAACGAATTTTAGTTTAATTTGTGGCATAAAATTTGCTTAAAAAATATAATGCTTTAAGAACACGCAAACGATGGTGATTCAACTCCAGGGGGGAATCAATATGGCAGATAAAGATAAATGGAAAAAACCTCGATTAACAATTATTTCGGCCGGTGGCATTAAAGAAAACGTTCTGTCCTTTACGGGTCCGAAACCTCCGCCACCGCCGCCGCCACAATCATAACCGCCGATAATGGGATTACATTTCAGATGTCCCTGACGGAGCAGGCTTCCCGATAATTGTAAAGGATAAAAAATATGAATAAAATATTAATATTAGTTGTGACATTCTACATATTATTAAGCGGATACGCATCGGCTTCCTATCATGTGACAGTTGACCCTGCAGATCCCTATGGCTACGCATGGTTCCAATTTGATTCCAATGGCGACACAAAATTTGATTTAGATGATATAAACACCGTTGAGGAACCTTCCTGGCCGACCGACTATATAACCTATGACAGTATTTCCAAAGCAAACCTGAAAATTAAGGATTCCCTGGACGGCGCCATTCGGTTCCGCACCACGGGGTACTGCATTGATTATTATACACCTGCCGACAATGGTTTTGCAGATCTGGAGGAACTCTCCGGCAATCAAAAAAAAGCGGCATGGCTGTTGGAATACTCTATCGACTCTGATAAACATGAGGACACACCCTACGATAATATTGCTTTGCAACTCGCCATATGGAAAGTGCTGTATGGAGATCAGCTCAATATGTTAGACGGTCTTAACAGAAGGGCAAATATGAATTATGACGAGATATATGCTTCGTACATAGATTATACTACTGCGGTTAAAGGCCAGGAATACAATGGAACTGATTATCAAATTTTAAATTTTGGCGACGCACAGGATATGATTATCAGAACTGTTCCCATCCCCCCGGCAATTGTACTGATGGGGCTTGGTCTTGTTGGTATCACTTCGGTAAGAAGAAATAAAATGTTAAACTCCTGAATCTATAATAAAAAAGCTTGTGTGACATATAAGGCAGGGAGCTTAAGTTTTACACACTTATGCACCCTGTCTTTTTTTTCAGCTCCAGGCCTTAAAAATCAATGAATCCCAACCCATTAAAAACAAAACTTGAAAATGCCCTTCGCATTGACAGGGCATTTCGCTTTGTGTGGCAGGCAGGGCCCGGGTGGACCGTTGCATCTGCTGTTCTTGTCGTTTTCCAGGGCGCACTGCCCCTGTTCTCCCTTTATCTGTTAAAGCTTATCATTGATTCTGTTTCAGAAGCAGTTACCCGCAGCGCTTCAAGCATCGGACCCGCTACGGGTGACGGTTTTTCCACGGTGGCATGGTATATTGCCCTGGCAGGGGGGGTAGGGCTTTTGACCGCGATTTGCGGTTTTTTTTCCGAGTATGCAAAAAAAGCCCAGTCACTGGCCGTGGCAGACCATATGTTCTCCGTGCTCCATGAAAAATCGACCTCTGTTGACCTTGCCTATTATGAATCTCCTCAATACAGGGATACCCTGCACAGGGCCCAGAGAGAAGGGCCCTACAGGCCCACCAGCATCGTGAACGGATTGATTCTAGCAGGGCGGAGCGGCGCCTCACTTGTGGCGGTCCTGTGGCTTCTGGTTCTCTTTAACCCGTTTCTCTGCCTTGTGCTGGTTGCTGCCGCACTTCCCGGGGTGTTGATGCGGTTTCAATACTCGGATAAGATCTATGCCTGGCAGAAACAAAGGACTGAGGATGAAAGGAGGGCTTTTTATTATAACTGGATGCTGACCGGTGATGCCCATGCCCGGGAACTCAGGCTTTTCGGACTTGGGGATCATTTTAGAAAGCGCTTCAAGGCTATTCGATCCGTGTTGAGGAACGAAAAACTCAGCTTTGAAAAGAAACGCGCCCTTGGCGACCTTGTCGGACAGTCAAGCACCACCCTGGCGGTTTTCGGGTCGTTCATCTATATTGCATCAAGAACGGTCCAGGGAACCATCTCCCTCGGAGACATGGTCATGTACTTTCAGGCGTTTCAAAAGGGTCTTCAGTATCTGAGGTCTTTTCTGGAAAGTGTTGCCGGGCTCTACGAGGATAATCTGTTTCTGTTGAATTTTTATGAGTTTCTCGATGTTAAGCCAAGAATAAACGAGTCTGATACTTCAAACCGGGTTTTGGAAACAATACAGTCTGGCTTTGAAATGAGCGATGTTACATTTAGGTATCAACAATGTGAAAAAAATGTATTAGATTGTGTAAACTTTTACATAGCGCCGGGGGAAATTGTGGCGCTGGTTGGAGAAAATGGCTCGGGTAAAAGCACTCTTGTGAAACTTTTATGCCGTCTTTACGATCCGGACAGTGGTTCGGTTCGTCTTGATGGCATCAACATAAAGCGATTTGGAGTAAAGAATTACAGGAAAAGAATCAGTGTCGTTTTCCAGGATTATATCCGCTACAATATGACGGCTCGGGAAAATATCAGGCTGGGAGACATAAATAACGCCCCTGATGAAGACAGGATAGAGGCAGCCGCGCAAAAGGCGGGAATAAAGGATTATATTGAATCGCTTCATTCCGGACTTGATACTCCCCTTGGGAGAATGTTCAAGAACGGAGCTGAACTGAGCGTTGGGCAGTGGCAAATGACGGCACTTGCCCGGGCTTTTTTCAGGGATGCGGATCTTGTTATTCTGGATGAGCCGGCAAGTTCCCTTGACGTGAAGAGTGAATATGAGGTATTTAACCGGTTCAAAGAGCTTGTAAAGGATAAAGCGGCTCTCATTATCAGCCATCGATTTTCAACGGTCAGGATGGCGGACAGGATTTGCCTTCTAAAAGACGGCAAGATAGCAGAGGAGGGGAGTCATGATGCCCTCATGGAGATGGACAAAGAGTATGCAGCCCTTTTTCGGAAACAGGCTGGCCAATACCTCTGAAATATAATATAAAAAAAGTTTCAACTCGGCTGCTCGGCATTAATTTTGCTCCTATAGAGGTGCTGTTCAGATTTTGTTTTACAAACGGTACTCGACTGCGCTCAATTGGATTGGGGGAACTATGAATAAAATACTATCGGTTGTAGCTGCATTGGCCTTATTTGCCGGTTTTACAAAAAATCTCCCGGCCGCGGAAGCGGGTTGGCTGGACACCTATATCACAGCGTTGGAAGAGGGAAAGGCCGCTCAGCTTCCCCAGGGCCAGGCAGGGGAAGAGGGGCTTGCGTACACCCCCCCCGAGGAGATTGTTCTACAGGAGGCTGTTTCAAAGGCTATGGAACAGAATGCTCCGGTTTGTGAATGCATGAAAATCGCAATTGATCTTGAATATAATCCATACTCTGTCTTAAAAACGATTTATGCATCGGGCGGAGTTGTCAAACTGGATCAGCTATGCATGTGCGCAACCGAGGCGGGAGTGATGAAAGCGATCGTAGCCAAAGCCGCGGGGGATGCGCTATCGCCGACGGGAACCCCCTTGTTTCATCGAGATGAAATTGCACAGTCTCAATGCCTTGGGGGAGAGGAAGGCCTTGCATATACCGCATCTGATGTACCTTTGAAAACCATTGACACCGATTCAAATAAAAACAGGAATTATGCGTCCACAACCACTTTCTAAAAGATTTCCACATCGTACCCCAACAATTAAAGGAGCTGCCATGCTAAATCGAGTATCGATTCTGACGCTGGTCATGTTTTGTATCGTATATGGAGCCACCCTGGTAACTGCTGCCGATATTCCCAATCCGGCGGCATCGGATGTTCCCCTGGGCCAGGGAGAGAGAGAGTTCCCGGCCGGCCAGGAAGTCGAGGGGATCGGGGCTGAAATTTTCGGTGAAAGAGGTGGTCTTGTTCACCACTTCGTGTTGTTTGAGGAAACATATACAGACAACCTTTTTAATCTAAACACCAATAAAGAAGATGACTTTGTCACATCCGTCAACCCGGGACTATGGATCGCATTGCCGGCAAACCGTGAAAAACTCCTGGAGATAGGAACAACCAACACATCTCCAGGCGGCCTCAACCTGAGCCGCATAAAACCGGATACCACAAGGCGTGCCCAGGGGTATTTTCTTTATGCCCCCGAGTTTGTATATTATGCTGACCATTCGGATCATGATACAACCAATCACAAGGCCGAAGGACTCTTTCAGTATAACTTCGACATGGGGCTTTCCATTGATGTTGTCGATCAGTTTAACATCAGGAGCGAAGTGAATGATAATGGTATTTCCGAGCGCCTTGACGAGTACCTGGATAATTTGTTCAATTACATCATGGTGTATGACCCTTCGGAAAAATTAAGGTTCAGGGTAGATTATTCAAATTATGACCTTGAATATGAGGATAGCATCAACGCCTACAGGGACAGGAACGACAATTCCTTTTCAGCCTACCTTTTTTACAGGATCCTACCAAAGACATCTGTTTTTGTGGAGTATGAGTTCGCCGATATCAGTTTTGATACCAACACCGAATCGGACAGTATTTCGGACAGTATTGAGAAACGTTACTATACCGGCCTTGAATGGGATGTCACGGCAAAGACCAAAGGCCGGATAAAAATAGGTTATATTGATAAGGACTTTGACAAGGCAGGTGTGGAGGACGAGGACGGTTTCTCCTATGAGATCCAGACCCAGCATAATTTTACTCCCAAGCGGGCCTTGCTGGTAAACGGATTTCGCAGATTCAACGAATCAACCATGAGCACCTCATCCACCTCTCTTTCGACCGGGCTGTCAGCGACCTGGCTCCAGCGTTTTACCGATAAGTGGTCCGGAACGTTAAACGTATCGTCTTCCAAGGAACGATATAAAGGCGACTTTACATTCAACGGCGTCACAGACGAAAGGGATGATAACCTGTTCAGCATCGCCCCCGCCTTGAGATATGAGTTCAGGGAGTGGCTGCGTTTTGATTTAGCATATATTTTCACCCAAAGGGATTCAAATTTCAAGCCTTTTGATTTCACCAACAACACAGTATTTCTCAGGATTGATCTTTCTCTTTAAATGATACGCCACCAGTTTTTAAATATTTTTTTAATCTGTCTGATGTTCCTGGCGAATCCTTTGCCTGCGGCCGGAGGTAAATACTTTGTAGGTAATGGAGATGTCCTTGATATCAACGTCTATGAAAACGATGATCTCTCAACAACAGTAAGGGTGACCGCGGATGAAACAATCCGTGTTCCGCTGATCGGAGAGGTTAGCGTTAAGGGCCTTACGGTGTCACAGGTCTCAAAAAAGCTGGAGCGGCTCTTTGCCGACGGCTATCTGGTAAATCCCCAGGTCGATGTTTTTATCAAGGAGTACAGGAGCAAAAAGGCGACCATCCTTGGGCAGGTAAGAAATCCGGGACTGTTTGAGCTACGGGGGGAAACCACCTTGCTCGAGTTCATTTCAAAGGCCGGCGGCATGATGCTTGATGCGGGGAATACGGCGACAATCAAACGAAAAAGTGTTTCAAACAGCCCGGAGGATACCATCTCCATCGACCTTGAGCGTCTCATCAAAAAAGGGGACACCTCACTTAATCTCCCAATTAAAGACGGAGACAGTGTATACATTGCCAAGGCAGATATCTTTTACGTTTCTGGTGAGGTGAAAAAACCCGACTCCTATAGATTGGATTCCGATATAACCGTTATAAAAGCCATTACCAGGGCCGGTGGGTTTTCCAAGATCGCCGCCAAGGGAAAGGTTAAAATAATCAGAATCATTGATGGAAAGAAACGGGTGCTTGAAAACGTGAATATGGATGAGCCGGTGCTTCCCGATGATGTAATTGTTGTTCCGGAGAGCTTTTTTTAAACATGGATGAAAAAGAGATACACCTGCGGGATTATTTTCGAATAGTAAACAAGCGGAAGAGCACCGTATTTACATTCTTTACTATTACTTTTATCATCGTTGTCATCTCAACCTTCACAGCCACCCCCATATACATGGCCGCCACAAAGGTGATGGTTGAAAAAAATACATCAAACGCCCTGGGTGGCGGGTACAGATATACCCCCTATGACCCTGAATTCTTAGAAACCCAATACCAGATCATTAAAAGTGCTTCTGTTACAAAAAAGGTCGTCGACGGTTTTGATGTCGAAAAAATGTATAACACCTTTTTCAGTAAAGACGATTCAAAGCAGTCCATCGTGTCAATTTCGGTCTCCTGGCTGAAAAGCTTTTATTTATCCTTTAAGGAGATGATCGGCATTGAAGAGCTGGCATCCGTTTCCCAAAAAAACGGCAACACCCCTGTCTCCCTGACCAAAGCTGAAGAGCTGGAACGCTTCATCCAGATGGGAGTCAGTGTACAACCGGTTCAAAATTCAAGGGTCATTGAGATAAGTTTCAAGTCCGATAATCCAGCCCTTGCCGCGAAGATTTCAAACTCCATTGCCCGGGCGTATATTGACGAGCTCCTTGACATGCGAATGGAGACTTCCAGTTACAGTATCAGATGGATGAGCAAAAAGGCTGAAACGCAAAGAAAAAAACTTGAAGATTCTGAAAAATCCCTCACTAAATATCAGAAAGACAATGATATTATCACCATCGAAGACCGAATGACCGTTCTTCCTGAAAGATTGTCCGAACTGAGCCGGCGACTGACCAAATCGGAAACAGATAAGAAGGAACTTGGCGCCATTTACAATCAGATCCGGAACACCAAACGGCGGGACCTTGAGACCATACCGGCCATTGCGGATAATCGGTCCATCGATTCCATAAAAAAGCAGATCATTGTGTCGGAACAGAAGATCTCCGAGTTTTCGAAAAAATACGGTCGGAAGCATCCTGTAATGATTTCAGCAAATGATGAATTAAAAGGGCTAAAGAGAAAAAAAACCAGCGAGATACAAAAGGCGGTTCAGACCATACAGAACCAATATGAGCTCGCAATATCCAATGAACAGAATCTGAGAACTCTCCTGAATGAAACAAAATTTGAAGCCACCAACCTAAATGAAAAATATATTCAGCTTAAAATTTTGAAAAGAGAGGTTGAAACCAACAGGTACCTTTATGATGCCCTTGTTAAAAAAATGAAAGAAAAGGGGCTCACGGAGGAGAATCAGTCCGTGAATGTGTGGGTTATCGAAAAAGCGGTTATACCGGAAATTCCAGCCAGCCCCAACAAGAAGAGAAACCTGCTCCTTGCGATCATTCTGGGTCTGTTCGGGGGGATTGGACTGGCATTCTTTTTTGAATACCTCGATAACACGGTGAAAACCCCTGAAGATATCGAAGACAGGTTTGATATCGCTGTCATTGGTACCATCGGTTTATTTAAAAGCAAAAAAGAGACTGTTGTCGAGAATATATTAAATAAATCGAAATCTCCTCTATCTGAGAATTTTAAATCATTAAGAACGTCGGTGCTGCTGTCCTCAGCCGACAGACCGCCCAAAACCTTTCTTGTGACGAGCATGTCCCCCGGAGAGGGAAAATCCTCGGTAAGCGCATCCCTTGCCGCCATCGTTGCAGAGACCGGGAAAAAGACCCTGTTGATTGATGCGGACATGAGAAGGCCTGTTCAGCACAACAATTTCGGCATTGAAAATAGCGTGGGATTGAGTTCGTTCCTGGCCGGTGTAACGGCAAAGGGGTTGATCCACAGGAATGTGAAGGACAAGCTCGATATCATGGGGTCGGGTCCCGTCCCTCCAAATCCGTCAGAGTTATTGAGTTCGGAACGTTTCATAGGGCTGGTGACACGGCTTTATCAAAACTATGACATGATCATCATCGACTCTCCGCCGCTTATCAGCGTTAGCGATGCCCTGATCATTAGCAGAAATGTTGAAGGAACCATCATCGTCTCCTCTGCCGGTTCCACCACCTATGAGATGCTGAACAAGGGGTTGAAACTTTTCAATGAAAATGCTTCAACCCTGACAGGACTGGTGATCAACAAATTTGATGCCAGAAAGAGCGGCTATTATTACGGTTATGGTGACTACTACTACTCATCATCATCACAATCCTGATCCGGGCGCCTGTCTTTGAAACCGGTTAACAGAATATTTTTTTTCCTGATTCTTTTTACTCCCCTTGCATTCGGCACGGTGCATCCCTGGTCCGTTGCAGCCATGGAGATCCTCGTGTTTTCGGCCCTTGGTCTTTTTTTAGTCCAGGCCGTAAAAAACAGGGTCCCGATCTGTTTTCCACCCGGCACCATTCCTCTGCTTTTTTTTCTCGGTTATATTCTCCTTCAGGTTATCCCGTTGCCTCCCCTGATGGTGAAAGTTCTTTCCCCTTCGGCATTTTTGATCCATCAGAACGCCGGTGATTTTTCGACACCCGGCTCTTTTTTGACTATTTCCATCCATCCCAGGGCCACCCTGTCAGAATTTTTCCGGTATCTCTCGTATGCCGGTTTCTATATGCTCACGGTTCAACTGTTAAAAGACAAGGGAATGCTCAGAAGAACCATTGTTGTGGTAACCTTTTTCGGAGCAATGCTATCCTTTTCATCCATTCTCCAGTTTTACCTTACCAGGGATATGGCCCTCTGGTTCTGGCATGTTCCTAAAAACTCCATGATCGTTGGCCCCTACATCTGCCACAATCACTATGCAGGCCTGATGGAGATGATATTTCCCGTTGCTCTTGGGCTCTTCTTTTTTTACAGGCCAAGGATGCGTAACAGCTCTGTGTTAAAAGGGGTTATCGAGATTTTAAGCCAGGAAAAGGCCAACATCCATCTACTGATAGGCCTGGCGGTGTTGTTGATCATAACCTCCGTATTCGTAAGTCTCTCAAGGGGAGGAATGATCAGCCTCTGCCTCTCACTTGTTTTTTTCACAATTCTTCTTTTCAGGAGACGAGTAAGCCGGGACAACACACTTGGTATCATTGGAATTGTTGTTCTTGCGGCCCTGACCATCGGATGGTTTGGATGGGACCAGATTTATGAGAGGTTTGCAAAGCTTAAAAATGCCCAGGGCGTCATCCATGAATTGCGTTTCGATTTCTGGCTGGACAGCCTGAATATCATCAGGGATTTTTTCATTACAGGTTCCGGATTCGGAACCTATATCGATATCTATCCTTTCTATCAGACAATAGATGGAACATTGACCATCGACCATGCCCACAACGACTATATTGAGATGGCCGTTGAAGGAGGAATGATCGGGTTTCTGATTGCCGCAGCCTTTATAGGCAACCTCTTTTTCAAGACATACAGGGTCTTTATGAAAAGAAGGGATGCCTATTGCGTTTATATTTACATGGGAAGCATCACAGGTGTTCTCTCCCTGCTGATCCACGGCATTACCGATTTTAATCTTCACATCGGCGCCAATGGCCTATGGTTTTTTTTCATGGCCGGCGTTGCCGTCTCAGCTTCCAATACAGGAACCGGGATAACCCGGCTGTGGCCGGTAAAATCATTGTTTATTAAAAGAGTCACACTCCCCGCGGCTTTGATTGTGCTGGCAGGGGGCGTTGTCTATAACATCTCGGCATTGACCGGATATTACTATTTTTACCATATCCGGCATCTTTCCACAGGGGCTGAAACACCCGTGGAAGTGCTGAAAAAAATTGAAAAAATTGCAGGGTTTGCAGCCAAAGTTGATCCTTTTAATGGCGATTACCATTTTGCCCGGGCCAATGCCGCTCTTTTTTTGAACGATGGCACCACGGCCCTGGAAAATTTCAGAAGAGCTGTTTGCCTGAATCCTGCAAACAGCATTTTTCTGAAAAGGCTTGGGCTCTATCTTGAAAAAACAGGAGAGACAGAGACTGCCGGAAGGCTTCTCAAGGCCAGCGTCACCTCCGACATCAGCGACCCCGAAAATGCGTTGCAGTATGGGGTATGGTTGTTATTCCATGGCAAGACGGGGCAGGGGACAGGGGTTATCCGGACAGCAGTTGAACTAAACCCGAAAATAATCGACAAAGCCCTCACGGCCATGGCTGTTTTAGGTTTGAGTGACGCTGATATGGAAAAGGCCGTTCCTCAAATCCCGGGCCCCAGTATCTCCTGGGCGGCTTTTCTCCATGCCCGGGGCAAATGGGAACTTGCTGAAGGGAAATTTCTAAACGCCCTTGATTACATTGAAGAGCAAAAAAAGATAAACAGGTGGTCGTTTTACAGGATTTACAATTTCTTTCGTGGAAGGGGAAAAACGGAACAGGCCCTGAAGGTGATCCGGAAAGCCGCCACTGTTCTTCCCCGGGATGCGGGCATCAGAATAACCCTGGGAGATCTATACAGGGAAATGGGGATAAGCTACAGGGCACGGCAGGAGTATGAGCAGGCACTTCTTATAGATCCCGGCAACAGTACGGCTAAAAAAAGACTCAGTCACTGACGTGGGTTTCAGCGTACTGTGCCAGAACTTCATGTATCTTTGGGGGAGGGGAGATGGCAAAATAATTTTCTGCGACCACATGACCGATCTCATGGGCAACCACCCTTAGCTTTGCATTATTGGCCGAATAAAAGACCGTATTTTTACCAGGAGAATAAAAGGCAATATAGTTGACCTTTTTTTTGTAAAGCCGTTGGAAATCTTCCTGGATACCTTTTGTTGACGGGTGGATCACAATACTGAACCTGAGGCTCGCCGGATACATATCCAGAACCGTTTCAACCTTTTCAACGATCAAATCAATTTTACTTCCCACTTCATCTTCAATGGTTTCGCTCTTTTTACTGTGCAAAAGATATTTGAGCCGGCCCATGTAGAGCTTGTTGTTGAACTTGCGCAGGGTCGCCATGTCCGTGTAGGTGATGGTGGCGTATCTTGACCTGATCTCCTGGCTGTGCAGCATGCCCGGGAAGATCAGAACAAAAAGAAGGGCGGTTATAAAATATTTTGTTCTCTCAAGATGCATATTCAATCAGTCTTTAAGCAGTTTAAATTCATTGAGAATTTTTATTGTATCCAGATTGATTTTTTTTATTTCATCGAGGTGGTCCTGGTCGGCTTTTTTGCAATAAAAATTTATATCCTCTGCATGCCTGAGCATCCGGTCCAGGTCTGATGAGAGCATTCCGTTGAAGGCGTTTATTTTTTCGGCAAGCTCTTTTCCTTCATCCTTTTTCCTGAGGACGATTATCCCGGACAGATTTTTTTCATTCATTGCTTCCAGGGTCTTTTCCAATCTGTAAAAGGGACCCGCGATTCGGTGGGTTAAAAACAGGGTAATGCCAATGGTGACCGCGCCGCCGATAACAATGAAAAACCATTGGGTGCTCAGGATTTTGGTCAGAAGGATTCCGGGGGTCGTGCCCAGTTGAAGGTGATAGTTGTCATAAACAATGGAAAGCGTGTTTGATGAAAAGAAGCTGAAGATCAGAGAAAAAAGACCGCTTCCCAGGGCGACAAGTAAAAAATAATGGAAAATGTATTTGCCCTGGAGCTCTTTATTGATGAAATAATTTCTACGTTTAAATCCCGGATTCATCTTGCCTCCCGATCAATTCGCCTGTCTGTAAGAATTTGGATATCGGCATTCTCATATAACGTATCCATCCATTTTGCAAACAGGGCGCTCTTTTTCTGATGAACTAAAAAATCTCTTATCTCTTCAACATCTGTTACGCAATCTTCATCGGATGACGGCTTTGAAGAAATCAGCCTGCAACAGATATAGTTTTTCTCCATATTCATTGGTGCCGAAGTCCGGCCTGGTTCCAATACCACAAAGATGTATTTCAGTTCGGCGGACAGGTCTTCAAAATGCTTGGTTATGGTTTCGGAACGCTCCATTTTACCCAGTTTAGCATTTTCAAGGTTTTGATAGACCATTTTTTTATATGTAACATCTTTTCCTGAAAGCTCCATATATCGGTCTATCATGTCTTGTGTTATCTCAGGCTTGAGAGAATCAAACTTTCGGTCGATAAGGAGCTTGATCAGGGATTGTTCGTAAAAATTTTCCACAGACTCCCTGAAGCGCTCCTCTTTATGGATTCCCTGGGCAATGGCTTCCTGGATAAGAAGTTCATTGGTGATCACAGAGTCAATGATCCCTGCCATATGACCGCTGTATGGGGATGATTTATAAATTTTGTCAAGTTCTTTTTCAGATACCACCCTGTCATTGATAACAATGGCGGGCTCCGACACTTCAACCCTGACATCCGAGAATCGAATTGCCGCAAGAACGGTTAACAGACCAATAATTCCAATAATATAATAGATGTATTTCATCCAACACCCCGTGGCCGTAAAATGAATGGACAATAAAGTTTAACCGTTGTTCCTGTCATCCGTGACAATCTCTCCCGTGTTTGCAATAACCTGTACGGCACGGTCGTCGTACAGGCGAATCATGTCGTAATCCTTGATATTTGTGACTTCAAGATTCGGGATTTCATTTTCCCGGAGCCAGGCCTCGATGAGTGGAATCTGTTCCGGGTCTGACGCCCTGGCGGTAAATATTTTTACCCTGGTACCGCGTTCTATCATGGATTTGACACGGTCAAGCATCTTGGGGACCGGATCGCCGATCCTGTTCAAGGTAAAAAGGGTGTCGGATCTTGCCAGGGTTCCGTCGAGATCAACACCGATCCACCCCTTTGAACGGTTGCCTTCGCCTTCTGAAGAGGGAAGGGAATATTCCCTGGCGGATTCCTGTCTGGCCTTTTTAATGAATTCACTCAGAATGGTGATCAGCTTCATATTTTGCTTTATAGCCGCTTTATTTTGTTAAATCAAACATTGTTTAAAAAAAAGCCCGGTGAGCGGTCCCTGTATATAAAGGGTAGGGGAGGTTCACCGGGCTTTTGTTGTTACTGGTTGAAATTATTTAGAAAAAGCGGTTCCTAATCCCTTGAGACACCAAAGACATGCAGCAGCATGATAAACAGGTTGATGAAGTCAAGATAAAGGGTGAGGGCTCCCATGATGGCGCCTTTTCTTACCATGCCGCCTGAAGCATCCGCAGGCTGGGTCATTGCCATGGCTTTGAGCTTCTGGGTATCATAGGCCGTAAGTCCCACAAACACGACCACTCCTACGTAGGAGATGATCATGGTGAAGCCGGGACTTCTCAGAAAAATGTTTACAACGGTCGCAATGATGATTCCGATGAGCCCCATCATCATGAATCCGCCCATGGATGTAAGATCACGCTTTGTCACCATGCCGTAGACGCTGCAGGCAGCGAAGGTGAGGGCGCATACAGCAAAGGTGGAAACAACGGAAGCACCCGTGTATCTCAGCAAAACAACCGACAATGTAGCGCCGTTTAGCACCGAGTATAGCACAAAAAGGGCCGTTGCCGTTGATGCCTGGATTCGTTGCACCCTGGCGCTCAGATAAAAAACAAGTCCAAGTTCGCCAAAGATCAGTCCGAAAAAGACCACCGGGTTTCCAACAATTATCTGAAGCAGCGCCTGGCTGTTTACCACATAAAAAGCGGTAAAAGCTGTCAGGGCAAGTCCGATTGCCATCCAGTTGTAAACACTTCTGATGAACGGGTTTACCTTGGAAAGGGCGCTGGCGTTACTGAACGATGATTGTGTTACCATGTATTAAAACCTCCTGAGTTAAAATTGTCTGAATCAATGGACCAAATATAACACAGCCAAAAGACATTTCAAGATAATTGCGCGCAAAAGAGAAAGTGGGGGGCGGATCTGGTGCTGTATAATTTAAACAGGGCTTTTGGGTTCAAGGAGAAGGGCTTGTTTTTTGGCAGATCGAAAAGTTTACATAATATCTATTATCGCACAAACCGATAAAAAGAGCTGATTTCTTTGCCCTGAGCCCATTAATCGTTTGTTATTCTTTCTTGTCTGTTCTATAAATAACACTCTGTTGATGGATTTAGGAAAATGTGGAGACAATGGCTCAATTAAAGGATTTCAGACAAATATTTACCGTTTCGGCCCTCACAAGGGAAATAAAGACCCTTATTGAAGAACGATTTCCCCTTGTGTGGATCTCGGGGGAAATTTCAAATCTTTCCCTGCCGGCTTCGGGCCACGCCTATTTTTCCCTTAAGGACGCCAACGCCGTCATCTCCGGCGTCATGTTCCGGAACCAGTGGCGCAGGCTCAGGTTCCGGCCTGAGAACGGCATGAAGATCACGGGCATGGGCCGGATCAGCCTTTACGAGCCCAGGGGCTCCTACCAGCTCATCTTTGAACACATGGAGCCCGAAGGCGCCGGCGCACTCCAGGCCGCCTTTGAGCAGCTCAAGCAAAAGCTTGCCCAGCAAGGCCTGTTTGACGAGGCCCGGAAAAAAGCGATACCCTTTCTTCCATCACGGATCAGCATTGTAACTTCTCCCACCGGCGCTGTTATCAGGGATATCATCACGGTGGCAAAGAGACGCTTTCCAAACATTCCCCTTGAGATCGTTCCGGTCAAGGTCCAGGGACCCGGTGCTGAACAGGAAATTTCAAGGGCCGTCGAGCTGGTCAACGGCCGGGCAAAATCGGATCTCATCATCGTTGCCCGGGGCGGCGGTTCCCTGGAGGATCTTTCCGCCTTTAATTCCGAAATCGTTGCCATGGCGATCTGCAACTCTCAAATCCCGGTGATGTCGGCCGTGGGCCATGAGACAGACTATACCATTGCGGATTTTGTCGCCGACCTCAGGGCGCCGACCCCCTCGGCCGCGGCCGAACTTGCCCTGCCGGAAAAACGGGCCCTGGAACTGCGGCTCAACCAGCTGGAATCGACCCTTGTCAACGGGTTGTACGCCAATGTCGCCGCCTTAAGGGAGCGCGTCAAAGAGCTCACGTCAAGGCTCCGGGATCCCAAACGTGTGGTGGATGATATGCGGTTCAGGCTTGGTGACCTTGAATCCCGGATGAGCCGGCAGATGGAAAAAATGCTGACTTCCCGCAAGGAGCGCCTTGACTGGTTTAGCCATGCCCTGTATGCCAACAGCCCGGAAACCCGGGTTTCAAAAGGCAGAACCGATATTGATGCCCTGCTCGGCCGTCTTACGGGCTCAATGGCCTCGATTTTGACGGAATCCCGGAGCCGGACCAACGAGGGAACGCTAAGGCTCGAGGCATTGAGCCCCATGTCCGTGCTTGACCGGGGGTACAGCATTACAAGAAAGTATCCTGAAAAAACGATCCTCATGGATTCAACAATGACCGAAAAAAACGAGACTGTCGAAGTGATCCTTGCACGGGGAAGGCTTCGCTGTCAGGTGGAAGAGACATATGGCAAAGAAGAAGACATTTGAAGACTCGATGACCCAGCTTGAAGAGATCGTAAAAGAGCTTGAATCGGGCAATCTCTCCCTGGAAAAAGCGGTGAAGCTTTTTGAACAGGGAATTAAATGTTCCGGTTTCTGCATGAAAAAGCTGGATGAAACCGAAGAAAAGATCACCCTTCTATTAAAGGATGGCAAGGGAAACGTGAAGGAAGAGTTGTTTGACAATGAGTGATTTTGATTTCAAAGCCTATTTAAAGGAACGCCAGGCGGTTGTAAACAAACAGCTTGAGACGATTCTGAATTCCCTTGATAAGGAACGGGAACTGACCCGGGCAATGGCCCACTCCCTCATGGCCGGGGGAAAAAGGCTCCGCCCTATTCTCTGCCTCGCCGCCTGCGAGGCCTGTGGCCAGGATCCTGTCGTTGCCCTGCCCGCAGCCAGCGCCCTGGAGATGGTCCACACCTACTCCCTGATCCATGACGACCTTCCCGCCATGGATGACGATGACCTGAGGCGGGGGATTCCCACCTGCCACAAGGCGTTTTCTGAAGCCACGGCCATCCTGGCCGGAGACGGGCTTCTCACCCACGCCTTCCAGGTGCTGACCCGTCCCGGCAACCTGTTTGAACGGCTGCCCGACCCGGCCGTGCGCCTTGAGCTTACGGCGATCCTTTCCGAGGCCGCCGGTGTCGACGGCATGATCGAGGGCCAGATGCTGGACATGCTTTCCCAGGACCGGGATGCAGCCGCCCTTCCCTCTTCCCTTGACCACCTGGAGAAAATCCATACCTTGAAGACAGGAATGATGATCAAGGCAAGCGTTCTTTCGGGCGCTGTTTCCGCCGGTGCCGGTCCGGACACGCAGGAAAGGCTGGCCGTGTATGCGGAAAAAGTGGGCCTTGCCTTCCAGGTAAAGGATGACATCCTGGATGTGGAAGGAGATCCGGCTGTCATGGGAAAACCCGCAGGGTCCGACGAGGCGAAGAATAAGATGACCTACCCTGCCCTCATGGGCCTTGAACCATCCAAGGGCTATGCCGAAGAACTGGTGAATGAAGCGGTTGAGGCGTTAAACAATTTTGACGAAAAAGCGTTGCCCCTCAGGGCGATCGCAGAGTACATTTTACAACGGAGACGTTGATGATACGGGAGAGAGCGTAATTGAGTCTGCTTAAAACCATTAAAACCGGTAAAGATTTAAAACAACTGTCAAGAAAGGAGCTGCCGATCCTCGCAAAGGAGATCCGGGAGCGAATTATCTCTGTTGTATCAAAGAACGGGGGGCACCTGGCCTCAAGCCTTGGCGCGGTGGAACTGACCCTTGCCATCCACTATGTGTTTGACATTCCAACGGATACCCTGGTCTGGGATGTGGGGCACCAGGCCTATACCCACAAGCTTTTGACCGGACGGGAGGAGAAGTTCGACACCCTCCGGACCCACAAGGGGATCACGGGATTCACCAAGATGAGCGAAAGCCCCTGCGACGGGTTCACCGTTGGCCATTCCAGCACCTCCATTTCAGCGGGGCTCGGCATTGCAAGCGGCCGGCACCTGAACCGGGAAACCGGCAAGGTCCTGGCTGTCATCGGGGACGGTTCCCTCACCGCAGGCCTTGCCTTTGAAGGCCTGAACCAGGCCGGGGACTCCAAGCGGGATCTCATTGTTATCCTCAACGACAACGACATGTCCATCTCCCCCAATGTGGGTGCGTTGTCCTCATTTTTGAGCCGTACCTTTTCCTCCAAATATCTCCAGAACATGAAAAAGGAGTTCGGCACCTTTTTAAAGTCCCTTCCCGGCATCGGGGACGACATCTACAAAATTGCAAAACGCTCCGAGGATTCCTTCAAGACCTTTGTCACACCGGGCATGCTGTTTGAGGCCTTTAACTTCGATTATTTCGGTCCCATCAACGGCCACAACCTCAACCATCTGGTGGACATCCTCGAAAATATTAAAAAGCATGACGAGCCCGTGCTGCTCCATGTGACCACCAAAAAAGGGAAAGGGTACCGGCCGGCAGAGGAAAACCCGGTCTACTTCCACGGGGTCGGCTCCTTCAATATCGATACGGGCTCCTGCGTGAAAAAAGGGGGAAGCGTTCCCTCCTACACCGATGTCTTCGGCTGCACCATGATCGATCTTGCCAAAACGGACAAACGGATTGTGGCCGTCACGGCCGCCATGCCCGAGGGAACCGGGCTCAACAAATTCGCCGAATTATATCCGGACCGGTTCCATGACGTGGGCATTGCGGAGCAGCATGCGGTCACTTTTGCCGCAGGCCTTGCCACCCAAGGCTTGAAGCCGGTGGTTGCCATCTATTCGACCTTTATGCAGCGGGCCTACGACCAGATACTCCACGACGCCTGCATCGAGTCCCATCCAGTGGTGTTTGCCCTTGACCGGGGCGGCATTGTCGGGGAGGACGGTCCGACCCACCACGGCCTGTTCGACTATGCCTATCTTAGGAACATTCCCAATATCACGGTCATGGCTCCACGGAATGAAAACGAGCTTGCCAGGATGCTCAAGACCGCCGTCGACCACGACGGTCCAATCGCCCTCCGGTATCCCCGTGGCAAGGGGGAAGGCGTTGTCGTGGAACCGGATATCAAGCCCCTGGAGATCGGAAAAGGGGAATGTGTCCGAAACGGTGACGACCTTGCCATCATTGCAATCGGCCGGGTGGTGGGCGAGGCCCTAAAGGCCGCCGATGAACTCGAAAAGCTTGGCATCTCCTGCGGGGTTGTCAATGCGCGCTTTGTCAAACCCCTTGATAAACAGCTTCTGCTTGACACGGTGGACAGGACCGGCGCCATCGTTACCGTGGAGGAGCATGTGCTGGACGGCGGATTCGGAAGCGCCGTCCTGGAACTTCTGGCAGACAACGACCGCTTCAACTGCAAGATCAGAAGGGTCGGCATCCGGGACACCTTCGTGGAGCATGGCGCCCAGGACATATTGAGAACTGAATATGGGGTGGACAGCCAGGCGATTGTAAAGGCAGCCATGGAGATCACGGGAAAAAAAAACGGGGTGGATGCCCCGACCACCCTCAAAACAGACCGGGAGAGATGTTAAAGATGGAAAAGAAACGCCTCGATCTGTTGCTTGTTGAGAAAAACATGGTCCAGTCCAGGGAACGCGCCAGGGCTATGATCATGGCGGGCAGGATTCTTGTGAACGACGTTCCGGTGGATAAGGCCGGGACCAAGGTCTCAATTGATGCCGATATTGTTTTAAAAGGAGAGGACATCCCCTTTGTGAGCCGGGGAGGCCTCAAGCTCGACCACGCTGTAAAGGGCCTCGGCATTGACGTCACCGGCCTCACCTGCCTGGACATCGGCGCCTCCACCGGAGGGTTCACCGACTGCCTTCTCCAGCACGGGGCAGGAAAAGTCTATGCCGTGGATGTGGGCTACGGCCAGCTGGCATGGTCCCTGCGCCAGGACCCGAGGGTGGTGGTCATCGAGCGGACTAACATCCGTCATCTGGAGTATGACGTGGTTGGTGAAAGCGTGGACCTTGTTGTAGCGGATACTTCGTTCATCTCCCTGAAGCTGGTTATTCCGGCTGCCGAAAAGTTCATGAAGAAAGGCACCCGTATCCTAGCCCTCATCAAACCCCAGTTTGAAGCCGGCCGGGAAAGGATCGGCAAGGGCGGCGTGGTACGGGACCCGAAGGTTAGGCAAGAGATCATCGGGGAGATCAAGGAATTTTTTGATAACAGGGGCTATGAGACAGGCGAGGTGATCCCCTCCCCTGTTCCGGGCCCGAAAGGAAACCAGGAATTTATTATATCCTTGCGATATTTGGATAATATATGTAACAAAACATAGTGTTCTTTATTAATCACTGGAAAGGAGCTCTAATGACTGAACAAATTAAACAAATGAGAAACGTCGTTCTGGCAGGTCATGGAGGTGCGGGTAAAACTTCTTTGGCTGAAGCAATGCTCTTTAAGTCTGGAGCTGTCAAACGCTTCGGAAGAGTCGAAGAAGGCAACACCGCAATGGACTTTCAGCCTGAAGAAGTGAAGAAGCAGCAAAGTGTCAGCTCTGCCTTTCACAAATACGCCTGGAAAAAACATTCTGTGACTCTTATGGATACTCCGGGTGACCAGAACTTTTTCTCAGCTGCAAAAACATGCATGCCGGCAGCCGACGGTGTTGTCCTCGTCATTGACGGGGTCAGCGGGCCCTTGGCCATCACCGAAGAAGCCGCTGCCTGTGTAATTGCAGACAAACTTCCCTCTGTCCTTTTCATCAACAAGCTTGACCGGGAACGATCCGACTTCCAGGCCGCTGTAGATGCCTCAGCCCCGGCACTCAAGCTCAAGACCGTCGTCACTCACCTTCCCATTGGAACGGAAGAAAACTTCAAGGGCGTGGTTGATATCATCGCCAACAGGGCCTACCTGTATGACGATGAAGGAAACTGCCAGGTCTCGGATGTTCCCGCCGAGATGGCGGATGATGTGGAGTTTGCCAAAGAGACATTTATCGAAAGTGTTGCGGAACTTGACGACGATCTTCTTGAACGCTATCTGGAGGGAGAGACCATTCCCGTTGAAGATCTGAAAAAAGCCTTTAGAAAAGGGCTTCTCGACGCAGAGTTCACACCGGTCCTGTGCGGTGCCGCAGTCAAGCTCATGGGTGTGGATCTCCTTTTTGACTTTATCAACGAATATATGCCTTCTCCCCTGGACAGGGGGGCGTGGATCGCCCGGAACGGCGACGGAGACGATGTTGAAGTCGCCCCGGATCCCGATGCCCCGTTCGCGGGATTTGTGTTCAACACCATTGTTGATCCCTATGCCGGAAGGCTCTCCCTTTTCCGTGTGATTTCAGGAACCCTTGGCAAGGAAGGTAACTTCCTCAACGTCAACAAAGATTCAAAGGAACGGTTTACCCAGCTCCTGGAGATTGTGGGTAAGGAGCAGAAACCCATCACGGAAGCCGTGCCGGGCTCCATCGTTGCTGTTGCCAAGCTCAAGGATACCCAGACCGGAGATACCCTTACAACCGACAAGGAGATCAAGTTCACTCCGCCCGCTCCCATGCCGCCGGTGATCTCATTTGCCATCTCCTCAAAGAATAAGGGGGATGAAGATAAAATCCACGGCGCCCTGAGAAAAATCATGGAAGAGGACACCGCTCTCCAGCTGAAACGGGAGGTCGAGACCAATGAGACCATTCTTTCCGGCCGGGGCCTGGTTCACATCGAGACCACCATCGAGAAGATCAGGCGCAAATTCAACGTGGACATGGCCATCAGCACTCCCAAGGTTCCCTACCGGGAGACCTTTAAGAAAAAGGTGAGGGTCCAGGGACGCCACAAGAAGCAGTCCGGCGGCCACGGCCAGTTCGGCGACTGCTGGATCGTCCTCGAGCCCCTGCCAAAGGGCAAGGGGTTTGAATTTGTTGACAAGATCGTTGGCGGCTCCATTCCCAAGACCTATATTCCCGCCGTTGAGAAAGGCGTGCTCGAAGCGTGTCAAAAGGGCATCCTCGCAGGATTCCCTTGTGTCGACTTCAAGGTCACCCTGGACGACGGTTCCTACCATTCCGTTGACTCCTCGGAGATGGCCTTCAAGGTCGCGGGTTCCATCGCCTTTAAAAAGGCGGCCGAGGATGCAAAACCGGCCCTTCTGGAACCCATCCTGAAAGTATCGATCATGGTTCCGGACGAGTATACCGGAGATATCATGGGCGATCTCAACTCCAGGCGCGGCCGGGTCCTTGGCATGGATTCCGAAGGGGACAAGCAGATAATCAACGCCAATGTCCCCATGGCGGAAATCCTGAGGTATGCCCCGGATCTTCGTTCCATGACCGGCGGACGCGGAACCTTTGAGATGGAGTTCGATCACTATGACGAGGTTCCAGGGGACCTTTCGGCAAAGGTGATTGAAAAGGTGCTTAGCGAACGGGAAGATTAAACTGAAAGGGACAGATTTAAAATCTGTCCCCAAGGACAAAGTGAAATTTGTCCCCATTGAGTTCTTTAAGCTGCAGCTGCCGGGGGACCGGCGGCTGCGGCTTTTTTATTTAAGGGGACTATTTAAGGGGACAGATTTAAAATCTGTCCCCATTTACTTTACTAAACGATTCCCCCGTTTACCCCGAGGATCTGGCCCGTGATGTAGGAGGCCTGGTCGGAACAGAAAAAGGTTACTGCTGAAGCAACTTCCCGGGGCGTACCAGCCCGTTTCATTGGAATGGTTTCAACGATTTTTTCCAGGGGAAGTTTTTCGGTCATTTCGGTCTCGATGAAACCCGGAGAAACGGCGTTGACGGTGATGTTTCTCGATGACACCTCCCTGGAGAGCGCCTTTGTGGCGCCGATAAGACCCGCCTTGGCCGCAGAGTAGTTGATCTGGCCTGCCTGGCCCATCTGGCCCGAGGTGGAGGTGATGTTGACGATTCTGCCAAACTGTTTCCGGATCATATTTTTCACCACAAGACGGGTGACATTGTAAAATCCCGTGAGGTTCGTATCCAATACACGCTGCCAGGTCTCCGGCTTCATCCGCACCATGAGCATGTCATCGGCGATCCCGGCATTGTTGACCAGGATTTCTATTTTACCGTGCTTCTCAAGAATGGCCTTTACCGCTGCTTCGGACTGGGCCTGATCCGCGACATCAAAGGGGATGATCTCCCCGCTTCCCCCTGCCTCTTCAATGGCTGACAGGGTTTCCCGGGCGGCAGCCTCGTTCCTGACATAGTTGACACAGACATGCCTGCCGGTTGCGGCAAGATCCAATGCAACGCAGCGTCCTATGCCCCGGCTGGCTCCTGTTACCAGGGCTGTCTGCTTTGGGGCGTTTGGGTCTGTTGGATTTGTTGATGGGTTCATGGATTTGTAATTCCTTTCATTGAAGTTAATTGACTCCATCGAGGATAAGCTTTTTCCTGGTTCCGGGATTTTCTTTATTCAATGGGGCGCGATTCCCCTAATCTTTTTTTTAATGCCGGCCTGGAGCCCTGAAGCCCTGAAGTCAAAACCTGGTAGATCAATACGCCGACAATGAGACCCGCCAACGGGGCAAGAACAAGAGAACCTGTAAACCATTCAAACAGCCGGTCCAGGCATTGATATCCCAGGGTCTCCATGGAGAATTCGGTTAGAAAACGTCCGTGTCTCATGAAATGACCGGTTTCGATACATGCGGCCGGCATAAAGGGAATCACACAGAGCTGGCTTGTTGCAAGGGCAACCAGCTTGTTGAGCCTGCAGGCCCCTGCCACGATCAGGATGGCAATGGTGTGCCAGCCGATAAGGGGAAGTGCTCCCAGGAAAACGCCCACTGCCCCTGACACGGCTATCCTGGCAGGAGAAATGTTGGATTCGGCAAGCCGTTTCAACGACCTGACCGGGCTTAAAACCGAGAGTCTTTCGGGCCTGGCATCCTCATTGAACTGCTTGTGGGGGAACGGCAGAAATGACCGCAGGGTCAGCCTGGCATTGAGAAGAGCGATAGACAGGCAGTCACCCAGGTATCTAAAATAGGAAATCCGTTTTCCATTTGGCCGACAGGGAAAGGAGATATCCACCTCTTTCAGGGCAATGCCCGCCCAGGCCGATTTCACGAGGATTTCCAACCCAAAGGCGCAGCGGTTTTCCTTGAACTCGAAAAAATCAAACAGGGCAAGGGGATAGGCCCGGAATCCGCTTCGGACATCGGACAGCTTGCGCCCCGTCTGTATCCTGAGCCGGAAATTGGATAAGGACCGTCCCAATACCGGGAAAACGGGAATTTTGCCGGTATTGAAATCCCGCTTGCCGATGATGACGGCATCCGGATGGCATTCGATCTTTATCTTGAACAGGGGAATGTCCCCGGCACTGTGCTGAAGATCGGCATCCATGGTAATGATGTGGGTATATCCCAGGGAACGCGCCTCTTTTGCGCCGGTCCGTATGGCAGCCCCCTTGCCCAGGTTTTTGGCGTGTGAAAGACGGCGTACGTCAAGATCCCGTATGCCGTCCATGGAACCGTCCGTGCTGCCGTCATCCACCACCATTACGGCGTCATGGAGGCCAAGGGCTTCCATGACCACCTGCCGCAGGGTGTCCCCATGGTTGAACACGGGGATCAGGACCAGTATCTTATTCTTTTCCATATCAGAAAAAAAGAGCCTGCCTGGAAACCCCGGATGGTTCATCCCCACGGTTTTTCTCTGACAAATGGATTGTCTTGGGCATCAATCAGTCCTGACCTGTAATCAGCTCAAGCACTTCCCGGTACTTGGCGGCGGTTCCCTGGATGACATCTTCGGGAAGCTTCGGTCCCGGAGCTTTCTTGTCCCAGCCGGAGGAGATGAGCCAGTCCCTGACAAACTGCTTGTCATAGCTCTTCTGGGCTCCGCCGGGGGTGTAGGTATCCTTGGGCCAGAACCGGGATGAATCCGGGGTGAGCACCTCGTCGATGAGGATGATTTCATCATCCACGATACCGAACTCAAACTTGGTGTCCGCAATGATGATTCCCTTTTCCAGGGCTTTTTCAGCGCCCTTGAGGTAGATCTGAATGCTCAGGTCCCTCAGGCGTTCGGCCCGCTCCACGCCGAGGATCTTCTTGGCTTCTTCAAAATCGATGTTGATGTCGTGGTCCCCCACCTCGGCCTTGGTTGAGGGGGTGAAAATGGGTTCGGGCAGGCGGTCCGACTCGGTCAGGCCTTCGGGCAGCTCGATGCCGCAGAGGGTGCCGCTCTCCTGGTAGGATTTCCATCCGGAGCCTGAGATATATCCCCGGACAATGCACTCAACCTGCAGGGGCTCGGCCTTTTTGACGAGCATGGACCGGCCTTCGAGGATGTCCGCGTACTTTTGGCAGGACTCGGGGAAATCCGCGACATCCGTTGAAATCAGGTGGTTCCCGATCAACGGCTCCATCTGCTTGAACCAGAAAGCGGAAATCTGGGTCAGGACCTTGCCCTTTCCGGGAATTCCGTCGGGAAGGACAACGTCAAAGGCGGAAAGCCTGTCCGTTGTCACCATCAGGTACGCATCCCCCGTATCATATATATCCCTGACCTTTCCTTTTCTAACAAGGGTAAGATCTGAAAAATCTGTTTCTCGAACCGGCTTATCCATCAACGACCTCCATATTTTTTATAAGAAATAGTCTATCTTCATTGAAGTGTACCCCGTAATTACCACAATCGTTTCTGTTTTTCCACTCCATAAATACGGCACTCTTCAGTTTGTGCAGGTGAACACCCTCGTCAATTTAAGCTGACAGCACTTAAAAAAGTTGGTAGAATCCCCTTGCAATAAAATTTTCATATGATAAGTGGAAGGCACGTATTTACCTGACTTGAGTGAGGAAATTGCGGCATATGAAGATAAACAACTGCTTGTCAACACCGATTGTCACATTTTCCTTAATTAACAACCCTAACGCTTTTTTCAACGAGTACATACTCACACGCATCACAGAGCACTGTACACACCAAGGAGCACTGTATAATGATAGACTCAGATAAATGGGACTGGGAACCCGGCAGAAAGCCTGTTGCGGACCTGTCCCTTTGGCAGGAGAGCTACTCCTATACGGAGGAGCCCTTTGCAAGTCCGGACGGAGAAACCGTTGCCGCTGTTGTCAGGAACGAGGACGAAGAATTCACCGTTGCCACCCAGGCATCGGGCAAGGAGATCCAGACATGGGAAAACGCCTATGACAAGGTGTGGAACCTGAGATACGGCCCTGACGGCCGGCTCTCAGGGCTGATCTCGGACATGGCGGAATGGACCGTGTCAACTGATGATACCCCCTGGGAAAACACCTTTGACTTTGTATGGGGCATGACCCTGACCCCTGCCGGGGATCACATTGCCGTTTCCTCTCAGAAGGAGCTTGAATACGGTGCCGTAATCGACGACAAGCCCTGGGAAACGCTATACCCAAGGCTCACCGGCATGGCCCTCAGCCTGGACGGCAAACATTCGACCGCCGTTGTCGAGTCCGAGCAGGTCCTTGAAGCCGAGATCTTCAAGTTCAGGAAGGGCTGCTACACGGTGGCCGTTGACGGCAACCCCTGGAAGCAGAATTTCATGAACGTGTGGGAACCCTGTTTTTCAAGGGACGCTTCCCGGGTGGCCGCATCGGTGCGGACCAACTACCAGGACTACACCATTGCCGTGGACGGAAAAACCTGGGACCGGAACTACAGCTCGGTATGGGCGCCTTTGTTTTCTCCAACCGATGACTCAGTCATCGCACCGGTAAAGGAAAACGGACGCTGGCACCTTGCCACCGAAGGCGGCAAGGTCTGGGACACCTCATTCACCCAGCTCTGGCACCCGGCCTACTCCCAGGACGGCAACCGGATCGCAGCCATTGTCGCACCGGAATACGGTCTCTGGACCGTGGCCCTGGACGGAATTGCCTGGCAGGCGACCTTTAACGAGTTAGTGACCGATCTTGTCCTTTCCCGGGACGGCGAGCGGGCCGGATGCGTTTTCAAGCATGACGGCAAATGGGGAGTGGCCGTGGACGGCAGCCCCTGGCAGGGCCGGTTCGACATGGCCTGGCAACCGGTGTTCAGCCGGGACGGCAACCACGTGGCGGCCAAGGTGGAGATCAACGGTGCCTACACAATCGTGGTTGACGGCACGCCCCTGGACCGAAGCTTCAGCCGGCTTGAAATGCCCGTGTTCAGCCCGGACGGTTCCCGGCTTCTCATCCGGGGAGTGGAAAAAGACGTCTTTTACCGGGAAATCGTTGATCTTGGTTAATTTTTTGAGGAGAACTTTCAATGCATGACATTTACGCTATAATCACAGGCCCCCTGGCATGGCTCTCCTTCGCTGTTTTCTTCGGAGGCAGCCTCTACCGGTTCATCGGCCTTTACAAGCTGGCCCGGGAAAAGGATGGTTCAGTATTCCAGTACATGGACCTTAACTTTGCCTTGAGATCCATCGCCCACTGGCTGACCCCTTTCGGTACAAGAAACATGCGGCTTCACCCCGCCATGACGGTGGTGACCTTTGCGTTTCACATTGCGCTCTTTGTCGCTCCCCTGTTCGTGTTCGCCCATGTAATGCTCCTGGAGGAGAGTTTCGGTATCCACTGGTTCACCCTGTCGGACCGTGTTGCCGACATCCTCTCAATGGTTGTGGTCTTTTCCTGCGTCTTTTTTGCCGGAAGGAGGATCATGCTTCCCGAGGTCAAGTACCTGACCACCTGGGTGGACATTGTGATCCTGATCATTGTCGCGGCTCCCTTTGCCACGGGTGTCTGGGTTTATCACCAGTGGGCTGGATTCCCGACCATGACGCTGATCCATATCCTGTCAGGAGAGCTCATGCTCGCCGTCATCCCCTTTACAAAGCTCTTCCACATGTTCCTCTTCCCCTTCACCCGGGGATATATCGGTTCTGAGTTCGGCGGCGTAAGAATGGCAAAAGACTGGTAATAACATATTTCAACATAAAGGTTTACCATGACTGATTCAACAACGGTCACAGACAATGAGATCGATGACCAGGGAATTTTAAAGGGAGTTGAACAACTCTCCCCTGAAAAAATAGAACGGATAATCAACGAGGTCCTGTCCTCCGAAACCGGCGCCAGGCTCAAGGTTTATGTTGACACCTGCGTCCATTGCGGCCTTTGCAGCGAAGGATGCCATTTTTACATGTCACGGAACAAGGACCCCAAATTTTCTCCCGCGGGCAAGATCAAGCAGACCATGTGGGAGATCATACGGAAAAAAGGCAAGGTCTCTCCGGAATTCATCAAGAAGGCCGCCGTGGTTGCCTATACCCAGTGCAACCTTTGCAAGCGCTGCGCCATGTACTGCCCATTCGGCATTGACATCGCCTATGTGATGTCCGTGATGCGCAGGATCTGCCACAGGCTCGGCGTGGTTCCCCTCTATATCCAGGACACGGCCCACAGCCATTCGGTTACGGGCAACCAGATGTGGGTAAAGGATGACGAGTGGGTGGATACACTGATGTGGCAGGAGGAGGAGGCCAGGGATGAGGTGCCCAACCTGAGAATCCCCCTTGACGTGGACGGCGCCGACACCTTCTACTCCGTGATCGGGCCTGAACCCAAATTCAGGGCCCAGCTCATCTACCAGGCAGCCATGATCATGAACGCGGCCGGGGAGAACTGGACCATGCCCTCCAACCCCGGATGGGACAACTCGGACATGTGCATGTTCACCGGCGACTACGAGATGATGGAGCGCCTGAAAAAGATGCATTTCGAGGCGGCCACCAAACTCAAGGCCAAGCGGATCGTCATGGGCGAATGCGGCCACGCCTTCCGTTCGGTCTATGACATGGGCAACCGGGCCCTGGGCTGGAAGATGCCGCCCATTCCCATTGTCCACGCCATCGAATACTACCATGAACTTTTCAGCAACGATAAGATCAAGATCAAGAAGAAGTTCGACAGGCCGGTCACCCTCCACGATCCCTGCAACATTGTCAGGGGCAGAGGGCTCCACGAGATGGCAAGATCCGTGGTCAACTCCACCTGCAAGACCTTTATCGAGATGACCCCCAACCGTGAGCACAACTATTGCTGCGGCGCAGGCGGCGGAGTGATCAACTGTGGCCCTCCGTTTAAAAACGCCCGGGTGGAAAGCACCAAGATAAAGGCGGAACAGCTCTTTGCCGCAAAGGCGAAGGGAGCCGAGGTCGTAATCGCTCCCTGCCACAACTGCCACGGCGGCCTTGAAGACATCATCCACCACTACGGGGTTGATATGGAGCTTAAGTTCCTGGGAGATATTATCTATGAAATTATGGAAATACCTGAGTAGAAAGGGAGGGATTTTTTTGAATACAACCGTAAAACAAATGATTCTTTTGTTCCTGATATCTGCCGGGCTTTTGGTGCCGACCTTCTCTTTCAGCGACGACTGCTTCGATTTCGATGAAGAGGTGTTCACAAAGAACCAGAGGCCTTTTGTCTGCTTTGATCATGATGGGCATAACGAAAAAGCGGGCCTTGAAGAGGACTGCGCCCTGTGCCATCATGTGTATGAAGACGGAAAACTTGTCGAGGACGAAAGCTCGGAGGACATGGCCTGTTCCGAATGCCATGCCAAGGAGAACGATCCGAAACAGTTCGAGCTGATGTCGGCATATCACAAGCGGTGCAGGGATTGCCACCTGGAGAAGAAGCAGGGTCCCGTCACCTGTGGCGCATGCCATGAGAAGACCAAATAAATATTGAAAAGGGTGAAAAAATGACAAAAAAAATACTTGTCGTGGATGATGATCCTGTCATTGTGAAATATCTTATAAATATTTTCAACGATAACGGTTATGAAACCTGCTCCGCCAATGACGGCGCTGAAGCCTTCGAGGTGCTTAAGCAGGAGAACCCGGACCTCATCACCCTGGATCTCGAAATGCCCAAGGAGTGGGGCCCCCGGTTTTTCAGGCGGCTCTCCAAGAGGGAGGAGTACAAGGACATTCCTGTCATCGTGATATCCGGGCTTGCGAGCCGTCACTTGAGCATTGACAAGGCGATCACCTGGCTCACGAAACCCTTTGATCCGGAAAAACTGATCGGAATCGTTAAAAACACCATTGGATAGCAGGTGATGATTCCCTAAACAAACAGCCCAGTGAGCCTTGCCATGTTCCTGAACAAGATTCGGCACAGCCTCGTGTTCAAGCTCATCATGATAATGGCCTTTATATGCCTTGTGGCCATAGCTGTCTGGGCATGGTTCAGCATTAATTACCAGCGTACCAAAGCGGTCGGCGACACCCTGGGTGTCGCCGACCGCATCAGCAAGACCATCCGGCTCGGCACCCATTACGCCATGATGCTCAACGCCCGGGACGACATCAACCAGATCATCCAGAACACCGCCTCCCAGAAAGAGATCGAAAACGTCCGGATCTACAACAAGCAGGGCTTCATCAAGTTTTCCAACGTGCCCTCGGAGGTGGACCAGGTCGCCCATCTTGAATCCGAGGCGTGCAACATCTGCCACCGCCAGGAGCCGCCCCTGGTAACCCTCTCCCTGGAAAAAAGAAAACGGATCTTCTCCATTGATTCAAAGGAGCGCCTCCTCGGGATCATCACCCCCATTTACAACGAACCGGGATGCAGCGAACAGTGCCATTTCCACGATGCGGACGCAAGGGTGCTGGGGGCCCTTGATCTTGTCATCTCCCTCAAGGAGACCGACGCCGAGATCGTCAAGTACGAAAAGAGCATTGTTTTCCTGGCCCTGGCCATCTTTGTGGTCCCCTCTTTTTTTATCTTTGTCTTTGTCTACAAATTCGTGATCCGGCCCATCCGCCAGCTCACAGAGGAGACAAAGCATATCGCCAACGGCGCCAGGATCTCCCCCATCGATTCCCACGCGGAATCGGAGATCGGCCGGCTTGCCTCGGCCTTTGATTCCATGCGCCGGAGAATCACCGAGCACCGCCGGGAGTTGACCAAGCAGAAGAACGAATACCAGAACCTCTTTGAAAGGGTGCCCTGCCTCATCACGGTCCAGGACAGGGATTACCGGCTCATCAACTTCAACAAGGAGTTTTACAACAAGTTTCACCCCAAGATCGGGGATTTTTGTTATGCCACCTACAAGGGCCTGACCACCCGCTGCAAGGACTGTCCTGTGGAAAAGACCTTCAGGGACGGTAAATCCCACTATTCCGAGGAGCAGGGCATGAGCAAGAACGGGGTCATGGAGCACTGGATCGTCCGGACAAGCCCTGTGAAAAACGCCGCGGGCGAGATCGTGGCCGCCATGGAAATCAACCTTGACATCACCCGGCGGAAAGAGCTTGAGCAGCGGGTGGAGCAGTCGGAAAAAAAGTACCACGCCATTTTCAACAACATCCCCAATCCCGTGTTTGTCCTTGACAACGATACCCTCACCATCCTTGACTGTAACGAGAGCGTGACCGAGGTCTACGGCTACAGGATCGAAGAGATCCAGGGCAAACCCTTCAGCTTTCTTTTTGACCCCGACCATGCCGTGGAGGACCTTGATACCCGGATTCGCTCCTCCTCCATCATCAATTCGGTCCCCCACCGCAGATCCGACCATCAGACCATGTTCGTTGACATCTGGATCTCCCCTTCCGAATACCCGGGCCAGAAGGTGCTCCTTGTCACCACCTCGGACATCACCGAACGCCTGGAGACCGAGGCACAGTTCATCCAGGCGGCAAAGCTCGCCACCCTGGGTGAGATGGCCACCGGCGTGGCCCATGAACTGAACCAGCCGTTGTCGGTGATCAAGACCGCATCGAGCTTTTGTGTTGAAAAGATCAGAAAAAAGCAGGATATTAAAGGAGAGATAATCAAGACCCTGGTCGCCAAGATCGATTCCAACGTGGACAGGGCATCGAAGATCATTACCCATATGCGGGATTTTGCCAGGAAATCCCATGTAAGCCTGCAACAGGTCGACATCCTGGATATCCTTGAGCGGTCCTGCGAGATCTTCAGCCAGCAGCTCAAGGTAAGGGGCATCACCGTGGCGTGGAAGATCACCCCTCCCCTGCCCTTTGTCATGGCCGATCCCGGCAGGCTTGAGCAGGTGTTCATAAACCTTCTCATCAATGCCAGGGACGCCATCGAGGCCAGGGCCGAAACCAAGGGTTCCGGCATGGAAAAAAGGATCACCATCAGGGGCTATTCCGAGGCCGGAAAAGTCTATGTGGAGATCCAGGATACGGGCACCGGCGTTCCCGACCATGTGGCGGACAAGATCTTCCAGCCCTTCTTCACCACCAAGGAGGTGGGCAAGGGAACAGGGCTTGGCCTTTCCATCAGTTACGGCATCATCCGGGAGTGTTCCGGCGACATAAAAATCAAGGAGACATCAAACCAGGGAACCATTTTTCAGGTAATGCTACCGGCAGACCGCACACAACCATAGGGGGAAGAGTCCAGTAGGGGTCAGGCTTAGCTTATTGCGATTGATTTCACAGAAGTGAGCAATTCCATCAATAAGCTAAGCCTGACCCCGGTATTGCACATGACCCCGGTATGACCGAAAAGGAGAGACACCATGACCCAGGACATAGACATCAACGAAATTCTTCTAGTGGACGACGAGGAGGATATCCGTGATGTTTTATCCATTGCCCTCAAGGATCTGGGCTACCGGGTCACCCTGGCGGAAAACGGTCAAAAGGCGATCAAGGCCTTTGAAACCCGGCCCTTTTCCATGGTGCTCACCGACATCAAGATGCCGGTCATGGACGGTATTGAACTATTAAAAAAAGTCAAACACCTCTCCCCCGGCACGGAAATCATCATGATCACCGGCCACGGAGACATGGACCTTGCCATCGAAAGCTTCAGGAATCAGGCCGTGGAGTTCATCACCAAGCCCGTGGATGTCAACACCCTCGAGACCGCCCTCAACAGGGCCAAGGCAAAAATCGAGATGAAGCGGCGGCTGGCCGACTACACCACTCACCTGGAGCGCCAGGTCCTTGAAAAGACGGAGGAGCTGAAATCCGTGCGTGAGATCTCGTCCATCATGGATACCCTGCCCATGGTGATTTTCTGTGTGGACCGGGAACTCAGGATCACCTCCTGCAACGGCCTGTTCAAGGAGCAGTTCGGCGACCGCCCAGGCGACCTGTGCCACAGGGTCTGCAAAGGAAAAGAGATCCCCTGTGAAGACTGCCCTGCCCTTAAAAGCTTTATTTCAAAACAACCAGAGCAGGCCGAAATCCTCTACACCACCCGGGACCTTCGGGAGGTGTCGTTCCTGGCCTGGGCCTCGCCGGTGGTGGAACCGGACGACACCGTGTCCGAAGTGATGATCATGGCCATTGACGTCAGCCGGGTCGTGGACATCGAGGACCATCTCAAATCCCTGGGGCTAATGATCGGATCGGTCTCCCACGGCATCAAGGGGCTCCTCACCGGCCTTGACGGCGGCCTTTACGTTCTTGACTCGGCCCTGAAGAAACAGGATCAGGACCAGGCCAAGGAGGGCCTCGAGATGATGAAGCTCATGACCTCCAAGATCCGGAAGATGATCCTCGACATTCTCTTTTACACCAAAAAGCGGGAGTTCAAGAAGGAACCCCTTGCAGCAATTCCATTTGCAAGGGAGATCATCCAGACGATGAAACCCAAAATCGAAACCGCCCACCTCTCCCTGACCCTCCGCCTCCCCCCGGAAGAGAAAGATATCGAGTTCATGGCCGATCCGGAACCACTCAGCTCGGCCATCATAAATATCTTTGACAACGCCGTCGATGCCTGTGTCGAACAAAAGAAACGGCAACCTTCAAACCAGGACCACGGGATCACCTTCAGCGTCGGACAAAAAAACGGTCAAATCGAGTTCGCCATATCCGACACCGGCACCGGCATGACCGCCCAGGAGATCAAACAGGCCTTTACCCTGTTTCATTCGGGAAAGGGAAAAAAAGGAACCGGCCTCGGCCTCTTCATTGCCGACAAGGTCATTGCCCAGCACCAGGGAACCATTGACGTGACATCCGAGCCCGGTAAGGGAAGCAGCTTCAGCATCCGCCTTCCCCTGACCTGAAATCCTCTGCTGTATTTATGAAGGACTTGTTTAAATGAATTATTTTAGGAAAAAGCCGGATAAACCCTTTGCATGGTGGGCTCTCCGCTGATATACAGAATGAATCCGATACTTGATTGAACATGTGTTGTTGATTTAAAAAAGTTTTTAATGACTGATAAGTGTATTCTACTGATTTTGAAGAACCGTAAGTACCCGACTTTCCACTTTGAGGAGTTGCATAATGCAAATGCATAGTGACCATCCAACGTTTGATGACAAATTAGATCGTTCAGAACTTGTTAATAGTATGGCAAACCAGATAATAAATTGCGAAGCCCCCCAAGCATTTGGTCTTCATGGCGACTGGGGAGCAGGTAAAACAAGTTTTTTACGACAATTGCGGTTTGTTTTGGATGGCTCCAAGGAAGGATGTAATGGTAATTGTAAATTAACCCCTCACCAAGATGGTAATGTTGTTACAGTCTGGTTTGATGCATGGAGATATCAATATGAAGCCACTCCTGTAGTTGCGTTATTACAAGAGATAAGACGGCAATTTAGTACTTGGGAAAAAATTAAAAATAAAACTGAAAAGTTAAGTGAAGTTGCTGTAATATCAACCCTTAACTCTCTTGGTGATGTGGCAAAACTTGTAGGTATTGAATCAGCACCTATTGATCCTCAAAAAATTAAAAACGTTGGTGAGCAGTGGGAAAAAGAACACCTTGAAACTCGTCTTGGAGTTGATACGATACAAGAGTACCTTGAAAAAGCAATCGATTCATTATTAAAGACGTTTATTTCCAAGAATAACCGGAAACTGGTTATCATCATCGATGATTTAGATCGTTGTTCCCCCGAAAGTGCTTTTCGGCTCTTGGAAGGATTGAAGGTTTACTTGAATATCAAACGTTGTGTGTTTGTCATTGGAATGAATCAACAGCTGGTGGTGGATTCCATTGCCAAATGTATGCCCAGTGAATTTGCCCCATCTGATTCAAAGGAAAAAAAATCCTTTACCCAACTACGTGCGGAAGCTTATCTGGAGAAAATTTGTACAAGCATCATTCGCCTTATCCCTCCTTCAAGCCCAACTACAATTCTCACAGAGTGGCTTGAAGACCCCATAAAAGGACAATTTATTAAAGCACTGGGTGATTACCGTCATTGCTTGCCCCCTAATCCAAGAAAACTCAAAGCTTTGGCAAACCTCATTAATAAATGGGGGGATAAGATTAAAACACCCCCTACAGACACCTCTCCATCTGGTTTGAGCAACAGAGATATCCAAATTCTTACTATCATAACTTATATTTATCAGTTTCATTCTGAAATATTTCAACGATTGCAATTTAGCCCAGAGTTTTATAGCCATCTAAAAAAATGGACAGAGGGAACGCTGATAGACAAAGAACCGCCATACTTTGTGGTTCTCACACTTCCATCTCAACTTATCCCGGATGATGGAAAGGACCCGGTTCCATCTAAAACACCTGAATCGACTTTCCCAGATCCTTATTCTCCCTGTATTTTTTGGATTGCTCCTATTATTCAGCAAGGAGGTATTACGGAGGAGGACATAACGCCTATTTTAGAGGCCATTTCCAAATAGAGAGAATGACATGACTATCGTACTGAATGATACAAATAATGAGCTTTTACGAAAATACCGTTCTGATGTTATTGCATGGCATGGCTACGTCCGTTTCCTTGGGTTACCAACCTACCAGAACAACCCGGACATACCTATAGATGAGCTCTATGTTTCTCAACAGGTTTCAGATACCTACATTGCACCGGACACGGACCCCAATAAGTGGCAGACGAATGACCCCGTCAAGGAGTTGTTGAAATATCGACATTTAGTGGTTCTTGGAGACCCAGGTTGTGGCAAAAGTACCATGGTAAACTGGTTTGCATGGTATCTCTCATCTGGGTTTCATAAAAAACTGCCGGGAAAACTTAACGATCTTTTGCCACTTCCCCTTGTCCTTCGTGAGTTGTCTCTGCACAAGGTTACAGATTCAGATAGCCTGATTGATGCTTTCTTAAAACATTCTGTAGCCAGGCATCTTGCAACCGAAAGTGGTAAAGTACTTTTAAATTCATTATTGAAAAACGATAAGGTCCTGCTCCTTGTTGATGGTTTGGATGAAGTTGAATTCGCCCTTCGAACAAAAGTACGTGATGCAATTCTGGATTTCATTCGTAAGCATGAAGACTGTTTTATTTTATGCACCTCACGTATTGTTGGATTTGATCAGGTTCCATTGTGTTTCAAACCATCTCAGAGTGATAAAAAAGATTTGTTTGAAGAAAATACAACCATAGGCGATGCACTGATTGAGCTTGAGAAAAAATCAAGGATGAGAGCAGACACATCTACTTTAAAAAATCCTAAAGTTGTTTATATCGCGCCTTTTCGAGATATTGACATTTCTCGTTTTACAAAAAATTGGTATAGAGATCAGGGTGGAACAGAGGATCAAGCCCAATCGCTAACAGGAAAATTTTTATCCGCAATCCATGCTAAAAATGACACTCTTATTTTAGCTCGAACTCCCAATCTTCTTACCATGATGACCCTTCTTTTTCGAATTCGCCTTCGCTTGCCCGATGGCCGGGCTCTTCTTTATGATGATATTGCCCAAGCCTATCTTGAATCTATTGATACTGCTCGACAGATGAAAGATCCTGTTCCATGGAAAAGAAAAAAACAGTGGCTTGCTCGAGTCGGCTTTGAGATGCAACTGCGAAGAATGAAAAACGAGAAGCCTAACAGTGGTTTATTAACCAAAACAAAAGACAGCACAGAACTTCTTGCTTCTCAAGAGGATATTCTTTTGTGGCTCGTAGAGGCTATGCAAGAGAATAGTGATAGTCTCGAAGAAAGTTGGGAACAATACGCCGAAAAGTATCTTGATTGGATAGCTCGTCGCAGCGGGCTTCTTATCCCTCGAGGAGAGGGACTTTTTGCGTTTCTTCATCTCTCTTTCCAAGAGTACTTTTCTGCGGTTTATATACAGTCTCAAGTAGAAAATCCAGATTTTTTTGATCCAGAGGAGGATGAAGAGAGTACACTTGATTCACGAGCCTGTCAAAAAGATCTTAAGGAATATAGTAATTATACCTGTTGGCATCAGACAATTATTTTTCTTTTTGAACTCTGTGGAGAAAATAAAGGTATTATCAAACGATTATTTAAGATTTTTTTCCCTCCTGACTGGGCAAATGTTTTAAAAACCGAATATAAAAGAATAAGATCTTTAAAAGCTTATGAAGCTTCTGATTCATTAAAAGGGCTTTTCTCAAAAGAACAACTCTTAGTCGATATCGTTGGTAATCCTCATACGGGTATAACAGAAAAACAACAGAATCATTATTTAGATCACTTATTCCAATTGACAAGCGATGAAATAGAAACATTCTCTTCTTGTCGAAAATTCAAAGCTCCACTTTTCGGAGCTCTTTACAACAATGTCCGGTTGAACAAAAAAGCTATACTATGGTTTTATAGAAAAAAAACCGGATCACTCTATTTGGATCAGTGTAAAGATATTTCTTTTTTATCCGATGCACCATTTTTAAAAAGAATAGAGCTTGAGGGAGCAGAATTGTCAGATCTATCACCTCTCACTAATCTTACAAACTTACATACTTTTTATTTAACAGACACTCAAATTAGTGACATTTCCCCTTTGGAAAAATTGATCAACCTTAAATTTCTTAACTTGAACGATACAAAAGTCAGTGACGTTTCACCTCTGAAAAACTTGATCAACCTTAAAGATCTTTATCTGTGGCGTTCAGGAGTCAGTGACATTTCACCTCTGAAAAAGTTGAATAAACTTCAATATCTTCATCTTTGGAGAACAGGAGTCAGTGACGTCTCACCTTTGAAAAATCTGACCGGCCTTCAACACCTTGATCTGAGTGGTACAGAAGTCAGAGACGTTTCACCTCTGAAAAATCTGACCGGCCTTCAACACCTTGATCTGAGTGGTACAGGAGTCAGAGACGTTTCACCTCTGAAAAAT
>JAAEMK010000846.1 GCA_024225635.1 Desulfobacteraceae bacterium | reverse complement strand
TTTTGGTATAGCTACACGGGAGACACAGGAGTCTGCCGTTATGCAATAGTTGCGAGCAAAATCCTGATTAAAAACACTGTAAGGCACTTCTGGGGTCATATGAAGGATGCCAAATTTTTTTATAAATTCTTCAGATAGGGGTTTTTCCCAACTATTGCTGTATTGAGGAGCACTATTTATGCATCGAGCTATCTCGGGAGCCCAAGCTCTTATTATTTTTTCGAGTTCAAGAGCATCTTTAGTGCGAGGTTGGAGGTTAGCTAAAGCGTAATCTTGAATTTTTACAGATTGTATTATCCGTGCTTCATCAGGTATATTTTCTTCACCGTCATGAACGATAGCAGGAACGATTAAACCACATTCATTTTCTATTGTCCGGAATCCGGTATCTATTTCTCTTTTATACATGTGAGAAAATTCAGAAACACACCAATCACTCCGAAAGTAAGATTTAGAAAAAAGAGGAACAAGAATGGCTGATTGGGATAGTGCTTTGGCAAGAGCTATTGGCCAAGTTACATTTTTTTTTTCTATTTGTTTGTCATAAAAGATACGTACATCACAATCCAATTCTTCATTGAGGTACCGTTTCAGTAGGGGGACAAAATGTTTCTCTAACCATTCAGGCCACATGTCGCGTCGACGATAACTTATAAACAAATGATATCTATAGTCAGACCATTGTTTGTGAGTTTTTTTTTAGGCTCCGGAGGCTCACCGCAAATAGATTTATTTACTTTGAATTCCAACTGATAAGGAAAATCATAATCCGATAATTTATCCTTCACAGCGGGCCACTCTTTTTCTTCTATATATTTGATACAACCTTCAAGGGCATCGAGATGTTCTATAGATTCTGGGACCGCATTAATGATTATCCGGGAACCGTCACAGTCCCAACCTGAAATTGATTCCCTGGCAAGGTGTTTCTTTTTTTCTTCAGGAGCCATGCCCGAAGTATCTATTCCAATGGATGCGATACGGGAGGAGTCTGTATGCAGAATGTCGGCTGTTTTGAGAATAACGGCAAGTTTCTGTAATTTTACCGGACCTGTAGCCAGAGGAAAATTTTTATCAACCCGTTTCAATTCTTCTTGAAATTTTCCATCAGGCAAATCATGAATTCCGATTATTTGTAGCTGATAGCTACCATTCCATGGAAGCCGTTCGGAAATGACTTATATTCTTTGATTAAAAAATTTCCGGAGCCTTTACCGTGCCCTACACCGTCCGGAAGTTTATCGAATAAACCCTTATCAAAATCGTGACTGCAAGCACCGCATGACAGGAGAAACAACTCATGTGAACTAAAATCCGAAACTTTGCCTGAAGCTTTGATTAAGCGCCATGCATTAAGCTCAACCTTCGTGACATGGGCGAGGCCGTTTTCGTTGCTGCCGGGACGGCTTTGCCTGTCCAGAATTGGCTTAGCTGCTCTCCAAAAGGATTCCGCCCGATCGGCAAGATCCTTATTTTGGGTTCTTATGTAGTCTCGAAGTTCATCGGGCAAATCTCGGTCCATTTCACAATCCTGTTTATTCTGTTCCATTAAAAGTCTGGTAGCTTAAATACAACCTTTTAACCAACCCTGTCAAGCATGTGTAAATGAAAGCCGATACGAAGCAACAAGCTTACCCATTGAACCGGCGGTGTTAAAGAAGTTATCCGTGTCCGGGTCAATATAGCAACCCCTTTCCGGGATAGCCGTTTCAGCAGGTGCGCCCGGGGCCAGAATAAGGATATCCGGATTGAACCCGGATATGACCTTGACACAAGGACGATCAGCACTGCCTGCCCCTGGCCCGGGACTTGTAAAAGGCGGTCATTTTTTGGGGCACCCTGTTGTCAACGGCATATTTGGTGGTGAAAAGGGCCATGATGATCCTGTTCTTTACCCTGCACTCCCCGATTTTTCAGTGCGAAAAAAGATATGAAAGGGTCATGTCGCCTCCCGTTTACGGCCCTCAGACCGTGTCAGGATAACCGTAACCGGCAGATGTTCTCAACTGCGGACCGGATCACCCCGATCAATGTTTGTTCATCCATGCCGGAATAGGCATCCATGGACATGGCATTATCATCGCCCAGCAGGCCCATGAGTTCGTTTTCAAAAATAAAGGCGGCCTCGGACAGGTCCTCCCCGGGGATAAGCCCCTTGGTCAAGTCTTCTTCCAGGTTTATTTTCGACACCTCTTCTGCTGTCATCAGATACAGTTTTGCCGGGGTTTTGGGGGCATCCGCCGCCGGTTTCCGGTTTTCCGGGTCATGATCTGCCATTGCCTTGAGCCGGGGAACCAGTTCCCCGGCCCTCATGATCAGGGGATGGGTATCGTCGCATCCCCTGAAATGAAGTTCCATGACCATATCGGTGATCAGGCCCATGGTTCGGGCAATGGTGTCAGATTGTTCTTTCATCTTTTCCTCCGCATGGCTAAAGGGATCAAGGCGTTTCCACCAGGGTGTAGGATAGGAACTTACTTTTTGTCAACCCAAATATAAAAAATCACCCAGAAACCGAAATGTACTTCCGGGCTACCACAGGCAAAACCTGCTATGTCTGCGGTAGACTCCCCCTTGATGCCGCTTGGGGAGTCAACTGAAAAAAACGGAAGAATCGACAGTGATACTTTTGGAGCAGTCTTTTTAAAAGCATGACACAGGATGAAGGAGATATAACAGTAAACTGTCTGACCTTATGTTTACCTTAACCATCTGCCTCAAAAAATTCGCGGGACTTTATTGACTTTGACACCGATTTAATAATAGCCAGAACGCTCTGTTTTAAGCTGATTTTCCAGGTACTCATTTTTCTCCTTCAAAATCGCTATCTTCTCATGGAGGAACTTATTTTCAGCCTGTAACTTTTCAAGGTCTGTCATCGTACATGTTGCAATTGTTTTTAGATGAGCAGATTGATCTTTTAGCTTCTTTTTTACCCAAGAATCGCTTCTCCAGAAACTACAAAACCTGCCTGCGTTGCATTCCCGACGAGTTCCTTTACTGTCTTCGTAGTATATTCGGGTCTCATAAAATCTTATGTCTCCCCATACTGTCCCCTCATGGGTTCCGACATATTCTTTTCTTTTCCTCAAAACCGTTCGGGTAGAAACCCGCCCTCTGGTGTCAGCCCCCCAGTACGTTTCTCCAATTTGGATTTCATCTTCACGTAACATAAATCCTCCCCTTTACCGTTTTTAAACTATTTGATAGTTACGATATCTTAATCCGACAGGTAAAAATTTATCAATGAATTATCGTTTTAGGTTCAGGACGTTAGTTCCATAATTGTCAAGTCTTCTCAGACCAATAAATTTACTACAGAAGTTCAAGGAAAAATATGTAGCCAAAGTTAGCCCGGTCTGCGAATAAATATTGCGCCTAATCAAGAACTATTGGAAGAAAGGATCAACAGACCGAGCGTGACCATTACATACTCTGGAATCTCCCAAAATGCAAACCGCAAAATCAACAATGATCCACCACCTCGCTTACGGGAGATTATTTTTGCTGATTCCAAAACAGTCCCTTGGATTTTACCACGTCAATGATCGTCTCCTTGTGGGCTTGAAACCACTCGTCAAATCCTTTTATGGTTTGAATACGTTTAACCCCATCCTTTGTTTCATTTATCGGAATGGGGGGCGACACCATATTATCAATCCCCCACATCTCCCTGCCGGTCATCTTTGCATTTCCCAGGATGGTGGGAAATGACTTTTGGGCCCTGAGTGCTTTGATGATCCTGTCAGGGTCGAAGGATTCCGCAAGTTGCGCCCCTAAAGCCCATATCCTGAGCATTATCACATGATCCCAGTCTATTCCTGTCAGATCACGCTTTAAATCCTCTGGGGCTCCGGGGCCATATCTCTTTTTCCATAAATCGTAAAACCTGTGCTGAATTGAAGAATATCCCCAGAAAGGATCATTGAAAAGAGGAAAACTGTCCACTGCGCCTTCATGAAACCATACGGGCACTTTCTTCAGGTTTGCTTCCACGTCCATATAATTCCCTGAGATTTCTCCCCTGTATCCCTTGATGTAAAGCTGTTCCAGTATCAGCGTCACAAAATCAGGCCAGGTCAAATTCAGGCTGACAACATCCGGGTCGGTTGCGAGAATCCCATCAGCCACTTTGGAAAAATCCGATGTGTCCAGGGGGAAATGTCTGTCGTACACCACCTCCCAGCCTTCGGCTACCGCTGCCCCCACTTCCCACGCCTGGCAAGCCCGGCCTATGGGGTCATCCTGGGAAACAACCGCCCATTTTTTCAACTTCGGATTCTTATTCCTGTGATACCAAGGCCTTAACATATCTATCCTTGGCGTAACATCACCCCCGGCCAGCAGATACGGTCTGTCGGGTCTGATATCCGTCGCTATCAGACTCGCATATATGACTTTCTTTTTTGTCAAATACGGGTGTGTTGCATCGGCATCGGCGCCGCCAATGGCGCTGATAAACTTTACATCATGTTTTTCAACCAGTTCCCTGGCACCTTTCAATGCCTTTGCACCATCACCTTCATCGTCGTATATATGCATCTTCAGGGGATATCTTACCCCGCCGACAAGCAGCCCGCCCCTGGCATTGACCTCGTCAATAAACATCTGATTCCCGGTCAGGCCGGGTTTGCCCCACCCGGCATCAGGCCCGGACAGGGCTGCCAGGAATCCAATGTTTACGGTCTTTCCCGTGGTCTCTTTTTTTATCACCCGTTTTTTTGATATATACGGGGTATCCCAGTTCCAGTTGAAGATCTCCATGAATTCAGGAAGCTCATGAAACTCTTCCAGCTTGCGGTCATACGCCTTCATCAATGCGGTTATGTCCTGGTACTTTTCACTTTTATATTTAGAATTCCTTGAAAAGACATTGAAGGTCGTTGTATAGAAAATGACAAAATCATAGTGAATAATTTTTTTCAATCCGAGCTTTCCTGCCGTGTACAATCCTGCTGTTTTATCACTTGGAAAGGCGTTGATCCTGTTTGCATTCAGCTTTTTAAGATTTATTTCAATGTTGTTTGCAGGCTCTATTTGCACATGATATCTATTTTCCTCAACATTCTGCCATGGGAAAAAATTCCAAAATCTCTCGTGATATGATTGGCCACGGATAATCCCGACCCTAAAGTAATTCTTCCTGATATAGTAGAGACTTGTTGCATCATGCTGTTTTTTCGTTTCTTTGTTGGTAAAAATAACAAATTCCATATTCCGGGAAAAAGTTGCCGGATAGTGCACATGGGCGTCATACTCCCGATTCTTTGGAATCCCTATTCCGATGTCAACCGTTCCCCTTTCAAGCATTTTCCAGCAGCGTTGCCAGGGCAGGATCACGATCCTGTAATTAACACCGGATTCATCAAGAACCTGTTTTATGATTTCCGCGTCAATTCCGACGATTTTCCCATTTCTCATAAATAAATATGGCGGGGAATACTCGCCGCCAACAATCAATTCACCGGCCAGCGTGTTGCTGCCAAAAAAGAAAAATAAAGCAACGATTATCAGGCAGATTTTTTTCATATTTATCTCCTAAGCAATCAATAAATATTATAATTACCTTTACCGGGGGAACTGAGATTCCAAATGCAATAGCCGGGTCACCTGATGGCAACCCGGCTGTCAATTATGACCCGTGGCTTTCCGTCCCTTGATCGCTGCGGGGTTGGCTTTTTCCATGTGGAGTTTTTCAGGTAATACCCTTAAACTCATGACAAATTCAAATCAAATCGTCAAGAAAATAATATAAATTAGGATCAAGGACCGTCAGGGTTGCTTTTTGTTGCAAGAAAACCATTTAGAAACCAAATTTTCATTGCACCGGGAAATCATGATTTCGGTGCCGCGGGTAATTTTTACAGTAAGGAAAGAGCAAAATACTTATCTTTTGTATTGGAAAAACAAACCAAGACAAAAAAATGAGGGCATCATTCCGGGAATTCTGGTAATCTTCTACAAAAGACCAGATCAGGAGATCCTGCCAATGGGAAAAATCCGGGTTCCGTCGTTATTAATCATCACAAAAATGATCATCATTTTTCTTGTATGTATTGCGGCGTCCTCTTTTTCCGATGCCGCGCCAGAGGAGAGAAGCACCCCCCTCATACGCCATTCCCTGACAGACAGGGAAACGGCGTGGCTGGACAGGCATGCGGTTATAACCCTTGCCATTGACGAGGGCGATCCTCCCATGAATTACCGGAATGGCCAAGGAAAGCTGGCCGGAATCAGTATCGACTACATGGAACTGATCGAAGAGAAACTCGGCATCGAGATCCGGTTTGAGGGCTCCACATGGAATGAGGCGCTCCAGAAAGCCCTGAACCATGAAGTGGACGGGATTGTCAATGCCGCGTCCAAGGAAAATCGAAAGCCTTTCCTGAATTTTTCAACCACCTATTCCAAGACACCCTTGGCGCTGGTCACCCGGAAGAACACGCCACCCCTCACGAACCTCAGCCAGTTGTCAGGAAAACGTGTGGTGATCATCAAGGGAAGTATCCGGGATGAAATCATCAAAAAATACGCCCCGGAAAGTGAGCTTGTGGAAGTTTCAAACCTTCTGGAAGGGCTCAAGCTTGTATCGGAGAAAAAGGCGTACGCCATGTTAGATGATCTGCCGGTGGTACAGTATATGATTGAAACGTATTTTTTTTCCAACCTCCAGGTGGGACTGATCTATTATCACCGGGTTGCGGGGGTATCGAAGATCGGGCTCAGAAACGACAGCCCGGAACTTCTGTCTGTCTTTAACCGGGCCATCAATGCAATTACGCCTGAAGAACATCGGAAAATCAAGCGAAAATGGCTGAATGTAAACGACAGGGTCCATGTTCAGAGAGAGTCCCCCTTCACGGAAACGGAAAAAAGGTGGCTCAAGGACCATCCTGTCATCCGGGTTGCCTGCGACCCGGACTGGGCCCCCATAGAGTATGCGGATCAGGAGAGAAAATTTCACGGCATCTCCATGAATTATTTAAACTACCTTGAAAAAACGCTGGGGATTCACTTTGAACTGACCGGCAATCTCAGCTGGGTTGAAAAGGTAAAAAAAGTGAAGGCCAGGGAACTGGACATGTTTTCGGCCATCTCCCGGACGGCCGAGCGAAGCAGGTTTCTGGAATTTACGGAGCCCTATCTTTCCACCCCCGTCGTCATATTTACCAGGCAGGAGATCACCTATATCAGAAACCTGGATGAACTGAACGGTCAAAAAGCCGGTGTGGTTGAAGGTTATGCCGTTCAGGAATGGCTTTCCACCCATAATCCCGCAATAAAGCTGGTGCCTGCAGAGAATGTGAAAAAGGCGATGAACCTGCTTCAAAAGGGGGATATCGATTTCTTTGTCAGCGATCTTGTGACAGGCAGCTATTACATTACAAAACTGGGGTATACAAGCATAAAGGTCGCGGGAGAAACGCCCTACAGAAATCATCTTTCCCTGGCCGTCAGAAAGGACTGGCCGGTTTTTGCGGGGATCATCCAAAAGCTGCTCAACGATATGCCGGAAAATGAACGTAACGATATCTACCGTAACTGGATCTCCGTCAAATATGAACACGGCTTCAATTACATGCTGCTCTTAAAATTCCTGGCGGGCTTTCTTGTTATCGTGCTTCTGTTTGTTTACTGGAACCGGCGTCTCACCCATGAAATAAAAGAGCGCAAGCAGGTGGAAAAAACCCTGATTCAGGAGAAAAGCAAACTTCAGGAAGCGCTTCTTGAAGTCAAGGTTTTGAGCGGCCTGCTCCCCATCTGTGCATCCTGCAAAAACGTCCGGGATGACAAAGGATACTGGAACCAGATAGAGACCTATATTGAACGCCACACCCAAGCGTTGTTCAGCCACGGCCTGTGCCCCACATGCCAGGAGAAGCTGTATGGGGATGAGAAATGGTACAAAAAGATGAAAAAGAAACAGACCGGACAAGAGTGAGCAACCGGATCGTTCTCAAGGGGCAGCCACGGTGAACTTTCTTCCGATCACGCAATGCACCGGGTCCGAGGACATTATCGCCGGGAAATATTTATCCCCATAGGGCCGTGGATATCCCCTCATGGAAACCGTGGACACCGATTCATACCGGCCGGACTCAAGGAAATATTCCGTTACCAGGCCAACCCGTTCAAAATCATGGAGCTCTTCCCAGATACGAATCGCTTTTTCCGGGAACCAGCGGTTGGAAAAGGTCACCGCGAAAACACCGCCGGGCTTCAACACCCTTGCCACCTCTTTGAAAACGGCAACAGGATTGATCAGGTATTCAACGGACAGGGAGCAGATCACGGCATCAAAACAGGCATCTCCAAAGGCAAGCCTGCCGTTTGTGTTCAGGTCCTGCACCGTATGGGCCGTAAGCTGCTTATTTCCCTTGAGTTCATTGGCGTTGAGTCCAAGTCCGTGAAGGGATGACAGATCCAGCTCCCCGGGGATGTGGGACTCCCATCCGGCCATGAGATCCAAAACCGCATCCCCGGGCCGAAGGATGGTTTCATACAGATCGGACAGGTTCTGACGGGCAGTATCATCAATATGCTGGACAAACCGGTCCCTTGCGTAATAACGGGGATCGCGCCGGGGATCGCGCCGGTCAAAGAATTTTTTTAAAAAAAAATCGGTGGGTTGCCGGTTATACCGGGCCTGCATGCCCGGTCCCGACAGGGCGAGCTCAATCCAGTCCGTGCAGCAGCCCCCCCGCTCTTCAGATCTGAATAATTTAGAGTGAACCCTCAGTGTAACGTCCATTGGTATCCCGGCCATTGGATGGTTCAGGTCCGCTCTAATGCTGTCACCATCAATGTCAACACAGCGAAACGGGGTGATGTTGCCTTTGAAGATTCCGGGAATCCCGCTTATCATGCCCTGGGGATAGAACCGCCCACGCACCAGGCCGTCCCCGGCAAGAAAGATATCCAGCCGGGACTTGGGAATATAATGCACATTGTCGGGACGGTATTCCGGGACGAGTTCCCCCGGTTTTGCCTGGAGGCTTACGGGATCCTCCATGGAGCCGTTACGGATATGTTTGAGCAGGGGGTCGGGAACGATGTCGCGCCAGCAGTTAAATTGATCTGCAAAATAATGCTCTTGATGGGCGATACCATCTTTTTCCCAGGTAATGTCAAAGGAAAGATCGGCCAGGGCACAGGGGGACAATGCTTTCATCATAAACTCCTTCCGGCCCAGGACGATTTATCATGGTTTAAAAATACAGCCGACCTTGCTTTCCTGTCTTTTCATCAACAACAAAATCAACTGTTTGTTGGAATTTAAGTTAAGACCGAACCCCGTTTTTTCAACCCCTTGGTTTATCTATAAATCTGATTAGCGTTATTATTGTTATTAAAGCTGAATCCTTTATAGCTGCAACATGTTGCAGCTATAAAGGATCGGGGGCAGGTTAAACCTTGAACATCTTGACGGTTTCACTGAGCTGCCGGGCCAGTTCCATGAGTTGCTCCGCACTGAGCATCACCTGGGAACTGCTGTTGGACATCTCTCCCGCAGCCTGATTGATCTCGGAGATATCCTTTGTCATATCCTGGGTTACGGCGGCACTTTGAATGACGTTTTTGTTGACGTCGCTGAACCCCATGGATGCCTGGGAAATATTCTCCGCAACCTCCTTTGTGGTAACAGACTGCTCTTCAACCGCTGTCGCGATATTGGACACAATATCATTAACCTCATTATTCACGTCCAGGATATGCTTTATCTCGTCAACGGTCACTGAAATGGTTCCCCGGATGTTCTCTATCTCTTTCTTGATTTCACTGGTGGCGCCGGCTGTCTGCCTGGCAAGGTCCTTTATCTCCCCTGCGACAACGGCAAACCCTTTTCCGGCCTCTCCCGCCCGGGCAGCCTCGATGGTGGCATTAAGGGCCAGCAGGTTGGTCTGCTCGGAAATATCCGTGATCACCTGGGTGACCTTTCCAATCTCCCGTGCAGCCTCGCCAAGCTCATTGACACGCCCGGACGCACTCCTGGCCTGCTCCACTGCATTGCCGGTGATTCCCCTGGCGTTTTCAGTATTTTCGGCGATCTCGTTTATGGTGGAACTCATCTCTTCCGTTGCAGCTGCAACCAGGTTCAGGTTTGTCATGGCCTGTTCTGATGCGGCGGCAACAGAGTTCATGTTTGCGTTCATATCCAGGGCCGCATTGTTTACCTTACCGGATTTTCCGGAAGTCTCTTCCGAACCGGCAGCCATCTGCTGGGATATTGCAGACAATTCCGTGGACGAGGAGTGAAGGGTTTCCACGCCGCTTTTTACATCCCTGAATATGGCGCCGATATTTGATGTCATGCTGTTCAAGGCACGGGCCAGTACGCCGATCTCGTCCTTCTGGTCGATATCGAGCTTATGGGTGAAATCTCCGTCGGACATTCTCTGGGCAAATCCGACGCCCTTTATCAGGGGGGTGGTAATGGAACGGGTAATGATAAAGATAACAACCAGCAACGCCAAAAGGGACAATGCACCGATGCCAATCTCCATATACATCAGGCTTCTTGCTTCGGCAGTTATCTTGTCGTGGGGGATGCTGACAAGAACCGCCCAGGGTGTCGTGGTCCGTCCGACCTTGATGGGGACGCATATCCGTTCCACGTATTCTCCCGACGTTTCTGAATGACTTTCCGTGATAAAACCTTTTCCGGATTTTATCTTACCCATGAAGGGTTGCGCCCAGGGATTGGTTGAAAAAAAGGGTTTTCCAATTCTTTCAGCATCAGGGTGGGACACATATATGCCGTCGTTGGAAATGATGCTGATATATCCGGTTTCAAACACTTTGATTTCGGAAACCACCTTATTAAAACCGGACAGATCGATATCGGCGGTGACGATCCCGGCAAACCGGCCGTTGTGCCTGATCGGGGAGGACATGGTCGTCATCAGGACATCCTTGTTACCGACTCTGTAAACAAACGGAGATGTTATGGTTTCATCCCCCGTGCTCCTGGCCCGGGTATACCACCCTTCCGTTTCATAAACTTCAAGGGCCATGCTTTTTATACCGCCGCCCTCCCGGTAGAGATACGGTATATACCTGCCGGTCTTATCATGGTTCGGGGTATTGGCGAATTCACTGTCCCTTCCGTCCAGGGCGTCGGGTTCCCAGCAGGAGGCCATTCCTATGAATCCGGAATTATCGGAAAGGACCTGGGCTATTATTTCATTCATCACCTTCCTGTCCGGGGTTGCGCCGCTCTTTTTTATTCCCTCGAATGCCCGGGCCAGGGTACGCACCGCACCCATTCCTTCGTCGATCTCCGCCTTGACCGAATTGCCGTACCGGTTTGCAATTTCCCGGGCTTTATCCATGGCTTCAACCTCCGCCATCCTGCCGGTCCGGATGGAAACAAAGGTAATTGTCACGGCAAAAGCCAGAAAAGCGATCGTACCGATGGAAATCATCATATGGGTTCGAAGCTTTAAATTGTTCAGCATTTTGATTATCATCTCTAACCTCTTTAAATTATCAACTTATTTTTTTGGGGTCTCAGGACGTCGGCCACAAACTGTGACCCAAAACGCATGGGAATGAATTCTAATCTGCATCAGAGACCTGTTCATTTTTCAACCATGTCATTTTGCCATTTTTCAAAAAAGCTCAAAGAACGAAAACAAACAGCAATATACCAAAACAAATCCCATGTAAAGGACTAAAAGGGGACAGATTTATTTTCGTAAAAGGGGACGGATTTATTTTCGTTTATAGATTACCAAATCCGTCCCCTTTACCGTATGGAGTCATGCACTATATTCTATATTTTTTCAGTGGTGTCCGGTTAGAAAATTGCATGGAAAAAATATGCAAAAAAAAGTTAGATTTTACTTGACAAAGTTAATAAAGTGAATTTGCCGCCTTGTTATAACTTTTTATTATAACAAGGGATGCCGACAAATATGCGCTCACTCTACATACCAAAGGAAAATTTTGACTCTCGCTCCTACGCTCAATATCTTTCGCCCTTACAGGATATTCTTCCAAACACC
>JAAEMK010000845.1 GCA_024225635.1 Desulfobacteraceae bacterium | reverse complement strand
TCAAGGCGTGATACTGCTGCAACTCGTCGGCCATCGCGTCGGCTCCCAACAAGAAGCGCCGATGCTTCTCCTTCAAGAACGCGAGCAGAACCTTCCTCAACTCGGTCACGCCGGCATCCAGCGTGGAGGGGGGGTTGAAGGTGAAGAGGCCGTAGAAGGCCAGGTAGACCAAGTAGGTGACGTCCTTGATCAAATAGGCCGTCGACACCAAGGCGGCGTCGGTCACTAGCCGCTGCCTAGGTACCGATGCCAACGCCACTCCCTTGAGGTAGCCGTCGCCCGCCGTCAGCATCTGGTCCGCCATCTCCTTCTGGTAGCGGGCAGACTGGTCGGAACAGCAATCTCCCCACATCGCCGCCAGACCGACTTGTCCGCCCGTCGCGTTCCGGCTCAGGCCCCGACCGCCAGTGCCGGGATTCGCTGAGAACCAACCCTGGAGGTCGGCGATTCGCCACTTCTCGTAGTGGGCGGCCTTCAGATGGTTGAGGCCGTAGAGTCTCTCCAGCATCTGCCTGTCACTGCTCGCGCCGAAGAAGACCAACACCTGTGACGCCAGCAGGTAGGCCAGCTGCTCTGGCAACTCGAAGCCCTCTCCTCGCCCCTGGTCGGGTCTTCCAGGGCCCAACTCTCGCCCCCCGTAGGGCAAGTGCCGCCCCATGCCGCCGCCGGGAGTGAAAGTAGCCGTCTTGCCGCGTCCGCGTCCGCCGAGCGCCAATCTGAACGCGAACAGATCGATTAGCACCACCTCACCCGACAGCGTCGCGATCTGCATGATGCTGGCCACGGGGCCCCGGTCGGCCGGCCTCGTGCCGTGCATCAGAATGTCCATGGTG
>JAAEMK010000844.1 GCA_024225635.1 Desulfobacteraceae bacterium | reverse complement strand
TTGTTTCTACGACTGCCCTGCGGAAAATAGTCTGTTCTACCATTCCTTTAATTTTAATTTATCAAAAATAAATTTTTTACTTCAACCTACTAGTCTTTTTAATTAGTAAAATGATTAACAAAAATAAAGGTCTTTCCCCCCCCTTTTTTTATTTACTCTAACAAGAATAGAGTGTCTATTAAAAAATCTTCTACAGAACAATAATCACTATTACTATTATTTCAATATATTGGTATTGTCTTGATTAGCGGGTTATACTAATATTTCAATTGAGCAATATAAACGTTATAATTTAATTTGTAGTTAAAAAATTAAACTGCTTTACTAGAAGAGTCAAATTATCTTAAATAAATTAAAAATTTATTTTAAGGTTAAACAAATATTTAAATATAAGCTAAAAAAGCTGGAGGGCTCATAACCCTTTGATAGGAGATCCTTGTTTAATTAATTATACCTTTCAAAAATAATTAAGATTGATAGATAGCTACGCTATTCGACTTAATATTAGTAAAATTATTATGGTAGCCCACCCTGCCGTATAACTAATTTCATTTTAATGTCGAGAATTAGATATATCACTATTTAATGTAATCAAATTTAAAAAATTTGCTCATTTGTTTTAAGATTTTCATTATAATTACGATGGTGTTCATATTAAACTATCAGCTATAATTCAAATTCATTAAATAAGGTTTAATAAGCTCACTTGTTTGCTTAAGCTAAAATATTAATTTAACTCTGAAAATGAACCAAGTTTAAATGATTTTCAGCAAAAGTTGGTTGTATCGTATTTAGATTATCAAAACAGAATAAAAATTTATATAGTATAACATTATCAATTATGTGATTTTCAAATCTATTCTTAATTAGTTTATTTTAAATTGCTTGTGAAAAGTAGTTTGCTGCAGAGTGTTAGACGGGTTGAAATTCTAATTTCTACCCCCCTGCCAGTTTTACAGCTGATTAATCTTCTAGGCTTTTATAATTAGTTAATATGTCGATGATTTTAATTTATGTTATTTTTATCAGCTAAAAGTTAATCGACAGGTTTTACACTTTCAAGTATTTTATAAAATTTTTAATCACGTACTTTAAGGTTAAATTTAACTAGAATTATCACCTCCAAAAATTTTGCAACCCCTCATTCAATTACGTATATTAATTTCACATCGGTAAAAAGTTATTTATTAAGCACTTTTTAAGGGCTATTATCCTAATGAGTTAAATTTTTAGTTTAATTCTATAACAATTTTATAGAGCTTCTTAGTATTTTATAACATTAATTTAACCCTGGGTTTAGTGTTTATAATCCTATTACTATTAGAGAATAAGTTGAGCTTAATAAATTAATTTTAAGTAGCAAATTTCAATTTTAAATTCATTTCATCTAAAAGCTTTATAATAAAGGTGTAAACTTTTACCCCCTGATTTCACCTGGAGGTTAAACTATTTCCTAAAAGAGAAATAGCCTGTATTTAAGATTGTAGATAACGCAAGATTAAATACTGAGATTTAATCTAAAAATGAATATATTTTAATTTAACTAATTCTTTTAAACTCTCTATTATAATTAACCCGCGCTTTATTGACCATAAGTTAAAACTATTGATTTATAACAAATTTTAATTACTATTAATATAATGGCTAGTATAACAAATTACATTTTATTTACAATAAAAAAATATTTTCTAATGCTATTAATTTGGCTTAAATCTATTTGGTTTGATTTAGTTAATAGGTGTTTAATAAAAATAAAATGAGTAAAGCATAAAATCTTAAATCGTTAAAAGAAATTAAATATTTTACCCTTGGCCTTTTAAACCCCGTCTTATAGTTGGAAGATAAGATCAATAACTTAGGTTTTTAATTATTTAAAGTTTTAATTTCCCCCATCCCATTTATTCAATACAAGATATCTAATGTTTTCACTTTTATCACTATAAAATAATTATAATAATATCAGGGCTGTTTAAGGTGGGTAGATTGAATAGCCAAAACACTTATTTTCTTAAAAAGCAATCAAGAAGAAGAATTTTAATTGATTCGCAGTTGTCTTGTGATGGTCTATAATTTATACCTTTATATCACATAAAAAAATATTTATACATAAGCGTATAAATGTATATTTATAAATAAATTTTTGGGTGATTTTAAGGTAATTAATTTTAATTTAATCTTATTAATGAGCATAGGTAAAAATCACATTATTATTTTTATTTTAACCCTTATACAGCTAAAGTCGCAAGTATTAAAACTTACATGCGCACTCATATTATATTAATAAACTATAAGTAAAACTTTTATTTTTTATTTTTTATTTTTTATTTTTTATTTTTTATTTTTTATTTTTTATTTTTTATTTTTATTTTTATTTTTATTTTTATTTTTATTTCTATTTTTATTTTTTTTATCTAGTTTAATTTTATTTAATTTTACCTAATTCTAATTTTCAGTGTAAAATCACATAAACCACCTAAGGCTAACAGCTTTATTAGATGATTAAAAAGCGAGTTGTTTTAAGCTAACATTAATTTAAATTAACTAAAATATTAGTATTTTTTACAAGCATATCTTTTAGAAAAAGTTTAAGATTAAAAGTAAATTTAGAACTATTGTGATTAAATTTTTACCTTAAAACAAAGTTTACGGGTTGATTATTACCCGCCCTTATTCTTACAGCTATAATTTTGATTAACTCTTTAAAAGAACCTTTTACCAGCAGACGGCCTCTACAAAGATAAGTTCATTTTACTTATTTACAAAAAATTAATAGTCGGGTGAAATTAAACCATAAAACTCAAATCACGAATAATAAATTTTAATCGCAGAATAGTTAATTTCAACTTGGGATAAATAATCAATTTAAAAAATGATAATAATATTATGTCAACACGAGAAATATAGTGCTTTTCTACTCAATTAAATTTAACTTACTATAAACTAAAGCAAATCTAGAAATAATAAAATTTTAACTTTTTTGCCTCAAGTTATAACACCCTATTAAATTTAGTGGAAAATTTTTATTTTAACTCAACAATTTTTTT
>JAAEMK010000843.1 GCA_024225635.1 Desulfobacteraceae bacterium | reverse complement strand
TCTCTCGGTGGATTTGATGTTGAGGTAACTTATAATGATACTATTTTAGACTTTGAAACTGTCTGGTTTTCGAATTGGTTAGGCAACACTAGCCCTATCTCTTTTGAAACCGATATATTTGTAGGTGATACGATACCGGGCGAACTGAGATTGCAGGAGGTTTCCCTGCTTCCGGATTGGGAACTGGATAATCTTCAAACCGTTGATAGTATGGTTCTGGCCATTATGACATTTAAAGGATCTCTTCCCGGTGGAACAAGTGATCTCGGCTTTGGAGGCGTTGATTTAAGCGATGTTTTCGGATTTGCATTTGATTCGATTGATCTTGTGGGTAGCAGTGTCTATGTAACTCCTGAACCATCCACGTATTTCCTGCTTATCATCGGTCTGGGAGGGATGATGGTTTTACAAAAAATGAGGCGGCGTATAAGAGAATAGAGGGTTCTTTGACAATACAGATGCTGACGATTTTTTTCCCCTTGAACAGGGGATGCTGCTGAAATCAAAACCCTGGAGCATAAATCTCTTATCTAAAAAATGGTGATTCCCGGCCATCTGAATATCCTTAGGTTTGTTCTATTTACGTCCGGTCACATGCCATCCCGCAAGCGCGGGTGCCTGTCCGCCTCCAGATACGCTTGTAAACGCCCGGGGGAAACTCTCCTTCCGGCATACTCCCGCTGACGGGATACCGTTAGCACATGTATAGGCCGAAGACAAGGGAGGTGGGTGGGGATTTGTTTTGCAACGCTTGACAGCTGGTTTGGATGTTGTTAGGTTGACCTAACTTAATTGGCGAAGCGAGGTTTGAAGCGGTCTCTCCTGTTTCCATAAGGTATGAAAATGCACTCACAACAACCTCATTGCGTTTTTGAAAATACGCGTCCCCCGGGATACTTTGGGTTGAACCAGGAAACGGTCTTACTGCGTCCGGGGATGCAGCTCATTCTTGGTGATTTTCATTTGACCGAACAGCGGAACTTTGATTTTCATTCCAGCCGGGACGTATGCGAGTTTGTCTTTGTCCTTTCCGGAAAATTTCAAAACCGCCTGTGCGGGTTAAGGGAAGATGTGAACATCGCCCCCCTGTCCGCATCGCTTTGGATGACCCCGGGGCTTGAAGGGCATCACGATTGTTTTCCGGGGGCCGATATCCGTTTTGTATGTGTCAGGATTCAGCGGTCGCTGCTTGCCGAACTTGCCGGAGAGTACCTGGGCCGGGTGCCCGAAGATTTCCGTCTTGTCCTTGAAAACAAGCAGGACCGCCTCTATTATCGTTTCTCCAGGATGACGATTCCCATGCAGTCTGCGGCCCGGCAGATTTTTCAATGTCCATACCCGGGAGCCATGGGAAAAATATTCCTTGAAGGCAAAGCATTGGAATTGATCTCCCATCTCATGGCATACCACTTTGGCGGGACTGTCGAAAAAAAAGATCCGTTACGGAAAAGGGAGGAGAAACAGATCGAGCTTGCCCGTGATATTCTTCTGGAGCACATGGAAACGCCCCTGTCCCTTGCCGAACTTGCCAGGCACGCAGGAATAAGCGAGACAAAGCTGACACGGGGATTCCGCAAGGTGTATGGCGCCTCGGTGTTTGGATATCTGAGGAACCACCGCCTCGACAAGGCGCGCATGCTGCTGGAAACAGGAGATATGAACGTCACTGAAGTCGCCTATGCCGTGGGGTTCTCCAGCCCCAGCCATTTCACACGAACCTTTGCCGGACAGTACGGCTCAAATCCCCGGGAGTACCTTCGGGGATTTCGACACCACTCATAGACCAATCTTTTTTTCTTTCCTGACTTTGCTCTATCCTGGAAATTCCATATCCTGAGACCATGGTTTTGTTCCGGGAGCAGGGAGGCACATTTCCCGACATTCCGGGTGACCGGCAAGAACAAGTGGAATACCGGGATGTGTTAGCGCATCTTTTTCAGTGGGGATAAGATGCACGCAGTTTCATGTATTCACCATGGCATCAGGATTTCTTAAATAAAATGAATGGAGGGAAAATTGGATATTGAAAAAAAGGTCGTCTGGATTGCTGCCGTTGTTCAGTTCGTGAACATCATCGATTTCATGATGGTCATGCCCCTGGGCCCGGATATTTCAAAAGTGCTGCCGATTTCAAATGGGGATATCGGTTTGATTTGCGGGTGTTATACCCTGGCGATAGCTTTTTCCGGCATTGCCTGTGCCGGTTTCATAGATCGGTTTGACAGAAAAAATGTTGCGGTCATTGCCGTTGCCGGTCTTTCCCTGGCGACGTTGTGCGCAGCCTTTGCCTGGGATCTTTACAGTCTGATCGGGGCCAGGATTCTGGCGGGTTTTTTCGGAGGCCCTGCCGCGGCGATTTCCCTGTCAATGGTTACGGATGTCGTTCCCCCGAAACGCCGGGGAAAAGCCATGGCCATTGTGATGGGGACATTCTCTTTGTCATCGATTGTCGCGGTGCCGTTTGGATTGGAGCTTGCCCGAATCGGCAACTGGCAATCTCCTTTTTACGCGATTACCGTGCTGGGCGTTCTGGTTGTATTACTGATCGCTAAATTCACTCCCCCAATGACGGGGCATTTGTCTGCCAAGGGAAAATCGGTGGTTTCCATTTATGCATTAATGAAGAACAGGGATAACATGATGGCGTTGTTGATGATGGCATCCGCTATGGTGTCCTCTTTTTTGATCATTCCCAATATCTCGGCCTTTTTTCAATTTAATCATGGGTATCCCCGGGAATCACTCGGATTCTTATATATGGTCGGTGGCATATTCAGTCTGGTGATGATTCAATTGGGGGGACGCCTGTCGGATAAGATCGGTCCCATCCCAACCAATGTCGCGGGAACGGTTGTTTTGATCGTTTTCCTGTTTGACGGATTTGTTCATGACCCAAAGACGTCGCTGTTACTTATCTTTGTGATGTTTATGGGAACGGTTTGTATTCGTAATATCTCCGCCACTTCGGAAGCATCCCAATTGCCCGAACCCCATGAACGGGCGGCGTTCATGTCACTCTTGTCTGCTATTCAGCATGGGGGTAACGGAATCGGCGCGCTTCTTTCATCGGCCATGCTGGTGACCACGGATAACGGATGTCTGGTTGGAATGGACCGGGTCGCTATATTCGCCATCATCATGGCGCTGTTTCAACCCTATATTCTGATAAAAGTGTGTTATTCAAAAAACAGGGTAAACAAGTGGTCCCTGAATTCCCCTGTGTCAGGGTAGTTGCCGGAGTTCGTCTGACAGGCATCTTGTTTGACCCGATGCCTGTCAGAATCGGGTTAGCCGGAGGCGGGCGGTTTGAACGGTTCATAATCCGTATACCCCTCGGGGCCCGGGGTATACCACAAGGACATATCCTCGGCCGGCTCGAGGTCCCAACCGTTCCTGAACCGTTGGGGCAGGTCGGGGTTGGTGATAAAAGGACGGCCAAAGGCGATCACGTCCGCATTCTTTTCCGCGATTCTTTCTTCGGCTGCCTCTCGGGTATACCCGCAATTGCCCACGATTATTCCCTTGAAGATGGGCCGGAATTCCGCCAGGGTCATGGGGACTCCCTTTTCGTGGAATCCAAAGGCCAGGCCATCCATTATATGGAGATAGCCCAGGTTGAATTTGTCCAGCTCCTTTGCCACATAAAGGTAGGTTTCCCTGAAGTCTTCACTGCCCATGTCATTGAAGATGCCGTTGGGTGAAATGCGAACCCCCACCTGCTCCGGGGCCCATACTTTTAAAACCGCTTCCACCACCTCCTTTAAAAACCGGTATCTGTTTTCAAGGCTTCCCCCGTATTGGTCCTCCCTTTGATTGGTTTTTGAATCAAGGAATTGATTGATCAGATACCCGTTTGCACCATGGATTTCCACCCCGGAGAATCCGGCGTCCCTGGCATTTTCTGCGGCCTTGCGGAAGTCTTCCACAGTTGCCTTGATCTCGGAAACGGTGAGGGCCCGGGGTGTTTCATACTCTTTTTTGCCTAAAGGGGTGTGGATGTGATCGCCCTTGAGCTTGACTGCGGATGCGGAAACAGGGAGGGCGCCGTCATGGAAATCACTGTGGGAAACCCTGCCGCAATGCCAGAGCTGGAGGAAAACAGGGGTGCCTGTGGGTTTGATCCTGTCCGTGACGATTCGCCAGCCTTCCGCCATCTCCCGGGTGTAGATCCCGGGTGAATCGATCCAGCCGATGCCCTGTTTTGAAATCACGGTCGCCTCGGTGATCAGGAGGCCGGCTGAAGCCCGCTGGTGGTAATATTCCGCCATCAGGTCATTGGGTACACGGCTTGGCCCGGCCCGGCCCCTTGTCATGGGGGCCATGGCAATTCGGTTTCTTAAGTGAAGCTTTCCCATGGTGATTGGTTCAAATAAGCTGCTGGTTGTCATCTGTTTCCTCCTGATTTCAAATTATTTTTGCCGCTCCCGGATTTTTCCAACGGGAGCGAGATAGATGGCAAATTCATCCTCACCGTCAAGATCCAGCAGCTGATCCAGCCGCTCCTGGTCATAGGCCGCAATGGCGCAGGTCCCGGCACCGATGGCTTCACAGGCCAGGTAGAGGTTCTGGCACACATGGCCCGCATCCAGCAAAATAACCTTGTGGGCGGCAAGGTCATAGCGCCACTCCATTCTATGGGGAATGGCCACCCAGATAAAGGTGGCCGCCGCCTTTCCCGGATAGGGTTGTCCCAGGGAGGCCTCAACCATTTTCACCGGAAGCATATCTTCCGCAAATTCAAAGAGCAGTTCATGGGTCAGGGGCAGGTATCGGTATATACCGGGGGACAACCCGTCCACATTCAGCACCGCCAGATAGGTCTCAAGGGCGTGGCGGCACCCGGCAGAGGGAACGTTCCTGTATGCGTTGCCATGGAACGGCTTGCCCCTCACGCCCTGGGTGCACCATAAAAGATAGGCCAGTTCCTCGAGGGACAGGGCGGCAGCCCCATAAACCCGATGACTTTTCCTGTTTTTGATGGCATGGGTCAGGGCGGTTTCGGGAATGGTTTTCCATGTTTCCTCACAAGGCAGTTCAATGCAGAGGGCGTCGGCGGAATATGGCTTTTGAATGGGGGGAACCGGAACGCCCCTGTTCTGATCCGTAAAGGTGAAATTGATTTCTTTCCTGATGCTGTCCTTGAGGAAATATCTATAGGTGTCCCGATCCTTTTTAATCATTTTTGGGCATCCTTCATTTCCCGCTTTACACTTCATGCAAATTAAAATGATTTTTTGACGGGCAGGAGAATATTTTAAAAAATACTGTGAGCAGCACTCCATTCGGTGTACTTTAGAATTTGCGAAAAAAAAAAGACTCCGGAG
>JAAEMK010000842.1 GCA_024225635.1 Desulfobacteraceae bacterium | reverse complement strand
GGCGCCCGCGCATCCAACTGTGACTTTTGCTCCTCGTTTGTCGACGCCGCTCCGACGATCATAACTCTGGGTTCTGCGATGACCGTCTCTTCCTCCCTCCCTTTCCTCGCCTCGGCGGGGAAAGTCTCGATACTTGGCGGGAAGGACTCTTTTAGCAATTCCAACTCGGCGTCTGTTGCTTGTGCCATCGCGCGGGGCTTTATATGGGCGGTGAGTACGTCTGGCAATACAAAATCGTCTTTGAACTGCAGCTGTCTCACGCAGCAGAGGACCGGCGGATCATCTGCCTTTTCCTCAGCTTGTGGCACGTCGTCTTGTAATTGGACCGCGCAACCCCAGCAAAGTTCGCGTCCCCCGTCCCATCGGCGGGTTCTGTCTTCTTTGTGAAACGCGTAGCCCAAAGCGTCGAGAGTGTTTCGTCCTACGAAGAACTCATAGGGGAGATCTTCGAAAATGGGAACCAATAAATGGGGTTTCCCCGTGACTAACTGAGGGCAGCG
>JAAEMK010000841.1 GCA_024225635.1 Desulfobacteraceae bacterium | reverse complement strand
GCTTGATAACCGTTGCGATTCGGCGGCGCTTGACGGTTTTTCTCAAGGGATTATCGTCTGCCTGGAGCGATGCCTGACCAATCAGACGCAAGCAGTTAAATGCCAGCATGCTCAGGCTCAACACCAGGTCATTGACCTCGAACTTGCCCGATGGCAGCCGTTCCAAATCCAAATCAGTTTTGAATTCAGAGTGGAACTGCTCCATGGTTCCATGTTGGTGATACAGATCAATGACGGTGTCCGGATCTGTTTTTATAGAGACCCACCAGGCCTCGGTTTCAACGGTGGGTTCAAGAAGCATTTGGCCATTGGGATCACTGGTGCGCACGGTCACCTGGCAGACCATGCGCAGTGGTTGATCTGGATTTTTAGTGTGATCCACCTGCCCGGTGTAAACGGTTTTGCCGGAACGGGGACTCCACTTCTTATGATCCGGGTCCTGCTGAACCAGATCCAGATATGTCGCCGGGTCTTCCCTGCGCAAGTTGCGCTTGATAATAAAATCGCACTGCTCGTCCCAGCAGACCTCCACATTATCCCGGGCGTCATTACCGGAATCTAAGCGAATCATCAGTGGTCGACGAGTGACTTGTTTGGCCCGCTGTATGGTTTCACGAAGAAAAAGAGGAGTGCCATTCTGACTGTGAGCTTTGCCTTCGCGTAGCTCCACGTTTAGACAAAACCCTTCGTGACCGCCCAGGTATCCCAGCATCGGGGCATAACCGTCAACCCCTTTGTAGGTTCGGCTGACACCTTCTTTCCGGCTGTTGGAGTTGTCAAAAGGAGCCACATCCAAATCAACAGCCACATGATCTTGCCAACAAGGAGTCACATGAACCTGGCGTTTATGCAACAGGTCGATGGCATGTTCTTGGATCACATCGTTCCACTGGGTCGGAGCAACCTCCAAACGTTGACGCAAGGTCGGGCTGGATGGAACATGGCCGATGCCCATCAATTTCTTGAAAACCTTGTCCTCTCGGTAGACTTCGATATGATCAAAGTCACTTTGGGCTTGGCTCAAAAGACCAAGGTAGGAGAGCGCAACATCGCCATTTGAAATATCAGGGGTTCCTGATGCGCCTATTGCCGTTTGATTCAAACGATCGGATAAGCCTGATACGCTAAGAAGGTGACCCATGAAAACCAAACCGGCGTGGGAGGTTAACTGCTCGTTGGATTGCT
>JAAEMK010000840.1 GCA_024225635.1 Desulfobacteraceae bacterium | reverse complement strand
ATTTTTGATATTGATTATGTACATTTTCCAATCTATGTAAATCTATTAATGACATTGATGGTAAGACCAATCAGCTGCTGTTTAGTTTTAGTAGCGAAGATACTCTATAATTACTTATATCCGTCCGTATGTCCGTCTGTCCGTATGTCAGGTTTTGGGGGAAACGCGATTTTCACCAGGTTAGAATTGAGCTTTCAAACTTTCAGGGATTATTCCTTTAGCAATTAGCTACCCTGTGAAAAGCGAAGCAACTCTATAATCAATACTGGAAAGTCCGCACGTCCATTTTAGACATGACGATTTTGGCATTTTTTGATTAAAGCATAATTGCGTTGTTTCTTGAGCGATTTGAATAATTTTTTTTTCTTTGACTTGGAAATTCGATGTGGATTCCAAATTCGATATTGTACTTTCCCCCAAATGACTTCAGGACTACAAAACATAACGATTTTGGCATTTTTAATTAAAGCATAATTTCGTTATTTCTTCACCGATTTGAATAATTTTTTTTTCTTTGACTTGGAAATTCGACGTGGTTTCCAAATCCGAGATTGTACTTTCCCTCAAATGACTTTACGACCACAAAGGTCTAATATTTTTTTTTTGTGTTTTCTCTGGACCGATTTGAATAATTTTTTTTCTT
>JAAEMK010000839.1 GCA_024225635.1 Desulfobacteraceae bacterium | reverse complement strand
CCGGGCCGGATTCTCATTTGTCGAAACAATATAATCCAGGTTGCCGTCACCATCAAAATCGGCAATGGCTGATTCCGCATAATTAACGCCCAAATCATCACCGACAGAAAAAGGAATAGAGAATGTCCCGTCCATTTTGTTAACTCTCAGGTCAAGCGAGTGAATTGAATTTGGTGAAAGGATGTATGAGAATTCCGTAATTTTGCTTAACGATTGGCTTGAAACAAGCGAATAACTCTGTGGGCCATCACTGACATCCTGAATTCCAAAGCCTTCGACAACGACTTTCCACTCTCCCATTGACGGATTGTCAATCTTAATTTGTTCAACATTATTCCGCGCATCGGGCCCTTTGTATGCTGGCCTGACATCGGAAGACCGAATGGGATCCAACGCCCCACAACCCGGGGGTGCTCCTCCACAATCAGCAAAAGGCAACGGGTCCAGTCTCCACGGGTAATGGCGATTCCCCTCAGGGTCAATTAAAACAAGATCGAGATCGTTTACCAAACGCGCTAATCGGGCGTCACCTAATGAAGCACTCGTTTCTATATCATCCCAAACGAGGGTCAATTTTAGTTCGGGTAATGAAAACGGCACATTGATTTTATAAATATCTCTCTGGTCACTGTCCAGTTCAGACTCATAAAGCAGGCTGTCAGTTGCGGCATCCGATATAAAATGAGTTGCAGAATCAGCATTAAGCAATCCATATCCCGTGGCAAAATCAGGGCCTTCATGATATAAAACCGGACTTCCGGTATCCGGGTTGTCCCCGTCTTTTGGGCAGGGCGTTTCATGTATTAAATCAGTTGCGGTCTGGATCAGAATGGCCTTGATTGTAGAGGGAATAGGTGGAGGGTTTCCGGTTTGATTATTCTCATAATTAAGGTTTACATTATGAGTTTCCACAAACTGCTGGAGCATTAATGCCACTGTGCCGGTAACTGCCGGAGCCGCCATGGATGTTCCGCGGTTCCCCCCATAATACCCGCCGTCAATATGTGATGTCGAAACAATACCTTGAGAATGGGCAAAAATAAACCAGAATTTATCTACATTGCCGCCCCAACCGCCAGTACCTGCATCGTACCAATGGTCAATCATTTTTCTGCCTGACGCCCCGACAGGTAGTTTCACTGTATGAAATTGACCATCAATAATTGTATCATATAATATTCTGCCATCGTAATCGGCACCACCTGATTCGCCATCCCAATTTAACAAAGTTTGCAGAGTAAAGGGTGGAGCCCCCCTGTTCTCAATGCGATAGCGAATTTCAACAATATGGCCTGGTTCAGCAAACAAGTCGACTTGACCGTAGCCTAAATAACTAACCCCGCGATTTAATGGATGCCGTACGGTTAAGTAACCGTCAGCAACCGTGACATTCATCTCTGTTCTTCCAGCAACATAATCACTCCACCCTTCCAGCTCCCCGGGTGTTTCAAACTCCCAGGAACGAACAACGTTATTTGAGGCATCTATCACACGGATATAATCGATGTCTTCCCGTACAGCTTCCCCCGGAGAATCAAAACTCTCCGGTATAGGGTCGCAACTCCCGGCAGCCATAACATCCGGCTTGATCCTGCCATCAAATGTCGGGCCAAGACTGCTGAAAACCGCCAGGGAGGCATCATTCGAGTTGACAGCTCCAACGCCAATGATATTTTTCCCAGGCGCATAAATAGAATAATATCCTTCCTCACCT
>JAAEMK010000838.1 GCA_024225635.1 Desulfobacteraceae bacterium | reverse complement strand
GGGCGTAATCACAACTTGGGGGAGCAAATTGGCTAAAACAATTCGTCATAAGTTTTGTTCACCCAGGCAAGACGCAGGTGGAGCAAATTATTGAACCCTTCCTCGCTCCATCGCATTCCGACACCTTTGAATCTTTGTTGTATGAGCCATTTGCAGGCACTTTCTACCATGCCGCTGCCGATTGGCAACCCTAAATCCTTATATCGCTCATAATCGGTATGATCCTCATGCTTCTCCAAAAAAATAATCAAATTTTCCAAAGTCTTACGGACGGAATCAGGAATAGTGTCCGACTTCGGTTCTCCTCTGATTTCGTTCACAATTCCTTTTGCTCTTCCCATACGTAATCGTTTTCTTGCACAGCCGGACCGTTCACGGGCCTTAACGGTACGTCCGTCAAACCAGGCCAGTGCCGCTTTCCACAAGTACTGAGCTGTATGGTAAAAATCGAGAACACCTTGCGCACGACCGGCGGACAGATCACGAAATACTCCCCGGAAACCATGAGCTCCGTCACTCAGCCATACAACAACCTCGGCTTCAGGTATTCCTTCCTTTAATGATGCAGGCCGCATCCGATCTTTAAAAGCTTCAATATCTCCTGAAACAGCTGTCACACGTTTTCGGGCGATAAATGAAACTTCCTTGCCTTTTCGGTTTAACCGACGGCCAAGCCGGGCAGGAATTCCCACTTTGACTTCCTGCCAGACGCTCTTACCTTCAGGACTGCCTCCGTCAGGCCGAAAGGGAACCATCACGCCGTCGCCTCCGGTAATTAAAGGCAGCAGGGCGATTTCAGCTTCTATTTTCTCAGCAGCGGGAAGTCCGTTCTCCAACTCTCTGAGTTCTTTTTCAAGTCTTGACACTGCTTCTTTTCCTGCATACTGAACCCGGTTCCGAATGGTTGCGGGACTCAGTTCTGTGCCGAACATAGTCTTAAGCAATGACGCTGCTATATTAAAAGGTACGAAAACCGCCAGAACACAGGCTGTTTGCTTTATTTCATC
>JAAEMK010000837.1 GCA_024225635.1 Desulfobacteraceae bacterium | reverse complement strand
GGGAGATAAGAATCCCCCGGGCCCGCCCGGACCCCCGGAACCGCCTAAAGAAATTAAGGTGGAACCGGGACTAGAAGCTCCACGATATACTCATTATGGGGAACCTCAAATTTGCGACGACCAATCGTTGCCATTTGAATATATGGTGCCCGATATTGACGCACAACGAGCAGCGCTCACTGCTCGTCAACGGCGTACAACAACACAACAATATTTCGACCCGCCGGAATTTCTCCCGAATTTGAATTTGGGTGAAACAGGGCCGACCAATAGGGGAGAAACCCTTATGGAGACCGTTAACAATGCTCCCCAGGGTGTCACTCAAGAACAACAACATCATTCAGATGATGAACTGTTCTGCTCCCTAAATAGAATTCTTAAAGGAGAAGAATTGAAAGAATATTATCATTCATACGATGAATCAAGAATTGTCGATTACAATCGCATTTCTTGGGAAATCGGACATAACAGGGTGCATTCGAGGATGATTTTCCATCTTCCTCCCACACCTGAAAGGTCGAATTGGTACGAAGGCATTCGATGCTGGACAAGTACCACCGGCTACTGTAGAAATCGCT
>JAAEMK010000836.1 GCA_024225635.1 Desulfobacteraceae bacterium | reverse complement strand
TTGATCCTCACGTCGCTTTTGTTCTTCCGCTGCTTGTTGTTTATTCATCATCGCCGTAGGCCGTCGATGTGTCGCTGCAGGTTTCTTTGTTTGCATTGGTCCACCCACTTCAAATCCTTTTCTAGGTTTATCCATGTCCTCGTCGTCAACGTCCTGGAGACGTCCCATCATGGGTTGGTTTCGATTTTGAAACACCTGCCCTGGTGGGGGAACCCACGTTCCGCCTCCTGATGACGAGGCTTGAGGTTGTGGAGGTGGTCCTGAAGTTCCTTGCGAACTACTCTGTCATTGGTTTCTGTAGTCTTTATCCGCCGGTGATATATGCGTTGCTGGGTCCTTTCCCCAAAAGTTCCCTGCCATTCTCGACTGCTGGAACGCAGATTGGGAGAACGCAGCAAAATTTTGAATATTCAGGTCCGGTGGCGGCATAGACTGCCTGTCCCGTAGCTCACGATTTTGAGCCTGTTCTTTTTTATGTATCTCCATCCAATATCCGTCGTATG
>JAAEMK010000835.1 GCA_024225635.1 Desulfobacteraceae bacterium | reverse complement strand
GGTGTTTCAACCAAGACACTGCAAAGGTGGGACGCATCGGGAAAGTTGAAGGCAAAGCGCCGCCCGAGCGGCCATCGCTACTACGACGAGAGCGATGTACGAAAGATCTTCGGCGGCATGAACTTCAAGCGCAAGCGGTTCCTGACTTCGCTCGACGGGATCATGCGCGGAGAAGTTGCAAAGGTCGCGGTCGTGCACAAGGATCGCCTCGTACGCTTCGGCTTCGAGTGTTTCGCGCATATCGCGGAGGAGAACAGGTGCGAGATCGAGGTGTTGAACCGGGAAAGCCTGTCGCCGCAACAGGAAATGGCGGAAGACTCGATGACCATCGTTCACGCTTTCTCCTGTCGCTGGTACGGCTTGCGCAAGTACAAGAAGGTACTGAAGGAAGATTTCCCCGCAACCGAGACGGTACGATCGGAGACCGCGGAATGAAAGCGACGCGCATCGCAAGGAGCAAAAACCTGAACGCGGGCAAGTACGCGGCACTGGAAGAACAGGCCCGGCGCTTGGGGACGATTCGTTCCGAGGTC
>JAAEMK010000834.1 GCA_024225635.1 Desulfobacteraceae bacterium | reverse complement strand
TATAAATATAAACATATAAATATAAACATATAAATATAAATATATAAATATAAATATATTAATACCTATACATATATTTATTTAATATATCTTATCTTATTAATATTAATAATATATTGATAATAATATATAAGTTATTAATAAAGTAATAGATAAAGTAATAGATAAAGTATATTATATTTAATCATTAATCAATATTATTAGATCTAGATATAAATATATGTATAGGTATTAATAGGTTTATATTTATATGTTTATATTTATATGTTTATATTTATATGTTTATATTTATATGTTTATAGAATAGTATAATATTTATCTATACCTATACATAAATTATCAATAATATGTGTAAATTATCAATAATATGTGTAAATTATCAATAATTATCATTAAATTATCCATTTATAAGGGGATTTAATCATAAATAGCTATAATTTACTATAATTAGTGTAATATTGCAATAAATTATGTAATTATGTCATTTAAGCATTTATTGATATTATTGATATTAGATGTCAATATACTAGTGTATTTAATAAAGAGATTTAAGATTCTTGAATAAATATGAATAAATGTCAATAAATAGCTTAAATTAGCACTTTTAAGGTAATTATCGATAAATCCTATATAAATAGCTAATTTAGTGATAATTATTGATAATTTAGTGATATTTATAAATATTATTATATGTTATAGATATTATTATATTATATGTTTATATTTATATGTTTATACTATTATATATTCTAGATTATAATCTATTAATATATTTATATAAGATTATTGATAATAATATATAAGTTATTAATAATAATAGTTAAAGTAATATATGTATAGGTATTAATACTATTATAAATTAGTCTTGAACTTAGAATAATAATACTATAATATCTATACATCTGTATTAATAATATTAAATAATAATAGT
>JAAEMK010000833.1 GCA_024225635.1 Desulfobacteraceae bacterium | reverse complement strand
TCAATTCTTTCACAATTAGCAACCCACCGTACCTACAGTACATACTAGTGATGGCAATTCTTGGGAAAATAACTAAGTAAGTAAACTAAGTAAGTACTCAGTTTATAATATTACTAAGTAAAACTAAGTAAGTATTTCGTACTTACTTAGTTTTGGAAAAAACTAAGTGAGTACTCAGTTTTCGAGGAGAAAACTAAGTAAGTAAAGGTAACTTTTGCGGCGCTCCGATGTGCCGCTGTAGGCAACCTAATTTTCGCCAAATTAGTTGTTGTATAGGGTACCTAATGCATAGTTCAACATGACGAATGTACATAGGACCACTAATTGTGACACAATTATCTAGAAATACGGTAATGTACATACTTCTCATCTTGCTGCAGTGTGAAATGGTTACGGATTTGACATCGTAAAGTTGGACCGAATCAGTTTCTTTTTCCTGCTCCGTGATTGGAGACGTTCGCAACAGAATTTGGTATTCACGTGTAAATAATACTCGCTCGTGACTCAGTTGGAATTGTCCGAACCTGTCCTCAGTCATACCTAATAAACACCTTCTTCCTTATGTCAAAGCCGACAAGTAAGGTCTCTCCTTTTA
>JAAEMK010000832.1 GCA_024225635.1 Desulfobacteraceae bacterium | reverse complement strand
ATAGCCTGTAGGCCATTGATTCTGGTCTATAGCCCATAGATGATTGATTTTGGTCTATAGCCCGTAGACGATTGATGTTGGTCTATAGCCCGTAGATGATCGATTTTGGTCTATAGCCCATAGACGATTGATTTTGCCCTATAGCCCGTAGACGATTGATTTTGGCCTATAGCCCGTAGATGATTGATTTTGGTCTATAGCCCGTAGACGATTGATTTTGGTCTATAGCCCGTAGATGATCGATTTTGGTCTGTAGCCCGTAGACGATTGATTTTGCCCTATAGCCCATAGACGATTGATTTTGGCCTATAGCCCGTAGACGATTGATTTTGGTCTATAGCCCGTAGACGATTGATTTTGGTCTATAGCGCGTAGATGATCGATTTTGGTCTATAGCCCGCAGACGATTGATTTTGATCTATAGCCCGTAGATGATTGATTTTGTGTTTTCATGTTTTCGCGTTTTCGTGTTTTCATGTTTTCATGTTTTCATGTTTTTGTGTTTTCGTGTTTTCGTGTTTTCGTGTTTTCATGTTTTCGTGTTTTCGTGTTTTCGTGTTTTCGTGTTTTCGTGTTTTCGTGTTTTCGTGTTTTCGTGTTTTCGTGTTTTCGTGTTTTCGTGTTTTCGTGTTTTCGTGTTTTCGTGTTTT
>JAAEMK010000831.1 GCA_024225635.1 Desulfobacteraceae bacterium | reverse complement strand
TGAATGTCAAAGTGAAGAAATTCAACCGAGCGCGGGTAAACGGCGGGAGTAACTATGCCTCTCTTAAGGTAGCCAAATGCCTCGTCATCTAACTAATGACGCGCATGAGCCCCTCAAGTTGCAGAAGTGTTGCCATTACCTCTCCCGAGGTGGCTCCACTATGTGACAAGCCCCCAGGTCAACGTCCGAGGAGCGTCGTCGCCTCACGTGAGGGGTGGGTAGCTTGCCTCCGGGCTTGCGAGCTAATAGACCAGGGTAACTACTGAGGTGACCCAAAATCAGGATGGGTAGGATTTCTGCTCATGAATATTTGGGTAGCATCAAAGACCACATTAGTGGTAGTCCTAGTCCCTTCAGTCTGGGCTGTGTTGCGGTACAGGTGTAGGAAACTTGTATAAGGGGCAAGGAGTTTTGTGTAATGCCGTACTGGACCCTGCCCTGCGAGGTTCAGTTGAGACATCCACCTTAAGTTGATCCATAATGTAGGATCTCTATAAAGGGGCAAGGTGTTTCTATTGGTTGCATGCGGACAGGGGATGCCTCCCCACCCAGCAAATATGGAGATACAACCTAGCTGTGCCCCTGTCCCCGGTACGGGGCCTCATAATCTCCGGGAACCCAGCCGTCTTGTGTTCTCTGTGGGCATTGGCGGTGGTCTGGCTACTGCAGGGGTGGACAATCCGGTTGGCGACTTGGCCGGACCCACTATAGCGACAAGAAGAATTCATCCGCTGAGTCGGAATGGTACGGCAGGGGTCACTTGTCCCACCCTCCAAACATCACTGGAACAAGGTGGCATACGCGAACTGGCCAGTAATGGTCAGGAGGTGGCACTGCCTGGGTCGTCGGGCCCACTTGAGGGAGAGATGGAGATCGAACAGCCTACGGGAAACAAAACCGTGAAAAAATCCAGAGTGGCTGCTGCTGTTGTGTCACGCAGGTGTCACACGGCGGCTTTATGGGGCCATGAGGAAGTTTCTGCTCTGGAGGGGGTGATTACGCCAAATGTGGTGCATGGCAAAGTCCAGTGGAAGCCGGTCCTTGCGGGCTGGCGGAATCTGTTCCCCCAATCTAACAGGACGCTTTGTGCGCTCCAGGCACGATGGAGACTGATGAAGGAGCAAAGAGAGGCTACTCAAACAGGCCCGGCGCAACCCGTGGCCATACCCGAAACTACGGAGGATCCAAGGGTGGATGAATCTGTAGTCGCTGCAGGTAGTGATCAAGTCACCCGTAGCCCTGCGAGGGGAGATGGGATCATGACCTCTGATGACCCTGTGGCATTCACCGAAACAACAGAGTCAAACCAGCCGGCAGAGTTGGATAGGCCTGTGAGCTCCCTAACCCAAGCAATGACTGACCCACAGTTGGCACGACACTGTGAGGGTGACTCTAGGGGGGCCTCTTGCGAACCATCTTACCAACCAAGTGAGAATGGACCTACAGTGGAAAAGGAACGGAGCCCGGAACCTATACCAGATGCATGGCGCACTGCGTATTCTGGTTATCTTCGTGTTGCTCTTTCGGGACGACCCCGACCACCTGGAAAGAGAGGGCTTCGGAATGTCTCTGCTCAAGAATTAGCGTGGGCTGACCAGCTAGTGAAAGAGCGGGTTGCGCGATACCCGCAAGACCTTACACAGCTCAATGCGGCTGTGTATTCAGCAGCAAAGACTGTGGAGAGAATGAGACCGGAGCATCAGAACAGGCAAGGAAGGCTGCTTGACACTATGGAGATGAGCTTGACAAACTGCAGACGTAACCTTGGCTGGATATCTGCGGAACTCCAGAGGAGACGCCAGGGGAAACCCGCAACACCACACCAGTCTTGGATATTGAGGCAACTTCGGAAGGATTTTGGGTGGAAAAAGGTTCATGCCAGGACATTGTCTTGCAAGTATGAGGAGATCGTTCAGCGCATCCACTGTTTGAGACAAAGGAGTGAACTCCTGGAATCTCAGCAGGGGAGGCGTAAAGTCCGGTCCGATTATGCTGTGAGCAAAAGATTGGCTGTGCCAAAACCCCAGCTTCCTGAAGAAGGACCCGGCGCTGATGACGTACACAAGTACTGGAGTGGTGTGCTTGGTCAAGTGGCTGAGCGGCGAGAATCTGTTGAGGTCCACAGATGGTATAAGGCAATGCGACTACAGTGCCGAGAAGTAATGGAGAGGGATGGAAATCCCATCGACCCAAAATGCTTTGAGGCGGTCGTTCGAAAGGCAAAAGCCTGGAAATCACCTGGACCCGATGGAATCTGCAACTTCTGGTGGAAGGTTTTGCCGACTGCTAAGAGGATGTTGTATTCCTGGATTGGACGTTGGTGCAAAGGTGGAGTGAAGACACCCAGATGGTTTGCCCTTGGGCGAACCGTACTGATCCATAAGGGTGGAGAGGCAAAAGATCCGGCCTGCTACAGGCCGATTGCTTGCTTGAACACTTGCTACAAGCTGATGACAGGTTCAATCGCAAAAATCCTAGGGGAGCACGTCTGTGAAAACAATGTGTTACCTGAAAGTCAACGCTCGCTTCGCAAAGGGACATGGGGTACAGTCCATGCACTGTTGATTGACCGGACAGTTGTCTTAGATGCACGGAGAATGAGGAAACCTCTTTCGATGGCATGGATAGACTTCAAGAAGGCTTTTGACAGTGTGCCCCATGATCATCTTCTTCAAACCCTGCAGGCCATCAGGGCTCCTGGCTGGATCTGTAGAGGGTTGAAGGAGTTGATGCGTTACTGGAAGACAGTGTTTGTTGTCCGGTCAGCAGGTGGCTTGGTTCATTCTCTCCCGGTGAAGTACAAGCGTGGACTGTTCCAAGGGGATTCGCTGAGTCCTTTGCTCTATTGCCTAAGCACTGCACCAATCTCATGGGCCCTGGACGTCAAGGGAGGTGAGCCCTACAAGACGAGTCTAGGCAAACTGAGGGGCCACGAGCTATCACTCACTCACCAAGCCTACGTGGACGACATCAAGCTGTACTCCAAAAGCACGAGTGGTCTTAGAGCTTCATTGAAAGTTGTACACGAGACTGGAGAGGCTTGCGGAATGGTAATGGGACTGGACAAGTGTGCTCAAGTACACAAGACTCGGAAAGGAGAAAGACTTCCTGCAATGGAAACAACTCTGCCTGACAATGAGTCTAGTCTTTCTCAGAGGATCCACCCCCTGGCTGATCACCAGACTTACAAGTACCTGGGGATCCAACAGCACATACGAGCGGCCGATCAGGAAGTGTTGGGGCCTCTCCGACACAAGTTCCTGGAGAGAGCGAGGACAGTTTTCTGCTCTGAACTCTCTACTGGCCAGAAGTGTCATGCCTTCAAAATGTGTTGCATTGGACTAGTCCGCTACTACTTCTACTGTGGAATTGCCTCCAACGGAAGGCTGGAAACCCATCTCCGATGGTGTGAAAAGCTGGATGTTGAGGTGCGCAAGTTGTTGGTGAAGACAAAGAGTAGATACCGAAGTAGCTGCGTTGCACGGCTATATCTGCCCCGTCACATGGGGGGTGGGGGCTTGCTCTCACTAGTTGACGAGTATCTGAGGAGTGTACTGGCAGTCGGGGTGTACTTGCAGAGGCATCAGGACATGGCTCAATGCCGTGGAATTTTGGCAAGCTGTAAGCATGGTGACAGGTCCCCTTGGCGCGATTTCCGGGAAGTGTTATCACTGACTGGACTGGACACAAAGGTCAATTTGGAAGATATGGATTCCCTGATTATTGATGGGAAACATTTTGGAAAAGTTGGTCCAGCTGTCAAGGCGTTAACCTCACTCTTTGCTATGACCCGATCACAGAATCGACTCAAGCAGTGGAGGGATCTCCCTTCCGCAGGAAGGATAATTCAGGAAGGTGGTGACATTTCCCTGAAGGACTCGTTTTTGTGGCTCGAAAGAGGCTGCATGAGTTCGGTCAATGAGAGGAATGGCATAGGAGTGCAGGAGCACGTTATCGGGTTCAAGGCTCATGCCTCACATCGAGAACAGGGAGACTCAGTGTGCCGAAAGTGCCACTCTACAGCAGAGACGGCAGCTCATGTCGTCTCAAACTGTAGGAACTGGGTCAGGACTCTTTACTTGGACCGACACAACTCGGTTGCACAAAACTTGTACTACAGGCTTTGCCTACGGTATGGGTTGCCCGCTCCCATATGGCCGGATCGACCAAAGGCTGTGGCCGCCAATGAGAAGGGAAAGCTATTATGGGACATGCCGGTCTGCACTAACACTCCTTTGGCACACAATCGACCAGACATTGTCGAATTCAACCACGTTACTCGGGAACTGATTATATGGGAAGTGGGAGTTTCCTTCGTCTCCTGCCTGAAAGAGACACTAGACAGGAAGGTCTACCGCTACTCAGTTAATGGGACGGTTCCTACTGGGGACCTGACTGTTGACTGGGAAAGACGGGGGGCCAACCTTCTTGATGAACTCAAGGTGGTCTACCGGGAGTACAAGGTTAGCCTGCAACCTGTGATAATCGGGACGTGTGGGGAGGTTCTGCCTGCGCTGCGAACCGACCTGTCCCAACGCTTCAAGGACCTTCGGGCCCGCGAAGTGGAGTGTCTCTTGGAACGACTTCAGAGGTCCGCGGTGATTGGAACAAGTAGAGTTGTCCGGAACCATCTCGCCTGAGAGAAATGGCCCGCTTGGGATTCAACTCCCCGCGGGTCAAGTCCCCAATGCCATCAGGGGGCAAGCGTACACCCCCAATACCACCAGGGGGAGGAGCTGACGAAACTCCGGTATGGCTACGCCCTTGCAGAGTGTAGTCAGCTCCCATTCTTTGATGACGCGCATGAATGGATTAACGAGATTCCCACTGTCCCTATCTACTATCTAGCGAAACCACAGCCAAGGGAACGGGCTTGGAATAATCAGCGGGGAAAGAAGACCCTGTTGAGCTTGACTCTAGTTCGACTTTGTGAAGTGACTTAGGAGATGTAGTATAAGTGGGAGCTCCGGCATATTTGAAATACCACTGCTTTTAATGTTTCTTTACTAATTCCGTTGCGCTGAATCTTGTCTCGACGGCAAGTTTTAGATTTAAGTGGGCCCTTCCGGGCCTGCGATCTGTACGGCAGACAAAGTCAGATGGGGAGTTTGGCTGGGGCGGCACATCTGTTAAAAGGTAACGCAGGTGTCCTAAGGTGAGCTCAATGAGAACAGAAATCTCGTGTGGACTAAAAGGGGAAAAGCTCGCTTGATTTTGAATTTCAGTACGATTACAAACTGTGAAAACATGGCCTATCGATCCTTTAGATCTGGGAAATATTCAGCTAGAGGTGTCAGAAAAGTTACCACAGGGATAACTGGCTTGTGGCAGCCAAGCGTTCATAGCGACGTTGCTTTTTGATCCTTCGATGTCGGCTCTTCCTATCATTGAGACGCAGAAGTCCCAAAGTGTCGGATTGTTC
>JAAEMK010000830.1 GCA_024225635.1 Desulfobacteraceae bacterium | reverse complement strand
TAGTGCTTTCACGAAAGCCAGGAAGTGGGTACCGGGCAGAGGACATGTGGAATGGAGAATTTTTGAATTTTTCATGTGAATTATTTGGTGGTTTTTACTTGCTCGCCTGTGCAGAAAAACGTGCTTCTCTTGTGTTTTCTAGTCTTTTTGACAAGTGACGATGACAATAGCTGACGAGATTCAATCTTCTATAACTCACCGACTTCCTCCATCTCCTACCGATCAAGCCCCTCCAGATAAGCCCCTTTGTTGTGAATGTGGTACCGCTCTACAGATGCAAACTGGACTGTTTTGTTCTGTCTCTTGTTCCCGATGTGTGTCTCAGGAGGCGGATGTCTCCCATGTCGGTAAACAATTGGGGTCCACTTCCACAAATTTGGTAGGCAAATATTGTCGCGACTCGGACGAGTCCGGTGATAGGTCAGAGAGGGAGGGTTTGAGTCAGCGTGGGGAGGAAGAGTTTTTCAGTGACGCATTGGACGAGACAGGTCAGGGGACCCGAGTCTGCGCGCTGACGACGAGTGCCGACGGAAAGACCGTCGAAGGGCAAGAGGTTGCCTCAGTTTCAAAAGTGCCGGCTACTGGAAGTGCCGGGCAAACGGGTGCGGTTACGGGCGCGCTTACGGGTGCTGTTACGGGCGCGCTTACGGGCGCGGTTACGGGCGCGACTACGGGCGCGGTAAACGCGGGAACGGGCGTTACCACTGGTCCAGCCGTGGGCGGCGAGCCTTCTTTGTCTGATTTGATGCACATGATGCAAAATTTGTTGGGCAGTTACGACCGTTTAGAAGTGGCCTTGGGACAACAGCAACCGTTGGCGACGATTCTGGCGACGATTCAAGGAGCAGCAGCGGCGCCGACGTCTACGGCTTCGTGGGCAGGTGGTGCGACGAACGTCCTTCCTCCTGTTTTCGCTCCAGCGTTTCATTCGCCTGTCAGGTTGGCTGGTGTGTGTCCTCCTTTGTCCAATCGTTGTCAAGATGAAGTGAGTGCTGGACAGCTCCATTTCGATTCTGGTCCATGGTCTGAGCCTCCTCGTAGTTATCACGGCGAATGTTTTCGGACTGATCATCAGGGGGCAGTGACTAGTGTTCCGG
>JAAEMK010000829.1 GCA_024225635.1 Desulfobacteraceae bacterium | reverse complement strand
TCTGGGTATAGAGTTAGGCGGTGATATAAATTTTTAGGCTCCGTCTGGCCCCGTCAGACCTCATTTCTCATTAAATGTAAGAAAAGTTGAGAATGATGAGAAATGAAGTCTGACGGGGCCAGACGGAGCCTAAAATTTTACATCACCACCTCACCTCCTCATGTGCAGGGTTTGTGTGAGTGTTACTGTTGGGGTGAGTGTGCGCAACAGCAGCATCCTGGGGCCCGGGCAGCCAAAAAATCGCGCCCGGAGGGTCGACACGGGCCCCGTCACGGACACGGTGGATGTCAGATCTGATGATGGTAAGGGGACTGGCCATCCAAAATGGCACTAAATCTCCAAGGAAATATTTTTATAAAGTTCCAGCCCTTTGTAAAGCTCATATCAAATTTTTGAAAAACTCTCTTGGGATCCCCTTGTTAATCTTCAAACCCATTTGGAATGTTTACATTTAATGCTGAGGTTGATTGCATTGCTGGTTGCCTCGCCCTGGCTGTTGTGTGCCCGGCAAGTGTACGCCCCGTTGTTCTTTTTCTTCACTCCCTGACAAATAATTTTCCTTATTCTGCTCAGTCCCGGAAATTCTCTTTTGATCCTCAATCGGATGATGATACCTGGATAACGAGAGACTGATTGGAAAGAAGGATGCCCCCGGATGCATTCGGCACCAGTCT
>JAAEMK010000828.1 GCA_024225635.1 Desulfobacteraceae bacterium | reverse complement strand
GCGTTTCTGGCTCACAAATCCGCAAATGCGGCCCAAATGGTCACCGGACACACTGCCCGGATCCGTGAACCCCAGGTCTCTGAGTATGATTTGAGCCCGCTTTCTTTCCGGCGCGGCCAACTTCCTGTCGACTTTCAACCAGATCTGCGTGTTGCCCGGGTGGGTTTCGATTGCGCAACAGCCATATTTTCTCAAAACCGCTCTCGCTCTGTTTGTCGGGATGTCATCAAGGAAAATCACGTTATGGCACCCGTGCCTGTGCGGCCTGAAAAAAATGTCCGATCCGTTTGCGTTCTTCTGCCTCAGCCATCCGACAAGTCTGAAAATTATGTGACTGCAGGCAATGTCTTCATGATTCGACAGCCATATCCACTCACCGGTTTTATAGTCTTGATCGGATGTCTGGGGCATCCTCACATGGATATCAAAGGTCTCGACGCCCAGTCGGCCGAACCAGGCAAGAAAAGCTCGTATTTGGTCAATCGGTTTCATTTCTCCTCCTCCTTTCATCACATCCTCAGGCAAATACGGAATGTGCGGCAATATTGTCCTCTTGACAAAGACGCGAATCCTTGCCAAGTTGTGATTGGGATGGGGCT
>JAAEMK010000827.1 GCA_024225635.1 Desulfobacteraceae bacterium | reverse complement strand
CTTTATAAATATCGGTCGTTCGCACTCCCGGCGGTGCGACGCCTTTGAGGTAGAACAACGAGAACCCGAACGGTGGCGTAAGGAAGCTCGTTTGCAGGTTCATGGCGATCAGGATGGCGAACCAGAGCATGTTGATGCCCAGAGCTTCCGCCACCGGGGCAAGGATCGGCACGATGATGAAAGAGATTTCAACGAAGTCGATGAAGAAACCCAGTACCAGAATGACCACCATGGCCAGAATGATGAAGCCCCACTTCTCGCCGGGCAGCTGGAGCAGCCACTCTTCCAGCAGATAGTCGCCGCCGGTGTAGCTGAACACCATGGAGAAGGCTGTTGCACCGATCAGGATCGCGAAGACCATGGCGGTCACCTTCACAGTATCCTTGGATGCATCCCATACCATCTTGAAGGAAAACTGGCGGTAGATGATGGCCAGAACCACGGCGCCAACCCCGCCAAGAGCGGATGACTCGGTTGGCGTGGCAATGCCGGTGAAGATCGAGCCCAGAACCACCACAATCAGTGCCAGCGGCGGGATGATCGCCAACAGCGCATTGAAGACTTCCTTTTTACGGGACACGCCTGGCTCATCCGGCATG
>JAAEMK010000826.1 GCA_024225635.1 Desulfobacteraceae bacterium | reverse complement strand
TAAAATTGTCGAGATAATCACAAATTAAATTTTGGTATAGCTACACGGGAGACACAGGAGTCTGCCGTTATGCAATAGTTGCGAGCAAAATCCTGATTAAAAACACTGTAAGGCACTTCTGGGGTCATATGAAGGATGCCAGGACTTTGAACGATTATTTCATATTCTACTTGACAAAAGTGTATACAAATAGTTCATTCAAGCGGGAGGCGGTGTCAGAATTTGGTGTCATCACATTCCTTATTTTAAAAGTTTTCTTTGGCGATTAAACCTTTATCATAAAGAATATTGATTACCACTTATTCTCAGCCATGCTTATATTATGGGTAGCCCATTCAAAATAGGAGGTGTCAGCATGGCCAAAAATATGGTTCAATTTCAAAAAGGCATGAGTCTCTTTGAGTTCATACGTCAATACGGAAGCGAAGCTAAATGCCGTGCAGCTTTATTCGAGTTGCGGTGGCCAAATGGTTTCAGGTGTCCAAGATGTGATCACGAAAACTACTGTGAAATCAAAGGACGAAAAGTTTTCCAATGTAACAGTTGTCATTTTCAGACATCTGTCACGGCAGGAACAATATTTCACTCGACCAATCTATCGCTGGTTAAATGGTTTCTTGCTATGTATCTGATTACTCAATGCAAAAATGGAATTTCCGCATTAGAACTTTCTCGCTTTGTCGAGGTTTCCTACAATGCCGCTTGGCGATTGAAGCATAAGCTGATGCAAGTTATGCTTGAACGTGGCAGCGATAAAAGACTGACTTGCCGTATCGAAGTTGATGATTCATACTTGGGAGCCAAACGGGTTTCAGGCAAAAGAGGTCGTGGAGCCAAAGGCAAAACTTCATTCATTGCAGCCATACAAACATATGACAGTAAACCACATTTGATGAAGCTATCTCAAATTAAAGGATTTCGACTTACCGAAATCGCACGTTGGAGTATGCATCACCTACGTCCCTACTCAACTATTGTATCAGATGGACTATCCTGTTTTAATGCCGTTGAGAAAGCTCAATGTATTCATGAACGTCATGTCCTTGGAGGTGGACAAGAAGCTGTTGAACATCCTTCTTTTAAATGGGTGAACACGATTCTCGGGAATCTCAAGAATTCACTAAGAGGAACTTATCATGGCCGTCGGAAGAAATATATCCCACGATATCTTGCAGAATTCCAGTATCGTTTTAATCGACGTTATGAATTAGAAAAACTTGTGCCTCGATTAGCATATGTCGGCGCTCGAACACCCCCTATGCCAGATCGTCTGCTAAAGTTGGCTGAAAAAGAGTGGTAATCAATTAAAGAATTGATATTTTAAACCTATTCTACCGCCTCCTGCATTCGACCCCCAAATCTGTTACAATCAGAAAAATGAACCGTCCATCTATATCACATGCTGTAAGTAGAGAGGTTCAAGACTCAATCAGGATAAGGATACTTATGAAAACTACGCTAAATTGTACACTTCGCGGCAATACAGGTCGGAACCATACCCCTCCGGGTTATCCGGACCAAGTTAATGATTCACTCCTTTCTTTTCCCCGGCAAGGTGCCGAACCATTACCTGATCAACTGAGAAACAGCCTTGAGTCCGTCTCCGGATATGACATGAGCGATGTCAGGATTTACTTTAAATCTGCACTTCCTGCATATTTTCAGGCAAGGGCGTTTGCCTATGGAACGCATATCTACCTGGCACCCGGTGCTGAAGATGCCCTGGTCCATGAGGCCTGGCATGTTGTGCAGCAGAAACAGGGACGGGTAAAAGTAACGAAAGCTCTCGATGGATTTGCCCTGAATAATCAGATCGAACTGGAGAGGGAGGCAGATGAAGCGGGAAAATTGCTCACCGATGAAACATCAATATTCTCTTTTGAAAGAACCGGCAAGCGTCACAAATGTTTTCCCGCCTCACAGGCCCCGGTTATCCAAAGACAGATTATTGTTAAAGGTGACGTATACAGTTACAACAAAAAGAGTATTGAGAAATTAAAAAGAGATATAAACAGAAATTTCGTTAACCGTCCCAACTCAGCCAGTGACAATCAAATCATGCTCGATATAGTAAATGAAGCTGCAAAAATATATGAGTACAACAATATAAAAGAAACCAAGGCTGTCATTGAAAACAGACGCCAGGGATTTACATATACAAGTATGGGCCTCCGATTTGTCTCCTGGGCAGCACTTGAAAACGAATTCTGGGTCAGAAAAATCGGTATCAGCGCTGAAAATCAAATGCGCAGACTCATGAAAATATCCCAGGCGGAGTACAAGGAGTCCGATAAGCAATTGAACGGATATTTTAAGAGTGAGAATGAGCAGGAAGAACTCGCCATAAGAAATTCAAAAAATAAACATGAAATAGAATCCGTCAAAAATAACTATGCATCAAAAAGAAAAGTAAAATTTAAAGATTCAACGAGTCATTCGTATCAATGGGTAAATCCTTCAAAACTTTCGGCAACAAACCTGGACCGACTTGACGCCCGTCCCCTGTTTCAATGGCTGACTGGAAAAAAACAGAACGAACCCATGCAGATGAATTGCTGGGAAATAGCTCTTTTCTCTCTTTATAAAACCGGTCTGGTAGATAAAAGCTATATCACGTGGAATAACTTCGAAGCGTCATATGATAGTAAGTATACCAATCGAAAGGGACTAACCTTTAATCTGATAAACGAATGTCTCAAAAATCGCAGTTTTATTGTTCTTCCAAGAAATCAGTCCAGTCCCAACGTCACAGAGTCAGACTTCAGTTACAAAGATGATATCGTAAGGTTTCAACACAAGCCCCAGACTGAGAACTACGTTGACATTCCACTACATTTCACCATACCCAGAGGCAGACTGCTGGTCTTCGATCTCGGTTCCCATGTTGCCGTTTCCACAGGCAAGATAATCCGGCAGAAAGAAAATCCCAAGCAGTTCGGCCATGGAATACTGCACATGGACGGTTTTACCAATGGCGTAGAAGAAATGACAATTGAAGATCTATTAACGCTGAGAAAACGTGGTTACATGACAAGCCTTATCGTAGCGCCTTTTCCCATCTGCAGCAAAGCAGGGTCAAAAACGTTTTCGAAAGATACAAGCAAAGCTGGAAACTTTCAGCTGTTTAGGAAAAAATCCCTGAAAAAGCTCTATTTTTCAGATAAGCGTCAGAAGTCTTCCGATCTGGACAAAGAATATCGAAATGAAATTTCTGCGCTGAACCAACAGCTTGAACAACTTCAAAGCAGTAACAACAATTCCAATGCCAACCAGATCAAAGCTGTGGAATCGCGTATAGCATCACTGGAAAAACAAAGAACGACCTCACAGAAAGAATGGGACACAGAAGAGGCAAAATTAATACGCCAGGCGACAACCGAAGCCAAACAAACTGTAAAAGAAAAAAGTAAAGAGTTAGCAACAATGAATTCTAAAACGTTCAATTACAATGAGAATGACCCATATAAAGGCCATGTAAAGTTTACTTCCACCCCAAAAAAAGAGAAACTGAAAGGGAAAAAGTAAAATGGAAATCACTTCGATCACCCAACTTGATCATATATTTCAGAAATATGATGCCATTGGCCCCATGGGACCTACAACAGATATTGTCATAGATCAGAATTTCTTAGGTTCCACTGAAATCATCAAGATGTTCCGCTCGACCCTGTCAACCAGCTCGCTTTCCATAAAGGCCCAAACAGAACTCACTGTACGTGAGGAGAATCAACTCAAACTATCTGGAACCGCATCTCTTTTAAATATGGTGAACGCACCGGTGACTTTATTCATTCAGAGTGTGGGTAACGAGCTCTTGCTCACACTCGAAATTGGTATCACACCAGGCTGGAAGTTCACCGATTCTTTTCCGGATCTGCCTGCTGAAGGAACCGTTACAGGCCTGGATGGAGACATCCTTCCCAGGCCCAACTTCATGTCTGAGCTGAGCCTGGGGACCTGCAAGCTCATCTTTTCTAACCGTGCCTGTTACAGCGCCGCACACCAGTGCCAGCTGCTTCCCGGTCTCAATTTTGCCGGTGAAATCTACTTCGGTGGCGTACTGTTCGATCTGGGATATCTGATCCGACAGGAAAAGCCCGTCATGGCAACCGGTCCCATCAAAGAGTACAGAACCACCCCCGATGCCATGAAGTTTTCAGGTATCCGCCTGTCGGGAGATGTGGACACTGATTTCAAGCAACTCGGCCCTTTTACAATCAGAAAGACACAACTCTATATCAAAAGCAGCCTGCAAGATTTTCAGAAGGATTATGTCCCAAGTGCGACCCAGGATCCGGGAATCTATCTGCTTATTGATATCGTGGTGGGCGGAAGAGAAGCACAGCTGGTTGGTAAATACGACCTGTCGGGAAGTTCGAGAGAGTTCTGTGTTTTCGGGCGCTTTACAGACTTTGAAGTGGCCGGGTTTTCCCACCTGTCCCAGACTGTAGGTGTGGATGGATTTGACAATGCAGTGCCTGCTCAGATGCCCGACCCCGGCCCGCTTGCCCTGACCGAGCTGGGATTTTCCATCGACATGATAAGTCGGAAAGTCAGCATGCTGGAGGTGGGGGTCGGAACAAAACTCAACTGGGAAATCATCGATGAAAATCTTTGGCTGAAGGAAGTGGATGCTCTTTTTACCTTAAGCGACCCGTTCAATAAAAACCGGGCCCTTTCGACCACCCTGACCGGTTTGCTGGCCTTTAAAAAATTTGATCTGGCTGCCTTTGCACAATATCCGGATTTTCGACTGGGTGCAGGTCTTCCGGCAGGAAAAACCCTTCCCCTTGGAGATGTCATAGAGTCATTCATTTCCGATCCACCCAGCCTTCCTGCGTTAACCGTGAACCAGCTCTATTTTGACGGCAGTCCAAAAGATAAAACCTTCAAAATTAATTCGACCATCCAGGACCTGCTGTCAGTTCCCGTAGGAGAAACACACTTTGATGTGGACGAATTCCTGTTTGCTCTGGATTACAGTCCCATGGGAGGTGCGGAAGGCGCTTTCACCGCAAAAATGTCCCTCGCCGAAACCATCGCCATCATCTCCGGAGACCTGGGCCAGACGTTCACACTTTCAGGAAGCTTTCAGAATTTTGATCTGAAAAAATTCTGGGCAGAGGTGACCGATGGACAAACCCTGCCTGACGAGGTGCCGGATATTGTGTTTGAGACAATGTCGGTCTCGGTTTCGCCAGTTACCGGAGATTTTTCCCTGATGGGCAACACGACCATCGAGTGGGACCATCTGCCATGTGACGGCACACTCAAAACAAGTGTCAATTTCTCTTTTTCCCGTGATGTCACAAAAACGGCAGGATCATCCTCATCCTTATGGACAGCGAACCTGAGCATGCAGGGAACAGGCCCGGCACATGTTGCTGAAGGACTGACCCTTGAGGCATTCAATTTCATCTTCGATTACAGAACTCATCAGGGATGGGATCTTTCCGGCGGCGTACATACTGATATATTCGACAAAAAACTCTACCTTGAAGCCGGTTACGAAACCTCACAGCTGGGTACAAAACTCAAACTCCAGACCATCTCCACACCGGAAACCACCCTTATCGACCTGGATGACGTGGGCGAGTACAGATTCAAACAATTTGACCTTACCGTGGACGAGAGGGATGCGGGAGAAGGAAAAAATGAGAAATTCTTCAACCTTCGCCTGGCATCCACCATCAAAATCAATCAGGTCTTCGAGGTGGGAGGCTATCTGAACATCTACAAAACCCCTGAAGGTGCCGACGGTCTTGTATTCAATCCGGACAAAGGTGATGCGGAATTTGATGTGAATCTCCCTTCGGCCGACGGAGCCGGTATGTCGGTCAACCTTTTTGAAATCGGTTTTATCAAAGAGTCGGAATCCGCTGGATGGAGCTTCACCGGAACTACTGATATCGGATTCAGTGGTATGCCCGCAGTAATGGGCAAGTTGCTCCCGTCAAAACTTCACGCAAGGCTGGTGGCGGGAAAAAACAATGCCCGGATCTCTGCGGTCCGCATTACCGATCCTTTTGAGATACCCCTGCCGGACATCAACGGCAAGAAACTGGGAAATGTGACCGTTCAGCTCACCGAAGTGGGCGTCACCATCAAACCAGGCATCGGAATGATGCTGGAGGCAGGAATCGGATTGCCAGCCGAACTCAATACCTTCCTGGGCGGTTCCCAGGTTTTCCGTGTCTATCAGAAGGACAACCCCCTCTCCCTTACCCGCATCCGATTCACCATTCTGGGGTCAGGTATCGAAATGCAGCTGATGAGCTCGCCCTTTGCAGGGGCCAATTCCGTGATGATCAAAGGAGAGTCCTGGGTAGACATAGATTTCGGTGAATACGGGGAGATCAGCATTAAAATGCCCACCTTTATTTACGACGGGGTCACCCAGTACTTTGAAGCGGGCGGCGGCATCAAAATCAAGCGTACCTTGAGCCTGCCCCTCAAGCTGGTAAAAAACCTCCTTGATTCCGCAGGGCTTGAAGGGGCATCGGAACTGTTCCCGGACAAAATTCCCGTTAAAGGGGTGAATCTGGTGGATGAAAACGGTCAGTTAAAGACCGGTGAACTTGTCCATTTCCTTGAGCAGGCCGGAAGCCTGCCCGGTCCGTTTGTAGACATTATTGAAGGAACCGGTAACCTGATCGACCGCTTCCCATCGGATCTCAAACACTACTTCAACCTTGAAGTTCCCGAAAGCCTTGAGTTTAGATTCGGTTTTTCCGCAACAGGAAGAATAACCGTGGGGCTTCTTGCTTCCGAGGAACCGGTTCGTGTACTCTACCCTTCCATGGTTCAGAGCTACGCCCCCATGCCCGGCTTTGTCGGCATGGAAATCCGCAAGCTCAATGTGGGCACTATCATGTCTGGCTCCCTCTTCTATTCGGAGGTTGACGCCATAATGGACCAGTTTGACATGTTCTCCCTGATGATTTCGCTTATGCTGCCGGAAAACAAAGATTTTCCCCTGCCCACATCCGATGAGCTGCATCGCCGGATCATTCTGAAAAACCTCTTCTGTATCATTCCGGCCTCCGAAGGGCTGCCCATTCCCATTCCTGTATTCTACGACCAGGCGGGATTCGAGTACCTTGGCGTTGAGGGCGTGAAGCTCCAGAGCCATGTGAGCTTTCCTAAACCGGATCTGGACGCTAAAAGTGCCATGGCCTTTTTCAAGGAGATGAAGGAGTTCACCACAGACAACAGCTACCTCCTTGACCCGTCCACCGCGCCCGAGGGGCTGGATCTTGCTTTCACCTTCAGCAACGGGTACCTTCAGACGCCCGAATACATGGGTGAAAGCCTTCTGGGCACCGAAGACACGGGTGTTAAAATAAGCATGTGGACCTGCATGGCTCACCTGATGAACTTTGGAAAAACCTTCTCCATCAACGAGCTGATCGGAGCCATTCCAGAAGAGTACCGGGTGGGAAGCGCAACGCAGCAGTTCTCCTTCCTGAAATTTGACACGGATTGGCTGCTGACCACGCCGGAAGAGTTCAGAAACGGTGCCTTCAAACAGCTTGACCTGACCACAGGCGACCGCGATGATTTCAAAACCGTGCTGCCAGCTCTGTATCACTCCGGCGCAGGGCAAGATACGGCCGATGAAGAGGGCCTGGTCGCCTTTGTCCGAGGCGAGGCAGACCTTGACTTTATCCGATTGAATGCAGCCATGGGGCTTGGTGCTTCCGGAGCCATGGGATTTAATACCGGAATCAGGATGCACGGTGCCATTGGAGATGTCATTGATCTTGAACTTAACGGAGCGATGATGTTGAACAATATGGTTCCTCAGTGTTATACATCATCAACAACCTCGCAGTCGGCCATAGCAAAAGAGTCTGTTTTTTTCAACAGCCTTACCCATCAGGAAACATCTCTGACTTTGCCCGGAACCGGTTCTTGGGTGGAGATCCCGTCATCGGACACCCTTGAACTCCATGCATACACCATAGAAATGTGGATCAACCCCTCAAAAACCCAGAGTGACGAATGGGCATTTCTCTTCGGCATGGAAGACGGAAACAGGAATAATTTTACACTGGCGCTGAATTCAAAAACCGGTTCTTTTCACCACCGTTTCACGGGCAGCTCAGGTGATGATTCCGGTATCGGCGGAACCTCACACGGCAGCGTGAACTGGGATTCATGGCAGCATGTTGCCATCACCAACGACGGTGAAACCGCAAAAACCTTCATATTTGGACAAGAAGCGGCAAAAGGGGCTGTCAGCGGAGATCTCGTTGTCCTGAAACAGCCTGTATATATGGGAAAGCCAGCAGCCAGCGAGCAGGGCATGTGTTTTAATGGAAACATCTCCGAAGTCAGAATCTGGAAACGGGCAAAGACCGGGGAGGAGATTCATGCTGAAATGAGAGAGCGGCTGCATGGTGATGAAAAAGACCTTGTCTCCCTTTTTCACTTTGATCAGAATACCGGAGAAAAAGCGATCGATATCTGCGGACGTAATACCGGAACCATCACCAATGGAACGTTTGCAGAATCCGCCCCGGTCTTTATCCATGGACTGCGTTTCAACGGAAAAAACAATTACATAGAGATAAATGATTCCAAAAGCCTTCAACTCGACGCATACACAGTGCAGGCCTGGGTAAAACCTGTTCAGAACGGACAGGAATGGTACGGGGTTTTTGGAAAAAAAGGGCGAAACTACTCGATATTTATCCACAGGAACGGGTATGTACACCACCGTTTTCATGATAATACAGGCTATAACGGCGGTGCACCCAATACACCGGACAACAGCATCATGTGGGGTGAGTGGAACCACATTGCCATCACCAATGACGGAAAAATAGCCTCAACCTACATCAACGGATTTCTTAAGGCCAGCGGCCCGGTGTCCGGTAAACTGGTGGTTGACGCGCAGAGCATTCAAATCGGAAGGACTGCGGATGGAACAAATAACTGTTTTTTTAACGGAGAGATCGGTGACATCGGAGTCTGGAATACCTCAAGATGTGCTGGAGACATCGAGTCCTCCATGCAGAAATTAAGACTGGACGACGTAAGGGGGCTGGTGAGTTACTGGGAACCCGGAAAAGTCAAAAGCCCGCTGCTTGAAGACTCGTATGGTTATAACCCAGGAACCATCCACATGAGCGGAATTTTTGATCCTGAAGTGATAAAAAACAAGAGTCAGCTCTATGAAAATGAAGAGAAGGCTCTGAAAGACGCTCATCCGGAAAACAAAAACGTATCCATCAAGTTCCAGGGACATGCCCACCTTGACGTCGCGGGTCATCAGGCTTTTTCAAGTAACCTGACCTTTTCCGACAACACGTTCCGGTTCAACGGCAACCTGGATCTTTTCCCCAGCCAGTGGCCCATCCGTGTCAGCGGCCATGTGAACGGTATGTTCTCGAAAGAAAGGTTCTACCTGAGCGGTGAAACGGAAAACAGCCTTCTCGGCCTCACGCTCTCAGACTCGAAGATGTACATGGCAAACGATCAGGTCCGGCTTGAGGGCTCGTGGCTGGGCCTCTATGCCCTGATGAACGTGACGTGGACAGACAACGATCCCAGTATTACCGGATCTGTGGGGTTTGACGCCTCGCCAACCCTTGATTTCGGATCAGTCAGGATTTGTGGAGTAAGAGTTGCCGATAACGTGAAGATCAGTGTGGACATTCACACAGGGCTGGATGTGACGATTTCAAGACATGGTTTTTCAGCCGATGTCACCGCCACATTCAAGATTCACGATACAGGATTCACCCTCTCGTTCGGAATCGATACCTGCCCTGAAAATCAGTGGGAAGTAGTCAACTGGATCAGACAGAAGATCATCAACGAGCCGGAAAAATACCTGGCCTACCTTTTCAGCGATCCCCTCAAATGGCTCAAAAACATTGCAAATGGTGCCATCGACTTCACAAAAGATGTGGGTAAGGATGTGGGCAAGGCCCTTGATAAGGGGTATCATGTGGCCGAACATGAAGTTATCGGCCTGATGCAGAACGCAGACTACGGCGTCGGCGTCATGGCCGATGCACTGGGAAAGGGATTCGGTACAGGTGCGGAAGAGACGGCAAAACGGTTCAAAGATGCCGGGTATGCTGCCGACATCATAGGAAACGTCTTAAAGGACTCCTTTGGTAAAACTGCGGGTGAGGTTGCAGAAAGCCTGAAAGGGCTGGGCTACACTGCTTCGGATATTGGAAATGTCATGAAGGATTCTTTCGGTAAAAGTGCCGAGGATGTGGCAACTGCACTCAAAAACATCGGGTTTGGGGCTGCCGATATCGGAAATGCCATGAAGAACTCTTTCGGCAAAGGTACCCGCGATGTAGCTAATACACTCAAAAACATTGGATTCGGAGCAGGAGATATCGGAGTCGCCCTGAAACAGACATTTAACCTCAATGCCAACGATGCAGCCAAAACACTTAAAAATATTGGTTGTGAAGCAAAGGATATAGCTAACGCCCTTAAGGGGACATTCATTGACAAATATGCTACTGAAGATGCAGCAACAGTTCTTAAGAGTGCGGGCTTTGGTGCCAAAACTATCTGTGATGCACTTAAAAAAACATTTACTACTGATGTCGGAAACCTCGCCTTCTCCTTGAAAATGGCTGGATTTGGAATCAAAGATTTTACTGATGCGTTTAAAAATGAAAGTCCCAATGATATGGCCGAAATGCTGTTAAGTGGTTTTAACTACAAAAGTGTGGCGACCGTCATGAGGGAGAAGTTCAACTGGAACGGATTTGACATGGCCAATATCATGAAAAATGAAGGATACGTCCCTGAAACAGTTGCAAGCACCATGAAAAACTACTTCTCCTCTTCTGCTGAGGATGTTGCCAATTTTATGAAAAACAACTGGAACCAGGGAAAGGGTGCCGTGAAGAATATCCTTTCCGATGCAGGTTATGCAGCCTCTGAAGTAAATAATGTTATGGATAGTGTCTGGGATGGCCTGTCCCACATACCCATACACATTCCCGGCCTATAGCAAAAAACAAATACAGAGAAAAGCAGGTGCGCCGCACATCAGTGCGGCAGTACCCGCTTTTTTTAAACTATTGACACTGCCGCCTGTGTAAATACCTGAGGCGTGCCCCACTCCTGTACGGCAACTCACAATTAATGGTAATCATGATCTTCAAATCACCCCTGTGAAACTTTACATTCTCAAAAGGGTGCGGCTCTTTTGCAACATGCCTGAGAACAATTTATAGTAGTCATAATATTTCTCATTTTTTATATCAGGATTACTTATTCACTCTAAGATGACCTCGTCTGGGCGAAGATTGTGGAAGCCTTGTGGGCGGAATTTCACCATCTTGATACAGACTCTGGTGATTCCGTTTGTATTCACAATCTTCATGGAAATCCCAGTACTCATCAAAATCATTACTGCTCCGCAGGGCACGCAAGCGCAACACTGCTTCTGCACTGGTCAACCTCCATTTGGCACCGGTTATATCCATACGATCCTTAACAAGATGACGGCATGCCCCTTCAATGACCCCTGTGGCAATAGGGAACCCCAGATCAAGGTAACGGTCATATTTAAGGTAGGGTAAAGTGGACCCCATGTCAAGACTGATTTGACCTTTTTTTAAGCTACATTCTCGATTCAAATCTTGAACTAAAATACGCCATTCACTTTGTTAAATTCAGCCTCCTTTGACCTCTCTATCAGTAAGGCCTTGATATTTAT
>JAAEMK010000825.1 GCA_024225635.1 Desulfobacteraceae bacterium | reverse complement strand
TGCTATAGAGTTTTGTAAACAAGCCATATGGACATGGTCAGAGAGAAATAATTATTGCCACACTCGGCCCTATCTTGCAATTTCAGCTTAGCTGAAAATCTAGCAAGTCTCAGCTTGCAAGATGGGGCCACGAAGTGGTATTATTTTCACAATAAACCGCAGCATGGGCTGCGCAACCAGTCAGTATGGGCTGCGCAACCGATTCAGTATGGGCTGCGCAACCAACTTAGTATGGGCTGCGCAACCGACCTAGTATGGGCTGCGCAACCAATTCAGTATAGGCTGTGCAACCACAATCTTATTGTAACGGAAATATATTTGTAGCCATTAATCTTCTTGTAATCCAATTTTAATATTAAGGAAAGCTGACCAAACCTTCACTTAAAGATGCTTCAAATGAAGATGACCTCAAGTTAAAGACAACCTTGCATTGCATTAACCTTTAACTTGGATCCTGGGTTCTTCCACTTTTTCCATCTCTGCTATAGAGTTTTGTAAACAAGCCATATGGACATGGTCAGAGAGAAATAATTATTGCCACACTCGGCCCTATCTTGCAATTTCAGCTTAGCTGAAAATCTAGCAAGTCTCAGCTTGCAAGATGGGGCC
>JAAEMK010000824.1 GCA_024225635.1 Desulfobacteraceae bacterium | reverse complement strand
GAAAGACAGAAAAGGTGCTTAAAAGTGCGCAAAAAGGCGCCAGGGAACACCAAAAATGGCCCGGCTGGCCTCAAAAGTGAGCCCGCCTGGGCCAAAATGGGTCCACCTGGGGCCCTTTTTGGCCACTTTGGATGCACTTGGGGCAGTCATTTACGCATTTTTATGCATTTTTGTCAGGCTTTCGTGAATTTTTTGTGCATTTTTGCTGAAACTTAAGTAAAATTCAGAAAATTACATTAACAATTATAAATTTTACACAAAAATACAGAAAAAGCGCTAAAAAGTGCGCAAAAAGGCGCCAGGGTACACCAAAAATGGCACGGCTGGCCTCAAAAGTGAGCCCGCCTGGGCCAAATTGGGTCCACCTTAAGCCCCTTTTGGCCACTTTGGATGCACTTTTGGCCACTTGGGGCAGTACTTTACGCATTTTTATGCATTTTTGTTAGGTTGTCGTGAATATTTGTGCATTTTTGCTGAAACTTAACGGAAATTTAAGCAAAATTGAGAAAATTACATTAAAAATTATAAATTTTACACAAAAATACAGAAAAAGTGGTTAGGGTACACCAAAAATGGCACGGCTGGCCTCAAAAGCGAGTCCGCCTGGGCCAAAATGGGTCCACCTGGG
>JAAEMK010000823.1 GCA_024225635.1 Desulfobacteraceae bacterium | reverse complement strand
TTGGAATGCCACCTCCCTTTCATTCTCGTCTGCAGAGCAGATCCTCCTATGCCAAGAGAATGCCACTTGGACGCCAGCAGCCGAGCTCTGCGTCCATGCGAGTGCGCAACACAGATCTCAGTCTTTTGTGTGTGTACCTTACCATAAATGTTCCCGCATTAGCCATTGGGGGAATGAACATTTGAGGCACAGGGATTGAAATAGGTATGAATGTGAACATCAAAAGGGCGTTGTATCATTACAATTAACGTTATCTGTTGAAGCTGCTGTCGCGATCCCACAAATCGTACCACGATTTGCATGACAAATAGGGCGGTGTACGTAAAAGGTAGCTGACGCTTTACTAATACTAGCAGTTCCCTCCCAATGCATCCCATGTGTCGTCATGTATGTCTCTTTTGTGGAGTGTCTGTCTGTGTCTGTCTATGTCTCTGTCTCTGTGTGTTTGTCTGTCTGTGTCTGTGTCTGTCTGTGTCTATCTGTGTCTGTCTGTGTCTGTCTATGTCTCTGTGTGTTTGTCTTTCTGTGTCTGTGTCCTACTGTGTCTATCTTTGTCTGCCTGTGTCTTTGTCTGTCTGTCTGTGTCTGTCTGTGTCTTTGTCTGTCTGTGCCTGTCTGTGTCTCTGTCTGTATCTTTCTCTGTGTCTGTCTGTGTCTCTATGTGTCTGTCTGTATCTGTCTGTGTCTGTCTGTGTCTGTCTGTGTCTGTGCTGTCTGTGTCTGTCTGTGTCTGTCTGTGTCTGTCTGTGTCTGTCTGTGCGTATCTCTGCGTGCGTGTCTGTGAGCGTGC
>JAAEMK010000822.1 GCA_024225635.1 Desulfobacteraceae bacterium | reverse complement strand
GCAGAATATCTGTCTCTGTTACTGGTAGGAAGTCAACCTGGTGCCCAAGGAGAAGCAAGCTGTTAAAGTAATCTATGCCAGTCCTGAAACTATTAAGAAAGATACTTCTGATGTGACTTTACCATAAGGAGACTAAACATCCGAAGGGGCAGTTTAACCACTTTGTGTGCCTGAATTCGTTAATCATCATCAAGAGCAAGAGTAACATCGCCAAAATCTTCTCCCCCAACAGGTTTGTCGAGCATATTGTTTAATCCACTTAAAACTTATGCTTGTCCATCTGCAGGTACTGGCTGTGCTCTGCCACCGGGCCCAAGAGCAAGGTCTGGGACCTGGAGAGCAAGAACCTGGTGGAGAAGCTCAGGCCCGGGTGCACCGAGGACAGTGAGGAGATTGTGGTCACCCTTAGTAGCAGCTATCAGGTAATTGCTAAAGATTGAATCATTGATGCTTTGTGGTCCCCTAGGTGCTGGGCCTGGGGCTGAGGAGGATCTGAGGTCTGGATGCGGAAGGTTAAGAACTGCAAGACTGTCACCAGAGATATCTGCGAGGATATTCCTGAGGTTATTAACGAGCAAGTCTCCCATGAAGTGTGTGAGGATGTCCCAGACTATGCCTGCAGTGATGTTACCCACGAGCTGTGCAAGGAGGTCCCAAGGGAGAAGTGTGTGGATGTCCCCAGCGAGGTGTGCAAGGACGTGGCCAGGGACGAGTGCAGGGACAGGTCCGTGGAGGTGTGCAGAGATGTTCCAAGGGAAGAATGCAAAGATGTGACTGTTGAGCCCTGTGAAGATGTTCCCAGGGAGAACTGCAGCCTAAACATCTGAAGCCACTTCGTGTGCCTGAATTCTTTTATCATCATCAAGCGCAAGAGTAACATAGCCAAAATCATTCCACCATCCAAGTTGTCTTGAAATTCCGAAAATAAATTTGTTTTAATTCTGAATATTTAAGGAGTTTTTTTGCATTATTTTTTAAAAGGTTAGGTATTTAATTTAATGAATGATTTGATCAAACCAGAGGCACTGGCCAATGTAAAATTATATAGCAAACTTTACAACCACAATGAAATTGAAAAGAACCCCATTAATCAATTTAGGCCAAAATATGAGTCTTTAAAAGTATTCACAAGCTGTCAAGTCGTCAGTCTGGCTGGGAGGGCCTGACCGAAAGGTCCTCCTAGCCTGGCTCCTCGCCCTGCAGGGCGTCCGCCCCGAACGGGGAGGCGGCCCGGCAGGAACGCGAGACCCGGCCCTGACGAGGGAGGCGGCCCGTACGGGGAACCAGCCCGCACGGCGGGCCTGCAGAAAAGTAACAAGAGAAACCGGCCCGCTAACCAGGGGCCGGCCCGTGGCGTTGGTCTTCATGTACTTCCACTCTTACATTTTATGT
>JAAEMK010000821.1 GCA_024225635.1 Desulfobacteraceae bacterium | reverse complement strand
TGAAATCGAATACATTTCGTTCGGTAATATTTACTTTCTTTATGTTGATTTTCGCGATTAACTTTGAAAGTAAATACATTATTATACCCCAAAAAAGAATATCGAAACCCCCCCCCACACCATCGAAATGGACTGCGCCTATGATCACCTGCAAATAAAATGGGACAAACAAAATACACCTCACCTCTCACACTTCCTCCTCCACCCCCTCGCTGTACAAATGGCGGCCGCATCGACACTCTACCTCCTCCTCCCTTGTACAAATACTAGACCCTACTGGATCTCGATCTCGACAATCGACATAGGATAGGTGTAACCTGAATCAGAAAAGCAACAAGGTCATAGCGAGCAGTAAATGAAAAATTCGGATTCACAAGAAAATGAAAAATATCTAAAATTTTCCCAATCTCACCTGTATCACGTCCGGCGAATCTCCTTGCTTCTTTGCGTCGCGACGAAAGAACCTCCATCGCCCTATTTTTGCCGTTTTTTCGCGGCCGCCTCAGCGGCCGCGAGTATATATACGGATGCTAAATTTCGTAACGGTACGTACGTATGTACGTATGTACGTACGTATGTATGTATGTAACCAAGAAATATCGTATCTAGAGGCTACGTAGAGAGCTGAAAATTTGTAGACGTATACAGTCGGGCACGTAGGTAAAAGTGACGAAGCAGGATTTTTGAAATTTAATTTTTAATATTTTTAATT
>JAAEMK010000820.1 GCA_024225635.1 Desulfobacteraceae bacterium | reverse complement strand
TAGCTGGGATCGAAACATGGATTTTCGGGTCGTTATCCGTCGTAGTATCCACTGCGCCACGAGTCTCAACTCTGATTGTTTAAAAAGTCTCCTTTTATTTTTATTTTTGTGGCGGCGCTCAGCTGGATTTCTGATATTTTTCAATGAGTTCTCACTGTTCCGCCACCTTTGAGAATGGCCAACGCAACGCTAGCCATCGGGAAAAAATCGGTCAGGCTATCCGGCTTGGGGGGGGGGGGTCGGATGTTGAAGAAAATCGGTCCGTGGGTTTCTAAAAATATGCTGTAGTCGGCATCCTTCTTCTCCTATGCCTGACAGGTCTGACAGTTTGACAGTTCGCAAAAATTTAATTTTTTATGACCATAGCTGGGATCGAAACATGGATTTTCGGGTCGTTATCCGTCGTAGTATCCACTGCGCCACGAGTCTCAACTCTGATTGTTTAAAAAGTCTCCTTTTATTTTTATTTTTGTGGCGGCGCTCAGCTGGATTTCTGATATTTTT
>JAAEMK010000819.1 GCA_024225635.1 Desulfobacteraceae bacterium | reverse complement strand
CCTGGGTCCTTTTTCTAGAGCTAGAGCACACCAAACTATTGATTTTAGGCTTTGGAATTTTTGAAAAAGTCCACTCCAGGCCTGAGATATGGTCGTTTTAGTATGAACACTCAAAATTAGTGAAAATCTGTTGACGGTTACCCTTTTAAAACGGCCGTAGCTCGGCCTCCAGTGGAGCTATTGACCTGAAATTTTGCACATATCACCAGCATACCAAACTATAACTTTCATCTTTTGACAGTTTGGCAAAATTCCATTTCAGGCCGGAGATATTAGTGTCCAAACACAAGTTGTCACAAAAGTGAGTTTTTTTTAGGGTAGCCTCTTTCAAACGGTCGCCACGACCCCAAATTTTGACGAAATCAAAAGATTTCAAAACATGAAAGATAGCCAAGGACCTAAGGTAGATGCTGGGTTTTGAAATTTTTGAAAAAGTCCACTCCAGGACTGAGATATGGTAGTTTTAGTATGAACACTCATAATTGGTGAAAATCTGTCGACTGTTACCCTTTTGAAACGGCCGTAGCTCGGCCTCCAGTGGAGCTATTGACCTGAGATT
>JAAEMK010000818.1 GCA_024225635.1 Desulfobacteraceae bacterium | reverse complement strand
TAGAAAAAAAACTCAGACTTTTCCACAGATCACGAGCTATTCTATTCTGTTTTGGAGTCGGCCAGCTAAAGAACAGGGAGATGCCAGGCCGTAGCCTCTATCGCCCTCCACTGCTCAAAATAAGTCCAACACAATTATCATATTGCAAAACCAAAGGTCTTTTGTTCTTTCTTATGAACAACGAGCGCGGCGGTGAGACACAAAAGAGGGAAAAGCAGGGCGTCGGGGAAGTGCGTGTGTCGTTGTAAGCGATTAAATAGCTGAAGCGTGCAGTAAAAGTCAGACGGACAAAATAAACAATGTGGAATGCATGGGAGAGTCAGGGCAGGCTGAAAATACGGGTGAACAATAGAACAAGCAAGCAAAAACAAAGGGTCGGAAAACTTGGGTCGAGCGGGCACAGGTGTTTCGGGGTCTTACCACGCGTCTTTCAAGCGTCTGGCAGAGAATACCAGTCCGGCGAGTAGAGGGCGAAGGCTCAGAGCGTCCCCTCTTTGCAGGCGTGCGAGCGAAGTCTGGGAGGCGGGAAGCCCCCGTCGTTCAAACCAACGGAGCAAAGCGTTGCGTTCCATATGCAGTGAACTGCAGTCGAAAGTGATGTGGAGGACGTCTTGCGGCGCCTCGCCACCACACAAGTCGCAGTGGGGAAGGCGTGTCTTGCCCCGTCGCCAC
>JAAEMK010000817.1 GCA_024225635.1 Desulfobacteraceae bacterium | reverse complement strand
GGTGTTTTTTTGGCCACTTTTGGTGTTTTTGGGCCACTTTTGGCAGTTTTTAGTAGGATTTGGCATTTGGCTTGAATATTTCATTTTTTTTAGCTGCGAAGGAGCAGCTCTAGAAGTGCCTTTTGTGTTAGTGACTCAATTCAAGCTTGCAATGTAATGTAATGTCTGTCCTAGTGATATGTCTGTCTGTCCGTCCGTCCGTGGTCAATTTGAAAATTGAGGATCACCAGGACAGAACAATGATATCATTACAGTACTATCATGCTTAAAGCAAGCTTACAATATAATGTAATGTCTGTCCTAGTGATAATTCTGTCTGTCTGTGGTCAAGTTACTAGTTGAGGATCACCAGGACAGAACAGTAATAATCATTACAGTACTACTTATCAAGCATGAGAGAGATGAAAGAGAAAGAATATTCCAGAATTCTAGAATGTTCCAGAAGGTTCCAGAAAGTTCAAGAAGGTTACAAGAGCTTGAATGCAGTTACAGTAGCTTGCATGCAGTTACAATAGCTTGCATGCAGTTACAGTAGCTTGCAAGCAGTTACAGTATCTTGCATGCAGTTACAGTAGCTTACATGCAGTTACAGTAGCTTGCATGCAGTTACAGGTAGCTTACATGCAGTTACAGTAGCATGCATGCAGTTACAGTAGCTTGCATGC
>JAAEMK010000816.1 GCA_024225635.1 Desulfobacteraceae bacterium | reverse complement strand
GGTGGATCATCGAAACTTTTGCCGACCTGCTCGAATATTGAGCACGTTTTTCAAAGTCGATTTATACAAAAACAAGCTCTCTGCAAAAAGTGTAAATTGGTCAACGTTTCCAACACCAAACTGCCACACACGCAATAGATGTCAGCGATTTTGTAACTACATACAGTAATCCAACGGATTACTGTAGCGCGGTCGAATTACAATTTCGAGCCCGCCATCGTCTCAGCCATAGCCGAAAACCTATTGCTGCACGTTTTCATCACTTTTCTACTGTCCAGACGGCAGATATAGGCTATTATAAAGTTTCCGCGTTGGGAGCTACAGTAACCCTACCGTAACCCGCAGAAAATTTTTAAACAATTTCCCCCAAGTTTGAGCACTAGTGTAGTAAGTGTACAAAATTTCAGCCCTCTAGCTCTTCAGACGAGCGAGTTAGAGGGGGGGGGCGGAATTACGCACGTTACTAACATCAGCCACTAGTACTGCTTTTCGCCTCGGCCTGAGGGCCGGGCGAAAAAATTGGACACTTTTGACACTTTGTGGGGATATTCTAGAGGGGGTCTGGCCTGGAGCGTGGAGGATCTCTGAGTAGGGGGGAAAGGTTGAGGGGGGCATTTGGTCGTCTGAGGGGAGTTCCCCCCTCCCCTATCCCCCCATACACCTGCTGTATATGTCGTATAGGCAGAGGTGAAACCAGGCGGAGGTGAAACCTGGTTTCACCTCTGCCTGGAATTTGCGGGGTGTCAGGCGGAGATGAAACCTCCTCTCTTAGGATGGGATGAGTGCGACGGCAGTCGTAAACGCTCTGTGAGACCAATG
>JAAEMK010000815.1 GCA_024225635.1 Desulfobacteraceae bacterium | reverse complement strand
GATTGGTCTCATGCAGCCACAAATGCTGCTGCAAAGGCCACTCAAGCGTCGCAGAACGATTGAAGATCCGTTCGATGAATCGATGAATCCATTTCAAAATTTGAGCGAAGCCGGCCTTGACGTCGGCGTTCCACTGCATCCAATGTGGAAGTTGTGAATTTGGCGAGTCACCAGACTGCGCATAAGACGAACGCACAAGCAATAGCATGCGAATGAGTAGGCGCAATCGGTCTCGATCGTTCTCGATAGATTTGACGAACTCCAACATGTCCTGTAGTGTGTACGGGACCATCTCTTGCTGCTCACTCTGCTGATCCTGTCGTTTGTCGTTTGCCTGCTCTTCCTTCTTGTCCTTGTCGTCCTCACCGTCCTCCTGATGACTCTGTCCGGACTGTCCTTGCTTCTTTTGCCCATCATGTCGCACCATAAAGCAAATGGGGTGCATGCTGAGGTTCCCCTGCTGCTGTCGACACGACGACTCATCTCGCATCGACGGCACATCCTCTCGAACCGTTGCTTGTGTGTCGACGCCTTGCGGTGACGTGACACCTACCGACGATTGAAGACACGAAACTCCACTTCGTGGCTCCGTCTCTACAGACAGATGATTGTCTCCTTGACGATGCAATTCGTCCTGCACAACTCGACGCGAATGCTCCTCTCGCGGCGACGTACTGACGTGTACGACAGATGCTGCAACGCATTCCGGCACCTGTACTGTTTGCTTGCATTCCGCTACCTGTGCCGTTTGCTTGTCGCGACTCTTGCATATGTATCTCGACTGTTCCGTGCCGAACACGCCGACCTCCGCCTCGAGTGTCTCTTCCGTGGCCTCGTCGCCAAAGACACTGTCGCATACTTGTCTCGACTCACCTGTACTATGCGACTCCTCCGTCTCAATCTCTCTCTCCGTCTCGCCGACCTGTAGGGCTTTTGTCTCTTTTTCCGCTTGTTTCGTCGGATGGGTTTTTGCCTCTTTTGTGTGGGCCAAAGCCTCTTTTTCCGCTTGTTTCGTCGGATGGGTCTTTGCCTCTTTTGTATGATGGACTTTTGCCTCTTTGGTCTCTTTCGCCGTCAGACGGGTCTCCCTCTCACAGGCCTCCTCTGCCTCTCTCTCGTCTCTCTCCTCCTCCGCCTCTCTCTCCGGCAGGTGGGCTTGCGCCTCTTCTTCCGCATAGTTCATCGGATGGGCTACTGCCTCTTGTTCTGGTCTTTCAGGCTGATGGGCTTGCGCCTCTTTTAGTTGGTTCGCCCTATGGCAATTTGCCTTTTCTCTATTTTGTGTCGGTTTGGGCTGATGGGCTGACGATGCCTCTTTCTCCGACCTCGCTGTCTCCTGACGGGCTTGCGCCTCTTTTGCGAGTTTGCACCAACTTGTCAACCGACCAGTAGTATACTCTTCCGTCTCCTGCCCTTCCGCCTCACTCTCCCTCACACCAACATCGTCGCGCATCAACGGAACAACTGCACCAGCATGACCACCATCATTCGTCTTGTCTGTTCGACATCCGACGCCAGCTTCATCGTTCCTGTCGTCTTCTGTCACGCTGATGCCGCCGATGTTCAAGTTGCCGCCGCTCGACGCGCCGACGACGTCCGCCTCGCCTTGTGTTTGTTTGTTGCTGCGCTGGCGGTCCGGGCCGTTGTCTTGCATGGCCGAACCGATAGCGCCTTCTCCTTCCACCAGCACCGAAGCAGCTCTAGTCGTGTCCTTGACGATCCCGACGCCACCCTTGCCTTTCTTCTTCCGCTTCCTCTGCTTCAGCCGCTCTTTCCGCGTCGGGGTCGCCATTTGTAGAGTAAAGTCCTCGCTCGACTGACACAACACCTTGAACTGCTCCGCTGCCACTTTGTTTTCTCGCAAACTAATGCACAATGTAACAACTGTGTAAATGAGAGTGACACATGAAGGGGGGTTGATATGTATCT
>JAAEMK010000814.1 GCA_024225635.1 Desulfobacteraceae bacterium | reverse complement strand
GTTCTTCTTTTAGTTGTTCGTTTACTTCTTCTAGTTGTTTTAGTTGTTCGTTTGCTCCTTCTAGTTGTTTTAGTTGTTGTTCGTTTGCTACTTCTAGTTGTTCTAGTTGTTTTAGTTGTTTTTCTAGTTTGTTGTTTTTTTCTAGTTCTTCTTTTAGTTGTTTGTTTACTCCTTCTAGTTGTTTTAGTTGTTGTTCGTTTGTTTTTTTTAGTTGTTGTTCGTTTGTTTCTTTTAGTTTGTTGTTTTTTTCTAGTTCTTCTTTTAGTTGTTCGTTTACTTCTTCTAGTTGTTTTAGTTGTTCGTTTGCTCCTTCTAGTTGTTTTAGTTGTTTTAGTTGTTCGTTTGTTTTTTTTGGTTGGTTGTCTTCTTTTTGTTCGGTTAATAGTCGTTGGTTTTCTTCTTTTAGTTGTTTTAGTTGTTGTTCTAGTTTGATCATTTCTTGTGGACTGTTTATTGCTTTTAGTTCTTTATTTTTGTTTGTTAGGTCGTTTTGTAGTGCTTCGCTTTCTTTTTTTTGTTTTGCTATTTCTTTTTTTAGTTCTGCCATTTTTTGTTCTTGTTCCTTTATTGTCAACGCGTATAATCCACCAAAGACAGCACCACTAACAGTGGCACTACCACTACCAACAATCAACAAAGATTTTCCTCCGTATCTTTGACCAGAATTTTTCTTTACTATAGTACGATCGGCTGAATTATCAGAAGAACCTTCTTCCATATAATCCGAATCATTAGCTACTTTTATGGTATAAATTATTGTTATAAACATAACATTATGATAACATATATGTTATAAAAAAATATTATATTGTTACTTTTTACTTATTCGTCACTGTTATTTTTTCTGCTGTTTCTAGTTTATTTAAGTAATTTTACTGGCAGTGCTACTAATAGTATTTTTCTTAAGATCGG
>JAAEMK010000813.1 GCA_024225635.1 Desulfobacteraceae bacterium | reverse complement strand
TGAAGAATCTGATTGAGCAGCTCGCTTCAGGGTTTGACAAGGTTACCTCAGATACATGTTCCAGAATAATAGCTAAAGTACGAAAAGTTGAAGATAAATTTTGGACAGAAGATTCGGAAAACGATGAACAGGACGAGTAAAAATAAGGTATCAGTTCATCTGCCCGGGACTATACCAATCTTTTTTTGTCCGGTGAGTCGGGTTTCGTTAAAAAAATATATTTACAACCCATGATTGAGAGACTCCGGGGCCGCACGGGTGCCGATGTCATCCGGTAATGATTTGGGGGAACTGGAAATATTTGGCCTTCTTCTATTGAAGCCTGTCCCCTTTTTGGTGTACAGTCAGGAGAACAGGACATTAGATTTGACGAAAGGAGAATTATCATGACCATTTCCTCTCTTCTGGATGTAAAAGAAAAATTTGAGATTCAGGCTTATTCAAAACCCAAGGATATGGACCAGCATACCCATATCCCTTTTTCCGGTTCTCCCAGAAAGCATCCCTTTCGAAAGGGGAAGATTGTTTTAATCGGCGATCCGTTTACGGCCAATACCTTTTACTATGAATTTAATGCCAGGGATATCGGATTTGCCGAAGAGTTGCCCACCATGACCAATATAAACGGGGACGTCCTTCCCATGGCCCGGATCTGGGTCAAAAAGCGGAGTGCGGCTCTCCGGTGTACCCCCTTTGTTGTGGATGAGATCAGAGGCATGAACCCTGTTGCCTGAAGCGGGCCATGTGCATGTCAAGGTGTTTGATGATCTTTTGGGTGGACGCGCTACGCCGATTCGGGGAAGCCGCGATTCGGGTGACACCAAACTGATTTCAACAAAAAGGTACTCGAAAAATTGATTGAATCCATGTTGTACAGCCGCTCAGAATGCGCATTCTGAGCGGCTGATTTCATTTAGTGACCAATGGATGCGTGGGCAAAATTCTTCGGCTCAAAGAAGGGTTTATCTCCAATAAGATTGATTTTATGATAGCATCCTTGCTATCCTGATCTATTCAATGGCCGCACTTTGAGTCCCTACAACCTGCTCTCCAAGCATTACCTGTCCTGACTGGATAATTAAATCAAGATTCTGATCCTTAAAAATAATCTGTTGACCAGTCGTACCCACCGGAATGATCAGGATCGTTCCGTCTGTTCCTTCAAAAGTTACAGCTGCCCCGGATCTGGATACGGTAAACAAGCTTGAATCTGATTGAATGGTAATCACATTGCTGCCGGGGAAATTGAGTAGTCTTGAAACCGAACCGCTTTCAAGGGTTAGATTATTAATTCCTGAATAACCGTAAACGCAGGTGTAAACTCCTGACGGTATGAGGGTTTGTGTTCTGTCCGATACTATTATGGTATTGGTTTCCGTAGATGGTATACGGTTGCTTACACAGGACATATCAGCAAAGTTAACATATCCATCATCATTACAGTCTGCCCAAATAGAAAAAACTTCATCTGTCATCATGGTTTTAATTTTACTCATGTCAGCGATATTTATAAATGAATCATTGTTTGCATCGCCACGCGAGAAAATGGTGACATCTCCAATGGGGTTGGTTTTTTCCGCGCCTCCAAGGGTTTCATCCAGTTCATTTCCGTTAACCTGGACAAAGTTGGAGTACCGGCCGCTTTTGCCAAGAAAGAGTTCGGCACTGGGGGCATTGGCGGTCAATCGGGAAAAGGAGACTTTTGCCAGCAGGACTCTGTTTCCTGCAACACCCGCCTGGGGGTCTTCAGAATCCAGCTTGCAGCCAACGATGATAATTTCTCCCGGAGTGGAAGTGTCCGGTTCTGCATTGGGCGTGGGAAGGGGAGAAGCCTGTTTCCCGAAATACCAGTCTTTAGAATTTTTCTCAACAACGGGTGAGCCCAGATCCGAATGATTGTAGGCCAGTTTTACACCATAACTGAGAATCGGATCGGTGTCCACATCCACATAGAGGTAGACCACCAGATCGGAATCGGTGTATACCCCCTCGGCATACACGTTGACACTCGCCCATGACACTGTTGTCCACATTCCGATGCAGGCAAGCGCAGGAATGAGGAAGCTTGCCATTCTTTTCAACAATTTTTACCTCCTTATTCTATTGACGTTGGATAACGCATCATCTGTTTTCCGGTTAAAGGTTAAAGGTTAATGCTTCTTGATTGGCTATTTATCTCACTTTTTGTTTCAAAGAAATAACATGCGGCTACAGAGCGAAGGGGTTACAGGCGCTGGATAACTTCGTCCAACATATCTATGACGCACTTATTGAGGCTTTTACCTTCAGCTGCCGCTTTTGCCGCTTTTGCCGCTATTTCAGCATGTAGCTCCGGGGGAACTCTCAGATTGAATTTTCCAGAATATTCTTTGTGTGGATTAATTCCTTCTTCCTTGCACATATCAAGAAAGACCTGGAGAGAGATCTTGCCTTCCTCTCGAAGTTCTTCAATGTTTGTAGCGTAAAAATCAGCTCCGCCATTCAGACCAATAAATTCACCACGGAATTGATCAATCTCAGGGTCGTATTTAATGACAGCGTTGTAACCATTTATTTTTAAAATATTCATCATGGCTTTATTCCATTCTCCTCTAACCATTTTCGAATACTGGAAACAGCCCCTTTATCAGTGTCAGGAGCAGGGTGTGACAGGTAGGGGGGGCGCGAAAAGCGCCCCCCGTGAAAACGATGCTTTATTCTGACTGCCGCAGGAGCCCGAGCAGGTCTTCCGCCGAAACCTTGCCGGCCATGTCGCTGCCGGTGAGCAGGCTCTCCGCAAGGTCCCGTTTCTCCTTGTGGAGCTTGATGATCTGCTCCTCGATGGAGTCCTTGACCACCAGGCGGTAGACGGTCACGGGCCGGGTCTGGCCCATGCGGTGGGCACGGTCGGACGCCTGGTCCTCCACCGCCGGGTTCCACCAGGGATCCATGTGGATCACATAATCGGCCGCCGTGAGGTTCAGGCCGGACCCGCCTGCCTTGAGGCTGATCAGAAAGAGATCCCCCTCGCCGTTTTGAAAGGCGTTGATCCGTTTCTGGCGGTCCTTTGCCCGGGTGCTGCCGTCCAGGTACTGGTAGCTGATGTTTCTATCATCCAGGTATTTTCGCAGGATGTCAAGGTGGCCCACGAACTGGCTGAAAACAAGGGCTTTATGGTTGTTGGCCAGCAATTCCGTCACCATGTCGCCGAACACCCTTAGCTTGGAGCTTGGAATGTCCGTGTCCGGCATTACCAGGGCCGGGTTGCAGCACAGCCGCCTCAGCCGGGTCAGCTCGGCCAGGATTCGCAGGTGCCTCTGGCCCGGGTTGTCATCCGCCGACTCGATGTTCTTGAGGGCGTTGAGGCGGTGGGCCTCGTACAGAACACTTTCATCCGGGCTCATCTCCACCTGGAGGGTGACTTCCGTCTTTTCCGGCAGCTCCTTGAGTACGTTGGTTTTGGTTCGGCGCAGAATAAAGGGCCGGATCAGCTTCTTCAAGCTTTTGGAGGCGGCCTTGTCCTGGTCCCGCTCGATGGGAAGGGCAAAGGTCTCCTTGAAATGACGGTTGGTGCCCAGGAGGCCGGGGTTGAGGAAATTGAACAGGGTCCAGAGCTCCTCCAGGTGGTTCTCCACGGGGGTGCCCGTGGTGATCATCCTGAACCGGGCATTGAGCTTCATGGCGGCCTGGGACCGCTTGGTTTTCATGTTTTTGATGGCCTGGGCCTCATCCAGCACCACGGTCTGCCATTCCACGCCTGCCAGCTTGTCCGCCTCCACCTGGAGAAGGCCGTAGCTTGCGATCATAAGATCAAAGGGCTTAAGTTCGTCCAGGCATTGCTGCCGGTCGCCGGGCCCGAAGACAACCGGGCGGAGGGTCGGGGCAAACCTTCGGCACTCCTCCTGCCAGTTGCCCATGACCGACAGGGGCGCAACCACCAGGGTCGGGCCGTCTCCGGCATGCAGGAGAATGGCGGCAAGGGCCTGGAGGGTTTTACCAAGGCCCATGTCATCGGCCAGGCAGGCCCCCACGTTCCAGTGGTTCAGCTGGGCCAGCCAGTTGAACCCGTCCACCTGGTAATCCCTGAGGCTTGCCTGGAGGGTAGGGGGCACTTGGGGCTCGATGACCTCCTTGAGGCGTTTGCAATGGGCTTTCCAGGCCTTGTCGGTTCGCAGGGAACTCGCCTTCTGGGTGAGCTCTTCAATGGCGGGCGTTGCCAGGGGCGCTAACCGGAAGCCCTTGCCATGGGGGGTGGTGTAGGCCTTCAGCTCCTTGAGCCGCTCCTTCAGGGAGCAGGTCAGGGCCAGGAAGCTGCCGTCATCCAGGGCGACAAACCGGCCAGAAGGCTGGTCGAGGAGATTCATGAGCTTTGTCAGGTCCAGGGCCAGGTCATCGTCGATGGTCAATGAGCCCGTGGCCTTGAACCATTCCCGGTCTTTCTTGACGCTCATCTTGAAGTCATCAAAGGAGGAGACCTGGGACCGGACCCGCAGCTTTTCGCCCTGGGGCCATTCAATAACGATATCTTCCTCATAGGTTTTCAACTCAAGCAGAAGCTCGAGGGACTCTTCCGGGCCTTCCACCAGCCATTGCCCGCCCACCTCCTCCAGGCGGTCCAGGGAGGGGCATTGTTCAATCACGTCATGTAAGCGTTCCTCTTCCTGGGAAAGATCCCGCACGGCCCGGACTTTCTCTCCATCGATTTCGGCAAACACATTGACGCCCCCGTGGCCGGGCTTGAAATAGGAGCCCTTGTCGGTGAGGGGCCTGACATGAAATTCCACCTTGAGCCCGTCCTGGCTGGGCATTATATGGGCATGGGGGGTGGAATCCGCGGCTATCTCCCTAACATCCCCGTTTTCCCCGGCGTCAAGGTCGGAGTTGACCGTCACCATGGAGGAGATGGATGCGATTGCCTGGGACGCCATGGACTCTGTATGGGCCGGGAGGTTCAGCCCCTTTTTTCCCAGGACCTCGGCAATATGCAGGTGCTCGTCCGAAAATCGAACCGCCTTAAAACGGGAAGGGGTTTCCCTGACCACGAGAACGCTGTCATCCGAAGAGTTTGGCATGGGGGACATGCGGACCTTGATTTTTCCCTTTTCCTGGCGAAACCCCACCTCCGGTTTTCCCATGACAAGCTCCACAGGGCTTTCCAGGGCATCCTCAAGGAAAATGCACGGATGGCCTGCCAGGGCCGGGAGCGCCTTGTCTTCGTCAAGATTGTATTCCACCTGGCGGTAGGAATACCGGTAGCTGCCGCTTCTGTACGACTCCTCCTCGATGGTGCTTGCCACCTGCTTGTCCTGATCGGTCAGTCCCTCCATGGTATGGTAATTCTCGTACAGGTTTTTCAGGCCCACGGCCCTTCCCCGTGTCCAGGTGTTGCTTTTTGAGCGTTTCTGCAGCCGGGGGGTGATATGGCAGGTGTTATCTTCTTCGTTGTGATCAATAAGCCAGATAAGCCGGTGGTTCCCATAGGCTGAGTCCGGTTCCGGGCTGGTCGAATCCCCCATCATAATCAGGGCGTTGAGTTTCTTTTCCCAGGCGGGCGTGGGCTGAACCAATGCCGTAAGGCTTTGGGTGCCGCATTGTTCATGCGCTTTTTCGGCCTGTTTTTTATTGTTTTTCTTGTTCTTGGCAAGCTTTGCCAGCAGTGCGTTGGCCTCGGCTTCTATCCACCGGTGGCCGGATAATGCCGCTTTCTTCCGGATGCCCTCCAGGATTTCGATATGTTTCTTTTTCCTTTTTTTATCGAGCCAGGTCAGGATCAGGATGCTGAAAAGGGAGAGAAGCGGATTGTCGCTAATGCAGTCATCAAGGTTGTCATGGGTCCTGGCAGGCAGTCCGACCTTTTCCAGGAACAGGGGTTTCATGCCCGCAAGGAGCCGTCGAAGCGGGTTGTACTGTTTTTTTGCCAGATCAATATAGGCCAGTGCCGCCCGGTGGTCCTCGGCGGAGTCGCTTTTGAGCAGGGCAAACATGAAAAACAGGCCCCCGTATCCCGTCAGAAAGACTTTTCGTTTGCGGGTGCTTTTTTTGATGGCGGCAATGGCCTCCTTGAAATGGGCCAGGGCGGCGGCACTGTCGCCGCGGATCATCCGGGACCATCCCATCTGGGTTGAAAGGGCCGGGGAGGGGGGCAGTTCCTTTTCGAGACTCCCGTGCCGTTCAAGTTCCCCCCTGAACAACAGCCCGGACATGGCATCAAAGGCGGGAAGTTCCGGGTTCTGTAACAACAGTCCAAGGCCGTACTCAAAAGCCGCTTCCGACGGTTCCAGGATGGTTTCCGCCGCCTGCAGGAGATGGCTCAGGGTTTTTATTCGTGTTTCCGGGGGAATGCGGTCGAACACCTCGGGGCGGAACGGGCGGTTGAAGAGGGTCAGAAACGGAGAGTCTTTCCGGAGGGCCGTGGTGGAATAGACGTACCCGGAAGAAATAATTTCCTCCAGGGCCGCATGGACTTCTCCCCCATACACCGTCAGCTGGACGGCCCTGTAAAGCTCTTTGGTCGTTTTGAAAAAGTAGCGCTGATAGCCTTTGTCAAGGGGGTTATACTTCAGCAGGACCGGGGCGATCTTCCGGAATTGATCCGCCAGTACGGCATCCTGAACCGCTTCAGTCCTTATGGCGTCGGGGCAGGTGACCCCTTTGGGGAATTTGATCAGAAGGCCCAGCTCCTGAAGGTAGGCCACCAGGGGGTGAAGGTCTTTTTGCGCAAAATGCTTATCGTTGTCATTCTTGAATCCCAGTTCGTCGAGGCAGGCGAGTATCACCCTCTGTCTCATTTCAAGTGTCTCGATGGCCATGATACGGACCATGGCCTTTAAAACTGGGGGAAGCTTTCGGTAATGCCCGGTAAGGGCTGCGTTTTTTTTTGTCATCTGTATATTTACCACTCGTTGTTTTTAGTGTTCTTCACACGCCTGGTTTTTTAATTATCAACCATCACCCAAAAAGAGGGTATAATGCCACGATTTGATCGAAATCTCAAGACGTTCAAACAGGCATTGGCCAAAGCTGCTTGACATCCATGGCTTTATCTTGTAGCAAAAACCGGTATCAAGGCGCTTTATAATCAAACCAGAAGGGAAAGGCAGTGTGGCTTTGTAATTTGAGCCGGACTGAAATGACAATGATACAAGTAGATAACCTGATCAAGAATTATAAAACGGTCAAGGCCCTTGCCGGGGTGGATATCAGTGTGAAGCCCGGCGAGATTTTCGCCTATCTCGGTCCCAACGGGGCGGGGAAGACCACCACCATACGGATTCTCACGGGGCTTACCCAGGCGACTTCCGGAACCTGCGTCATCAACGGATTCAACATCGAAAAGGAGGTTCGCCGGGCAAAGCAGCAGTACGGCCTGGTGCCCCAGGCCATAAATCTTGACCAGGAACTGACCGTGCGGGAGAACCTGGTCATCCACGGATGGCTGTACAGGATGAAATCCGCCGATATCTCAGCAAAAATCGATGAATTGCTCGATTATGTGGAGCTGTCGGAAAAGAAGGACAGCCAGGTCAAGACTTTGTCTGGCGGGATGAAAAGGCGGCTCATGGTGGCAAGGGCCCTGCTCCACGGTCCCAAGGTGCTGTTCCTGGACGAACCCACGGTGGGGCTGGACCCCGGCATCCGCCGGAAAATATGGGCCTTGATAAAAAAGATCCGGACCACCGGCACCACCATTTTCCTGACCACCCATTACATTGAAGAGGCGGAATTTCTGGCCGACCGGGTGGCGTTCCTGGACCAGGGCAGGATCGTGGCCCTGGACACCCCCGACCACCTCATGGAAAACCTTGGCGCCTGGGCCATTGACCGGCTTGTGGAAGACGGCATGGAAACGGTTTATTTCAAGACAAGGCATGATGCGGAACGCTTCAAAACCTTGAAATCGGAACACTTCACCTTGAGACGGGTGAACCTCGAAGACGCCTTTTTAGACTTAACAGGGAAGAAAGTAAAATGATACACGGAATTGTCGCCATCTATGTTCGTGAAATGCTCATCCTGAGACGGCGTCTCACACGCCAGATACCTTCCTGGTCCATATCGCCGTTTCTGTATCTAACGGCGTTCAGCTATGCCGTGGGCCATGGGGTCACCATCCAGGGGCACACCTACCTTGAGTTCCTCATTCCCGGCCTCATTGCCATGAGCAGCATGACCCAGGCCTTTGCCATCGCAAGTGAGATCAATATCGCAAGGTTTTACTGGCATATTTTCGAAGAGTTCCAGGCCGCCCCCATCAGCAAGTTCTCCTATGTGGGGGGGGAGGTGCTGGCCGGCATGACCCGGGCCATGCTCTCCATCCTGGTGATCATGGCCCTGGGGTTTCTTTTCGGCGTGCGGCTCAACTACGGCCCGGCCTTTTTTCTTGCCCTGCTGCTCAACAGCTTTGTGTTTGCCTCCCTTGCCGTGTCCCTTGCCATGGTGGTGAAATCCCATGCCGACCAGTCCATGCTCAACAGCTTTATCATCACCCCCATGGCGTTCCTGGGGGGCACCTTTTTTCCCATTGACCGTCTTCCCGCCTGGGCCGGAGCGTTCCTGAACCTGTTGCCCCTGACCCATGCGTCCAAGGCGATCCGGGCGGCGTGCCTGAATGAGCCCGTAAGCATATTTTCCTATTTTCTGCTCCTTGCCATCGGTTGCCTGTTCTTCTTTGTTGCCGTCAGGTGCGTGGAAAAGGCCAAGGATTAATTTAAGGAAAAACAATGATTTTGGAAACCTGTTACGACGCATTGGAGATCCACCGGAACCGGAAAAAGACCTACGCCATTTTTAAGCAACCCCACAGGGTGATCTCCACCTGCTCGATCAACGGCGGGCTCAGGGACGATCTCGGTGTGCTGCTCAACCATCAATCCTGTGAGTCGTGCAACCATCAAAGGGCGTTCACCAAAAAGTTCATCAGCGAGCCGGAAGAGTACCATAAGGCCATCTGCCTTGAAGAAAATCTGGACCCCGGGGCCTGCGCGTCCCTTGGAACCGCCGCCAACATGAACTATGCGGCCGTGGAAAAGATGAGTTTCAAGGATCTCACCGTGGTTGCCGTTTCCACCGGGGGCGTGGAGGGAAATGCGGGAAGGGCGGGGGACCCAGCCCATTATTATGAATCCCGTGGAGCGTTCAAACATGAGGATGATTTAGACAGGCAACCGGTGCCGGGCACCATAAACATCATGCTCTTTATCAACAGGACCCTGACCCGGGGGGCCATGGTGCGGGCCATTGTAACCGCAACCGAAGCAAAGAGCGCGGCCCTCCAGGAGCTGGCTGTAAACTCCCGGTATTCAAACGCCATCGCCACGGGCACGGGTACGGACCAGATCGGCATCGCCTCCCTGCTTGGGGATGAAATTCCCTTGACAAGTTCCGGCAAGCATACAAAACTTGGGGAACTGATCGGGCGGACCGTGAAAAAATCGGTGATGAAAACCCTTGCTTTGCAGAATAAACTGACCCCGGAAGGCCAACGGTCGGTGAAGATCCATATCGAGCGGTTTGGGACCGATAAAAAGGGCATGCAGCAGGGCATCCGCCAATACCTGGACCGTGAAAACGCAGCGCTGTTGATGAACAATTTCGACAGTGTGGACCGTGATCCCCTGGCCGTTGCCGCGGTTGCCGCCCTGGTACATGTGAGGGACGAATTCGCATGGGGAATCTTGCCCCAGAGCTGCTCCAAAGAGATCTTTTCAAGCTTTGGGGCCCAGATAGCCGCTTCCATTTCAGGCAGGATGGAGAGGATGCCCGCATACAGGGATCAGCTGCTGATTCACCTTAAAGATGATAGTGATGAAAACATGCTGGAATTGATTTTTCACTCAATTGCCATGGGGTTTGAGGAAAAATGGTGAGTTCCCCTTGCCGCCTCCCACAGGGGCGGGAAAAGGGGGCCGGGCCGGGATCGATTCCAAGATAGTTCTGACAACAGGCAGTGTTGCCCGGGGAGGGTTGGATGCGCCAGGGATTGATTTGGAGATTCGTTGCAGGTGTTGTGATGGCTGTCATGGCGGCGGGCCCTGGCCCGGCCTTTGCCCGGGAATCCTCCACCCTGGAAGAGATGGTGGTGGTGGGCGAGAGGATCGGCGATTATGTAAAAAATAATCCCAACCAGGTTGTCAGCATCTCTGAACAGGAAATGGTGGAGAGAAATTTCCTGGAGGTCTATGAGGCCCTGGAAAGCATGGCCGGTGTCGATGTGAAATATGGCAGCAGCGGTCTTGGGGCAAGGATCTCCATACGGGGGGGCGGCGGCTCCGGCTCAGTTCTGGTGCTTTTGGACGGCAGACCCATTAACAAGGGGCAGTATGGCGGTGTCGACCTGGGGAGCATTCCCATTGATCTCGTAAAGAAAATAACCGTGTTCAAGCCGCCGGCTCCCGTGTGGCTCGGCCCTGGCAGCAGTGCCGGAGCCATCTATATTGAAACGAAAAAAGGCAGGAAAAGAAAAGAGCCGAAAACCAGCGGACGCATCAGAACCGGGGCAGGGTCCCATGGCCGGTTTGACCTGAACGGTTCCTGCAAGATCAACAAAGAGAAATCCAGCCTCCTCCTTGCTGCGGGATATGGCCACAGGGACGGAAAAAGGACCAACAGCCACCGGGACAAGGGACATTTCAGTTTCAATTGGGACAGGGAGACAGACGCCTTGTCCACCCTCCAGGTCAATGGAAAATACTATCTGTCCGACCACGGGGTGTCCGGCCCCACATACAATCCCACACCCGGGGCGAGCCAGCGCTATGAAAAGGGCAGTCTGGATCTTAAGTTCAAGGGCTTTATTGGGGAATCCATGGATTATGACCTGAAAGCCTATGGGGATCTCACCGATTTAAAGGACCGGGCCAATAACGGGGATACGGCACGGCTTGACGCCTCCACGGCAGGGCTTGGGGGAGAGCTGCTTTGGAGCGGGGACCAGGGAAAAAATGAACTTCGCGGGGGGGCCTCGTTTGAAAACAATGAGATCGATCATTCCCTGACCGGAGAACACCATCGAAACGCCTTTTCCCTACATGGGGTTCACACCCTGAAACGAAAGCCGTATATCGTGACCTCCGGCATCCGGGGGGACTACACCAAGGATTTTCATTTTTCCCCTGCCGGCAACCTGGGGGTGAGCTATGAACTGCTGCCCCGCACCCTGCTGAAAACCAGTTGCGGGTACAGCGTCAATCTTCCCACCTTTGGCCAGTTGTACCAGCCAAGCCACGGTTCCATTGACCAGGTAAGGGGCAATCCCGATCTTGATAAGGAAAGAATCGTATCCCTCTCCCTTGGGATGCAGCATGATTTTCAGAAAAAGAACCAGGTCGAACTCGCTTTCTTCTGGACCGGCACCCGGGATCTCATCAAATACCAGCGGGGAGACGATCTGATCAACAGGCCCGAAAATGTCGACCAGGCAACCAAACGGGGTGTGGAAGCGACCTTAAAATATAAGATCAATGATCATTTCTCTTTTGACCTCAACCATGTGTGGCAGCGGACGGAAAATGAGGACAATAACAAGGAATTGAGCTATGCGCCGGATCATGCGTTCAAAGCGACCCTGAAATCAAAATTCAAATGCGGAACCCGTGTGGAGTGGACGGTGCGTTCATACAGCAGCCAGTTCACGGATACGGACAATACGGAAGAGGAAAAGATCGACGCCTATACCACCGCGGATGCCAAGATAATTTACCCGGTTAAGATAAAATCGAAATCCGGTGAAGTGTATCTCAACTTCCGCAACCTCTTTGATGAGGATTATGAGGTCCATTACGGATACCCGGATGACGGGTTCAGGTTCCTGTGCGGCGTCAATGTAAATTTCTAACATCCATGGGCATGGTGCTCCTGGAGGAGGGGAGGGGGATCTGCTAATCCGCCTTTAACCCGTGGGGCGATGCGGCATCCCGGTGAAACACCCCGTTTTTCAGGAAATAGGTGACTTGTTTCAGGACCGTTTCATCGTTCATGATAAACGGGTGGGTCCTGTGTACGACCAGGAAATCTTTCATGCCTTGAAGTCTCGCGCTTTCAATGGAAACCTTTCCATCGTCCTTTCCCGGTATCAGAAGGGACAAAATCGGATTAACCGTTCTGTCCCCGGTGATGATCCCAACTTCGAAACCGGCAGGGCCCAGGCTTTTGGGAAGACTGTCCGGGCCTGACCCCAGCTGATCCCCGGCCGGGCCGTTCAGCCATTTGAAAACGGCCGTGTCCTTTAATTTGTCGACGGCCTCGCTTCCTTTGTTCGGCGGGCTCAGCATCACAATGCGGCCAAGATCCGGTACGTCATTATGTTCCAGGTAATATCTGACCAGAATTCCTCCCATGGAGTGGGTGACAAAGTGAATCCTGCCCGCGTCATGGGCCCGGCATTGCTCAATTGCCGCCGGTATTGCCATAACCGAAAGCTCCTGTATGGGCTTCTTTCGTGACGGATAGCCAAGGTTGACCACGCAATAGCCGTTGTTCTTCAGGTGACCTTCGAGTGTGGACAAGGATTTTTCCGTGCGCGTAAGGCCGTGGAGCAACACCACGCATTCCGGTGGTTCGGCTGCAATCGCCGCCCCATGGCAAAGGGCCGGGAGAAACAGCAGGAACAGAATCATGATTTTGTATGGATGAATTCTCATTTTCAAGGGTGAGCCTATACCGTCAAATTCCTGAAGTCAAGGCAAGTTCCCGGCCATGGTTTCATCACACCTGGGGCCTGGGCGGCCCAAATATTACTTGACATTGAATTGTTGCAAACGTACTTAATATCAAATTTTGGGGTGAGGATTGGCATGGGTGCGCCTGCTGGAGGGGACAAAGGGGATGAAAATTAAATATTTGCTGGGCATGGTGCTCATATTTGCTGCATTTAATGCTTATGCGGAAGAGACCCTTTTAAATAACGAGTCCCTCCTGTGGCTGGAATATGGCCGGCAGATCAATGGCAAAAACGGGGCTGTCACCCAGGTGCTGTATATAAACCACGGCAGATATCCGAAAAACAGTGTTGATACGGCGAACTTTGATGAGTTGACCGCCTTTTACAGGGTGAAGGACCAATCTTCAAATAAAGATGCAATCTATTATCGGGCGGAAATTCAAAAGATAGACGGCAAGCCTGCCTTAAAAATTAAAGCCTGTCAAACCGCGTTGTTTGAGGTGTTTGTCCGGGGCACTATCGCAAGGCAGTCTTTTTTGGCGCAGACCTCTTTGATCATGTTCGGGCATTGTTCGGAAAAAGAGAAAAGAGAGCCCCTGGGCAGGCAAGATGAGTTTCCATTTTTTTCCCTTGTCTCCCCCATATATAATTACTGGCCCCAGACAGGACAAACCTTTAAGTTTGTATTTAATCCCGCTGATTCCGCTGTTGCCGATGCCACGGTCATGGTTGCGGATGGAAACAGGATCGTCAAAAAAATAGATCTGTCCCCATTAAATTTTGACTATACCCCCTTGCACGATAGAAAATTGAATCAGAAGGGGTATGACGCGTGTAAGGAAAATATTCTCTTTGTCAAACAGGGGGGGGGAGAGTCTTTCTGTAAAACGGCCTATACGCTTTTATTGCATCGTTCAAGAACGGCCTTCTTCAATCTGAGTTCGGGAGTGGCTCTGTTTTTTCTTACAATAATTGTTGTTTCATCCATTACTCTCATCCGGAGAAGGAAGTTTAAATACCGATGGTAAACAGATTACGTCTTATCAGTCAGCATATTATGTTCATCATCCTGATGTACGGCGGCCGTATCGGCATTCATTTGGGGTACAGCCTGCCTTGCCTTTCCTGTCCTTACGTTGCCGGGTGCGGCGGCAACTGTTATCTGATGGCATTGCAGCACCATTGGGGATTTGGGATCGCCTTTGCAGATATCCTGGGGATGCGCGGCCTGGAAGTTTTATTCAAATTCCTGGTTTTCCTTGTCCTGGTAAGTGTTCTATCCAAAATATGGTGTGGCTGGATCTGCCCCTTCTGCACATTTCAGGATTGGATTACCCTGTTGAGGAAAAAGCTGCATGTCAGGGAGGC
>JAAEMK010000812.1 GCA_024225635.1 Desulfobacteraceae bacterium | reverse complement strand
GTTTATAATATTACTAGGTAAAACTAAGTAAGTATTTCGTACTTACTTAGTTTTAGAAAATACTAAGTGAGTACTCAGTTTTCGAGGAGAAAACTAAGTAAGTAAAGGCAACTTTTTTTGTGGCATTCCATGTGCTGCTGTAGGCAACCTAAGTGCCACCAACTTCGTGATGAAAATGTGGGGCAAGGTGTGGTTCAACATGTAAAATGTAGGATCACTAAATTGCGACACAATTAGCAAGAATGTTTTAGTTTTCATCTTGCTGCAGCGCACAATGGTTATAGGTTTGCATTCATAAAGTTGGACTGAATCGGTTTCCTCTTCCTGCGTTGCTGATTGGAGATGTTCACAATAAAATTTGGTATTCTTGTGTAAATAATACTCGCCGGTGTCTCAACTCTCAATGTTGGAATTGTCCGATCCGAACCTGTCTTCAATCCTACTTAATAAACCCCTTCTTCCTTATAAGTCTCAAAGCCAACAAAGAATGCCTCTCCTTATACTACCCAGCACTTACTATCTATACCTACAACCCTACCATACCCTATCCTCTAGAACATGAGGAAGCTTTG
>JAAEMK010000811.1 GCA_024225635.1 Desulfobacteraceae bacterium | reverse complement strand
TAGTGGACTGCAAATCCATCCCACAGTATGTACAAGCGTCAAATAGTGGTGAACGGTGTCTGGAATAATTCCCCCGGGGGAATTATTCGAGGGGGGGGAATTAATTTTTCAAATGTGCCGTAGAGGGGGGAATTATTCGAGGGGGGGAATTATTCGAGGGGGGGAATTAATCGAGGTAATACGGTATACAGGGTTTTTTTAGGTGTGCACATTTTAAACTCGAATAACTTTAGCGTATTGCAGCCAATTTCGCTGAAATTTGGTTCGAAGTTAGGCTCATGTATGACATTTTGTGTGTTAAAATTTCGATTGGATCGGTCGACACACGACCGAGTAACGGCCGATCGCGCAACGTCACCAAACTCGTCGGCTGACGATAAGGGGGCGGCCATGAAAATCTGGTGTCGCGTAGGAAAAGTTGCATTAGTCGAGCAATGATTGACCGATCGGGGCAAAATTTGGAACAGAGATACCTTGATATGTTATAAAAGACTACACGCCGATTTGGGCTCCTAACGTACATTATTCCGAGTCCGACCATGGCCAGAGCGGTCTACGGTCCAGAATGACGATCCCTTTCATTATCACCCAGACAACACCGCTCTGGCCATGGTCGGAACAATGTAAACGTTAGGGTCC
>JAAEMK010000810.1 GCA_024225635.1 Desulfobacteraceae bacterium | reverse complement strand
TTCCCCAGGAGACGGCGGATGTCCACGCCTTGAGCATCCAGCTTCAAAATACGTCCAAACCGTTGATGATTCTGGCTTATTGCCCGGAAACGGTGAATTACCATTTCGAGCTTTTGTTGGCCAGGGCGGGAAGCGTGGAGGCGTTGCGCCGGCGACCCATTGCACTGACCTACCCCACCTCACTTTCTCCGCTGATGTTTAAACCCATGGATATGGAAACCATTATGCAGTCATGCCATTACGGTATCCCCATCGTGGGCAACTCCCTTGCCATATCCGGAGCAACCGCACCGGTAACAGAGGCGGGAACCGCCCTGCTGGCGGTGGTGGAAATTCTGGCCATGCTGGTAATGAGCCAGATTTTCAAACCGGGGACGCCGTTTATCGGGTCCACCTACACCACAACAATGGATATGTCCACGGGCAGCGCCCTTCTGGCCAATGCGGAAAGCATGAGAAGCAGGGCAGGCGCAACCCAGGTGATCAAAGAGAGACTCGGCATTCCAGCGGAAACCTTCTCCTTCATGGCCGACTCATACATCTCAGACGGGCAGGCTGTTATGGAGAAATCACTCATGCCGGCGCTTCTGGATCTTTCGGGAAGTGACATCCAGTACGGTATGGGTCGTCTGGGTGGATCGACCTTTGCCAGCCCCGTCCAGATGATCATCGATGACGAACTTTTTACAATCATTGAAAAGTGCAACTCGAAGATAGAGGTAAATGATGAGACCCTGGCGGTTCAGGAAATTTTAAACAATGCACCGCACAGTCAATTCCTTACCACCACCCACACATTGAACCATTGCCGGGAAATCATTCGTCCCGACCTGTTTGCCTCTAAAAGTGTGGAGGACTGGGAGGCGGAAGGCGGTAAAGATCTGTATGAACGTGCTGTTGAAAAATACCGGGAATTGAAAAAACAACTTCA
>JAAEMK010000809.1 GCA_024225635.1 Desulfobacteraceae bacterium | reverse complement strand
GAATGGAATCCTGAAAAAGGGGCGTCAACGACGACAAAAAGTTGATACCCCCGTTACAACAATGTGATCGACATGTGTTGTAACACCCCATGGGGGGAACGCCGTCAACATAGAGTTAACTGATTGTGTACGACTAACTTTGCATTTGAATTGAATGAATTTTGGTGTTCATTTCGAAGCGAGATCAGATAATACAGTAGTATTCTATTTCTCAACAGGCCCTTTTAGGCTGCACGTAAAAGGGAATGTGCTAACAGCAAAAGGGCGCGCTACACTATATAGGCTACGCGTAGTGAAACCAGTAGCGGATCCAGGGGGGGGGCGGTTGGGCGACCGCCCCCCCTCCATTCGCCCCAGACTGACCCCCCTTATTGGGTGCTAAAAAGCGAAATTTTCGCAAAATTTGTCAATCGGAAGGTAATTTTTTGTTGAAAATTTCGCCTGCGGCGCTGTTTATATAAAATTCGTACATTTAGATTTAAAATCGGTCAAATCTAAGTGCCTTTTGTTGGAAAAATGATGAAAATGTAGCCTGCGGCGCTGTTTTATCTCTAACTAGGG
>JAAEMK010000808.1 GCA_024225635.1 Desulfobacteraceae bacterium | reverse complement strand
CGGAGCACAACCCCAGGGCTAAACTGTCTATACAAGGCGCGGGAGAATTCACGCCAGGCGTCACCAGTATGTCGAGGTGTCTGCCCGACGTGCGCGATTATAGGGGATCAACCCCACCACAATCAATGGAGATAAAAAAAAGCCCTGAGGCAAAACCCCAGGGCTAAAATTTGCTTATTTTCCAACTCGGTCATAGAATCGGAAAACTCAGCCAACAGGTGACACTGTTGACCGAACAGCAATACCGAGTATCCGGCTCGATCAGGCAATTATAGGGCTTTCGCCCCATACCTCGCAACAACATTGCCATTTCGTCATCCGGACTCGGTTAAATCATAACCCTGCACGGAGTTAGCAATGTCATATCCAGTCCGAACAGTAGGACTTGCCCATTGTAATTGGGGCAACCTGATCCATACCGATCCCGCAATTCCTTCCATTAGTAAGCATTTGGCGCTTTATCTAGCGACCTACATGAACTCAAGAAACCAATGCGCCTGGCCCTCACTCGCCCGCATATCTTCTGAGTGTGGCTATTCCGTGTCCACAGTCTGCAAGCATTTGAATGAACTGGTCGATAATGACTGGTTAGCCAGGAAAAGAGGCGGGCAAGAAAGCGGAAAAAACGTTACAAGCCGGTATGCGATCAGCTTTCCGGAGGTCATTAAGGAAGGAGGGGGTACTCCGTCACACGAAGTACCCCTAACGTCAAAAGAGGGGGGGGGTACTCCGTCACACGGAGAGGGGGTACTCCGTGAGACGGAGAGTAATCAACAAAAGGAATCAACAAAGGTCTTAAAAGATACGGTCAAAACCGCGTCATTTACCGATTTCTGGAAACTATGGCCACGCAAGGTCGCCAAGCGAGAGGCGGCCAAAGCGTGGAAAAAACTCAGCCCTACAGAACTGATGTTCGTTGCCATGGTTGCCAATCTTGAAGCACACGCAAACGCTGGGGATTGGAGCGATCCGCAATACATTCCACATCCTGCAACCTGGTTAAACGGCAGACGATGGGAGGACGCAGTACATCCGGTAAAAGACAAGACGCCAGGTGATCACAATCCACCAGAACAGAATTTCACTTCTGAGAAACAAAGCGAGTCAAGACGATGGAGGGACAAGCTGAAAGATCGGCAACTCGGTTATCCACTGTAGGACAGTACAGATACTTCGCATAATCATCATTATGTTAAATAGGATTTAGAGTTATCCACAGGAGAAATGTAAAAACCTAGGGTAGGTTTTCGGTCAGTAATCACGCGGGTTTACAAAACCTAGGGTAGGTTTTTTTAGCCAAAACCTTGAAACCTAGGGTAGGTTTTAGGTAGTAATCAAAACACGATCAAGAAAGGGAAGGGTCAAAACATGGTTGATAGGAAATGCATACGATG
>JAAEMK010000807.1 GCA_024225635.1 Desulfobacteraceae bacterium | reverse complement strand
TTCAATGTCAACCCGTTGTTTTTCCAATTCTTCGAGTTCCTGTGCTTTGGCGGCGATGCGCTGCTCCGTCCTTATATTCCCCTCTTGAATCTGCATTACCGCGCAACCGGTCAATATGCTAAGAATAAGGGGTGTTATGAAGATATACTTTCCCATTGCACTCATCCTTCCATGCATCTCCCTGATTGGAGAATATCTCTCCAGGCCCGCTTAAAAACGATGCCGCAGTGACGCCAGTTTGGAAGTATTGCTTTTCAGCCGTGCCAGGTTTTTTTCCAACTCGGCGATCTCGGCATCCAGCTCATCCGAAACCTGCGGTTGGTTTGCCTGGAAGTTCTTCAAATCTTCAATTCCATTTTTTAAAAGTGCTTTGTTTTGTTCCGCGGTCCGGATTTCCTTTTCCAACGCCTGCTGTTCAGCTTTTTGAGTCATTTTTTCTATATTCGCTTCCCGTATCCTTATCTGTTTTTCAAGATCCTGGTTATACTTCAGGGTGTCTTCGTTCACACCGCGAGCGAAGTTGATACGGGCATCCAGATTGTTCTCTTTGCGTTCCAATTCTTTCTGACGCTTCGTTATGCTGTCGGCATAGGAATATCCTGCCGCGCCTCCAACCGTCGCTCCTATTACCGCCCCCACTACCGCGCCCTCTTTTTCTCCCAAGAGATAGCCCAAACCCGCACCCAGGGCAGCGCCGATTCCAGCACCGGCCGCCGTTGATTCGGTCCTGGCCCGCTGATCATGGGTAGCGCACGCGACCATGAAAAACATCATCACACTCACCGCAATTAATCGTTTCATGGAATTACCTCCTATGGGTTTCTTCTCCGGTGCCGGCCTTACGCTTACGAAGATCCACCAGTCTAAAAGTCCGTCATTCCCGGGACGGGGATTACTCGGCGAAATCGCCCGGCCTGGAACTACCTCTCTTGAGCGCAGCCTTTGCCTCCATATCGGCAATCTTCTGTTTGCAACTTGCGGCATCACTCCTGGCCTTATCTCTCTCCATCTGAACGCTCTGCAATTGCTTGCGCAACGCCTCGACATCCGCCTTGCTCTGAAGAACGGCCTGTTGTGTCTTTTCCAGCGTAACCCGGATCCCGGACAATTCTTTTTCGACCTTATGGACTTGATTCCCGGCTGTTTTAAGCCGGTGCTTATAATTCTGTGACAGCCCTGCGCTCTTATCCCTTTCCAACAGAACGCTCTGTAATTTCGTGCGCAACGCCTCGGCATCCGCCCTGCTCCGAAGGGCGGCCTGTTGTGTCTTTTCCAGCAGGGTCCGGGTATCAGCCAACCTGCTTTCCATGGATAAATAGTTTTTTCCGGCAAAGAGCGCCGCCCCTGTAAAAAGGATCAAAAGCAGAAAAAGCATGCCCTTCCGGAACTTCTTCCCAAGGACGCCTCGGGAATTGCCCCCCGCCTCTTTGCGCGATCCATATTGAATGAACTGAACGGTGACATTGTCCTCCCCGCCCTTGTCCAAGGCCAGGTTTACCAGGCGTTTCGGAATATCCTGGACAGTCGCTCGACTACGAAGCACCCGCAGGATTTCCGCATCCGTGACATACCCCGTGAGCCCGTCAGAGCAAAGGATCACGGCATCGCCGTCATCGAGCATCAGCTCATCGGAGATATCCGCCTCAACATGGGGCTTGCTGCCGATCGCGCGTTCAAGAATATTGGAGTTCGGATGGTTGAACGTCTCTTGGGGGCTGAGCATCCCTTTTTCGACCATTTTCTGAACCATGGTGTGATCCGTCGTCAGCTGGATCAGCCGCTTTTTGCGGTAAAGGTAAGCGCGGCTGTCCCCCACATGGGCCACCCTGGCGATCCGTCCCGCGACCAGCAAGAGTACCGCCGTGGATCCCATTCCCTGGATTTCGGCTTTTCCGGAATGGGCTTGATGGTAGACAATTTGATTGACCTTTTCAAAAGCCGATCGAATAACATCCTCAACAGACGCATCCGCCGGCGCGCTTCCGATATATTGCTGCAGGCCGTTGACGGTCATTTCAGCGGCAACAGCCCCCCCCTTGTGCCCTCCCATTCCATCCGCCACGATATAAAGATGGCCTGACGGTATGACGAAACCGCTCATGTGATCCTGGTTCTCACTGCGGACGTATCCCGTCTCAGAAAGTGCCGCAACTTCCAATTTTGCATTGGGTAGTGTCATCCGGCTAACAATGCCGCCTTTGGAAAAAAGCAGTCGTGTGGATCATGCAACTTCAAAAACAGAGCTGCCGAACTTGATTTTGTCACCCTTGCGCACCGCGCATGGCGTTCCCGATATTCTTCTGCCATTAACAAACGTTCCATTACGGGAATTAAGATCATAAAGGAACAGATTGTTTTCCACAAATTTAAACCGGGCGTGCCCACCCGATGCGTAGTCATCCTCGTTAAGGCAAAGGTCATTGTCCGGATCTCTGCCGATTCGATACAGTGCCTTGTCAATAATGAACCTGTCGCCCTGCAATTTCTCGCTTTTCCCGACCAGCCATGCTATCGGCTCCCCCGGACGAGGCGTTGGAAAAAATACACCTGCATCCATTTCTCCAACCACGGTTTCACGCCTTTGTTCCTCCTCCGGAGAGAGAACATTCAACATCATCCAGTCGACCACGGCGTCAGCTATCTCTTCGTACATGAAGGCATACTCGCGATCAACTTTGCAGGAGTCGTCCATAACTCTCTTTCCTTCCTCAAAGAGGATGGTGATCGCATCGGACAAATCAACGGTGATCAGATTTGCTCCGACCAGCCACTTGACCACATCCTGGACTTTTGAACCCGTGGGGAATCGCCCCTTCCGGCCGATAGCGGCATCATTGACAATCTGCTTCAAGCCGCCCCATTTATTGAGGACAATGTCGCGTTCCGACAGATCCGGCTCTTCCCTGGATGCCTGCTTTGAATCCATCCCCTGTCTGCTTTCAGGGATTGGGGGAATGTCAACCCGCCCTCGAGCCTCCTCCAACCGCCTGATGTCCAGCTCAATCTCTCCAGGCCCGAGTTTAAACCTGATCTTTTCAAAATTATTTTTTATAAAATCCATCAGTTGTCGCCTGTATATAATTCCCAGGCCGACGAGACTGATCGTTATGGTAAGTCCAGCACCCCATGTCAGTACCAGATTGATCTCGAGGGGCTTCATTCTTTGGTTCTCCTTTAGTAACATGAACAACGGTTGACGACCGTATCAAAACGTCTTTGGGCCGTGGGAAAGTATTGAAAAAAAACAGCCCGGTCTTGGAGACGCCGCTTGGGATGGACACTATCTAATGAATGTGTCCTTGTCACCCGGCTGTTCGCCGGTGGGTGGAGGCGTCGGGGGTTCCGCTTTCGGCGCCGCACTTACACCCTCTCCCGGAGGCTTGATCTTGATAAACGTCCATAACGTATTGCCGGTCCTGATTTCCGCATAATCAGACAGTTCCGTAGACTTATTTGACATCAACATCTCGCCGTTAAAGAAAGTGCCGTTACTGCTGGTTTGATCGATGATTTCGTACATGCCGTGACGACAGAGAATCAAGGCGTGTTCAGACGACATCTTGACATCCCTGGAGATTTGAATGTGACACTCCGGATGGGATGGATCACTGCTGACCTTGCCGCTGCCAATGAAATTTTTCCCTTCGCGAACCGGAAAAAGCTCACCTTCGGGAAGCCAGGAATAGGTGATTAAAACACCTACAATACGGCGGGTTTCACCCACCCCGACATGCCCCCCGGCGCCGGACGCCGCCTGGGGCTGAGACGGCATGCTCTTTGTTTCGCGGCTTCCGCCCTCCTTGAGCACTTCCCCTACTTTTGTTTCCCTGTCGCCTGAAGCGGCAGCCGCGTTTGGCCGGCTGCTCTTGGTTTGCCCCTTCTTTTCAGCTTCGCAATAGGGGCAAGTATCCCAGTTAGGATCCATTGTGTGTCCCTTGGGGCATTGCCGCACCGGGCTACGCATTTTATTACTCATATCGATCTCCTTGATGCGTGTTGAGAAAGTCAATAAATCTATCCGGCCGCCGCAACTTTCGCAAGTATCCTGCACAGACATCCTCATGGGGAAACATCACCATGGGGAAACATCGTCACAAACTTACAAAAAGTATTCGGACCGTCCGGAACAGTCTGTCAAAACGCGATGGGCTCATCGCGGCGCCTCGGCAATATCAAAAATCGACATTCCAAATCGAACACGGTCCCCTGCATTGAGCGCAACCCCCGTATCTTTAATCTGTTCTTCATTTACAAAGGTGCCGTTTTGTGAGCCTTTGTCAAAGATTAAGAGCCTGCCGCCCTCGAAATGCAAGACGGCATGAACCGAAGAGACATAATCGTCTTCCGGCATGGAAAGATCACATTCATCACTGGCCCCAACGTAGAAGATCTCTTTGTCCACAGGAATTTCTTGTCCCTCGAGGATGCCGCTGACACCCACTAAAACGGCAATTGGAGTTCGCGCACCGGAAACGGGGGTATCATAGTCGCCCACCTGGGTCATCCGCAGTGATTCATGCTCCGGCCCTGGTAAATCGACTTGTGATGGTTCCTTATACGGCGCCTGCTTTTCAGGTTCTTTGATTTCCCTGTGAGCACGACGGGAGATCACTATAATTGAGACCATCACTAAAAGCGCTACAAGCAACAATAATAAAACAAAAACCTTCGATGACCTGCGCTTTGTCGACGGCATACCCATGGGGATGCTGTGCCTGACGGATGAACCGTCCGGTAATTGCAATTGGACCCCTACCGTCTTTGTCTTTGGCCCGGTATTGTCAATCTTGCGCTCAAAATAGACCACGGGGGTCGCCATGGCTTTCTGCAGAACCCGAGCCAGCGCATCATGGCCCCCACCGGGTTCAGCGTGTTCGAATATTCCACCGGTTTCCACTGCCAATGCTTTAAAATCCCGGACAAATTCTTCGCGAAGGTCTTCCTCAACACGGTTCTTATGCACACTTGCCACGACATGGATAGCTATGCCAAGATCAATGGCCTTTTCCCTGACGTCCTTGAGGCTCTTTTTTCGGCTTCCTTCATCCTTGCCATCGGAAATGACGAGGATCTGCCTCTGTTCAGGTGGCGCAGGCTGAAGTTTTTCAAGAAGATCAAGGGAGTCATAGAGGGCCTGATACAAAACGCTCTTATTCCCTCTCAACCATGCCAATGCGTCAACTTTCTCAAGAATTTTCGTAGACAGGTCAAAAAAATGAATTATTCGGGATTTATTCTCAAAAGAGATCAGTGCAATTCGATCTTTCGCTCTAAACAGCTTTTGGCTTAAAACAGCTTTCAGGGCGCGTTTGGTTTCCCGTAACGGCTTCCCAGCCACGGACCCACTGGTGTCGATACATAGCACCCAATAATTCTTCCACGGGGAATCATACAAAAGCCCGACCTTTGCAGCAGCGGCGGTTAAGGCGTCGTCTTCCAGCAGGCGCAGGTCCGCCACCTTCAGCTTTGTTCCCTCCGGCACCTTCATCACAACCGAAACACCGCCATCGACGGGATCGAAGTAAACGGAACGCACTTCCAACGGAGCGGATAAAAGCGTTTGTCCGATACAAAGAAGTGACAGGGTTATGCCGATCAATAATTTGGTTTTCATTGATTCACCTCGTTACGGGAACCCCAGTTAGCGCATTGGCAAAAAGGATAAGGAAAAGCAAAGATAGAACCAGCGAAAGGAGCTCCGCCCCTTCGATTACATATCCCTGTAATCTTGTCGGCACTTGCGGTTTATCAGACATGTATAAAGTTCGGGAGAAGCCGGTCACACCCCTTTCAGGGGTATACCGATTTTTTTATAGACTCAAATAGCAATTGTGAAAAAACAATAAGTCTTAAAAAACCGAGGGACGAGAATATCGAAAAATATTGGCAGCGGTCGATGGAATTCATCTTTTAAGCAGGTTGAGCATGGAACGATAAGCAAACAGATGGAATTGTCATGTTAAATTCAATCAGTGACGATAGGATAAAAAATATACAACGGATTGTAAAGAAAAAATTATTTAATAAAAAACAAAAATGACCAACAGGTTGATTTTCAGGGGCCATTGAGGCGGTACCGATTGGATACCCTGTCGAAATGAAAGAAGGAAACAGGATCTTTTTGTATTGACGTAAAAAGAAGGATATATTATCTCTATTAATATTCCGACTTTTAAAAAGGGCAAAAGAACAGCGCCCGGATCGTGTCACTTGTTGTTTAAGCGCACCATACATTTTGGGGACTGATACATACCTTTTATTTTGGCAGCCTGCCCGGCAGCGCCTTGCAGAATTACGGAATGTATCACTTCCGAGCCCCTAACCTGCTACCTGAACCAGCGGCTCAGGTACACCCACAAATAAAGTCGACTACAGCATGGAAAAATACTATACAGGATTTGATATCGGTACGGATTGTGTGCATGCGGTTGTGATGAACAGCGCATGGGAAATTGTCTCTTCACCCAAATCCCTGATGCACTTCGGGAACCCTGCGGATTCGCTGAAGGAGGTTTACGATGATATCATCGTACAATACGGGTTTGAGAATATAATCACCACCGCATTCACCGGAAGCGGTGGCGAGTACTTCGCAAACATTCTGGGCGTTCCCTTTTTCCATGACACCATCACCATTCCCGCGGGCATCGGAATCATCGCACCGGACGCCGACTATATCTTCCATATCGGGGCCAGGGATCCCTACTATTTCGAACGAGAACAGTTCGTAAGCCGGGGAGAGGCCAGATCATTCGTGTCGGATCATGCCACGGGCACCAAGTGCGGGGGAGGCAGCGGCATCCTGATCACCCGGCAATGCAGGCGCTTCTTTGAAAGTGAATTTCCCGTAAGGCTTGGTACATGCAAACGGACCAACCGGGGCATCCTTCAAGAACAGCTCGGGAAAATCTTCCGGAAAACAGGGGAAACGATCAGCGCATCCACCAAAGAGATCGATGTGGGCGGCCGGTGCGGGGTGGTGATCCAGTCGGATATGATTCATCTCCAGAACCGGGGAGAGGAGATCAGCAATATATTATGCGGGCTCTTTGAACGGATTATAAAAAATTACGCTTCGGACGTCCTTAAGACCCGGCGTTTCGATGATGGGAAAAAAGCGGTTGTATCAGGGGGAGTGTTTGAAAACGCCCATCTTGTAAAAATGCTTGAAAAGAAACTGGCTATGGAGATCTCGGTGCCCCGTGATTTTAAAAAGTCCGGGGCCGTGGGCGCCGTTGTAAAGGCCCGGCATCAGACCGGAAAATTCAACAGCGAGGACCTGCTTTCCATTGCCCAGGCTGAAAAAGCCACCGTCAAAACCACCTCCCCCCTGAACCAGGGACTGGAACAGGTACGCATCTACAATGAGGCAAAGCCCGTTGCCAGGCACGGGGACCTGATCCTCTACAAAATGGCCGACCGGGAAAAGAGAGAGGTCATCCTGGGAATTGACGGGGGCTCGACCACCACAAAAGCCATTGTCGCCGATGCTTCCAGCCTGGACATGATCGCTGAAATCTGCCTTTACACCAACGGAAAACCCCTTCAGACGGTCCTTGATATCTTCCGCCAGCTCCGGGAATGCGCGGGCGACCGCCTCACCATCAGGGCGGTGGCATATACGGGATCATCCGGCGCCTTTTATCACAAGCTCTTCACAGACACTTCCCGGAACCCGGATACCGGCGGCATTGACCTTGTGAAGGACGAGATCACATGCCATGCATTGGGTGTCAAGCATTTCAACCACAAGGTGGATACGATTTTCGAGCTTGGCGGCCAGGACGCGAAGTTTACCCTGTTCAACGGGGACGGCACCGTCAAAAAATCGAAAATGAACCTGAGCTGCATGGCGGGAACAGGCCAGACCATGCAGAACATGATCGAGATGATCGGCCTGGATATCGGCACATCCTTTCATGAATATGCCCTCAAGGCGGAGAAGACCCCCCTGGTGGACGACACCTGCGGCGTATTTACGGAAGCGGGGATCGCCCGGCTCATCGCCCTGGGCTTTCCCAAGGAGGAGATCGCTGCCGCCATCGCCTACGGATTCATGGGGGGGTACGTGAACAAGTTCATCGGCAATGAGACCTTCGGGGCGTTTGCGTCCGCCCAGGGCGGCCCCTTCAACGGCAAGGCCTGCCTTGCGGCACTGGCCCTGCACACGGGGATGGAGGTTCATGCCTTCCCCCACAGGCAGCTGTTCGGCGCCCAGGGTGCCGTTATTGCAGCCTATAACGAAATCAGGGAGTTCGAAAAACAGGGCATCGCCTTTGAATCCAAGTTCCGGGGACTGGATCTTGCCGACGCCCGATTCTCCAAATCCGAAAAAAGATGCAGCACCGTCATCCCGGACTCCTGCACCCTCAAGGACTGCAAACTTGAGGTTTACAAAGTCGATGATGATTATATCTATTCGGGGGGCGCCTGCCCCAAGGGGAATACGGATACCTGCGACCGAAAGGCCCCTGATTACGTCTCACGTTACAAAAAGAGGTTGAGGAAACACCTGGCGAGATATACCGTGGACCTTGAATGCGAACCCCATAACCAACGGGTCCTGATTCCCAGAAGCCTGACATTCCTCAATGAAAAAGGGGTGTTTTATGCAGCCCTTTATCACGCACTGGGGTTTGATGTCGCTGTCTCCCCGGAATCCGATGACGCCATCGTTGATCTTGGCGTTCACTATTCACACTCCGAGACCTGCTTTCCCGTGAAGCTTGCCCACGGCCACGCCGCATTTCTGAAAAAGCATTTGCGGGCGGGCCGGGACAAGATACTCCTCGTGAACGCCATCGGGTCCGGCTTGAAACAGAAGAGGTTCTGCCCCTATGTCGCGGGCGGCGGGTTCCTTGCCAAGGATGCCGTTGGAATTGACAACCGGGACGCGCTGCTTCCGGTCATCTATTTCAACGATCCGGCCCACGGAATTGAAAAAGCCCTTTTAAGCGACCTGACACGGGTTTACGGCAGCCGGTTCACCATTAAAGATGTCAAGCGCGCCGTAATAAAGGCCCAAAAAGCCCAGGAAACCTTTCTGGCCGAAATATATCAGCTGGGCGATAAAATCGTCCGGAACCTGACGAAAAAGGGCGAAAAGATTTTCATCGGCATCGGAAGGGGGTACACCCTCCTGGATAACAAGGCCAGCTCTTCCATTCACGATCTGTTTGCGTCATACGGTCTCCATTTTATTCCTTCGTTTTTTCTCCGGCCGCCGGACTACGCCATCGATGATATCGCTGAAAACATGTACTGGTTCCAGGGGGAGATGATCATCCGCTACACCCTTGAAACCGCCCTGAGATTCAATTACTTCCCGGTCCGGGCCACAAACTTCAACTGCGGCACGGATTCCATACTCCTCTACCATGAGGAGTATCTTACGAATATCGCGGAAAAACCCCACCTTGTGCTCCAGACCGACGGGCACTCGAGCAATGCCCAGTTCGGAACACGGACCCTTGCCAATTATGAGGTCGTCAAAAAACACAAACCCAGGATGCTGCGCCTTGACGCGTTCAGAAAGCCCGGCCCGCGCCTGGTCCTGGAAAATAAACTCATCGGCATCCCCTATTTGGGAGACAACGCCCATATCCTCTCGGCCACCTTCAAAGCCATCGGGCTCAAATCCGAGGTGATGCCCACACAGACAAAAGCCGCCCGGGCGATCTCCAAAAAAATCGTGGGGACAAACACCTGCGTCCCCTTTTCCTTTCAGGTGGGCGACAGCATTGCCTGGCTGCACTCCCTCGGGGAGAGGGGCTTCGACCCCCAAAAAGATGCGGTCATTTTTCAGCCCATGGCCCAGGGCCCCTGCAGGTTCGGCCAGTACCATGTTCTTTTGAAACAGATTTTCAGGGAAAACGGCCTGGGATCGGTGGATATCTTCAGTCCCGACGCCGACCGGGACTACACAAACGTTCCTTTAACGGAGGCTGAAATCGTGCGCCAGGCCATGGCCCTTTTCAAGGGCACCTGCTGCCTGGATATCCTGGGAAACGCCCTTTTAAGGACCCGCCCCTATGAAAAGGAGAAAGGGTCCGCCCGGGAAATGTATGAACTTCTCACAGCAAGGCTCTATGAAATGATCGGAAGAAACGCCCGGGCAAGGGAGATCGTTCCGTTCATGGCCGAATCAAAGGACAAATTCGAGGCCCTGCTCGATCCCGGGATCAAAAGAAAACCCATTGTGATCGTAAACGGTGAAATTTTTGTGCGCCTCCATGAAAAAGCCAACCAGCACTCCATTCTTCTCCTGGAGAAGTACGGCCTTGAAACCAAACTGGCCCCCATCAGCCAGTGGATAGAGTATACAAACAAAACAGCCATCAGGGAGTTCAAGCGCTCCCTGGACTGGAAAAAATATTTCTTTGCCCGCCTGAAAAAAAGCTACATGCAGAACAGGGGCAAGAAACTCTACGCCCCCTTCCAGCAATACCTGGAAGGACGGAAATGCCACGAGTCGGATGATATCATCAGCCACATCCAGAACGCCCTTGTCTATGACAAGCATATCCAGGGGGAATCGCCCATATCTATTGGTGAAGCCTACATGTTCACCAAGGGACGAATGCCGGAAGTCAGCGGGATTTACCATGTGGGGCCCTTTGGCTGCATGCAGGAGACCGCCGCCACCTCCCAGATCCAGTCCATCACCCAGCAGCACAGGGAGAGCGCGGTCACCATCCACGACCGGATCATTCCGTTCATGGATGCCGTCTTCGGGGACTCGGAACTGCCCAACCTCGAAGCGGAAATCGCCGTATTCGCAGAAAAATGCTACCTAAAACAGGAGCTGAACAACAAATAAGAATTTGCCGGTGGGAACCTGTTTCAAAAGAAATGCTGTCTTAAATCAAAAGATCCCCATACTTTGTGGGGATGAAATCGAGCTTAACATTACAACGATATTTATTTACTATATCATCTTCAAGGTAGCAATATAGCTCCGTTTCTGACAAATAAATTGCTTTGGGCGTAGGCGAGCATGTCACAAGGTAGGGGCAATAGATTCATTATTTTGATATTTTTCCCCTTACGACCTTGGCTTTCATGCAATTAAACTCCTTCCAACGGCAAAAGGACGTAGCATAGCCTCGAGTTTTAGAACCATATCGGAACCCAACGCCCTTTCGTGTGTTACATGATCTGCCCATAAAAAGCAGAAAAGGAAAATTCATTCTCTATCAACTTCCTCGCATAGTTTCCGCTTTCTGTGAGATACATAGGCCTTATGATTCCTAATTTGGATGCCTTGTACCATTCCGATAACAAAATCAAAATCTTTCTTTCGTAAAGGCAATACAACTTCGAACAGAATTCTAAGCTGGGACAAAGTAATAGATGGTGCTTTTTTTTCCCAATTTGATTTTCAAATGCCAGAGAAAGAAATGAGACAACATACAAACTAAAATATGATGGTGCCACCCCTTGAATTTTCGAACCTCATAATGATCCATGCCCAGCTCAGATTTAGTTTCTTCAAAGCATTGCTCAACAGCCCAACGAAGTCCGCTAAGCCATACAAATAATGGCAATCGAACACTCGTAGAGGCGTTTGAAATGTAATATGAATAATCTGGATTATCCCCCAATGTCCTTTTTATGATCAACCATACACATTTTTTAGGAACGCCTTTTTGGGATAAATAAACCCGACGTTTTGTAAACTCATATTCAATAGGGCCTTTGGTGCCCTCTGAGATGGTTCGCTGATACCAAAAATAATCATCAGTGTTTTTGGCTAACTCGTTAACTTGGATAGGGCTTTTTTCTCCTACAAGTAATTTTTTTTGAGTTTTGAGTTCCCCCCTATGTTTGTATGTTTTTTCAATCGTGCGAGGTTGTTTGAGCCAACATAAAGTGCCCGAACCAATTGACACAAAATAGGTGACACCCGTCAAGCGGGTAACTGCGTCAATGAACCCGGGATTCTCTCCATATATGGAATCCGCAAGAACATACTTGAATGGGATAGTCCCTTCACAGACAATATCGTTCAACATGTCAACAGCAAGTTGAGGCTTTGTTTTAAACACGATATCTTCCGGTAGATTACATTTTTTACGCCGATCTTCATATTCTTTGGTGAACCATTTCTTAGGCAGATAGAGCCTTTTATCGACCAGAGAATAGCCCTGAGATGAAACATAGGCGGCAAAAACGCCCACTTGACTATTTTCGACTTTTCCAACCGAACCGCAGTACTGTCTAGCAACACCAATAGAATTATTACCCTTTTTAACAAAGCCAGTTTCATCAAAGATTAGCGCACCATCGGGATCTCCAAGGTCTTCGACTGCCAGTTTGTGGTATTTAGCCATTATTTTAGGTTCATTCCATTCAGCGTCACTAATGAAACGCTGCATACCTCTTATATAG